>CAYGPR010000024.1:0-54414 GCA_964351985.1 uncultured Maribacter sp. | reverse complement strand
AACAAATTGATTGTAAAATCGTTTCGACACACACTTTACAAAATGTACATTCAAAAGTACAAATCATAGCGTCTTCCGCATCAAATGGAAGCGGTTTATTACAATTTTCACACGTAGGTCGAATTTCTAGCACACAGCAAGCGATTTATAATCTGGAAGCTCAGGTCTTGTTCTAAGCCCATCGGCAATAACTTGTAAGACCCGTTCTCTTTCAGCTCCTAGCAAAGGAAGTCGAGGAGGCCTGACATTTTCGGACCCGATTCCCGTAGCGACTTCCGCCAATTTAATGTTCTGTACCAATTGCGGACTAATATCAAGCTCCAATAGAGGTAAGAACCAGCGGTAAATTTCGGTAGCTTCTTTGGCACGTCCGGCTTTTGCCAGTTCATAGATCGCTACGGTCTCGGCAGGAAATGCACAGACCAGTCCGGCTACCCAGCCATCGGCACCTATTAATAGACTTTCTAGGGCGAGGGGATCTACCCCGGTCAAGATTTTAAGTTTGTCGCCAAATCGATTGCGTAGTCTTCCGATATTGATAATATCTCGGGTAGACTCTTTCACGGCCTGAATGTTGTCAAGTTCCATGAGCTCTTGGAACATATCGACCGTTACCTCGATTTTATAATCCACGGGGTTGTTATAGATCATAATCGGCAGCGACGTGCTTTTTGCGATCTCCTTGAAATAGGTTACCGTTTCATGGTCGGTTGACTTGTATCGCATCGGGGGTAAAATCATAAGTCCGTTGGCACCGGTTTCCTCGGCCTCCTTTACAGCTTGAATCGCCATTTTGGTAGATTGTTCGGCAACGGTCATGATCACCGGAATCTTTCCTTCCACGATATCGACCGTTTCCTTGACCAAAATATTCTTTTCTTCTTGTGTCAAGGTACTGGCTTCGCCCAACGAGCCACCCAAAACTATTCCATGAACCCCTGCATCGACCTGTGCGTTGATGTTTGTTCTGAACATAGCCAAATCCAATTGGTCGTCATCTGTGAATTTTGTCGTTACTGCGGGCATGACACCCTGCCATTGTACTTTCATTGCTATCGGTTTACTAGTTTGAGACAAAAATAGGATTGAAGTGCAGTTTTATGTTAATTCAATTTTAACCAATTCTATGACTATTTTAACCCATTTCAGTATTTATTAAAATATTTATTCATAATATTAGCGTAATTTTTAATTATGAAAGTACTCCCTTTTAAGATTCCCAAGCCTTTTGAAAGTACGCTCGTGGTGCAGGAAGACAAGGTCAAAATCTTCTACAACCAATTGCATCAACACACGGAGGTACAGATTAGCCACATTGTACAAGGTCAAGGAAAATTAATCGTCGCCAACAGTGTCAATATTTTTGAAACGGGAGATATTTATATTATTGGAAGTAATGTCCCACATCTTTTTCAAAGTATACCCAATAGCAAGCTATCTCACATGATTACCCTTTTTGTTACCGAAGAAAGTTTTGGAAACGATTTTTTGGAGATTCCCGAATTGGAAGATGTCAAAGATTTTTTCAGTACTACTGCGAGGGGAATGTGCGTCCTTTCCAAGAAAAAATCGATTCGTAAAATTATGCTTGAAATTCCTTCAGCGAATAAATTGGGCGTGTTTATCAGATTTTTGAAATTGATCCAGAAAATAAACGGGGCCAAAGTAAAAGAGCTGACCACCTTTGTTCCGTCAAAAAAAATCATATCGAACAACGAGGGGCGCCGGCTTCAACTTGTATTCGATTATGCAATGAATCATTTTGATAAGGAAATCAAACTGGACCATGTTGCTAGTTTGGTCCATATGACAACCCCTGCCTTCTGTAGATTTTTCAAACAAAGCACCAACAAAACATTTTTTGAATTCTTGATCGAGCTTCGACTTGAACATGCCTGTCAGCTATTATCAGGTAAAGAAAAGCTGTCCATTGCCGAGATTTCCGAGGCTTCCGGTTTTCAATCAATTTCTAATTTCAACAGGAAGTTCAAAAAGAATAAAATGGTTTCTCCTTCCCGATATGCAAAAAGAATGAGGCTAGAATCTACCCATTAGACAATACAAATTTATGTCCAAATTAATGCTATCCTTAAGGAAATCCAATAATCGAGCACGCAAATCGTAAATCGCTCTATTTTCACTATTTTTGGGAACTTTTGAAAACTATAAAAAGATAAAATGAAAAAAGCGCTACTCATAATCATGGCCATGGCCATGGGCTGTAATTCCTCACAAAAAACGGTCACAGAACAGGCCGTTGAGCCGACAAAACCTGAAATTGGTCCTGTGACCTATGCCGAATCGATTACCGAAGCCGAACTTAAAGAACATCTTTATACCTATGCCTCCGATGAGTTCGAAGGCCGAGAGACCGGCAAACCGGGACAGAAAAAAGCGATAGCCTATTTAAAGGCAGAATATGAAAAATTGGGCATTCCAGCCGCAAAAAGTAATGGTGATTATTTCCAAAACGTTCCGCTAGAGGTCAAGAACCTCCCAACTGGATCGATGACCGTCAATGGTACTGAATTCCCGATAGGAGAAAATATGCTGACTTTTTCAAATGCCACGGGAGATATCGATGAACTGGTCTATGTCGGGTATGGAATTGAAGAAGGCGATTACTCCGACTATAAGGATGTCAATGTAAAGGATAAATGGATTTTAGTAAAAGCGGGAGAACCTCAAAATGAAGATGGCACCTATCTATTTTCTGGAAGTGATGAAAAGTCCGTTTGGAGCAATATGTCGGAAGCCCCAGGAAAAAGAATGGAATTGGCCAAGGAAAAAGGTGCGAAGGGATTAATCTACTATGATGACGGAAACTTTCAACGCTACAAGGGCTACTACGATTATATGAAGAACAATGATCGCGGACAAATGGGTCTTAAGAATGAAGGTGCGAATGAGAGCGCCAATCTATTCATCAATTCCGAGTTGGCAAAAGTTATCATGCCCAATATTGATGAAAACAATACCCCAGAGACAATAGCAACAAAGATTTCTATGAATCTGACCAGCACAAACGAAGAGGTAGACTCTGAGAATGTTGCGGCCGTTCTAAAGGGAAGTGAAATACCCAATGAGTATGTGGTAATTTCTTCGCATTTGGATCACATCGGAATTTCTGCCGATGGTGATATCAATAACGGAGCCGATGACGATGGTTCAGGCACGGTTGCCCTACTTGAAATTGCAGAAGCCTTCAAAAAAGCAGCTGATGCGGGCAACGGACCTAAACGTTCGATTGTTTTTCTGCATGTAACCGGTGAAGAAAAAGGATTGCTAGGGTCTCAATACTATACCGATGTTGAGCCAATTTTTCCATTGGCACAAACGGTAGCGAACTTGAATATAGATATGATAGGCCGCATAGATCCCAAGCGAGAGGGCGACCGCAATTATGTCTACTTAATCGGTTCCGATAAATTGAGTACTGAACTTCATAATCTATCGGAAGAGGTCAATAAGAAGTACACGAACATAGAATTGGATTATACCTTTAACGATGAGAACGACCCCAATCGTTTTTATTATCGAAGCGACCATTACAACTTTGCCAAGAACAATATTCCGATAATTTTCTATTTTAACGGTACCCACGATGATTACCATCGCCCTGGAGATACTCCCGATAAAATTAATTATGACCTGCTAGAAAACAGATCGCGGCTTATATTCCATACAGCTTGGGAAGTTGCCAATAGAAACAACAAAGTTGTTGTTGACAAGGTCGCTAAATAACGGGCACGAGATTACCGAATACAAAAAAGCCTTGTCAAATGACAAGGCTTTTGCTTTTTGGGTGGAAGACCGGGTTCACTTCGACTGCGCTCAGTACGGGCTTCTCTCCCTGCTTCTCGAAAAATAAAAACAAAGTCCCGTCGATCGAGACAGGACTTTTATCTACTTCTAGGGTGGAAGACCGGGTTCGAACCGGCGACCCTCGGTACCACAAACCGATGCTCTAACCAGCTGAGCTACAACCACCATGTAACCAATTTGCCTCAAAATTTACTTGGCGAAGATTCCAGTCCGACGTAATCCCATTTTTTCTGGGCGAATACGGAAGCCACCACCACCATTCGTAAGCGATGGCAAAGGTAATTTTTTTTAACTATTCCATCAAAATAAATGAACCTCTATTTCCGATCTTATAAGAATATTTTATAATAACACATGCTTTTGTTTGTCTATGATTCTTAAAGGCAAAATGCAAAAACATCGACCAAATACATAGTTTAGCAGCCAAAACACACAAAAATTGTCGTTTCACAACATAATTTAGAATAAGGTACGTTGTAGGATTAAATTTATTGCCAGTTAATATCCCAAATCATGACCTTGGCACTAACCAACATTATGCCTAAACCACCCTTTTCCAAAAGGAAGATATTTCTTCTTATGCTTTTGGTACTTGCCTTTAATTTCATTCAGGCACAGAAAACAAAAGATAGTCTTATAAGTGCTATTCGCACCTTAGAGATACATCCGAATTTTACCGAAAAGGATACCTCTTATGTAAACTTGCTTTCAGATTTGGGGTCTGAACTTCGATATTACAAGACTGATAGTCTGCTACTACTATCCAAGAAATCCTTAAAAATCAGTAAGACCATTCAATATGCTAAAGGAGAAAGTCGGGCCTTATTCAACCTTGGTAATTATCACTCAGACAAAGGGAACAGTTCAAAAGCCATAGCATATCTAGAGAAATCATTGCAAAAAGCTACAGAAATTAAAGATAGCCTGTTTACTGTCCGAATACATAATGATCTCTCAGGAGAATACGCATACAATGGAAACTATGCCAAAGCCCTGACTGGTTATTTGTTAAGCATAGAACAGGCCGAAAAATTAAATGACCTCAAAATGCTCTCTATCATCAACGAGAACATCGCCAATTTATATGCATCTCAAAAAGACTACAAACAGGCCTTGGAATTCTACAAAAAGGTGAAAAAGATTAATACCGATATCGGTAACGAAATCTATTCCGCCGAAACTATGAGCAATATGGCCTCGGTTTATGCAGACATGAACGAGCTCGAATATGCCATGTTCAATGTGAATGCCAGTATCACGATTTTCGAGAAACATGAAATCATCGATTGGCTCGCCTTCGCCTATGAAATTAAAGGGAAGACCTATTTAAAGCAAGATGATCATAAATGGGCATTGTACTGGTACCGTCAGAGTGAGGCACTTCACAAAAAGATCGAAGATGAACGAGGTCGGATCGATTTGTATAACGGAATGGCCGAAGCATATTTCGGTATCGGGAAGGATAGTGTTTCAAAGCACTACGCGATGCATGCTTATGATATTTCGTCTAAGTTAAAATTCAAGGAAGGCACAAAAAAATGCGCCAATACATTATATAAAATAAGTAAGAAGGGAAAAGACTATGCTGCCGCCCTGACCTATCACGAATTGTATTCAAGACTGTCGGACACACTCTCAAGAAACGAAAACAAGAAGAGTTTGACCATGTTGAAGACCAAGTTGGAGTATGATAAACAAAAACGTGATTTGATAGAAGAAAGCGAAAAAGCCCTGGCCCAACAAAAAAAATATGTTTATGCAGCCCTCGCAATATTGTCGATTTTTTTAATTATTACATTTTTGGTTAGGCGGAACGAGAATATTCAAAAGAAACTCAACATCGAGCTGAAGGCCAATAAAGAAGGACTTGAAAAAAGTGAACGAGATCTCAGGGAAATCAATGAAACCAAGGATAAGTTATTCTCCATTATCGGTCATGACCTTCGGGGGCCTATCGGGGCATTCCAAGGTTTATTGAAACTTTACCGAGACGGAGAAATCAAACAAAAAGAATTTTTGGAATTCATACCCAAACTAGGCGCTGATTTAGATCATATCTCATTTACGCTCAATAATTTATTGTCTTGGGGGCAAACTCAAATGAACGGGGCCATAACCAAACCCTCGGTCATTTCATTGGATGGCCTGGTCAGCGATAATATTAATCTGCTTTCGGAAATCGCGAGTAGCAAATCAATAAAAATTGTAAGTCGCTTATCAGCGAACACCCTTGCATGGTCCGATGGGGACCAAATCGACATTGTTATCAGAAACTTGTTGAGCAATGCACTAAAATTCACTCCTGAAAATGGAATGATAACTATCGGTGCTGCCGAAAAGAACAACCATTGGGAAATCTTCGTCAGGGATACCGGGGTCGGAATGGACAAGGAAACCCAGGAAAAGATATTCGCGGAAAACTCGAGCCACACTACCTATGGGACCAATAACGAAAAAGGTACGGGCCTTGGACTATCGTTATGCAAAGAAATGGTAGAAAAGAACGACGGTAATATATGGGTCGAGAGCATCCCAAGAAAAGGTTCTTGTTTTTACTTTACGTTGCCCAAAGCAAAAAAGGAATATCAAAAAACCGCTTAGACAAGATCGGAGAGGCTTTTGACCGCAACATGTCGTTCGACCGTGAACCCCTCTGCATACTCCTTTCCTATTAATCTTCCTAGGTCACGGGCCCTATATTCAACACTATCCGTAAAGTTTTTGCTACTTATGGGCGTTTCAGGGTCTGTATTTTTTGGATCATAAAACTGTGAGGCATACGCCTGAATCGCTTCTAGTTTCTTTTCGATAAACCCTGATACATCGACCACAAAATCAGGTTCTAGATTTTTCCATTGAATGTAATGATACACCTGTTTAGGTCTCCAAGGATCTTGCCATTGATCATTACCCTCGAACTTCGTATCGATTTTTATCAATCCACTTAAAAAACAAGCATTGCTTACCAATTCGCTTCCTTTTGCATGATCGATATGCCGATCATCGACCGCATTGCAAAGCACAATTTCCGGTCTATATTTTCGGATCATTCGTATTACGGATAACTGATGTTCTTTATCATTTACGAAAAAACCATCAGCAAATTCGAGATTCTCACGAACGGAAACCCCTAATATCTTCGCCGAAGCTGCGGCCTCTCTGTCACGGATTTCGGCGGTACCCCTTGTTCCCAATTCTCCTCGGGTCAGATCTACGATGCCTACCCTTTTCCCCGTCGCTACTTCTTTTGCAATCGTGGCCCCAGCTCCCAACTCCGCATCGTCGGGATGCGAACCAAATACCAATATATCTAATTTCATTCTAATTTAATTTCAAAATTCTGAATTCTGAATTCTGAATTCAGAATTAGAAATCATCATTATGTTTTTCAACTAATACTATTGTTACCCCAACTTAAAACTGTCTACTGCAACTGCAAACTGCCTACCGCTTTCAATGCCTGTTCAATGTCTGCAATGAGATCTTCGGGTTCTTCGATTCCTAAGGAAAATCGGATGAGTCCGTCCTTAATTCCCTGTCGTTTTCTTTCTTCTGGACTCAAAAGCGCATGTGAAGTCTGTGTTGGGGAAAGTACGGTGCTTTCAACACCCGCCAAACTCATGGACGATTTAATAAGTTTTAGACTTTTCTGGAATTTCGATGCATCCAATCCTTCTTTAAGTTCAAAGGACAGCATTCCCCCGAAACCTTTCATTTGCGATTTAGCGAGTGCATGATCAGGGTGGTCTTTCAGGCCCGGATAGTAGACCGCTTCAATATCGGTATGGTTTTCAAGGTATTCCGCCATGCGCTGTGCGTTCTCGTTCTGCGCTCTGACACGAATGCCCATGGTTTTCATACTTCGTTCTAAAAGCCATACTGTATAATCGCTTAAACTTCCACCTAGGTTTTTCGCCAGACTAAAAATACGCTCCATATTCTCCTGTGTGGAAGCTACTGCTCCGGCACAGATATCCGAATGTCCTCCCATATATTTTGTAGCGCTATGAATGACGACATCGATCCCAAAATCAATGGGATTCTGGTTTACGGGACTCGCAAACGTATTGTCGATCATAGAGACCAAACCGTGCTTTTTGGCAATTTTCGTAATGGCATCAATATCGGTAATGGTCAATAGTGGATTAGAAGGTGTTTCAATGTAAATTACCTTACTATTCTCCCGTATTTTCGATTCAAAATCGGAAGGTGCCAATCCATCGGTAAACGAGTAGGATATTCCGAATTTATCGAATTCCTCTGTAACCAGATTGTACGTGCCCCCATAGAGCATATTCTGCAGCACAATATGATCGCCAGCTTTTAGAAAAGCCATTAAGGCAGTACTTATGGCGGCCATGCCGCTACCAAATATCAAAGCGGCCTCAGCATGCTCCAGTGCAGCGATTTTCTTGGCCAGACCGACTTGGTTCGGCGTGTTGAAATACCTCGGGTATCGTTTCACATCCACATCTTCAAAGGCATATGAAGTACCCATATACAATGGAGAAACCGCACCCTTGTGTTGTTTGTCTTCCAACTGACCTTCATGGGTACAAATGGTGTTCAGGCCTTTCTTTCTTGAATCCATCTCTCTTATATTTTGCAAAAGCTAAAGTTACAAAAAAGCGCTACACTTGAAAGTTCTTCCAATTTCCTTTTCTGAACCATATCATGGCTATTATCGCCAATAAGACCTCTGCCGTGGTAATCGCAATAAATACTCCCATGGCCCCAAGTTCGAAAGTTATTGCCGCCATATAAGCAAAGGGTAACTGGAAGAGCCAAAAAGCAATAAAATTGATTTTGGTCGGTGTACCGGTATCTCCTGCCCCATTGAAAGCTTGCGTGACTACCATGCCGTACGCATAGAAAATATATCCCATGGCAATAATCTGTAGGCAAAGACCCCCATTTTCGATAACAACGGGATTGTCGTTGAACCAGCCAACAATTTCTCTTGCAAAAAACAAATATATCAGCGAGACAATACCCATAAAAATTGCATTGTACTTGCCCGTTTTCCAGACAGAAGTTTCGGCACGTTCAGGTTGTTTGGCGCCTAAATTTTGTCCTACCAAGGTTGCGGCGGCGTTGCTCATGCCCCATGAGGGCATCAACGTGAAAAGCATGACCCGTATGGCAATCGTGTACCCGGCAAGTACTTCGCTACCAAATTCGGACATCATACGCATTAAGAATACCCAACTTGACGTTCCGATAAGGAATTGGGCAATGCCCCCAAGTGATACTTTGATCAAATTGAGCATAACCTCGAATCGAATCACGACATCCTTAAAACCTATTTTTATTCGGCTCCATCCAAAGAACAAAATGGCCAGTTGGAATAAAACCGCGGTTCCCCTACCTATATTCGTGGCTATGGCCGCTCCCATGACGCCATATTCAGGAACCGGTCCCCATCCGAAAATAAAAATAGGATCAAGAATGATATTCAATCCATTGGAAAGCACCAACGTCCACATGGCCACCGAAGCATCTCCAGCACCTCTGAATATGGCATTGATCAAAAATAAAAGCAGTATGGTGATATTGCCTCCGATAAGCAGTTGTGTATAGCCGTAACCTTCGTCGATAAGGTCTTGTTCGGCTCCCATCAGGGCAAGAATTTCTCTTGCATAGAAGAATCCGATAATACCGACGAATAGGGAAACGACAACCCCGAGTATAATTGCCTGAACAGCGGATTCCCTTGCGCCTTCGAGGTCTTTTTCGCCGATTCTTCTGGCCACAACGGCCGTTGCGGCCATACTCAAACCAATAGCCACCGCGTAGACCAAAGTGATTACCGACTCGGTAAGGCCTATTGTGGCAACAGCGTTGACGCTGACCTGTGATACATAAGCGATATCGACGATGGCGAAAATACTTTCCATCATCATTTCCAAAATCATAGGAATGGAGAGCATGAATATCGCCTTGCGAATACTTCCTGTTGTAAATTCGGTCTCTCGGCCCGTAACGGCTGTTATAAAATAATTGAAAAGTTTACGTATTGTAAGTTTATTGGATGATTGCATTATGAATAGAATTATGTTAAACGGAAGAAGTGAAAAATGTCAATACATCGACTCAAGCGAGTCGCTTACTTTCTGGGCTTCAGCCCTATGACATTTATAAAAAACATAATTCTTATAACTTCATGATTTTGTAAAGATGCGAAAAAAATCTGTTCCGTTATGGTTTATTGATTTGAATTTTTGATGGGGAACAAAAAATTTCAATGTATTTTGGTCAAGAATCATTTATATACCTATGAAATCAGCTTTGCGTTTTATCCTAATAATCTCTCTTTTCTTTACTTATAATTCCTGTAAGAATACAAAAAAAACCGCATCAGGTTATCAGGGACAAGGGCCAAGCCCTATTGTTTCAACCAAGTCTAAACCAGTTCAAAAACAATGGAAAGGTAAATGGACACTAACCGACAGCACTACTTTTTTCAGTAATGATTTTGAAGGAGGAAGACTAAACGGCATTGTCGATGACGGAAATGATCATTATACGATTTTGATTACTGCTGAAAACACACCCATAAATGTAAGTCCGTGGTATGCTTTTAAAGTTTGGACAACTTCCCCTAGAAGTATTACCATCAAATTGACATATCAAGATTCAAGAAGCAGATATTACCCGAAAATAAGTTCAGATGGTATTCATTTCAAAGTATTGGATAGTATCAATTACAAACCCATCAATTTGGGTGAAGGGGAGTTCGGAATAAAAGCAGCACCCGAATTTGCAGAGGTTTCCATTGAAATAAATGAAAGCCCAACTTGGATAACGGCCCAAGAATTATATGGTTCAACTCGGGTTAAACAGTGGATTGATTCGCTTTCAACAAAACCGTTCATTAAAAATTACGAAATCGGAAAAAGTCAGGAGGACCGACCCATGCACCTTTTGGAAATAGGGAATTCGGATACTAAAAAGGGAATCATGATCATTTCAAGGCAACATCCTCCGGAAGTAACAGGATTTCTGGCTATGAAATCATTTATAGAAACCATTTGTGGAACAACGGAAGAAGCCATCGCCTTTCGGGAAAAATATAAAGTTTTCGTTAGCCCTTTAATGAATCCGGATGGTGTGGATAACGGGCATTGGCGCCATAATATGGGCGGAATCGATTTAAATCGCGACTGGCAGGAGTTCAACCAACCTGAAACTTCAAGTATCCGGAATTTCCTGGTAGCCAAAAATAAAGAAGGGTTCGAGTTCGATTTCGGAATCGATTTTCATTCTACGTGGGACGACATTTACTATCCCATAGATACGGTAGTTACGAAAGAGAAAGGTAGAATTGTCTTTGATTGGATCGAAAATATTAGCCAAAGATTACCCCGCAAAAAAACCAATATAAGTGCTTCGACCAAGATCGACCCGACCATGGTTTCCAGAAATTACTTTTATGTGAACCACGATATGCCGGCCATTGTTTTTGAACTCGGTGACAATACACCAAGACCTTTTTTAAAATTAAAAGGCAAGGTAGCGGCGGAAGAACTCATGAAACTTTTGATGGAGTAAACCTATGTGGTTTATTGTTATTTTGCATAATTGACCTTATACCGCCAATAACTTATACCGCCAATGAAAACGGCACCCATAACGATATATTTTACATAATCCGGTGTAATGGCGGCACCACCGCTCTGTCCGTAACTATGCAAACCGACCAAATAATAGTTGACCCCGAAATAGGTCATCATAATACTGGCAAAGGCGATAACACTTAAAAAGTTGAAGGTCCATTTGCCCCGAAGACCAGGCACCAAACGGGTATGGATGACAAAGGCATAGACCATAATTGAAATCAAGGCCCACGTTTCCTTCGGGTCCCAGCCCCAATACCGGCCCCAACTTTCGTTGGCCCATTGGCCGCCCAAAAAGTTGCCGATGGTCAACATAATCAATCCAACGGTCAACGAAAGCTCGTTGATAATCGTCAGTTCTTTTATGTTCAATTCCATACGGGACTTGTTTTTCTTATTGGTCATTATCATCAATAATAGACATACAAAGCCTAGAATCATACCTACCGTCAACGGACCATAGCTGCCGACGATGATCGAAACATGTATCATCAACCAATAACTGTCCAAAACAGGGACTAGATTACCAATGGCCGGATCTACCCAATTCTGATGGGCAACCCAAAGCAGAAGCGCGGTTACAAAGGCGGACGCCGCCAAGGTCATATCACTTTTACGGATAAATAAAAGCCCAAGCCCCATCGTCGCCCATGCTACATAAAGAATACTTTCATAAGCATTACTCCATGGGGCATGACCTGAAATATACCAGCGTAAAATCAGCCCTGCCGTGTGCCAAACAAAAAAGAGCACAATCGTGCCTTTGAAAAAGTAGGAAGCCACCCGCCAAATTTCGCGGTCCTTGAAAATCTGGAAAATCAATACAAAGAACAACACAATACCGGATAACCCATACAACCGATAGAGGTGGTTAAAAACATTCAACTTGTTGTAAATGATCTCCGTCTTGATTTTTTCCGGGGAAGGCAAGATCTCGCTGCCATGATTTTTCTGATTCTGTTTGAAAGCTTCCAGCAATTTATCGGCCTCGACATAATCGCCCGTTTCCAAAGCTTTCCCTAAACTCATTTTGTAATAGGGAAGCGCATTTTTCACAAAATTGGCATACAACGAATCGGCCATCTGGTATTGTCCACCACGAAATTCAACAGCTGAAATCCATTTGTTGTTTTCGTCGTTCAGCAAAGGGAAAATCTTCATAATCTCGCCGCTCAAGGCCTGATTCAGAAGCATCAACCTTATATTGGCTTCCTTGAAATCTTTTTGAAACTGATTCGGGTTGTTTGTGGCCGTAGCTTCCATTAAAAAAGGCTCCAGTTTGTAATTTCCCTTTTTATCAAAAAAATCGGTGGCCTTCACAAATTCCTGACCTTCTGGAACTCCAATCAAGCGGTGTAGACTATCATTGTCACTTTTTTTGTCTAACAAAACGAATTCGGTGTTATACCAAAGCGGCGGATTCATCAGCATCGAAAGAAAAACCTGATCGGCGTTCAGGCCTTTGTATTTATCCTTTCCGCTAAGTTTACGCAATAATTCGGAAGAAAAGGTATTGATCGGTTTCATCCGTCCTCCCTCATCTTGAATGACGAGTGCACCAAATTTATCGGCATGTTCTTTTGAAACTACTGTAGCTTGCAAAAGTGAGTCAATCTGATTTTGTGATGGCATTACGGTGGTATGGTCATGGCCATCATCGGCGGAGTGTTCTTCTTGGGCCGAAACATTGAAAAGCACAAGCAAAAACAATAAGGTCGTCAAAGTGACTTTTTTCTTTTTCTTCATTTTATCCAAAGCGGCACCCAGATCTTTAAAACGTGTTTTGCCGAAGAACATGATGCCCATCAATCCCGCATACAAGAGAAAATACCCGATATAGGTTATCCAAGTGCCCCATTGGTCATGATTGACCGAGAGGACCGTACCTTTTTCATCGGGATTAAAACTAGCCTGAAAAAAGCGATATCCTTTATGATCCAAAATGTTGTTCATAAAGATGTCATAGTCAAAGGGTCGCTCATCCTCTACTGTTACCTTGCTCATATACGATTTATAGCCTTGTTCGGTACCCGGATATTTTTCTGCAATAAAATCGTTCAATTTAATACCGAAAGGCAATTCGTAGACTTTTGATCCGTAAGCGAGAGAAAATTCAAGTCCGCCCACTTCGAACTTTTCAGAAAAGTTGGACATGCCCTTACCGCCCACTATCTTTTTTTGTGTGGTGTCACCGTTGCTCGAAACCTCAACGACCAATGCATCAAGCGATGCCTCGGTAATTCTTTCCTTCGGCACTTCGACCACGCCGTAAGTACCTGTGACCAATGGTTCGGGAATGACGAATTGCATTCCGGCCAAAGTATATAATGAGCGTAATTGAAACTCCTGTAGACTATCCTTGACTACCTGCCCTTGAAATTGGTCGGCCATGCGCATAAAACCGCCCTCAAAAGGTGCTTTTATTTGATAGGTGGAATCGCTGGTAAAAATATTGATGGCCCCTTTGGTAGGTTTGTTCAGGGCAAATAGAACGTTATGTATATTCGAGACTTTCCCGTTTTCCAAATAGTGTTCTTCGCGCTGCCCTTGGCCTGCCTCAACAATTTTCAAAAATTGTTCGCCATCGTCAGACGGAATAACGCCTAGCTCGGCACCCTTGATAAAATCGACATACGAAATGGTAAAATCTTGGCCATTGAAATCATTGTTCCATGGAAGATTCGATTTTAGGGCTTCTGGGGTAACGATGAGGTCGTGTTGCAGTATTTTTCGTTGGGGTTCACCATTGATTTCCCCATCGACGTAGGCCGTTAGAAATGTCTTATCGGAATAGAAAACTTTCTCCGTTTTTCCTTCCCGAATAGGCATCATGCCCTCAAAACTGATATAGCGCGTTACAAAAGCACCGACGATGATCAATATCCAGGAAAGGTGCAGGGTCAAGACGGGCCATTTTTCCCATCGCATAAGCCTATAACGGTAGATATTCCCAATAAAATTAATGACAAAAAACACCATGATTACCTCGAACCAAGTCGTATTATAGATCCAGATTCTGGCCGTCTCGGTACTATATTTACTTTCGATAAAGGTTCCGAAAGCCATGGCCGTAGCAAAAACCAAGAATAAAATAGCCATTAAACGTGTGGAGAAAAAAATCTTTTTTAGGATTTCCGTCATCGGAGAAATTTTCTTTTTCAGGATGCAAAAATAAGGTATTTAAAGAAGATAAATAAGCAATTAACAAATGCTATTATTTATTTCAGGTGTCTCTTGGCAAAATGTGTAGCTCCAAAAATTTCTACGAACTTATTTCGATGATCGCACAAAGAACTTCTTGTAAAAAGAGCTTTGTCATCATTTTAATTTCCTAAAAATATATTGCTAGTTTTACGGAATGATTACAGTGACCCTTATCGGTACCGGAAATGTGGCGCACCACCTTTACAGCGCATTCTCGAATAGCGAAAACGTACAGCTGATTCAGGTTTTCGGAAGAAAAAAAGGTGTTCTTGGAAACAAGGAACAATCGGCCGAACTATCTAAATCTCCCATTAAAAAAGCTGATGTTTATATGCTGGCGGTGAGCGACGATGCAATTTCCGAGGTTTCCCAAGAATTTAAGGATGTACGTGGTCTGGTGGTACATACGTCGGGCGGTATGGCCATGGAAATACTTCCAAAGGAAATCAGACAAGGTGTTTTTTACCCCCTTCAGACCTTTAGTAAAAAAAGGATGGTGCCATTCGATAATATTCCCCTTTGTATTGAAGCGGAACAAGAAAATGATAAATTGCTATTACAAAAATTAGCGGAAAGCATTTCGACCACAATTCATCAAGTATCTTCAGAGAAACGGGCACATTTGCATTTGGCAGCGGTCTTCGTGAACAATTTTGTCAATCATTTTTATAAAATCGGGGCGGATATCTGCCAAAATCAAAATTTCGAATTCGATATTTTAAAACCTTTGATTCTCGAGACTGCCCATAAAATTGAAGAGCTTGGTACTGAAGAAGCACAAACCGGTCCTGCAAAGAGAGGTGATTCAAGAACCATTGATTCTCATCTTGAACTATTAAAAAAGAATGCTCTACACAAAGAAATCTATACACTACTGAGCCAATCGATATCCGAAACTTATGGAAAAAAGCTATAAAGAATACTTAAAAGATATTACGACCTTTATTTTTGACGTGGATGGAGTATTCACCGATGGTACACTTTTAATTACCACAAAAGGCGAAATGCTCCGAAAAATGAGTGTTAAAGATGGCTATGCACTGAAGTCAGCTCTTCAAAAAGGATATAACGTGTGCATTATCACAGGAGGCACGAACGAAGGGGTCCGAGACCGTTTGAAGGGTTTGGGCGTAACCGACATTTATATGGGTGCCCATCACAAAGAAGAACCGTTGAAAGAGTACCTCGACATCTATGAGATCAAGCCTGAAAATGTATTGTACATGGGAGATGATTTACCAGATATTCCGCCCATGCTCATGGTGGCCCTCCCCTGCTCTCCTCAAGATGCCGCCCAAGAGGTAAAGGCCATCTCGAAATATATCTCACATAGAAAAGGTGGCGACGAATGTGTTCGTGACGTTATCGAACAGGTATTAAAAGTGCGCGGTGATTGGTACGAAAATTTTGATGCCCAGAACGCATAAGATTTTTTATGTTACAGGATAAATTAAAAGAGCATCGACTCATTTTAGCCTCCGCTTCCCCGCGTAGACAGCAATTCTTCAAAGAGATGGGATTGGATTTTGAGGTCAGGATTAAATCCGTGGAAGAAATTTATCCAGCAGCATTGACGGGAAGCGAAATATCGGATTATTTAGCGACTTTAAAAGCATCCGCGTTTGAGGGAAGCTTAGCGAATAACGAAATCTTGATTACCTCTGATACGGTAGTCTGGTATGAAAATGAATCGTTGGCCAAAGCGGCCAATGCTAAAGAGGCTTTCATAATGCTTCAAAAACTTTCCGATGACTGGCACGAGGTAATTACCTCGGTCTGTTTTACCACGACAAAAAAGCAGATAACGGTCAACAACGTCACCAAAGTCAAGTTCAAGAACCTCACGGACGACGAAATAGACTATTACATAACGAATTACGAACCCTATGACAAGGCGGGTGCATACGGAATCCAAGAATGGATAGGCCTTATCGGTATCGAAGAAATCGAAGGCTCGTATACCAATGTGGTCGGACTACCCACTCAATTAGTGTATAAAACGTTAACAGCACTGGTTAAATAGTCCTTTTTGGGTAATTTTGAGTAAATAAAATAATATGAAAAATCTTAAGGCCCTTTTTTTAATACCTGTTGTATTTTCGTTTTACCTATCTGTGAATTCCTGTAAGGAAAATGCCAGCGAGACCGGTGATGGAATTGCAGCCAATTCCCAAAATGTTAAAGAGTTTGAAGAAGTTCCAAAAAAGACACTTTCAGAAGAATTCAAAAAATACTGGTATGCCGGCGATGCGGAAATAACCTCATATAAACTTCAGCAGGCCAGATATGGGGAGCTACGTGAAGGCGAGGCCGTGTTGATTTATGTAACAGAGCCATTTTTACCTGAGAAACAAGTCAAAGCAGATGGCAGCAGTAAGAGCAACATACCCGTGTTAAAGTTAAACAGTACCAAAAACTATCTGACCGGTATTTATCCGTATTCCATAATGAGTAGTAGTTTTTATCCCGTTCATGATAATCAACATGCACTTAAGGTTTCTTTCTCGGCACAAGAATGGTGTGGTCAAGTATATGCACAACTGAACAACCGGTCAAAATTCGAAATCATGTCACATTCGTATTTCGAATCGGAGGCCGACCAAAATATTGAGTTGGAGAAAACAATACTCGAAAACGAACTTTGGAACAAGATTCGAATCGAGCCTAGCACTTTGCCCATTGGAGATTTAGACATCATTCCTTCCTTAGAATACATTCGACTGTCTCACAAAGAATTAAAATCATATAAAGCAACTGCTACTTTAACCGAAAATAATGAACTAAGTTCTTATGAAGTAAACTATCCTGAACTTGGGCGTAATTTAAAAATCAACTTTACCGCTTCCTTCCCCTATAGCATTGAAAGCTGGACGGAGACCTTTAAAAGTGGATTCGGCGAAAATGCGAAATCTATGACCTCCACGGCCACAAAATTAAACAGGTTAAAAACGCCCTATTGGAGACAGAACGGAAATAACGATTTATCTTTACGCGATAGTTTAGGAATATAATTGTATGGAAAATTTTATAGCCAACCACCAAAGCGAGTTGTTCGCGACGTTCGTGACGCTGTTGATTCTTATCATTCTGCGGTATGTTATTAATAAGATGGTTCGCAAAATTGGGAAGATTAGCGACATCGTAGAAGCACGTACGTTACTCATAACCAAATATGTATCCGTCTTATTGACGTTTATTGGCATTGGTGCGCTGACTTTTATTTGGGGCGTTAATTTTAAGGATTTAGGACTGCTTTTCTCTTCTATTTTTGCAGTCATCGGGGTAGCCCTTTTTGCAAGTTGGTCCATTTTAAGCAATATTACGGCCGGGGTAATTTTGTTCTTCTCTTTTCCTTTTAAAATTGGTGATAGGGTAAGGATTTTAGATAAGGATATCGAATCTGAAGAACCATACCTCGTTGAAGATATAAAAGCTTTTCATGTCAACCTGAGAAAGGAAAACGGTGAACTTATGGTTTACCCAAATAACTTAATGATTCAGAAAGCAGTTACCTTGGTCTATCATTATGAAGATACTGCGACCGACGATAGCGAAATTCTCTAGTTTGTTAAAGAAGTTCTAAAAAACAATCGTTAGGCTTTAATCTTTCTATCTTTGGTTGCCAACTAAATTCAAGCTCATGCGTCATTTTCTGGTACTGCTCGCTACCTATCTGTTTGTAGCCAATCTTTCATTTTGTCAAGCTCCTAAAAAGCAGTCTGCCACCGATATATACCATTCCCTACAAAAATTGAACTTTTTGGGCACGGCACTTTATATTGCGGCACATCCTGATGATGAGAATACAAGGTTGATTTCATACTTGTCAAACAATACCAAGGCAAGGACCGCATATCTTTCAATGACCCGTGGCGACGGGGGGCAGAATTTAATCGGTCCCGAACTTAAGGAACTGCTGGGCGTCTTACGAACACAAGAGCTCTTAGCGGCCAGAAGAGTTGACGGCGGAGAACAATATTTTACAAGAGCGGTGGATTTTGGCTATTCCAAACACCCCGATGAGACTCTTAAAATATGGAATAAAGAGGAGGTACTGGGCGACGTCGTCTGGATTGTCCGTAACCTAAAGCCCGATGTTATCATCAACCGCTTCGACCATCGAAGTCCGGGAAGCACCCATGGCCACCATACTTCTTCGGCGATGCTTAGTGTCGAGGCTTTTGATCTTGTCAATGATGAAAATGCCTATCCAAAACAATTGGAGGGTACCGAAACCTGGCAACCAAAACGGTTATTTTTTAATACTTCATGGTGGTTTTACGGGAGTCAAGAGAAATTCGAAGCTGCGGATAAATCCAAAATGTTGAATGTCGATATTGGGGCTTATTATCCATCTTTGGGAATGTCGAATAACGAAATCGCTTCTCTGGCCAGTAGCCAGCACCTTTGCCAGGGCTTTGGCAGATTGACTTCCAGAGGTTCCGAGAATGAGTATGTTGAACTTTTAAAGGGAGACATGCCAACGGACCATAACAACTTATTTGAGGGTATCGATACGACATGGTCACGTATCGAAGGTGGATCGGCCATTGGTCAGATTCTCTATGATGTAGAAAAGAAATTTAATTTCAAGAATCCTTCGGAACATCTTCCACAACTTATCGAAGCCTATGCCTTGTTACAAAAAGTATCTGACGAACATTGGCGAAATCAAAAAACAGAAGAGCTAAAAGATTTGATTTTAGCGGTATCAGGAATTTATTTGGAAGCATCGGCCGATGCTTCCAGTGCAAATCCAGGTGGTAAGGTGAAAATCGACGTCGAAGTTCTAAATCGGTCCGATGCATCGGTTTCCCTAAATTCATTGAAGGCAGCTCCTTTACTTGTGAGTGAAACTCCCAACGTCCCTTTAAAAAACAACGAAAAGCAAAACTTTGAACTTGAATTCGAAATACCCGAGACGACACAATACACCAGTCCATATTGGTTGAACGAAAAAGGTTCTCTGGGAATGTACAAGGTCGCGAATCAAGAGCTTATAGGCTTGCCGGAAACCCCGAGGGCAATCAATCTTGAGTTCCAACTAGAATTTGATGAGTACCCGATTACTTTCGAAAAGCCGATTGTCTACCGATATGCCAAACCCGACAAAGGTGAATTATACGAACCTTTTGAAATATTGCCCGAGGCAACGGCGAGCTTCGATGATACCATCATCATTTTTGCAGATGGCGGGGCGAAAGAAATTCCGGTAACTGTAAAAGCACAAAAAGATGGTTTAAAAGGTGAAGTGCAATTATGCTTTGCTGAAGGTTGGAAAGTCGACAATGAGACCCAAGCTTTTGAAATAGCCAAAAAAGGAGATCAGCAAACACTGGTGTTTAAACTCTGGCCTCCAGAAGAGGAGAATGAAAGTTTCATTTCGCCAATTATTCATATCAATGGAAAAAAGATTACCAAAGAATTAATCACCATTGCTTACGACCATATTCCCACGCAATCGGTCCTTCAAAATGCGGAGGCCAAGGTCGTACGGCTTAATATTCAAAAAGTCGGGGAAAATATCGGTTACATTGTGGGCGCGGGCGATGCAGTACCTGAGAGCTTGGAGCAAATCGGATATACCGTCCAAATCATTGATCCCAATGATATTGGCGAAGGTACTTTACAAAAGTACGATGCGATAGTTGTCGGTATTCGAGCCTATAACGTGGTGGAAACGCTTAAATTCAAACAGCGTTTTTTACTGGACTACGTAAAGGAAGGTGGAAATCTTATTGTGCAATACAACACTGCAGGAAGGTGGGCCGCACAATTCGAAGATATTGCACCGTACGACCTTACCCTTTCGCGAGATCGGGTCACGAACGAAAATTCACCTGTCAAAATTTTGGCAAGCAATCATTCATTGGTCAATTTTCCCAATAAGATTGTGGAGAACGATTTCAATGGGTGGATTCAAGAGCGCGGTCTGTACTTTCCCAATGAATGGGATTCAAAATTTACGCCCATACTCGAAATGAATGACGAAGGCGAAAAGGCAACAAAAGGAAGTCTTTTGGCCACTCCATATGGTAAAGGAAACTATATTTATACGGGACTAAGTTTTTTCAGGGAACTGCCTGCGGGCGTTACAGGGGCGTATAAATTATTTGCCAATATGTTATCATTGGGCAAGGACAATGTCAAAACCGACGATCAAATAAAGGGATGAACGAGAAGAACCATTTTGTCTGGAAAAAAGAATACTCCTTAGTATTAATCCTTAATATCATTTATGTGCTTTTCTTTTATTATCTAATGACAGCTAATATGTAATATGGGGACATTAAGCACATTAGATTGGTCAATACTTGTTGGAACTTTGTTGTTTATCGTAGTCTACGGTGTTTGGAGAACTCGTGGAAGCCAAAACGTCAACGATTATGTACGGGGTGGTAACGATGCCAAATGGTGGACCATAGGGCTTTCCGTGATGGCTACGCAAGCCAGTGCCATTACTTTTCTATCCACTCCAGGGCAGGCCTTTCATGACGGTATGGGCTTTGTACAGTTCTATTTTGGGCTTCCGATAGCCATGGTTATAATCTGTCTGGTTTTCGTTCCCATTTACCATAGGTTACAGGTATATACGGCCTACGAATTTCTCGAAAACAGGTTCGATCTTAAAACCCGTTCTTTGGCCGCTATCCTTTTTTTGATACAGCGAGGTCTTGCAGCTGGCATAACCATTTTCGCGCCCTCAATCATACTATCGGCCATATTGGGATGGGACTTACAGACCCTGAACATCATCATAGGAACGCTGGTCATCATCTATACCGTTTCAGGAGGAACCAAGGCAGTCAGCGTCACTCAAAAACAGCAGATGTTCATCATCATGACCGGCATGTTCATCACGTTCTTTTTTATCTTGGGATACCTTCCTGCGGACATAAATTTTAGCAAAGCACTTAAAATTGCGGGGGCCAGCGATAAACTGAATATTCTAGACTTCAGTTTTGATACAAAGAGCCGGTATACCTTTTGGAGCGGAATCACGGGTGGACTTTTCTTGGCCCTGGCCTATTTCGGTACGGATCAGAGTCAAGTACAGCGCTACCTATCGGGAAAATCGGTTAGGGAAAGTCAATTGGGATTGATATTTAATGGTATTTTCAAGATTCCCATGCAGTTTTTTATTCTTTTGGTGGGTGTCATGGTCTTTGTTTTCTATCAATACAATCCGTCACCTTTGAATTTTAATCCTGCGGCAACCAAAACGGTAATGGAGTCCGAATTCGCTTCGGACTATAAGCTACTACAAGAAGAGCATGACAAGCTAGAGGTCGAAAAGAAAATGGCCCAAGATGAGTTCTCTGCCGCATTGGAACTCAAAGAATTTGCCGCCATTGAAGAGGCCAAATTACATATCATCGCTATCAACAAGAAGGATAGTACCAGCAGGATTGCAGCAAAAAAATTAATTGAAAAGGCCGATGATGGTGCGGAGACCAATGATAAGGATTATGTTTTTATTCATTTTATTCTCCATCATTTGCCCAGAGGATTAATTGGATTGCTTTTAGCGGTTATTCTCTCAGCGGCCATGTCATCCACGGCATCTGAATTGAACGCCCTGGGTACAATAACTGCCCTGGATCTTTACAAGCGTAATAAGAAAGGAACATTTACCCAAAAACATTACGTTACGGCTTCAAAAGGATTCACTTTGCTGTGGGGCATAGTAGCCATTCTAATTGCTTGCGTAGCCGATCTCTTCGACAATCTCATACAACTTGTCAATATTATCGGTTCCATTTTTTATGGGAATGTCTTGGGAATATTTCTACTAGCTTTCTTTTTTAAGTTCGTAAAAGGAAACGCGGTCTTTTTTGCTGCCTTGCTCACACAACTTATTGTTTGTGTGATTTACTACTACTACATACATATTTACCCTTCCGGAGAAGAAAAACTGGGCTATCTATGGCTTAATTTTATCGGTGCAGGGTTGGTCATTACACTTGCAGTTCTCATGGAAGGTTTTGATCGATTATTAAAGACTACTTCAGAAAACAAATAAAACTATCATTTTCATATATTTTTTGTGACAATTCTTCAGTATTGCAATTAATATATTGATAATCAATTATTTATAATATTTATATTTTCCGTCAGAAAAATATTATATATACAGAATAATACTACCTTTGGTGAAAATTAAGCAATAATCTAAAACAAAAAAATCATGAAAAAATTCTTTAAAAATTTAGCGTTTGGAGTAGGGTGGTCATTGGTTCTACTTCAGGGGTGTAGCAAGGATGAAATGGCAACGGACGAATATGCGCAAGAGGAAATGGCAAAAGACCTCATTTTAGAACCAATGGAGGCTTTGGAAGAAACTATGGTCCTAAAGGATATTCGGGAATGGGGTTATATGGATAACAATATTCTTGATTATGGAGATTTCTATGTAGTCGAGGGCGATATGATTTTCCACAAGGATGAGGACTATAGTCTGGATGCTATCGACCTCAATGCCGGCAAGCAGAATTCAAGCGAAGGCAAAGGTGAAGAAATTGAATTAAATATAGATGGGCAATGGTTTACAGGTAATAAGGTGGGTAACTACTTGAACAGGGTCGTAAGAATCCATAGGAACCCAGCTCTTGAAAATGGTTGGGAAACAGCCATTACTAATGCGGTCAATGCATGGAACGGGGCCTGCGGAATCCGTCTTAGCGCCGTTACCACGCTCCCTGCCAACACGGATAACCTAAATGTTACCGTAAATCATGCTAATTTACCTTTAGTTGGTGGAGTCAGAACGACCGTTGCCCGAGCGGACTTTCCCAACAATACAGGAAGACCGGGTACAATTATGGAAATCGATCCATTTTTTAACACATATTCCGTGGCACAAAAAACTACGGTAATGATTCATGAAATCGGTCATCTTATTGGTTTTAGACATACCGATTCTAGGCTAGGTAGAAGAAACGAACCCACAACTGGCAATAACAATTACGGAACACAATATGGATATGTTCATGTCGCCGGTACCCCAACGGGGGCCGATGCTAACTCAATCATGAACCATAATATTGGTGGGACCACTATTGGGTTCTCAACCCACGATAGGACAGGGGCGCTCTCCCTATACCCAAGGCCAATAGTTTTGTCTATGACCCCAGCCAGCTTGAATCTAACTCAGGCTAATAATAGTAATACTTCCGTAAGTATAACAGGCACAGGCCTCGTGACCTTAACCTTAACAGGTGATTCCGGTATATTGCTGCAAAATGGATCAACCACGGGAACAACCCTTAGCTTTACAGCGCCCAGGACAATTATTGTTTACATGCCCAATCCCCAAAGCAATACTAATCGATTAACGAGGATAAATTTGAACAACTCTAGCGGAAGTACAGTGGCAATGACCACAGTGTATCACAGCGGAATCTAGATAATTAGAAAATATCTATCCCTTTGGGTTTAACCGGCTCTTGTTGTCATTCAAACTTTAATGATAAACTAGTCGAGCCTCAAGGTGTTACTTTGAAGAATCAAAAACCCGTAATGCTGATGCATTACGGGTTTTTATTATATAGGCTTTAATGAAAATTACATCGCCCCCCACTCTTTCAAAGAGTCGGTATTCATTTTAACATAGTCATCATTACCAGCCTCTTTAGCGGCGGCCAATGATTTCTTAGCGGTTTCGATTGCGCCTTTCTTATCTCCAGCCTTGGCATAGATCAAAGACTGCTGGCGCAATTGCCAATAGGCAGGCTTTTCAGTCATGGACATTGCCTTGTCCATCCATTCTTTGGCTTTGTTGATATCTTTGCCGGAGTTCATGTAGTAGACAGCGGCGGCGTAATAATCGCCAGCTCCCGGACCATTTAGAACTCTATCAATATTTTCAGATACCACAGCGTCGGTACCGACACCAAACTTCACGGGCACATAAACATTTGACCACAACAGCCCAATAACGGCTCCATTGTCTGTTAGGTCATCTATGGTAATCGTGAACGTTTCCACGGCCATTTCCTTAGGCATTTCAATTATAGGAGCTGTCAATTTAACCGCAACTTTTGATTCGTCCCAGTTTTGTGGAGTTCCACCGCCTGCAGTTTCTGTATAAAAATATACATCCCAAGAAGAAGCACTTGGTTTCGCGAAAAGGGCATAGGAACCAGCCTCCAGAGTCTTTCCGTCAACGGTTACATCTTTATTGAAGGTTACCTTTGTTCGGGCATTGGCCCCAGTTCGCCATATTTTATCGTACGGCACAAGATCTCCAAAGATTGTTCTTCCTCGCATAGACGGTCTTGAATATTCGACCGTTACGTCGGTCAAGCCCACTGTCTGCATCAAAGTCGATGATGGGCTAGGCGCCGGTGTATTAATTTGTGCCTCAACGGTATAAGTCATGGCAGCAACACATAAAAATAGTACTAGTCTTTTCATTTTGTTAGAGTTTTCAATTTTGACAAAACTAGGTATAAACCCTTTCTTATCTGTTAACAAAATCTTAAATAAGAGTTTCCCTTCGAATGGGTGATAGCGCTCTCGTTCACCACAATTATAAATTGTTTAACTTTTTAGTATTTTTATTAAACATAATATACCGTTACTTTTGCATTAAATATACTTATGAAACTATATCAACTCCATTCTAAGCAATCGCTGCCCATTTCACAAAAGGAAGCTTGGGATTTTCTTTCAAGCCCGGCCAATCTAGCTACGATAACTCCTGACCATATGGGTTTTAACATTCTTTCAGGGGCCGATAGGCCCATGTTTCCGGGTCAGATCATACAATATAAGGTAAGCCCTTTTCCCTTTTACAGTACCAAATGGGTCACTGAAATAACCCATGTAAAAGAAGGTGAATATTTTGTGGATGAACAACGATTCGGGCCATACGCCTTGTGGCACCACAAACATTTTATCAAACCGATCGAAGGTGGTGTCGAAATGGAAGATATCATCGATTATAAAATTCCCTTTGGGATTTTGGGGCAAATGGCCCATCCCATTGTGGTAAAAAAACAACTACAACAAATTTTTTCATATCGGGAGCAAAAGTTAATCGAGCTATTTGGTACTATTGAAAATAGTACCAAGGAACTTGAATTTAAATCCTTTTAAAAGATGAAAAAGAATATTTTATTGATTGGTGGATCCCACGGAATCGGGCTTTCCATGGTAAAAAATCTACACGAAGATCATAGTGTCTTTATTGCTTCCCGCACTAAAGAGGGACTGGAAGGCCTAAATATTACCCATATTGAATTCGATGCCAGCTCCGACTCATTGGATACAACCGCACTACCCGACCTGCTCCATGGTTTTGCCTATCTTCCCGGGAGTATCAATCTAAAACCGTTCAAAATGATGTCGATGGATACTTTTGAAGAAGATATGCAACTCAATTTTTTTAGCATGGTTCGGGTGGTAAAAGAAATAATACCAAAAATGGAAGAAAATTCAAGTATGGTCTTTTTTAGTACCGTAGCCGTTGGAACAGGAATGCCCTATCACACGAGCGTCGCAGCAGCCAAGGGCGCTATTGAAGGTTTTGCAAGGTCTTTGGCAGCGGAGTATGCACCAAAAATTAGGGTGAATGTTATCGCACCGTCTTTGGTCGACACGCCACTGGCCGTAAGACTGCTAAATAACGATAAGAAGAGAGAGATGATGTCTGAAAGACATCCTTTAAAACGAGTAGGAAATGCCGAGGATATAGCCAATGCGGCCATCTTTTTACTGACCGAACAGAGTAGCTGGATGACCGGTCAAGTATTGGGCGTCGATGGCGGAATCGGGAGTTTGAACGTTAGTTGAATAATCAGTAATCGAAAATAAAAAAACTCATAACTCTGAACCCTGAACTCATCACTTTTTTAGAACTTGCGCTTGAACTTGCGCTTGAACTTGAACAACTATGAGTAAAAAAATCTCCATATTCTGGTTTCGAAGGGATTTACGTCTTGACGACAACATCGGTTTTCTAGAAGCTCTGAAAGGTGATTTCCCTGTTTTGCCACTATTCATCTTTGATACCGAAATTCTAGATAAACTTCCCAAAAACGATGCGCGTGTGACCTTCATTTACGAAACGTTACAAGAAATGCAGAAAGAACTTCAAGACGGGCATGAAAGTTCCATCGCCTTGTTTTATGGGAAACCTGAAGAAGTTTTCAAAAATTTATTGAAGGATTATGATGTTCGGAAAGTGTATACGAACCATGACTATGAACCATACGCCAGAGAACGCGATAAGGAAATTCATAAACTTTTATCGGAACAGGAAATCGAATTCGTAACCTTTAAAGACCAAGTAATTTTCGAAAAAGATGAAATCGTTAAAGGTGATGGCGACCCATACGTGGTCTATACGCCCTATAAAAATAAGTGGAAGGAGAATTTTGATGCTGACGAACATTTGAAAATTCATTATACCAGCCAGTACCTAAACAATTTAATCGAGCATACCCGGTTGCCCATCGTATCATTGTCCGAAATGGGTTTCGAGACATCCTCCATAAAAGTGACCGAATATACGGTTACCCCTACCCTTATTCAGAATTATGAGGATACCAGAAACTATCCCGCCATTGAAAATGGCACTTCTAGATTAGGGCCTCATTTAAGGTTCGGTACGGTCTCTGTTCGTAAAATGATGAAAAAGGCCATTGCAGAAAAAAACGAGGTTTTCTGGAGCGAATTGATATGGCGAGAATTTTTTATGCAGATTCTTTGGCACTATCCCCATACGGCGACAAAATCCTTCAAACCGAAATATGACCGTATCGAATGGCGCAATAACGAAGCCGAATTTGAAAAATGGAAAAATGGGAAAACGGGATATGCCCTTGTGGACGCAGGAATGCGCGAGTTGAATACCACGGGATATATGCACAACCGGGTCCGTATGTTGGTCGCTAGTTTTCTGTGCAAACATCTCTTGATCGATTGGCGATGGGGCGAAGCCTATTTTGCCGAAAAGTTGTTGGATTACGATATGAGCGCCAATGTCGGCAACTGGCAATGGGCGGCGGGTAGCGGCGTCGATGCCGCACCCTATTTCCGTATTTTCAACCCGATGACCCAAGTTGAAAAATTCGATAAGCAAAAAGAGTATATTAATACTTGGGTGCCCGAACTACAAGAGCTGACATATCCAGAAAAAATGGTAGATCATAAATTTGCTAGAGAGCGTTGCTTAAAAACATATAAAGAGGCGGTTGCATAACGTATACAACCGCCTCTTTGAGAATATATCCTTGAAGTTTTTACCTCGATAACTGTTGGTCGACCCTTCGCTCATCGTTCACTCTATTCCTCAAAATATTGATATAGCGTAAGGCCTCGTTAGTGCCATAGTCGGAGTACGATTTAGAGGCCCAGTCTATGGCAGCATCTAAGTCGCCATTGATTTCATTGATGATGGCCATGTTGTAGCAGGCCCTGCCGGCAATCTTGCCTTTAGGGTTATTCACCTCTTGTTCCCATAGTTGCGCGGCACCTTGCCAGTCCCCCGCCTGTGCCCTTCTTCGGGCCACTACAAAGTTATCGGTACCGGAGACAAAATAGTCCCTCGTAACCCTTCTGCTTTTTGGTCTAGTATCCAAGCCATATAGATTGCCTATGTAAGTACTGTTCTGCAATACGGCCTCTTTTCTTCCTACCACGGCTTCCATCGCCTTTACCGGATTGATGCCTTGTCCGGTCGATGTTACATAGTTGTTCGAGGCCACTTCATCCAAAATATCCTTGGTAGGTGGATAATATACGCGCCATCCGTTCTTAATAACAGTGTTCAACGTTATTCTCGTATGGGGTACTTTGGCCTTTATTCCAAAATTATTGGGCACTTCTACCATTTCTGCAGCTACATCTGCTTTGGTATCGGTATCATAAAATTCGAGGGAAATCAAAAGATCAACATCGTTCTCCTCACAAATTCGGTCCACATCTTGCCAGCTCAAGGCTGCAGGGAAAACCCCAAGACCTTTTCGTTGTACTTCACTATCTTCAATGATGTCAACGCTTTCATACCGAACAAATCGAGTAAGTTCGTCTTGTACTCCAGCTACAGCAGCTTCTGCGCCCTCCTTGTCCATTTTAAGACCTTCCAATGATAAAATCTTGTCGATTTGGTCGAGGGTCTTGTTTCCTTCCGAAGGCACACTCCGATTGATGACCCCTATCTTCATTACATCGGATGGTATCGTAATCCGTGCCGGTTCTGCGGCACCCATGGTAAGTCTATTGGTGGCACCACAGGCACCGAAAATAAGACCTATAAGGAGCAGTATTGCTATTCGATTCAAATTTTTCATAAGATAAATAGGTTAGATTAGTTTTCGATTTAGGTTTTTGCATAAATACTTGATTATTAACAATTAAAAGCATCTAATATTGCATTACAAATAGCATTCTCGACCAAATGCACCGTTATTTTTTACTTGATAGGATTCAAGAAGGAAAAATCAATCTATTCTTCCTGATACCATTCAAATCCTACTGCTTCACACACTTCTTTGTGAGCTTGGAAAATGTTATATTTACCTCACTTGGATTTTTTTAGCCTCCGAACTAAAATCTTTCCATAAAACACAAAATCAACAGCTAATTCAATGATAAAAATGAAGAGAATACTACTTACAGGAATTTTGATATGTACCGGCATTACCCTTTCCGCCCAGAAAATGAATGCCAATAAAAAGGCCGTTATCGCTTCGGTAGAAAATCACAAATCTGAATTGGTTAAAATCAGCGACTCCATTTGGGCTCTGGCAGAAACAGCTTTTAACGAAAATGGTTCTTCAAAAATATTGGCCGATTATGCTGAAAAGAACGGGTTGACCGTTACACGCGGTGTTGCCGATATTCCAACTGCCTTTACCGCGACCTACGGTTCAGGAAAACCCGTAATCAGTATTTTGGGCGAATTCGATGCTCTTCCAGGAATATCACAAAAAGCATCCCCTGTAAAAGAACCCTTGAACGAAGGGGCCGCCGGTCACGGTTGCGGACATAATATGTTCGGAACGGCAAGTCTTGGTGCGGCAATAGCCATAAAAGAATTGATGGATGCAGGGAAAATAAAAGGAACGATCAAATTTTTGGGCACCCCTGCCGAAGAAAAGTATTTTGCCAAGGTTTGGATGGTCAAGGCCGGATTGTGGGACGATGTCGATATCAACCTAAGCTGGCATCCCGGTTCGACCATTGAGGCCGATCAACAGACAGGACTCTCCCTGATTGATTTTATCGTCGAATTTTCCGGGCAAGCGGCACACGCCTCGATGGACCCTTGGAACGGTCGAAGTGCTTCCGATGCCCTAGAACTTTATACTACGGGAATCAATTATTATCGCGAACATATTTTGCCCACTACCCGGATCCATTACCATATTCAAGATGGCGGACAAGTCGTAAACGTTGTCCCTGACTACGCCAAATTATGGGTTCGCGTTCGAGATCCGAAACGCACTAAAATGCTACCCACATATGAGCGGGTAAAGGCTATGGCCGAAGGAGCTGCCATTATGGCCAACGTAGATCATAAGATAAGTCTGGTATCGGGCATTTACGAAACACTGGTCAACAGGACCGGCGGTATGACCATGCAAAAAAACCTAGAGTTACTTGGACCGATTACCTATACCGAGGAGGAAATCGCCTTTGGAAAAGCAATTCAGAAAGCGACCGGAAAACCCGAAGTGGGCATGGCCGGGGAATTGAAACCCTTTAAAGAAACCGATCCCAATGCCGGTGGAGGGTCTACAGATGTAGGCGATGTGAGTTGGAACGTGCCCAACATCAACCTTGGAGTCTCCGTCGCACCCTATGACACCCCATGGCATTCTTGGGCCGTTGTAGCCTGCGGGGGCATGTCTATCGGTCACAAGGGCATGTTACACGCAACTAAGGCTTTGGGGCTTACAGCGGTCGATCTGTTCGAAAACCAAAAATTAAGAACCGAGATTACCGAAGAGTTCAAACAGCGAAAGGGCAATGAGGTCTATGAGCCTATGATAGATGGGCCACCGCCTATCGGAGATAACAAATAAAAGTAAGACTATGGCAGAAAAAGAAATCATCAAAAAATATCGAAAAGACAATTTTGCAATTGTCTGGAAACCAAAATTATGCATCCACTCGGCAATATGTGTAAAAGAGCTTCCCGAAGTGTATAATCCCAATGAGAAACCGTGGATCAAGCAAGAAAACGCCTCTGTTGAGGCATTAAAGGCACAAATTGCAAAATGTCCCTCAGGGGCATTAGCCTATGAAATAGAAAATCAAAATCAAGAAAAAGAAAATATCAACATGGAAGATACAAAAGTGGTACTGCGCAAAAACGGACCTTTATTGGTTCATGGAAATTTAGAGGTTACGGATGGCGAAGGCAATACCGAAAAAAAAGAACGCATAACCGCTTTCTGTAGATGTGGTGCTTCAGGGAACAAGCCCTATTGCGATGGGGCGCACAATTCGGTCGGGTTCGAAGGATAATCGTCGTGAAAGTACCATTCTGGCAACTATATATAGTATTGGTTCTTTTGGATATTGTGATAGGAAGTTTTGATTTGGCCCAATACCGAGTGGTTACAAAACCGCTTATTATAATTTCATTATTGGCCTATTTTACAATTTCGGGGAAACACCTTCCAAAGTACACCTATATCGTAATGCTCTTAGCGCTGTTTCTCTCGTTAATGGGCGACATTTTCTTGCTGTTCGATTCGCATTCAAATACGTATTTCATACTAGGGCTAATATCCTTTTTATTGGCGCATATTACCTACGGAACAGTATTTCTTAAAAAGAGAAATAAAAAACTTTCTTTTTTTCTGTATGGGGTCATCATGATTCTTATAGCTATCGGAATGCTATTGTTCTTTTATATAAACGACAGTTTGGGAGACCTGACCTATCCGGTGATGGTATATGTGCTTGGCATTCTTTTTATGGCAATTACAGCATTAATACGTGTTGGAAAAGTACGCCCTTCAAGTTTTCTATGGGTTTTTGTTGGTGCCTTGTTTTTTATTGCCTCCGACAGTATTCTAGCCATCAACATGTTCAAATTCAGAGTACCGTGGTCGAATATATGGATTATGGGCAGCTATGCCGCAGCCCAATATTTGATTGTATCGGGCATACTCCGGGAAAATGAACCCACAAAAAATTTAAGTACCTTGTAAACGACAAAAACGTACAACAAAAATGAAAAAGCTAATACCTCTTCTGGCATTTGCCTTTTGCCTAAACCTAAGCGCACAATCCTTTGATTTTCAATACGACCATTACTCGTTTATCGTAAAAGATTTGGAAAAGGTCGGTGATTTCTATGCGGATGTATTAAAACTGGAAGAAATTCCGCACCCATCCGCCTCTTCGGGTTTTCGTTGGTTCAAAGTACACGGAAACGCCCAATTGCACCTTATCGGAAAAGATAGCGTAGCCATGGAGCATAGTAAAAGTGTGCATCTTTGTTTGGCGACCCAAAATCTTGATGAATTCATCACCCATCTCAAAGCTAACAATATCACTTTTTGGGATTGGCCCGGAAAAGAGAACGCCATCACCGATCGCGCCGATGGGGTAAAACAAATCTACATCAAGGATCCCGAGAACAATTGGATTGAAATCAATACAGCGGAGCATTGATATCAAAACAAAGCCTTTAAAATTGAATCAAAATGGAATCAATATTCAATATCCAAATTTAAGATGAGCACCCCAATAAAATCCGTTTTCCCATTAGGTTTCCCATGGCAAACCCAAGACCCTTTTTTATTCAGTGTTTATCATCTGGATCACTACCCCAAAGGCAATGAGGACATGAGGCCCGCGGCTTCATTAGAAGGTCGAAACCTGGGTAATGATTTCGTAATCAAAGATGGTTGGCGTATGTATCATGGGCAGACCATTCCAGGGTTTCCGTATCATCCACATCGGGGGTTCGAGACGATTACCATAGCGAACAAAGGGTTTTGCGATCATTCCGATTCGTTGGGTGCCGCAGGACGCTTTGGCCAAGGAGACGTGCAATGGATGACCGCAGGGCGTGGTGTACAACATTCCGAAATGTTTCCGTTGTTGAACACTAATTCAGAAAACACGTTGGAACTTTTCCAAATCTGGCTGAACCTTCCTAAAAAAGACAAGTTTGTAGACCCCCATTTTGCTATGCTATGGCATGAAGATATTCCCGTGGTAAAATCCGGTTACGCCGAAGTCAAAGTCATCGCCGGAATCTATCAGAATCATAAAGCTCCGAGTCCCGCACCTAACTCATGGGCAGCGAACCCCGAGAACGAAGTTGCCATTTGGAACATTCATGTCTCAGCAGATTCAAGTTTTATATTGCCCAAAGCGAACGGAGCCGTAAATCGCACCTTATATTTTTATGAAGGTTCTGAAATCGAAATCGATGGGCGATTTATAAAACCAAATTTTGGTATCGAATTGGATGCTTCACAAGAAGTTAAACTAAACACAAGTGACAAAAAAGCCCATCTTCTGATACTTCAGGGCAAACCCATTGAAGAACCTGTAGTACAGCATGGTCCGTTCGTCATGAACACTCAAGACGAAATTCGCGATGCCATGAGGGAATATGGAACTACACAGTTTGGTGGTTGGCCGTGGCAATATCCTGATAACGTACATGATAGAGCTAAGGGTCGTTTTGCTCTTTATCCAGATGGTACTGTCGTAGAAAAGCCATGACGTTATTACATCTTCGCCTTCTGTTCGATTTGGGCCTTGTTGTACTGATTTGGCTCGTACAACTCACCATTTATCCCAGTTTTAGTTTTTTTTCAGCAACAGAACTTAATGCCTGGCACTCCGAATATGTTCAAAATATCAGTTTTGTCGTCATACCGCTCATGTTCGGCCAACTCATTCTAGCATGTATCATGGTCTATCAAAAGCGAACGGCATATACCTCTGGTAGTTTTATTTTGGTGCTTCTAGCTTGGATTTTGACTTTTGTGATTTTTATGCCTTTACATAATCAAATTTCCAGCGGAACCTACACCAATGAAACTTTGGAAAGTCTCGTAACCCAAAATTGGCTGAGAACAGGAGTTTGGAATCTACTTTTTATTTGGGGGGTTTTTAACTACCGAAATCGAACTAAACCCGCGTAATCTTCGCCCCGATAGCACGCAATCGCGTATCGATATCCTCATATCCCCTATCGATTTGCTCGATATTATGAATGGTCGAAGTACCTTTCGCCGATAGTGCTGCGATCAACAACGAAACACCTGCCCGAATATCAGGGGAGGTCATTGTGGTAGCTTTAAGGGTCGATTTGAAATCATGTCCGATAACGGTCGCACGATGCGGATCACATAAAATGATCTTGGCGCCCATATCCAAAAGTTTGTCTACAAAGAACAAGCGACTTTCGAACATTTTTTGGTGTATGACCACTTCGCCCCTAGCCTGGGTCGCCATAACCAAAATGATACTCAACAGGTCAGGGGTCATTCCTGGCCATGGAGCATCGGCGATGGTCAAGATAGAGCCATCGATGTAGTTTTGTATTTCATATCCATCGGTATGGGCAGGAACGTAAATATCATCGCCCCTTCGCTCAAGTTGTATACCGAGCTTTTTGAAAACTGAAGGAATTTGTCCCAAATCATCCCAACTCACATCTTTTATGGTCAGTTCACTTTGGGTCATCGCGGCCAGTCCAATCCAACTTCCTATTTCGATCATATCGGGAAGCATTCGATGTTCGGTACCGCCCAACTCTTTGACCCCATCTATGACCAATAAATTTGAGCCGACGCCTTTGATTTTGGCCCCCATGCGATTCAACATCTTACATAGCTGTTGCAAATACGGTTCGCAGGCCGCATTGTAAATCGTCGTTTCGCCCTCGGCAAGAACGGCGGCCATCACGATGTTCGCTGTTCCGGTGACCGAAGCTTCATCGAGCAACATATAGGTTCCTTTTAATTTTTTGGCTTCTACGCCATAAAAATATTCTTCCCTATTGTATCTAAATTTAGCTCCCAATTTGATGAAACCTTCAAAATGGGTATCCAAGCGACGGCGACCGATTTTATCGCCTCCGGGCTTGGGAATATATCCTTTTCCAAAACGAGCCAATAGCGGCCCTACCAACATAATGGATCCCCGCAGACCCGCCCCATCTTTCTTGAACTGCGCCGATTGTAAATATTCTAAATTTACGTCATCTGCCTTGAACCTATAGGTGCCTTTATTTTTCTTTTGGGTTTTCACCCCCAAATCTTCCAACAACGAAATCAATTTATTGACATCGACAATATCAGGAATATTACTTATCGTGACTTCTTCGGGAGTCAATAGTACTGCACAGAGAATTTGTAAGGCTTCGTTCTTGGCACCTTGTGGCGTGATTTCACCTGAAAGTCGGTGGCCGCCTTCGATTTTGAATGTACCCATGTAGAATGGAGAATGTTAGTACCGCTTCTTACCGCGGTTATTATTTCTTTGATTTTTTTTGCCAGAATTATTGGATCTCGGTGTTTTAGCCACACGATTCTTTAGAAACTGACCACTTTCGGTAAGGTTTTCCCCCGTCAAGTCAATTTGACCATCGCTCAATTCAAGCAAGTGTTTGAAGATAGCCTGGTCGTCAACGGTATCTTTGTTCCAATTGAGATAACACTTCTTCATGTGATTTGCTATGGCGTATTCGAGTCCATCGCGCATGTCTCCCTTGTCCCATTTTACCGCAACATCGATCATTCTTTTGATATTGTTGCCATAAAATCTGTATTTCGGGTGGTTCTGCGGATATTCAAGCGGTTCTGGCCGTTGTCGTAAAACCTCCTTGGAAGTGATAGGAAAGGGAGAATCGACGTCCAAGTTAAAGTCGGACATGATGAACAATTGATCCCAAAGCTTATGCTGAAAATCTGGCACATCCCTCAAATGGGGCTGCAGATTTCCCATCACATCGATAATGGCCTTGGCGACCTTGTTGCGTTCATCCCTATCGGCTATGGAAACGGCATGATCTACCATCTTCTGAAAATGTCGCCCGTATTCGGGAATAATAAGATGTGGACGCTCAGTATTGTATTCTAAATTTTCTACTAAATTCAAATTGAAGTATTTTGTATGAATATTCTATTAGGAAAGTGCAATTCTATAACGTTGGCAAATTAACAAAATTATACGTGTAATACTAGTTTATAGGGATATAACTCCTTCGACCCGTCCCACTTCCTTATATTTTTCAATGACCGCATCGGGATTTTTCAAATGTACGGTCACCGAAATACTGGTATATTTTCCTTTTTTTGACTGTTTGGACTCGATCACGGCGCCCGTATTATCATATATCGCATGAATCTGTTCGATTTTCTGCTTATCTGTAGGAACTATAAATTTATAAAGATAATCTGAAGGCCATTGCGCGCTATCTTTCAACTGCTCTCTCAGTCTTTTGTAAAATTCTTCGGTATTCTTTTTTTCCATACGACCATTTTGCTACAAAGATAACGCTTCGTTCACAATTTGGGCCAAGAGGTCTTGAAGACAATATTTAGGGCGTATTTGATTACTTTTGTATTATAAACCATTACGCTTGAGCGCTAAAAAAATAGTAATCACGGGAGGGCCCAGTACCGGAAAAACTTCCTTAATCAAAGGATTGCAAAATGCCGGCCATTTCTGTTATCCGGAAGTCATTCGTCAAATGACCCTTGAAGCAAAAGATAAGGGAGCATTGATTAACCTCAACACAAATCCGATTGCCGCAGTTTCAAATCCTTTGGACTTCAATAGAAAAATATTGGATGCACGTTTAGCACATTATAAAGATTCGTTGCAACGCAAAGATTCCATTAATTTTTTTGATCGTGGCATGCCCGATGTATTGGCCTATATGACATATTACAAACAAAGTCATCCGAAGGAATTTATTTCGATAGTCAAAAAAAGTGCTTATGATATGGTCTTTGTGCTCCCTATGTGGCGTGATATTTTTGTGCAGGATGATGAGCGTTTTGAACGTTATGAAGATGCCCTTAAAATTCATGATTGCCTTGTTCAGACCTATAACGAGCTAAACTATGGTGTAATCGAAGTGCCCAAATACAGTATTCAGGAACGTTTAGAATTCATTCTCCAAAAATTAAAAGGATGATCGTGATGAAAGACCCAAAGGAAATTTTAAGCCAGTACTGGGGATTTTCTGATTTCAAAGGTTCTCAAAAAGAAAGTATCGATGCAATACTTCAGGGGCAAGACGTTTTGGCCCTAATGCCTACAGGGGGTGGAAAATCGCTCTGTTACCAAATCCCGGCAATGGCCATGGATGGAATCTGTATCGTCATATCTCCCCTGATTGCCTTGATTCAAAACCAGGTCGATACCTTACAGGAAAAAGGGATAAAGGTTATTGCCTTGACCGGAGGACTGCCCTTCAATGAGGTAAATAATCTATTGGACAATTGTATGTACGGTAATTATAAGTTTCTCTACCTTTCCCCCGAACGTCTACAGCAAGAATTGATTCAAACCCGCATCCAACAAATGAATGTAAATTTGATCGCCATTGACGAGTCGCATTGTATTTCGCAATGGGGACACGATTTTCGACCGGCCTATTTGGAATGCTCAAAATTACGCGGTCTGTTGCCCGACACCCCTATGATTGCCCTCACCGCAACGGCCACAAAACAAGTAGTAAAAGATATCGTTGATAATTTAAAGTTTGTCGAACCTCTCATCGTCAAAGACTCTTTTTCAAGGGATAATATCGCGTTCAAGGTTTTTTGGAAAGAAGATAAGCGCTACCACCTACAACAGCTTTGTTCTAAAGTGGAAAAGAGTGCCATTGTCTACGTTCGTACGCGACGTTTATCACAAGAATTGGCACATTTCTTAGATGAAAACGGATGCACCGCAACCTATTTTCATGGAGGTATTTCCCAAACGGATAAAAAAGACCGATTGAATTCATGGTTACAAAATAAAGTAAAGGTCATGGTCGCCACCAATGCGTTCGGAATGGGAATCGATAAACCCGACGTAGAACTGGTCGTACACTATCAAATACCGGATTGCTTGGAAAATTATTTTCAAGAGGCCGGCAGAGCAGGTAGGGACGGGTCACCGGCCCAAGCCATTCTCTTAACCAATCAAAATGATGTCAATTTGGTCAAAAGCCAATTTCTAAGCACCTTGCCCGATGTTGATTTTCTGAAAAAAGTATACAATAGACTAAACAATTTTTTTCAAATCGCCTATGGGGAAGGTTTTGATCAAACCTTTCAGCTTAACTTCAATGAATTTTGTTCAGTCTACAAATTGAACGGTCTGATAACGTATAATGCGCTGCGCATACTAGACCAAAATTCTGTTATCGCACTTTCTGAAGCGTTTCATAGAAAGACCGTGTTGCAATTTTTGGCGTCCAAAGAAAGGTTATTCGAATACCTGGAGGCAAATCAAAAAATGGTGCCGATCGTTCAGCTAATTTTGCGCACGTATGGAGGCATTTTTGATTATGAAACTAAAATAAATACTTGGTCAATCGCAAAAAAGATAAACATCCCAGAACATACGGTGCTTCATACGTTGGAAAAATTACAAAAAGACGGTATTGTTCAGTATACCGCATCGAATAACGATCTCGAAATTACCTTTTTAGTTCCGCGGGAAGATGACCGTACTATAAACGTTTTTTCAAGAAAAGTAAAGGAACGCAATGTCATTAAAAAAGATAATGTCGACAGTATATTGGAATATATTAATAATGGTTCGCTTTGCCGAAGCCGACAGTTATTGTCCTATTTCGGTGAAGAAAAAAATACGGATTGCAGGGTTTGCGATGTTTGTTCCAGCCGAATAAGACATAGTGAGGCAGGCCATGAATCGGTTCAACACCACATACTAGAACTTTTGAAAGAAACAAGTCGTACCTCAAGAGAACTAATTCAAGAATTGGATTGTGATTCAAGCCTTGTTCTAAGTGTATTGCAAAATCTTTTGGAAGATGAAAGAATTATAATAAACTCCAAAAACCTATACGAACTTGAAAAAAGATAAGAATTTGCGGATTGTATTTATGGGCACTCCTGACTTTGCTGTAGCAACCTTAGCTTGTCTAGTACAAGAAGGATATAATGTAGTGGGAGTAGTCACCTCTCCTGACAGACCTGCCGGTCGAGGAAGAAAACTTCAAGAATCCGCGGTAAAAAAATATGCGGTTGAAAGGGGCATACAGGTTCTCCAACCGAAGAACCTAAAACAAACCAAGTTTTTACAAGAATTGCGCTCTTTGAACGCCAACCTACAAATTGTCGTTGCCTTTCGCATGTTGCCAAAGTCCTTATGGAATATGCCGGAATATGGCACGTTTAATCTTCATGCATCTTTGCTTCCCGATTATCGTGGGGCGGCACCTATCAATTGGGCCATTATAAACGGGGAGACCGAGACGGGAGTCACAACTTTTTTTATCGATGATAAAATCGATACCGGTGAAATCATCCTACAGGAAAAAACTAATATTGAACCCGACGATACCGCAGGTGTACTTCATGACAAGTTAATGCATTTAGGTGCGAAGCTTGTTATAAAAACCTTAGTACTATTGGAAAAAGGTCAGGTTAAAACTAAAAAACAGCAAGAGGGGAAGCTAAATAATCAAGCTCCGAAAATCAGCAAAGAAACCTGCGAAATCGATTGGGGACAGTCAATCGATACCATTTACAATCATATCAGGGGGCTAAGCCCCTACCCGACGGCCTGGACCACACTGGTTAACGACCAAGAAAAGATATTCTTAAAAATCTATCAGGTCTCAAAAGAATATGATGATCACATTTTAAAGACCGGTACGGTACTCTTCTCTAAAAAAGAAATGAAAGTGGCGGTACATGGGGGTTACATTCAATTGTTGGAAATTCAACTTCCCGGGAAAAGAAAAATGCGGACAAACGAAGTGTTGAACGGCCTAAATTTGTCAAAATCTGCCCATATCTTGTGAAGTCCCGCCATCATTGGGCTGCGAGAAACGTAAAAAATGCCCTACTTTATTAACAAACGCTTCGAGTTATCAACAAAAACAGGGATTTCCCTTGTATTTACTTGTGTTGCGTGCAAATACCTATAAATTTGCTTCAGATTTAAAATTATTTTAACAACAATTAATTTAATCACATTATTATGAACAAAACAGAATTAATCGATGCAATGGCAGCTGACGCTGGCATTACAAAGGCAGCGGCAAAGAAATCATTGGAATCTTTCTTAGGTAACGTTGAGGGATCTCTTAAGAAAGGAAACCGTGTTTCTTTAGTAGGTTTTGGATCTTGGTCAGTTTCTAGAAGAAATGCAAGAGAAGGTAGAAACCCATCAACTGGAAAGACTATCCAGATTAAAGCAAAAAATGTTGTGAAGTTCAAGGCAGGATCTGATTTGGCAGACTCTGTAAACTAGTTCACCCCTTTTCAATACAAAAAAGCATCATGCTCTGGCATGATGCTTTTTTGTTTCTACCTTTTTTGCCCAATTATAAGAATTATCTTATTTTAGTTAGCACAACACCCATTGACTATGGTCGGTCTTAAGCCAAAAAAAGGAAAGTTGCTCATTGCAGAACCCACCCTGACCGGGGATGTTTCTTTCAACCGATCTGTTGTTCTTTTAGCAGAACACAATGAAGAGGGCTCCGTTGGGTTTATCTTGAACAAACCCCTGGATTATAATATAAATGACCTTGTAACCGAAATTCAAATACCTTTTCAGGTTTATAATGGGGGCCCGGTGGAACAAGACAATCTGTATTTCATTCACAAAGTACCACATCTGATCAGCAATAGTGTTGAAATTTCAGACGGAATATTTTGGGGTGGTGACTTTGAAAATGCAATCAAGCTCATTAATGAAAAAATGATCACCGAAGATGATATTCGTTTCTTTTTGGGATATTCCGGTTGGTCAAGTCTGCAGTTGGATGCCGAGTTGTCGTCAAAATCGTGGATCGTTGTAAAGAACGAATACGAAAGTGCCATTATCCAAAAGTCCTCAAATGCATTCTGGAAAGAAAAAATGATCGAACTCGGTGGCAATTATCTGCTTTGGTCGAATGCGCCTGAAAATCCCAGTCTTAATTAAAGCTGGGCAGCGCAATCCTCAATTTAGTCTCGCAGAAGCATTAAGTTTGCCCAACATGCCTTTAGAGACGGATGTTTCAAAAACCTTTTTCCGATATTTCGTAATAGGGCGTATTCCGATTACCGCATTGGTTATAAATAGTTCATCGGCCTTTTGAAGATCAAAAGGCGAGATTGATTTCTCATCAATAGTGTAACCATCAAGTTTATTTACAATTTCAATAAGTTTTTTTCTAATGATTCCGTTCAGACATCCGTCTTTAATAGGTGGTGTGATTAGAACGGTTCCATTGACCATGAATAAATTTCCGCTCAAAGCTTCAACTACTTGTTTTGAATGATTTAGAAGCAAACAATTATCATAATCATTTTCCTTGGCAAAAATACTGCCGAGAACATGTATTATCTTATTATTGGTCTTAAGCGTAGAAAGTATATCAGGGTTTACATAGAAGTCTTTGAAAAGCTCGACTTCGTAGCGGCCATCTTCCAAAACATAAAAGGGAGATTCAAGAGGTTCTGCCTGAATAATATATGATATTGTATTGGTCAAAGGATTGTACAGACCTCCATCATCTCTAAAAACCAACACCCTTAAACGTGCTCCCTTTTGTAAATTGTTGGCTTCTACTGTCTTTGCAATTTGTTCTTGTAAAAATTCCATGGTGAAATTCATGGGGATTTCCATTCGCAACATCCGCATGGAAGACATTAGTCTGAGGTAGTGATCTTCCCAGAAGGGAATATGATGTGGAATAAACCGCATCGATTCGAACAGGGCATCTCCGTAGCGCAGTCCCCTATTTTCTTGATTTAGAAATTTGGTCGTATTCGAGAAAAGTTCACCATTATAATTGACCATAAAACATCCCGATTTTAATCGGGATCAAATATACTGATTATTGCAGAACGTGGCTATCGCGAACCCAAGACCTGTTTCAAATCGGAAACTTGGTTTGTCCATAACATTTTGGACTCCTCTATTTCGTCTTCTTCGGCAAAATCCGTTATAAACAAAGAAACATCTTTTGTAATCTCGTCGACGATTATCTTCATTTCGAAAAAACTTCCATCCTCATTTTCCTCCCATGCAAATTTTACGAACTCATCACTCTTCCTTTTCAAAAGTTTAGCTTCTTCTTCAGCACCATCCCAAATAAAACTAAACATTTCGCCACGAGAATTCACGTTATCAGCAAACCACTCTGAAAGTCCTGATGGAGTGGCCAAATACTGATATAGTAATTGTGGTGACGACTGAATCACAAACTCCATTTCAAACTTAACCTTATCGCTCATTTTTTATAATTCTTTACTTCGGGCAATATATATATTTATACATGATAAAAAAATAAAACAGCGGGAATATTTTTGCCATATGAAGTTTGATGACCATAAAATTAAACTTTATATTTGCAGCCGTTTGAATAGCATGGACGCAGGGTTCATAACCCTGAGGTCTATAATCAGAAATAGTACTTGGCGAGGTAGCTCAGCTGGTTAGAGCGTCGGATTCATAACCCGGAGGCCGAGGGTTCAAGTCCCTCTCTCGCTACTAGTATTTAAAGGAAGTCCCAAGATTTAGGTCTTGGGATTTTTTTATGTACAACATTTTGATGTTTTTTTATTTCTTGTGGCGAAAGTAAAAGGGAATCGTATTTTACGAAATGATTTCGGTCAGTACGGAATCCATTTTTTTGGGATACTTTTATTCCGAAGTAAAACTTTATGATCCTTATCGGCAGGTCGAACATACCTCAACCAGTTCCATTCAATACTAGGCCGTATGTCAGTAAATAATTTCGGAATAAAAGGACTTACCGATGCCGAAGTGCACGAATCACGCGCAACGCATGGTCAAAATCGGTTGGACTATCAATCGCATAACAGTTTTGTAGATGCTCTGAAAAGTATCGCCAAAGAACCGATGGTCATCCTTTTATTCGTGGCCTCGTCCATCTATTTTATCAGCGGAAATATTGGGGACGGTATTTTTCTCGCTGTAGCCATTGTGCTGGTAGCTTCTATTTCACTTTATCAAGATTCCCGAAGCCGTAACGCGCTCGAAAAACTAAAAAGCTTTACCCAGCCCCTTTGCAAAGTAATCCGAAACGGCGATGTCTTTGAAATTAAAAGTGAAAATCTGGTGGTCGGGGATCGACTGATGGTGGAAGAAGGAATGATCGTTCCCGCCGATGGTGTTATCATACATTCCAATGATTTTTCGGTGAACGAATCCATTCTTACGGGGGAATCACTGGCGGTCTATAAGGATGCAGAAAAAGAGGATAATACTATATATAAAGGCACCACAGTCACCAGCGGATTGGCCATTGCTAAAGTAACCGCAATAGGTAACAGTACCGAATTGGGGAAAATCGGCAAAAGTCTGGAAGGCATCACTGAGGAAAAGACCCCTTTAGAACGGCAAATCAGCAATTTTGTAAAAAAGATGGCCCTTATAGGCGTAATCGTCTTTTTGATAGTTTGGGGCATCAACTTTTTCCGTTCACATGATGTGCTGGATAGTCTGTTGAAAGCGCTGACCCTCGCTATGAGCATCTTGCCCGAAGAAATTCCCGTTGCCTTTACCACTTTTATGGCTTTGGGGGCGTGGCGGTTGATGAAGATGGGCATCGTGGTCAAACAAATGAAAACGGTGGAAACCTTAGGCAGTGCCACGGTTATCTGTACCGACAAAACGGGCACACTGACCGAAAACAAAATGGCGCTCGCAAAACTCTATGTGTTGACATCGGGAAAAATATCGGACCCCCATGGCACTTTGACCGATGCGGAAAAAGAGCTGGTTACTTTGGCCATGTGGGCCAGTGAGCCGATACCCTTCGACCCGATGGAAAAGGCCCTACACGAAGCATATTCCGAATTGGAGTCCACCGACGAACGGCCGAACTATAAAATGGTGCATGAATATCCCTTGGGCGGAAAACCGCCGATGATGACGCATCTTTTCGAGAACAATCAAGGCCATCACATTATAGCGGCCAAAGGTGCGCCCGAGGCTTTCTTTAAAATCTCCGATCTGACATCCGAAGAGATACAGCGGATAAAAGAAGCCATTACCGACTTGGGAAAAGACGGATATAGATTATTGGGCGTAGGCAAGACCGATTTTATAGGGACTGATTATCCGAAGGAGCAGCAGCAATTCAATTTCCGGTTCAAAGGTCTGGTGGCCTTTTACGACCCGCCAAAGAAAAATATCCAGCAGGTTCTGGAAGATTTTCACAAAGCAGGGATCAAGGTAAAACTGGTAACCGGAGATAACGCCGCTACGACCGCCTCTATCGCCAAACAAATTGCATTCAGGGGCTATGAAAAAAGCATATCGGGCGAAGAGCTGATGCAATTACAGGATAGTGAACTACAAAAAAAAGTAACGGAGAACTATGTGTTTACCCGAATGTTTCCCGAGGCCAAACTACGGATTGTCAATGCCCTCAAAATCAACAACGGTATCGTGGCGATGATCGGCGACGGGGTAAACGATGCACCGGCACTCAAAGCATCGCATATAGGTGTTGCCATGGGCAAAAAAGGAACAGAGATTGCAAAACAGGCAGCCTCATTAATCCTGATCGAGGACGATCTCGCCAAAATGGTGGATGCCATTGCGATGGGAAGAAAGATTTACACCAACCTCAAAAAGGCTATACAATACGTTATCTCCATCCATATTCCCATTATATTGACCGTTTTTTTGCCTTTAGCGTTAGGATGGGTCTATCCCAATATATTTACACCCCCTCACATCATTTTGCTTGAACTCATTATGGGGCCCACCTGTTCGATCATCTATGAAAACGAACCGATGGAAAAAAATACAATGAACCAAAAACCGCGTCTGTTTACCACAACTTTTTTCGATTGGAACGAGCTTACGACAAGCATCATACAGGGGCTAATGATCACTGCAGGAGCTTTGCTGATCTACCAATACGCCGTGTGGAAGGGTTTTAATGAATCTACTACACGAACCATGGTCTTTACCGTGCTTATCGCCGCGAATATAATATTGACCTTGGTCAACCGATCTTTCTATTTCTCTATCTTGACAACTTTAAAATATAGGAACAATCTGGTGCCGATAATTATCGGAATTACAGTGGCCATTACCGCACTACTACTTTTTGTTAATCCGTTTACAAGGTTCTTCGAATTTGAAACATTGAATTACCTTCAACTATCGATAAGCATTTTGGTGGGATTCGCATCGGTCATCTGGTACGAATTGGTCAAATGGTGGAAGCGGGTGCAGGTTTGAGGGGTTATTGGACCAATACACAGATTAGAACCTATCAGCACTTTTAATGATGATAAAAGTATGGTGATGAAAAATCACGCTTTTATGTACCTCAAGACATTACTTTCAATACGTTTCTGAATATTGGAGATATCGGCCTTTACAAACGCTTCTCCCATAATATTTTCGTACAGTTCTATGTACCTTTCAGAAACCCTTTCGATATAATCATCCGACATTTCCGGAACGGTCTGTCCTTCAAGGCCTTGAAAACCATTTTGAATAAGCCATTGACGAACAAATTCTTTAGAAAGTTGTTTCTGGGCTTCCCCCCTATCTTGACGCTCTTGATACCCATCAGCATAAAAATATCTGGAAGAATCAGGAGTATGTATTTCGTCTATTAACACGATCTTACCCGCTCTGGTTTTTCCGAATTCATACTTCGTATCGACCAAAATAAGACCTCGTTCTGCGGCTATTTCCGTACCTCTTTGAAAAAGTGCCCTAGTGTATTTTTCCAGTACTTCGTAATCTTCTTTTGAAACGATTTCCCTCTTTAAAATATCTTCTTTGGAGATATCCTCGTCATGGTCGCCCTTTTCGGCTTTGGTCGCAGGGGTAATGATCGGCTCGGGAAACTTATCGTTTTCCTTCATTCCATCAGGCATTGCAACTCCACACAATATTCTTTTACCAACTTTATATTCTCTAGCGGCATGGCCCGATAGATATCCCCGAATGACCATCTCTACCTTAAATGGTTCACAAGCATGGCCCACAGCAACATTGGGGTCTGGGGTCGCCAAAAGCCAATTAGGCACAATGTCTTGGGTAGCCGCCATCATCTTTATGGCTATTTGGTTCAGAATTTGCCCCTTATAAGGAATACCTTTCGGCATGACCACATCAAATGCGGAAAGACGATCCGTGGCCACCATGACCAATATATTATTCTTCAGGGAATAGACTTCTCGTACCTTGCCCTTATACAGGTTTACTTGATCAGGGAAATTAAAATTGGTATTTACTATTGTATTACTCATGAAGGTGATCAATTCTGATGTTCAATATTTTTGTAGGCATCAATAACTTTTTTGACCAATTTATGGCGAATGACATCTTTGTCGTCTAAATAAATAATCTCGATTCCATCGACATCTTTTAGTACTAAAAGTGCTTCTTTGAGTCCTGAAATAACTCTTCTTGGTAAATCGATTTGGCCGGGATCGCCCGTTATTAAAAACTTGGCACTTTTTCCCATTCTGGTCAGAAACATTTTCATTTGGGCGTGGGTCGTATTTTGGGCCTCGTCCAAAATCACGAAGGCATGGTCCAATGTACGGCCCCTCATAAAAGCCAAGGGCGCGATTTGCACTGTACCGTTCTCAATAAGATGCGAAAGCTTTTCCCCGGGAATCATGTCCCTCAACGCGTCATAGAGCGGTTGCATGTAGGGATCGAGTTTCTCCTTTAAATCTCCAGGAAGAAATCCGAGGTTCTCCCCGGCCTCGACGGCAGGCCGTGTTAAGATAATTCGCTTTACCTGTTTCTCTTTCAGCGCTTTGACCGCCAAAGCAACTCCTGTATAGGTTTTACCTGTACCTGCAGGGCCAATGGCGAATACCATATCGTTCTTTTTGGCGGCATCGACCAATTTTCTTTGGTTCAATGTCTGTGCCCTGATAAGTTTACCGTTTACACCATGCACCAACGTTTCCTCACTGTTCGCTGGCGATTGATAGTCCGAAGCGACATTACTGGTCAGTACTCTTTCGATACTATTCTCGTCTATTTTATTGTATTTCGCAAAGTGAGCTGCAAGCATATCGAAACGTCTTTCGAACTCCTCGAGAAGTTCTTCGTCACCATAGGCCTTGATTTTGCTTCCCCGGGCAACTATTTTTAGCTTTGGAAAGTACTTCTTAAGTAGATTTATATTCTCGTTTTGTTGTCCGAAAAAATCTCTCGGACTGATATCGGTAAGCTCTAGTACTATTTCGTTCAAAGAATTTCTATGTTTTAAGATGGGGCCTAAAGATAAATTTCGGAAGGCTATTTTTTTGTTCTAATTTTGTGATACAAACTTAACCAAAAATTAGGTTTGCCCACGTAAAAACATATCAACATTGCTGTATGGCAATTATTACCTTAACTACTGATTTCGGACTCAAAGATCACTTCGTAGGCGCTTTAAAAGGGAGTATCTACAAAGAATTGGCCGATGTCAAAATCGTTGATATCTCACATCACATCAGTCCGTTCAATATTCAGGAATGCGCCTATATTCTTGAGAACGCCTATAAGAACTTTCCTGATGGTACCGTACATATCGTAGGTGTCGATTCGGAGCCTACGCCCGAAAACGAGCATATTGCCGTATTTGTCGACGGACATTATTTTGTTAGTGCCAACAATGGAGTAATCGGGTTGATAACCTCCGAAATCAATCCGGAGAAAGTTGTGAAGATAAATATTCCAAATCCTATCCACGGCTCTTTTCCCGTTTTGGATGTATTCGTGCAGGTTGCCTGTCATATCGCCCGTGGTGGCACCCTTGAAGTAGTAGGCAAATCGTTCGATGGACTTAAGGAATTACGTGAATTTGCACCTACGGTCACCGATAATGGAAAGAAAATAATAGGAAGTGTCATCTATATCGATAATTATGGCAATGTGGTGACCAACATTCATAAGAAATTCTTTGAGGCCTACCGAAAGGGAAGAAATTATGAATTAAGTGCACGAACCACAAAATTTAACCGCATATATAACAAGTATAGCGATATTATTAATTTCGACCTAGAGAAGGGAAAACGTAAAGGTGCCGGAGATCGCATGGCACTTTTTAATTCTGCGGAATATATAGAATTGGCCATCTATAAAAGTGACCTTAACACGGTTGGGGGAGCTTCTACCCTATTGGGCCTTGATTATAGGGATACCATCACCATTAGCTTCGAATAAATTTTAAAGATGACGGTCGGCTTGATTTTTTAAAAAGAAAATATTGCTAGTTTTGAACGGGCTTTTCATCGAGACCTATGATTACAAATCTTAACATCGTACCATAAACTAAATAATGTTTGCCATCTTTAAACGCGAAATACAGTCGTTCTTCACCTCGCCTATCGGATATCTGGTCATTGGGCTCTTTTTGGTACTAAACGGATTGTTTCTATGGGTTTTCAAAGGCCCCTTTAATATTTTAGATTACGGTTTTGCCGATTTGGGAAACTTCTTTTTACTGGCGCCATGGGTATTTTTATTCTTGATACCCGCCATTTCGATGAAAAGTTTTTCGGAAGAACGGAAATTGGGCACCTTAGAATTACTCTTTATCAAACCGATAGGCATTTGGCAAACGGTCTTGGGCAAGTTTTTTGGAACATTTGTACTCGCTTTGATTGCCTTGCTCCCGACATTGCTATACGTCTACTCCGTGTCGCAATTGGGAACGACCGTTGGGAATTTGGATATGGGACTGGTCATCGGATCGTATTTCGGGCTTCTTTTTTTAATCGCATGCTATACCGCAATAGGGCTGTTCGCCTCTACCCTATCGGATAATCAAATCGTTGCGTTTATTTTAGGTATAGCCATCTGTTTTTCGGCCTTTTACGGTTTTGAGGCCCTGTCCACATTGTTCAGTGAAGGAAGTGCGGCATTGTTTGTTCAGCAATTGGGCATGAAATCACATTCTGAAGGGCTGGCAAGGGGCGTACTTGATACGCGTGATCTGATTTATTTTATGGGCATGACAATTTTCTTCCTCTTTCTTACCGTCGTTCAACTCAAAAATACAGATCGGTCATGAAACAGCCACTCGTTAAAATTTTGATGGCTCTGGCCGCACTAATTCTCATTAACCTATTGGCCAGTCTGACCTATACACGATTTGATTTGACAGAAGATGAACGCTATACGCTATCCGAACCTGCGGAGCGGTCCACGGAATCCTTTCAGAGTCCGGTGATCGTTGATGTTTTGTTGGGTGGAAATCTTCCCCCGGAATTTGTAAAGCTTAAAATCGAGACGCAACAAATTCTGGAAGAATTCGCTTCCGTTAATTCGAATATCAAATTCAGTTTTGTAGACCCATTGGCGAATGTTGAAAGCACTGAAGGCACTATTACCGAACTTCAGGCCTTGGGGCTTACACCTGCCCGGGTAACCGTAGAAGACGATACCAAAGTTTCACAGGAAATCGTTTTTCCTTGGGCGATGGTCAACTATAACAATACAACGGTCAAGGTGTCATTATTGAAAAATAAGTTGGGGGCATCGACCGAAGAGCGTGTGAACAACTCGGTACAACATCTCGAATATGCCTTTGCAGATGCTTTTACCAAAATAAACATCAAGGAGAAAAAACGTATTGCGGTCATAAAAGGTAATGGTGAGTTGGAAGACATTTATCTCGCCGATTTTTTGACCTCCATTCGCGATTATTATAATATCGGTGCAATCACTTTGGATTCAGTCGCTACAAATCCACAAAAGACTTTAGAGCAGTTAAAGGGCTACGACCTTGCTCTAATCGCGAAACCTACGGAAGCCTTTACGGATGCCGAAAAATATATCATGGACCAATATATAGTCAATGGGGGGAAATCTGTATGGCTCATCGATCAGGTCAATATGGAACTCGATAGCCTTTTTAACGAAGGTGGTAATGCCATGGCCCTTCCGCGCGATTTGAACTTGAACGATTTTCTGTTTCGTTATGGCGTCAGAATCAATCCTGTTTTGGTCAACGATATGTATTTTACCCAAATCGTTTTGGCCACGGGTGACCAAAATGCATCACAATACGAACCTGTGCCTTGGTTGTACAATCCTATGGTCTTTTCAAAGAACGATCACCCCATTAATAATAATATTGAGGCGTTACGTTTTCAATTTGCCAATACGATAGATACGATATCCAGTCCCTATAAAAAAACGATTTTATTTCAAAGTTCCGCGCTCTCAAAGGTAGATGGCACTCCACGACAGATTAGTCTTGACCTCATCAATACCCCACCAGAAAGAGAACAGTTCAACGAAGGTGACCGACCTATGGCGGTTTTGATAGAAGGCACATTTACCTCGGCGTATGCAAATCGCATTAAGCCCGTGGCACTGGAAAACCCTGTCGAAAAAGATATTGAAAATAAAATGCTCGTAGTCGCTGACGGGGACATTATCAAGAACCAATTACGCAATGGCAGGCCCTTGGAACTCGGTTACGACAAATGGACGAACAACTACTATGGCAACAAGGAATTTTTGATAAACGCCTTCAATTATATGTTGGACGATACCGGACTTATAAACATTCGGAATAAAAAAGTGGCCATCCCATTTTTGGATGAAAAGAAAATCAGTGGGCAAAGAACCAAATGGCAGCTACTAAATATTGCACTTCCAGTAGTACTCACCTTGGTTTTGGGCCTTCTCTTCAACTTTTTTAGAAGGCGTAAATATGGTAGTTGAGTGTTGATAAGTTTGTTTCGGTAAAAAGTACAATTCAAATATCTTTGTTTGATTTCGATTTCGTCGGCTATCCGTATAAATGTGCCTCAGAATATTCGAATCCGCACCAACTAATAGAAAATTAAAAAACGCATGAAGTTTATAGTTTCCAGTACGTATTTATTGAAACAGTTGCAGGTTTTGGGCGGTGTTATCAACAATAGTAATACGCTACCCATTTTAGACAATTTTTTATTCGATTTAAAGCAGGATACTTTGACTGTTTCGGCATCAGATCTCGAAACAACGATGAGCTCGGTGCTCAAGGTCGATTCAGACAATGAAGGAGTCATAGCAGTACCCGCCCGTTTGTTACTGGAAATTTTGAAAACCTTCCCTGAGCAACCCTTGACCTTCGTTGTCGAGGATAACAATACGGTAGAAATCAGCAGCAATCACGGTAAATATGCCTTGGCGTATGCAGATGGGGCGGAATTTCCGAAAGCTGTTGAACTGGCCAATCCGAGTTCTACAACACTATTGGCCGACATATTGGCTACAGCTATAACTAAGACGATTTTCGCTGCGGGCAATGACGATCTTCGGCCGGTCATGAGCGGGGTGTTCTTTCAGTTCTCTCCAGAAAATTTGACATTCGTGGCGACGGATGCCCATAAATTGGTAAAATACCAACGGTCAGATGTCACGGCATCACAAGTTGCGGAATTTATTATGCCCAAAAAACCTTTGACTTTGCTCAAGGGAATATTGGCCGGAAGCGAATCTGATGTTACTATTGAATATAATGACAGTAACGCCAAGTTCAGTTTCGATAATTCAGAATTGATATGTCGTCTGATTGATGGAAAATATCCAAATTATGAAGCGGTCATCCCGAAGGAAAATCCGAATAAACTTTCGATTTCACGGAATCAATTTTTGAGTTCGGTGAGAAGGGTATCTATTTTCTCGAACAAGACCACGCACCAGATCCGGTTGAAAATTGCCGGAGCCGAATTGAATATATCGGCAGAGGATATCGATTATAGCAACAAGGCCGAAGAGCGTCTTACCTGTTCGTATCAAGGTGACGACATGCAAATAGGTTTCAATTCAAGGTTTCTAACTGAAATGTTGAATAATTTAGATTCTGAGGAAGTTTCCCTTGAAATGAGCTTGCCCAACCGCGCAGGAATATTGACGCCTGTCGATGGCCTTGATGAAGGTGAAAATGTGACCATGCTGGTCATGCCGGTCATGCTCAACAACTAACGCCATTGCGAGGAACGAAGCAATCTGTTCCACTTTCTAGAATTGATTTGACAGATTGCTTCGCTGTGCTCGCAATGACATATAAAAAAATGCCCTGACCGCGGTCAGGGCATTTTTATTTTAACCTATGAACTTATTAAGAAATAAAAGGTATTGTCATAAACTTACTCGGTGCTTCTCCATTACTTGCACGAACCGCATTTACAATGGGTAAGACAAATGAAGTAATTCCGATGACGATAAGACTTATGATTCCCAATCCGAACAAGAGAATTGCAGGAATACTTAATATGGCCAAAAGAATCAAGCTCAATTGAAAATTGACAATTGCCTTTCCGTGTTCGTCCATACCTTGTACCTTATCCTTTGAGGTCAACCATATGACCAATGGAACGATAAGTCCTCCAAATCCGGTAATATACGTTAGCAATTGCGATAAATGTGTAATGACCAATAGCTGGTTATCGGTCCGTAATGCTGCATTTTGATTGATGATTTCCATTTTTTGATTGTTTTTCGGGGTTATACAATAATATGACGAAAAAATTCCCGTTTTGTTACAATTTTATATAAAAATCCAATTTTAATAGTGCTATTGCTTTCGCTCCAACTTCGCTAACTTCGCTTTTTCCTTCACGATTTCGATTTTTAATTTATCGATTTTCTGGTTCATTTCCATTTCATCCACAGGAGACAATTTTCCCTTGCTTTTTCCCTTCGTGAGTTTGCTTTGTAGTTTTTGTATTTTACGTTCGCTTTTATCAATCGACTTTCTTTTTTTACCGATGGATTTTGTCAAACGCTTCATCCTTTTGGCCTCTCGCTCGGCTTTACTCTGGGCTTTTTCTGCTTTTTTCGCCTCTTTTTCGGCTTTCTTAATGGCATCTTCGGCCTCCTTAGTGTCCGCCTTCACTTCATCACTTATTCTATCTGCATCTTGCACTTGTGTGGCCATTGAATCTTTTACTTGAGTCGTCTCTTGCGCTTGTATTGAAAAGCCTACAAGGAAAACAGCCGCAATCGAAATAAATATGGTTTTCATTCTATTTTATTTTTTAAGTTAATGCGTATCGAAGATATAAAATAAGTGGGTGGCAAGACCCGACTTTACCAATTATCTAACACTTTGGCCTACGACCATTAGATTATATCATCAAAGCTTTTTGACTACTTTTGTAAGCAAATTATCCCATGGTTCCAAATGATATTATAATTGCCCTGGCGACCCCATCCGGTGTGGGTGCGATTGCCGTTATACGTCTTTCGGGCGATGGTGCCATCGAATTCGCAAATCCGTTTTTTAAATTTTCAAATAGAAAGAAAAAAAACCTTTCTAAACAGCAAAGCCACACCGTACATCTCGGTCACATTACGGATGGAAAAAAGGTCATGGACGAAGTACTTGTTTCCATTTTCAAGGGACCCCATTCGTATACTGGGGAAGATGTTGTCGAAATATCATGTCATGGATCACCTTACATTCAACAGCAAATCATACAACTGTTCCTTAGAAACGGTTGTCGTATGGCGGACGCAGGGGAATTTACCCTCCGGGCATTTCTTAACGGAAAGATGGATCTTAGTCAGGCCGAGGCCGTTGCCGATTTGATTGCTTCCAATAATGAGGCAAGCCATCAAATCGCAATCAATCAAATGCGAGGTGGATTTTCTTCGGAAATAAAAAAGCTTCGCGAAGAACTGCTCAATTTTGCATCCTTATTGGAATTGGAGCTCGATTTTTCTGAAGAAGATGTTGAGTTTGCCGACAGGAAGCAATTCTCGCAACTCTTAAATCGTATTCAAAAAGTGCTCAAAAACCTTATTGACTCCTTTGCGGTGGGCAATGTGATTAAAACCGGAATTCCCGTTGCAATTGTTGGTGAACCTAATGTCGGTAAATCTACTTTATTGAACGAACTACTCAATGAAGAAAGAGCTATAGTATCTGAAATAGCCGGTACCACAAGGGACACCATTGAAGATGAAATCTCAATTGGTGGTTTTGGTTTCCGTTTTATAGACACCGCAGGTATTCGAGAAACGGAAGATGTTGTTGAAGGCATCGGTATTCGAAAGACTTTTGAAAAAATAGAGAAGGCGCAGGTGGTTATTTTTTTGGTTGATGGGTCGTCATTGATGATCAATGGGAAAACGTTTGAAGACTTCAGAATAGAATCTGAAAAGATAAAAAATCAATATCCTCAAAAACCGTTTATCGTTCTGGTCAATAAGAAAGATATGCTTTCAAAAGAACAACTAACGGTGATTAACAACGAGCTATCGAACGTACTTTTGATTTCCGCAAAAACTGGCGAGGGTCTTGAAGAACTGCAAGCTGAACTTTTGGAATTTGTAAATACGGGCGTACTTCATAACAATGAAACCATTGTGACCAATACAAGGCATTATGACTCGCTATTAAAGGCGTTAGAGGAAATTGAAAAGGTTCAATTTGGGATGAAGGAAGAACTACCTAGCGATTTAATGGCCATTGATGTTCGTGAAGCTTTATATCATTTAGGCGAAATTACCGGGCAGGTTACAAATGATGAATTATTGGGCAACATCTTTTCTAATTTTTGCATCGGCAAATAAATAGGTACTTCATTTGGTCTCATATGGTTCTATTTGGTTTCATATGACTGTAAATCAATAAGTTGTTGAA
>CAYGPR010000023.1:0-55534 GCA_964351985.1 uncultured Maribacter sp. | reverse complement strand
ATTTAGTGTAAACCCTAATCTTTAACTTGTGTAAACCATGTCTCTTAACGAACATGCTAAAAAAAAATCAAATTATAGAATATGAATCTAAATCAAATAACAGTTCCTTCATTAGATTTGACTAAAGCGATTCCTTTTTATGAAAAATTAGGATTGAGTTTGATTGTTAAATCTTTACCTCATTACGCAAGATTTATATGTCCTGATGGAAATTCAACTTTTTCAATACATCAAACCGAAAACTTACCAAAAGGAGATGGGATTTATGTATATTTTGAATGTAAAAGCCTTGATGAATATGTTACCGAACTTATCAATAAAGGAATACAATTCGACCAAAAACCGACTGACCAAAGATGGTTATGGAGAGAAGCTCGATTGAAAGACGTTGACGGAAATCAATTAATATTATTTTATGGCGGGGAAAATAGAACAAATCCACCATGGAAAATTTAAAAGAGCAATTAAGAGAAAAAAACTTCAAAGACTAAATAATAGGTCTGAATATCAAGATTGCGTAATGCACTACACACAACAAAGCCTAAACGTAATGCGCACTTTAGGGCTAAATCTAAAGGTCTGTGTATATTTATGAAGTCGCTAAATCTTATGGATTTAGCTTTGGACAAGAAAAGAAAAAGCAAAACAATAAGCTTTAGCTACATCGGCAGACGGAAACGAAAAGTTTCCTCGCCTTCGCACTACGCTTAGCCCAACCGTTATAGACAATGCGAAGAACAATTCTCAAAATATACTCTTCAGTTCATTTAAGTCTCATGTTCTTGCTGTTTATTTCGTGCGGAAATCACACCTATGATTGGAAGCAAATGGATATTAATCTTAATGATGATTTCCATGATATTGTCCAAATAAATAAAAACAATTTAGTAGCATATAGTTATGGTACAGGGAAAATAATAAAATCAGAAAATCAAGGAAAAACATGGCGTATCGTTCATAAAACTGACTCAGTCTATTATGAACAAATTGAGTTTACCACAGAATCTACAGGATATATTTGTGGGAATACTAACGAAATTTTGAAAACAGAAGATGGAGGAAATAATTGGAAAGCAATCGCAATAGATTCCATTTCAGGTTCTGCTGCTATTTATGGAATGAAATTTATTAATAACCAAACTGGATATTTATCAGTTTTACAAAGAACAAGTAATGGATTTGAATCGATAATATATAAAACAAGTGATTCCGGTTTGAATTGGAATCAAATTAATTCGATTCCAGAAATGATTTTGAATTTAGAATTAGTAAATAATGAATTATGGGCATCTGGGAACAATGTGGTGTTAAGAAATATCGACAATAGCAGTTGGGAAACTATTTATAAAGATTCCATTAAAGAGGTTGGTCAAATAAGAGACTTCGTAGTACATGAAGACAATCTAGTGATGGCTAGTTTTAATGGTTATATTATAAACAAAGGAAGAAATTCATTAGAAAAAAAACAAATAACATCAAACAGAATTAGAAGTATCGTATCAATCGGAAAAAGAAAATTAATTGCCGCAGGTGATAACAATAATGAAAAAGGAAACTTATTTAAATCCTTGGATGGTGGAAAAACATGGGATTTAATTAAAAAAGATTTAAGCGATATACATAGACTAAAAGTTAATAATGGAATATTATGGGGAATTGGTAAGAATGATGAACTTTTCAAAATGGAACTGTAGCACAATGTATAACAACGTATATAATTAATTGCTTTGGTTAAAGTATACTCGGAAAATCCTACGGATTTTCCTCTGGTTCGTGATAGCGTAATAACTTTAACCTAGCCAACGCAACTAATCATAATACGAACACGTTAGGCACAAGCTAAAAAAAACAAAAGTTACCGTTTTGGTAACTTTTTTTGTATATTTACCTTAAAGAACTTAATTTGAGAGTAATCGCAAAACGAACTTTAAGGAATTTTTGGACAAAGCATGCCGATAGCGAACAACAATTGACTGCTTGGTACAGGGAAACTGAAAAATCAGAATTTAAAAATCTGAACGAACTGAAAGCTGAATATCCTAGCACAAGCATATTGAATGATGATCGAATTGTTTTTATCATAAAAAGTGACAGATATCGTTTAATAGTAAAGTTTAATTTCGAGTACCAAATCTGCTGGATTCGTTTTGTTGGTACCCACGCAGAATATCATAAAATAAACGCAAACGAAATTTAAGATGAAAATAGCACCAATTAGAAACGAGAAAGACCATCAGAGTGCACTCAAGCGTCTCGAACTTATTTTTGACGCCAAAAAAGGTAGCGAAAATGGAGATGAGCTTGAAATCCTCTCTATTTTAATCGACCGTTATGAAAATGAGAACTTCCCGATTGGAATGCCAGACCCAATCGAGGCTATCAAATTCCGTATGGAGCAAATGGGAATGAAACAAAAGGATTTGGCAGAGGTCGTGGGATTTAAGAGTAGGGTTAGCGAAATTTTAAGTAAAAAACGTAAACTAACCTTGGACATGATAAGAAAACTCAATACAACCCTACATATTCCAACTGAGGTTTTGATTCAAGAATACTAGCGGAAAATCCTGTGCCTAACACAACCTATAAACAATACGGGCTTCGGGCTTTATCGCAGGGTTTGTGTATTTTTATGATGTCCGCAAAATTGAAAATTACGCGATAACGAAATATTCAATTGTTGCTTTGGACAGGAAAAGAAAAAACAAAAAGATTTCACTATGTACGTGGCGGAAAGCAAACGCTAGTTTGCTCCCGTACTGTTCATAGCCCAACCGCTGTTACAGGCCATTTGGTCGTAAACAAAATAAAAATGAAAAGAAGGTCATTTGTTAGTACAAGTTCAAAATTTATTCTCGCAATGCCATTTACTAATTTAAATTCGAGACTTCTACATATTAGTCCAAAGTATTTCGTGATTAATGTGGGAGAAAACAAATGCACAATTTTAGAAGATTTAGTTTACAATTATGGCCCTCAGGATTTTTTTAGCAATGTTGAACAAGTTGAATTAAACAAGGCCCTAAAAAATGGGTATTCGCTTAAAGAGAACAAAATACCATCTCCATTCAATTTGATGTTAATTGAAAATAAGAATAGGAAGATTCTAATTGATACTGGAATAGGCTATTCGGAGAAACCTTACCTTATTGGGGAAAGTGAATTTATTTGGAAAGGGAAATTGATGGCATTGTTAAACGAAATAAATATCAAAGCTTCACAAATAACTGATGTTGTTATAACTCATTTTCATCCGGACCATATTGGGGGAATATACTCACAAAACGGAGATCTAAATTTTCCTAATGCAGTTTTTCATCTTCCAAGAAAAGAGTACGAATATTGGTTATCGAATGAAGCAAATAACCAGCCTTCGTATTTTCATTTGTTTATAAATAAAAATATTAAACCGTTAAGCCATAATTCTATTTCATTCATTGCCCAAGACTTTCAAGAGATTACTCCTGAACTAATTGCTGTTAAGGCACCAGGCCACACCAAAGGTCAAATTGCTCTGATTATTGGAAAAGAAAAGGATCAGGTCCTTTTTATTTCAGATGCATTCCTTCATCCTCTTCACATCGAAAACTTAAATTGGCAAACAAACTATGACCAGGATCACAAAATTGCTAAAATGACTCGACTCAAACTCATAGATTTAGCATATAATAATGAGATGAGAATAAATGCATTTCATTTCGATTTTCCTGGAATGGGAAGAATTGTCAGGCATAAAAACAATTCGAAATGGACCTTTGATTAGAAACTACCTTTAACAAAAACTATAAACAATACGGGCTTAGGGCTTAACTAAAAGGTTGTGTATTTTTATGAAGTCCGCAAAATTGAAAATTACGCGATAGCGAAATATTCAATTGTTGCTTTAAACAAGAAAAACAAAACAAAAAGATTTCACTATGTACGTGGCGGAAAGCAAACGCTAGTTTGCTCCCGAACGGTTCATAGCTCAACCGTTAGCATTTATACTGAAAAAACTTTTCAGTGACAAAATAACTGCTGGAAAATTGGTCATTTTAGGTATATAAGTCCCTTATTTTTTAATTTTTCGAAAACTCTAATTTCTGTTCACCCTCTAGGACGTCCCCCGACTTCACAACAATAATCTCTAAGGTATTCCAAAACATTTTTACTAGACGAAACATGGTCTTGCTAAACAAGTTCTTTATATTAGCAAATGGCCAATTCAACAACTTTTCCCTCTCGCTTTTCAGGGACTACCAAAATTTTTAGAAAAACTTCCTTTTTTGTCTTTTTAGTAAGTTCTTGTTTTTTGTCAAACGGGCAACAAACACAGGCTGATAGTTATACCCGTTACGAACTTTTGACACCTGAAAGCCAATCGTTCCGAATTATCTATCACGTTAGTGCTACCAATTCAGGGGCCACCTACTATTGGAACACCCTTCGAAAAGGAAACGAACATCAAGTCGATGCCGTTTGGGATGCTTTCTCTGGAAAAGAACTGACCTGGAAAATCGTAGACGGCCAAACCGCTAAAAAAAACGGACTCACCAATGCCGATGAAGCAGGCGAGTATCTTCAAATACAATTGGCACGGCCCGTGCCCGAAAATGGAGAGACGAGAGTAAGAATCGATAAGACTTATGCAGATACAGAAAGTTATTCCAGTGAAGAGAAGTCCATTGTTTTTTCACGGAGTTTGGGCATCGAGCGCAACAGTATTGTGCTTCCTGAGGGCTATGAGGTAACCCATTGCAACTTTCCTTCACAAGTGCAGTTGACCTCCGACGGCCGTATAAAACTTAGTTTTATGAACGATGGGCCGCAGGCCGTTCCGCTAGAAATCAAGGCGAGACCTCTTCCATCAAACGTGGGCATTAAAAAACCTGAAGAAAATAAATACGTTTTTGACAATTCCGGTTCGGGAAGAAATATGGCACAAGTGAGGTTGGGATGGGAATTTGATGAACGCGCCTACCAAAACCGTGAAATCGTCTATTTTTTGCAGCAGCCCGAAACCCATTCTTTTAGGCTCTACCACGATTACACCGAAACACGACCGGGTATGGACCGATATCTCAATATCGTCAGGGCGGGAAGTAAAGCTTCCGACCCGTCGGCCATTCTGTTAGATACCGGGGAATCGCTAAAAGTGGAAACATTAATAGGACAAGAAATCGAAGAAAAAGGAATAGCAATGGACGGGCCGATTACCGAAACCTCCGAAGTTATCGCCATATGGTACGACCCCGTCGAGGAAGGTCAATCAAAACGCCTTCGCATTACGGAGACCTATACCGACGAGAACCGATACGGTCTTGATGAAGACGAACTGGTATGGGACCGAAGTTTTGGACGAAACCGCAATGTGGTGGTCTTGCCAGAAGGATGGTTTTTGACCACGTGTTCTATTCCCGCGGTCATCGACCAAACCGAAGATGGACTCACCGCCCTACATTTCGTGAACGGGCGACCGGATAATATTGACGTATATATTAAGGCACAACGCAAGTCAACCACTTCGGGGCAATCCCGCGAGGAATTCGGGAAGAAACAACTTTAAAATTTCGAGGCAAGCCTCGGAGCATTTAAATCTCGATTATCGAGTAAAATACAAACCAAAAACTCAGATGATGAAAAAAGTAGTACTCACTATTACCCTGCTCACCTTTCTAATTATAGGGCATTCTCAAACTAAAAATGATACGTTGCCCAAGGCGGAAGTCTCTAAGACGATGCAAAGTGTGAACATCAATGGCAATACCATTTACCTGACCGCCCAGGCCGGTACGTTTCAGGTTCGTGATGAAAACAATGAGCCGATTGCTTTGATGGGGCATACATATTACACGAAAGATTCCAAAACCAGAAACAATAGACGACCCATTGTCTTTGCCTACAATGGCGGACCAGGTTCCTCCTCATTTTGGTTGCATATGGGAGTGCTGGGGCCAAAACGAATTGAGGTCAACGACCCCGAATCAACCCCGGCAGCACCGTATCAATTGGTCAACAATAATTATTCGATTCTCGATGTTGCCGATCTGGTCATGATCGATCCTGTGGGCACGGGGTTGAGCATCCCCATCGGAAAAGCCGAGTTCAAAGATTTCTGGGGTGTAGATCAAGATATTCGTAGCCTTTCGCTTTTTATTACACAATTTCTAATAGCGAACAATCGCATGAACAGTCCGAAATACTTATTAGGCGAGAGTTATGGCACATTTCGAAATGCGGGCTTGATGAACAAATTGCTGGGTCAAGGCATCGCCATGAACGGTGTCATAATGGTTTCGGCAGTTTTTGACCTACGTACACTAATATTCCCCCCGGGGGACGATATGCCATACATTGCCCATTTTCCGACTTATGCTGCTACCGCTTGGTATCATGATAAAGTTGCGAACAAACCCGAAGACGTTTATGTATTTCTGGATGATGTCCGAAGTTTTACCGAAAATGAATATGTACCGGCACTTTATAAAGGCGATCAACTTTCAGAATCCGATAAAAAAGCCATTGCTGAGAAGCTCGCAAATTATACGGGTACCGAAGCAGATTATTGGGTAAAGGCAGACCTTCGGGTAACGGCCAGCGAGTATTTCGCAGAATTTTTAAGGGAGGAAGGCGAAATCGTCGGGAGATTGGATTCCCGTTTTACTGGAATCAACCAAGATCTACTTTCACAAGAAGGAAGCCATGACCCTCAAAGTGCTGCCATTTCGCCCGCTTACATCGCAGGATTTTTGGACTATTTCTATGGAAGTCTTAACGTGAACAAAGAAACCACTTATTCGATTACTGCAGGCCGTCGTGAAGGTTTCAAATGGGATTGGGAACATGAAGGAAATAAACGCTGGGGCACGCAGGCGGCTATAAACACAGGTATCGATATGGCCGAAGCACTATCACGGGATCCTAATATGAAGGTTCTAATACTGAACGGAATCTATGATATAGCGACCGTCTTCTATGGTGTAGAGCATTCTATCAACCATTTGGGTCTCAAAAAAGAAATCAAGGACAACATTATTATGAAATATTACGAGGCGGGACACATGATGTACACCCATCAACCTTCATTGGAACAGTTTAAAAAGGAGGTTTCGGAGTTTATTTTGGAGACTTCAAAGTAAAAAAGAGAGCAACTTCATCATTAAATTTGCGCGCGCTACTTATTTCTTTTTGGCGGCGGGATTTTTCTGGGTTACCTTCTTTCCAGAAGTTTTTTGGCTCGAGGTTTTCTTCGAAACGGCTTTCTCGCCTCCTTGTTTTTTCCCGGCAGATTCTTTTTTGGCCCGTTTTACCTCGGTCTTATCTTCTTCTGTTTCTTCGGCAAAATCGGTAATACCGTTCTCTTGAAGAATATTATACCACTGGATTACCTTTTTGATATCGCTGGCATAGACCCTGTCTTCATCGTAATCGGGTAGCACCTCAAAAAAATATTCCTCCAACTTTATTTTTTCTTCCTTATGGCCAACCGAAGTTTTCTTCCCGTTTTCCTTGGTCTGTATTTTAAGAAATACTTCGCGCAAAGGCACTTCTTCTTCCAAGGTATAGATTGCGATTTCAGAAAGTACGCTGACGTTGCTGCGAATACCTACCGTGATTTTCTTTCCATCTAAAAGTGACTCGGCCACGAAACCTGAGCGTGTTTGGGTTACTAATCGGTACAATCCCGGTTTTCCGGCAATCGATAAAATTTTATCTAGACTCATGTAGTATTTATATTTTTCAAGCCCCTATTACTAATGGGAAACCAAATATTATATTTTTCCTTGAATAATAAGGCTCTTTATCTCGCTTTTTTTGCCGCAGGAAATCGCATACGATAATCCACATCTATCTTCCCTTTTGAGATATTGTTCAATCGGCCCTTGAGCAATCTTTTCTTAAGGGATGAAAGTTTATCAGTAAACAAAATTCCTTCGATATGATCGTACTCATGCTGAATGACCCGTGCCAAAAGCCCATCGTAGGTTTCGGTACAAGATTTAAAATCTTCGTCGAGAAATGAAATGGTAATGGTGTCTTGGCGTGTAATATCTTCCCTGACGTCCGGTATACTCAAACACCCCTCGTTAAAGGCCCATTCTTTACCCGTCTCTTCTTCCATTTTTGCATTGATGAAGGCCTTCTTGAATCCGCCCAATACTTTTCGCTCTTCTGGAGAAAGATCTTCATCGTCGGCAAAAGCACTTGTATCGACCAAAAACAAACGTATGGGAAGCCCAATTTGAGGTGCGGCCAGGCCTACCCCGTTGGCATTGTACATGGTCTCCCACATATTGGTCAACAATTCGTTCAATTTAGGATAATCACTATCAATCTCGGTTGCCACTTTGCGTAAGACCGGATCGCCATAGGCGATAATGGGTAATATCATGCTATTCTATTTAAATATGCCTGTAGGATAATCGTCGCACTGATTTCATCTACAAGGGCCTTGTTCCTACGTTTCTTTTTTTTAAGTCCACTGTCGATCATTGTTTGAAACGCCATTTTCGAGGTAAAGCGTTCATCTTGTCGCTCAATGGATATTTGGGGGAATTCTATTTTAAGTCGTTCCAAAAACGGACCTATCAAAGCCTCCGATTCCGAAGGTGTATTGTCCATTTGTTTGGGTTCGCCGACAATAAACCGTTCCACATTTTCAGACGAGACATACTGCTGTAAGAAGTGAAATATCTCGTGGGTCGGCACTGTGGTAAGTCCGGATGCGATCAATTGCAATTCATCGGTAATCGCAATTCCCGTTCTGTTTTTTCCATAATCTAAAGCCAAAATCCTTCCCAAATTAAGTTTTTGGCAAAAATAAACCTAAAATTGTTATATGCCTGAAATTGATGGATGAATTCTCGTACAAGCCTGTATCTTTGCGGAAATTTTAACATGCACATGAGGGAATTACAAAAAACCATCGAAAACGCCTGGGACAACCGCGAACTTTTGAAAGAAGCTACCACTCAGCAAGCGATACGGGAAGTCATTAACCTACTTGATCTTGGGAAACTTCGTTGTGCGGAGCCGTCTGATAACGGATGGCAGATCAATGAATGGGTGAAGAAAGGGGTCGTACTTTATTTTCCGATTCAAAAAATGGAGACCCTTGAAGCGGGAATTTTCGAATATCACGATAAGATTCCCTTAAAAAGAGGGTACGCGGAAAAAGGCATTCGAGTGGTGCCCCATGCCGTCGCCCGACATGGTGCCTATATTTCCTCTGGTACTATTTTGATGCCCAGTTATGTAAACATTGGCGCTTATGTAGATGAAGGCACTATGGTAGACACTTGGGCAACGGTAGGCAGTTGTGCGCAAATAGGTAAAAACGTACACTTAAGTGGCGGGGTTGGGATCGGTGGCGTATTGGAACCGTTACAGGCAGCACCCGTTATCATAGAAGACAACGCATTTATAGGCTCAAGATGTATCGTTGTTGAAGGAGTGCACGTAGAACGTGAGGCGGTACTTGGGGCCAATGTCGTTTTAACGGCATCGACAAAAATCATTGATGTGACCGGAGATGAACCCATTGAAATTAAAGGTAGGGTTCCGGCACGTTCAGTTGTTATACCAGGGAGTTATACAAAGCAATTTCCCGCCGGTGAATTTCAAGTGCCCTGTGCGCTTATAATCGGCACCAGAAAAGAAAGCACGAATAAAAAAACTTCTTTAAATGATGCCCTTCGCGAATATGATGTGGCCGTTTAGATTGTAGGAATTTTATGGTAAAGTATACTTTTTTACTTTTTTTTTAGTTATTATCCTGTCGACCAGACTAAAAAAACCTACTGATTCTATTATATTATGAGTTACCAAAAAAAGAAAATTTCGGCTTTAATTATTGCCTATAACGAGATAGGGTACATTGAGAAATGTATCGAATCGGTCACTTTTGCCGATGAAATCATCGTCGTAGATTCATATAGTACCGATGGCACTTATGAATATTTAAAAAATCACCCGAAGGTCAGAGTTATTCAACATCCCTTTGCAAATTTTACAGCGCAAAAATCATTCGCCCTTAAACAGGCTACCAATGACTGGGTGCTGTTTTTAGATGCCGATGAAGTGGTTTCTCAAAAATTACAAGAAGAAATTGTAGCTACGGTAAATAGCGATACAGAGTTTGTCGCGTACTGGTTCTATAGAAAATTCATGTTCCAGAATAGTGTCTTGAATTTTAGTGGCTGGCAGACAGATAAAAATTACAGACTTTTTAGAAAGAGTAAAGCCAAATTTTCCGATAAGAAAATCGTTCATGAGACCTTGAACGTCGATGGTGCATCAGGTATTTTGAAAGAGAAATTGACCCATTATTGTTATAAGAACTACGAAGACTATAAATCGAAAATGTTGAAATATGGCCGTCTTAAGGCCAAGGAAGCTTTTTATAGGGAGAAGCGATTCAACTATTTTTCATTGGTATTTAAACCTGTTTGGAAATTCTTTCATCATTATGTGCTGCGATTGGGCATTTTGGATGGAAAAAAAGGAATTACTATTTCTTACTTGAATGCCTTAGGAGACTACGAGCGATATAGAGAACTGAAAAAATTGGAAAAGAAAAACGAGCTTGCCTACTATTTGGTAATGCCATGATACGTCCAAACGCTTTTATTCTGTTTGACCTCTTTTCGAATCACTTGATTTTTAGCAATGGCCTCAGGAGTTCGATATCCGCGCTCATGATCTAAATGCACGCAGACCGCGCTATAGCGCAACTGCTTTGTCTTGACCCCAAAATTCATCAATCGCTCGCCAAATTCACGGTCTTCGCCACCATATTGCATCCGTTCATCGAAACCGTTCACATTAAGAATATCTTTTTTCCATCCTGAAGAGTTGTGACCGTTCCAACTTGCGGTCGTTGGGGTAAACGTATTGAAGAGCGTAGAAATAAAACCTCTTGCGGTCAACTTATTGTTTTTAAAAGTCTTCGGTAATCCTTTCTCTTTCAACCATTGTATGTTAAAACAATTTTGTTTTTCGATATCCTCTCGGGTAATGGCCAACGAAATATTCATCGGCAGCATATAGTATCCTCCTGAAATAAAAGTGCCCGGTTCTTTATTGATGTAATGTACCTGAACGAAATCTTCTCGCGGTATACAATCTCCATCGGTCATTAAAATATAATCCGTCGTGCTGGCTACAATGGCCTTATTGAGAATACGACATTTTTGAAAGCCATTATCTTCTTGCCAAACATGTTTCAGTTCAAAAGAAACTTGGTCACGCATGGCGTCGATCAATTGTGTCGTCTCAGGCCCCGAGCCATCATTTGCAATAATGACCTCAAAGTCTTTGTACGTCTGGCAGTTGAAACCCCAAAGTACTTTTTCGAGCCACTCCGGTTTATTATAGGTACTTACGATAACACTTACCGTACTCATCTTTTTTCGAGAATTTTAGGCATTTTACAAATGTAGTTTTTTGAATATGATCTTCCATGGATTTCAAAAGGGAAATAGGCCATTTTTCGACAGGATGCATTCAAATTGGCTATATTTGGCGCAATTCATAATCGTAGTTCGTTGGCCAACATGAAATTCCTTGTGATACAGCAAAAAATGATCGGCGATGTTTTGGCAAGTACGGTAATCTGCGATAGTATAAAACACCATTTTCCCGATGCACTGGTCCATTTTGTAGCCTATGAGAATACCTTGCCTGTACTTCTGAACAACCCATATATTGATAAGGTCATCATTTTTGGAAATGAGTTAAGGGAAAGCAAGTGGGCGTTTTATAAATTCTTAAAATCTTTGGGCAAAGAAAAATACTTCGCCGTCATCGATGCTTACGGAAAGTTGGAAAGCAACTTGATTTCATACTTTGCCATATCAAAATATAAGATATCACATTACAAAAGCTACACCCGATGGATATATACCCATACGGTAGTTGAAAATCTTAATCCGGATGAAAGAGTTCCCTTGGCCATAGAGAACCGCTTGGCCCTTTTGCAACCGATCTTAGATCGACCCGTTGACTTTTTGACCAACCCTAAAATATTCTTGAAGGAAGCGGAAATTCAAGAGGCTTCCGAGAATGTCAAAAGCATAAAAAATCATCCCGATCAAAAAATGATTATGATCGGTATTTTGGGAAGTAGTGGTTTGAAAACGTACCCTCCGGAATATATGGCAGAAGTGTTGGATACCATTTGCGAACAGGTCGATGTTCAATTGCTCTTCAATTATATCCCCAGCCAAAAAGAAGACGCCCGAGCCATCTATGATATGTGCAACGAAAAAACAAAAACTCGAATAGATTTGGATTTTTATGCGCCTTCGTTGCGTAAATTTATTGCACTCTTATCACAGTGTAATGCCCTGATAGGTAATGAGGGGGGTGCGGTAAATATGGCAAAGGCATTGGGGGTGCCCACATTCTGCATCTTTAGTCCATTCATCATCAAAGGAGCGTGGCATAGTGATAATGAAAAATTGCATTACGGTATCCACGTATCGGATTATTATCCCCAAAAGCTCGAAAAAATGGATAAGAAAGACGTAAAAAGGAACATAGACTCATTGTATGCTTCACTTGAGCCCCGTCACTTCAATGAACCATTAATTGAGTTTTTAGAAAAATATTGTCAATAATCTTAGCAGGATACATGAAACAGAGAGGTTGTGATATCGCCATAATCCTTATCAACTATAATTCTTCGGAATACACTGTGAAATGTGTTCAAAGTGTTCTAGAAAACATAGCACCTGAAGTTTTCGATTTTAAGATCATTGTTGTGGACAACGCTTCGGAAAAAAGTGATTTCACAAAATTGGAAGAAAATCTCGAAACCTTAGGGAGCACCCAGGTATCGCTTTTTAGGAGTAGGATCAATACGGGGTTCGGTGGAGGCAATATGTTGGGCGTTCAGCAGACCGAAGCTTCATATTATCTTTTTCTGAACAACGATACAATCGTAAAAAACACCACCATAAAAACGTGTTTTGATTTTATGGAAAAAACACCGGATGCCTCAGTATGTGGAGTGCAAATTACTAACGAAGATGGGAAGAAAGAGGTAAGTTTCGACCATTTCACATCTTTTGCCAGGGAGGTTTTTGGAAGAAAATTTGTAGAAATAATCCATTCAAAACCAAAAAGAAGAAAGACCTACACCGCACCAATAGCGGTTGATTACGTAAATGGGAGCTTTATGTTCTTTCGAGCGTCCGATTTCGATACGGTAGGCGGATTCGATACCAATATTTTCCTCTATTTCGAGGAAAGTGATATTTGCTACCGGCTCAAAAACCTAGGCAAGAAGACATACTTCATTCCTTCGGTTTCCTATTTGCATTATCAGGGAAAAAGCATTGATAAAACGGGTATTCCGATTGCGACAAAAATTGAACTCAAGACCTCGATGTTCTACGTCATCCGTAAAAATTATGGCTATTTACATTATCAGGCATTGCGTCTCTTTTTTATCTTGAGATACGGATTGGTCTCTATCATCAAACCAAAATATTTTCTGCTCTTTCATCGTATTTTAATTGGGCTGCCTTTAGGGAAATCCTTAAAACACAAACAAGTAATCAATGAGCTTTTAAAATAATAAACCTCCAAACTCATTAACTTTTTTGAACTTGAAATATGTTTACCGAAGAAATAAACAATACGATTAAGGTGCTCGAAAAAGGTGGGCTCATTCTCTACCCTACCGATACTGTCTGGGGAATTGGTTGTGATGCCACGAACGAAGAAGCGGTCAAAAAAGTTTACGCACTTAAAAAACGTGAAGATTCGAAAGCATTGATATGCTTGGTCGCTAATGACGCCATGCTAGAAAGGCATATCGAAAAAGTACCCGAGGTGGCCTATGACATCATCGACCTCTCGACCAAACCAACAACTATAATCTACGACCACCCCAAAAGTGTTGCCAAAAATCTAGTCCCGGGTGATAATACCCTGGCAATACGAGTGGCATCGGATAAATTTTGCCAATATTTGATTAACAAATTCAAAAAACCGATTGTATCGACCTCTGCCAATATCTCTGGCCAACCGACGCCTCAAAATTTTGGACAAATTAGCGATGCGATTTTAAAAGGCGTGGACTATGTGGTAAATTTGCGCAGGGACGAAAAAAACGGAACACCATCATCTATCATTAAATTAGGAAATGACGGAACGGTGAAAGTTATTCGGAAATAGGTTGTCAGTTGTCAGTTGTCAAAAATCGTCAATCAAAACCAATAGGAATTCATAAGCCTAAGCAAAATTGGAAATAATGAATAATTGAAATGGGGCGGCTCCTCCACTGTCATCCTGAAAGCAGTCGAAGGGTAGGTGGATTTTCCGCGATTAAGCGGAAAAAGACCGAGAGGTAAAGCCCAAACCTCGGAAAATAAAATTCAAGAAACCCTATTTACATAAACCTGCAACATCGAGCTTTAAATTTTGAATCACAAAACAGCACTTAAAGGACCCATATTTAGAATTATCTCGGAAGCTTCCAAGGAAGTTGGAATGGACTGCTACGTTATCGGTGGTTTTGTACGTGATTTTCTTTTGAAAAGAGGGACTCCAAAAGACATCGATATCGTTGCGGTAGGGAGCGGTATCTACCTCGCCAAAAAAGTGGCGTCAAAACTTTCGGGCAATCCTAAAGTATCGGTCTTCAAAAATTTTGGTACGGCCATGCTAAGGCATGACGACATAGAACTCGAATTCGTCGGAGCGAGAAAAGAGAGCTACCATCGTGACAGCAGAAAACCCGTTGTGGAAGATGGTACTTTGGAAGATGATCAAAAGCGTAGGGACTTTACCATAAATGCCTTGGCACTTTCATTGAACGAAAAAGATTTCGGCAATCTTTTAGACCCTTTTGATGGTCTGGGCGACCTTGATAGAAAATTGATCCGCACCCCCTTAGCACCCAGAATCACCTATTCCGATGACCCCTTGCGAATGATGCGTGCCATACGTTTTGCAACACAATTGGGCTTTGAAATAGAATTGAAATCGTTACAGGCCATCACCGAAAACAAAGACCGGATCAAAATCATTTCGGGCGAGCGAATCGTGGACGAGCTGCACAAGATTTTGGCAAGTCGGAAACCTTCGGTAGGTTTTGCACTTTTACACAAAACTGGATTATTGCAATTAATCCTCCCAGAACTGACCGATTTGGAAGGTATCGAGGAAATCGAGGGCCAACGTCATAAAGACAATTTTTGGCATACGTTAGAAGTCGTCGATAACATATCTGAAACTACGGACGACCTCTGGTTACGCTGGGCCGCCCTTTTACATGATATTGGAAAAGCGCCCACGAAGAAATTCCATAAAAAAATTGGCTGGACGTTTCATGCGCACGAATTCGTAGGATCTAAAATGGTGTATAAAGTATTTAAACGTCTACGGATGCCTTTGAACGACAAAATGAAATTTGTGCAAAAAATGGTCTTGATGAGTTCAAGACCACAGGTGCTTTCAGAGGATTTTGTGACCGATTCCGCGGTACGTCGATTGGTATTCGATGCGGGCGACCATGTTGACGACCTAATGACCTTATGTGAAGCTGATATCACTACCAAAAATCCGAAAAAACAAAATAAGTACAAGAACAACTTCAAATTGGTCCGTCAAAAAATTGAGGAAGTCGAAGCTAGGGATCATATTCGTAATTTTCAACCTCCTGTAAGCGGCGAAGAAATCATGGAAGCCTTTAACTTAAAACCTTCCAAAGAAATCGGCATGATAAAAGAAGCCATAAAAGAGGCCATATTGGAAGGGGAAATCCCCAACGAGCATGGAGCCGCAAGAGAATTCATGCTTAAAAAAGGACAAGAACTAGGCCTAAAAAAAGTTTCTTCCTAAAAATTTTCCACTAAAATCCCGATTCATATCAAATACTCTCCTCTGCAAAGAGAAAGAGGTAGATTCATACGGATGAATTCTTTTGGAAGAATTTTTCCATTTAGTCCTAAATTCTTCAACGAACATAAAAACGCAACCGATCCAACTTTGAACAAAGTCTAGAATTAATCACAAGCTAGGTATTTATAATTCATCATTTGTATCAATCATAGCAGTGGCTTATCGACAAACCACACTTTTTGTTGGTTTCACATCATTTCTCCCTTATCAGCCAACAATCCTTCTTCTCGGGAGTGCTATAAAATTACATTTGTTAAAATTTTAAGCATTTCATAGGCTTTTTAATACACTTCAACGTAAACAATATATAATCAATCCCCTTTAGCATGAAAATCTCAAAGCTATCCTCACACCAAAAACTCCTGATAAAATCGTCTTCAACGGTTTTATTCTGCCTTTTAACAATTCAGGCGGTTTGGAGCCAGTGTACCACCATAACGCAACAGGGTGTCTTCAACCCTAATGATGATGTTCTGATATCTTCATATCATCAATCTATCGCAAGAACCACAACAGGTTATGTGACCTGGGGTGAAGATATGGCCGCAGACGGCAGTAATGCCTTGGTATTGACCGAAATAACGCCGGCAAATGGATATAACTATACGGGCCAGCCGATCCACTTTACGGTATCCGGTAATTCCAATGGCCAAGGCTTTTTGGCCACCACGGATAACTTATATGCATGGGGAGGTGTTGGCGAAGTAGTCGATGGCGATTTTGCATCCGCAGCGGCATTCGGCCCAATGATCGGCTTACCTTTTAACGCTTCGGATATCATAAATCTACATGCAAGTTCAGATGTGCTGTTCGTACTTCTTAATTCTGGGGAAATTTGGGTAGCGACAACAGGAGTCACCGCACCAAACGGAAATGACAGCACCAATGGCGATATATGGCAGCAGGTACAGACTTCCTCCGGAGTGCCGTTGACAGGTGCCGTTCAAATGACCGGCAACAAAGCTGCTGGATACGCCCTCATGGGCAACGGCGATATCTACGCTTGGGGAGACAATATGGAACTTGGCGATGGAGCAGGCGTGGTCGATCTTGATTTCGCCACATTGATGACCGCGACACCCGTTGCTGTTACGTACATATCCGCTATTTTTTCCGATAATGATGATCCAGGGGTACTTGCGCTAGGCGCTGATGAAAAATTATACGGCGTGGGCTATAATACCGCTGGGGAAATCATTACTTCGGGCACAGGTGTCATCGATACTTGGACTGCAATACAAGATGGGTCTGGAAGTGATCTGACCGGAGTACTCTACATGGCCACATCCCATACCTCGGAAGAATGGTCTGGGGCGGCTATTATTACCTCAGGGGCCACTGCGACCGACCCCAATATTATATATACTTGGGGATCTAATAATACCAGTTCTATCGGTCAAGGCGTTACAGATGCTACCATTGCGGACCCTACAATACCTCCTACTTTTACAGTAGGTACGGACGACCCGACGGCAGTGAGTGTCGGTGGACACGCAACAACGTTTTTTAATCGGGCCAATGGGGGCTCTATATGTTTTGTAGGTCACGTGACCGACGGCAGTACAGGAGGTTTAACCTCTGGAGATGGAAGTAGTCTAGAATGTGTCATCCCCACAACCGTAGAACTCTGCGCCGTAGGTGCGACTTCGATTTTTGCCAATGACGATACGGGCAATACCATTATAGAAGGAGTTGGTGGAACCCCTGTGGCAAATGTTCTTGTCAATGATCAATTGTTCGGTAGCACCCCGACAACAACTGAAGTTGGTATTACCCAAATAAGTACTTCAGATCCCGGAGTAACATTAGATATTGCTACAGGAGCCGTGAACGTAACCAATGCGGTTACCCCTGGCACCTATACTTTGGAATACCAAATATGTGAAATTGCAAATGGAACGAATTGTGCCAACGCAATCGTAACCGTAATTGTGATCGGGGATCCCTGTGATGCGATAACGGCCGATGGTATTCAAGATACCAATACGCCTTCACATCAATGGAAAATAGAATTATACCAAGGTTATTTCGGAGTCCAAAATGCTCCGGTGGCCCCGTTTAATGAGCCGCAAGACCATGTGGCCGGTGACAATGCCCTAGGTACACCGATACTAGCAGAAGAAGCATATTCCGATGTTGCCGCCGGTCCGTTTAGCTATTCCGACACGAATATCCCGATTTCCGATGATCCATTCGATTCGGGTATTTTCGATTCGCAGGCGGATATTACTCCCGGTGGTCTTGATCCTGCCCTCGCTAACGGCGGATGGCAGATGATCTTTACCCGAATCGCCACTTCCAATACGACCATTACCATTGGTACGGCAGGGTCTTACTTCGATGACCATGCCGAATTATTTGTCAACGGTGTCTTAATCGATGATATTATTGGATTCACATCATCACTAAATGCTTCGGATGTGATTACGTATACGACATCCCCTGGAGAGAATATAGAGATTCGATTGACCAATCGTGGAGGTTTAGGTGGTTTTGATTTAAGCATTTCTTCCCCAAGTTTGGATATCAACAATAACACCATACCCGATGCCTGTGAACAAGGGGACGTCGATAGCGACGGTATTTTGGATATCGCCGATCTTGATGATGATAACGATGGTATTTTGGATGTGGACGAACATGCAGGAAATAATTTTGAAGGAGATGAAGACGGGGACTCCATTCCGAACTGGCTCGATACGACCGATGATGGTAATGGAGGCGATGGTTCTACAACCGACTACACGGATACTAATGGTGATACGATTCCAGATGTCTATGATACCGATTTAGACGGAAGGGCCAACCACATCGATTTGGATGCCGATAATGATGGTATTCCCGATACCATTGAGGCGCAACCTACTGACAGCTACAATGCTCCCGGGGCCATAGATCCTATTACCGGAATACCTGCAATCGGAGCTGATACCGACGGCATCGATACTTTAGAAAACTCAGATACCGATAGTACGCCTGACTTTCTAGACCTTGATTCCGACAACGACGGACTTAGGGATATCTTAGAAGCAGGATATGGAAGTAATGATACCGATAATGACGGTAGAACCAATAATCCTGTCGGTGCAAACGGATATGACGATACTTTGAACAATGGCGACGACTATTCAGATCCTGACGGACCTGTTGACGATCCTACCACGGACTTACCGAACAATGCCGACAACAATACTGTTGAAGTTGATTACCGTGAAATCACTCAGGTGCTTGATAGCGATGGCGATAGTATTCCGGATCATGTTGATCTTGATGACGATAATGATGGCATTCCCGATAATATAGAATGCGCCTCACCAAATACCGTAGGCAATACGGACAACAGTTCTGGAACTCTGGCGACCCAACTAGCTTTTATAGAATGGAGCGACGATTTTGCGGATGGCATCGATCTTAACGATCAGATTACCCAAGTTTTAAGTGATGGTACACAGATAACACTTACGGTCATTGCAGCCAACCCTGACGCTAAGGCCTTTGTGCCAAATGCCATTTCAACATTTCCAGGAGCTTTATTGCAAGGTGCCTATGACGATGCGGATGACAACTACGCACTTTACGTACAAGACCCAGATAGAGGTTCCGAACTGGACGTAACGTTTCAAGTAACCGGAACAACGATTAGCGGAGCTACTTTCAATCCTACCATTATATTCACGGACAGTGAATCGACCGACAATGGTGAAACCAACTCGGCACTTACCAATGGAAGCGCTTGGACCTTAGTTGAACAAGTTGGGTATATTGGTTCCGGACCGACCATTTCTGGCCTTGGAACTAATCAAGTGATTTTAGAGGATACAAATCTTGGTGTTCCCTTGGTACAATCTAATAATGTAAGCCAATTGACTTTAAGAACAACAGATGTCACTAACGGCCCTCCAAGCGGCCTTCAGGCGATGATTTTTGGTTTTCTAACACAACCCGATATGGATAACGATGGAATAGCAAATTGTATTGATATCGATAGTGACAATGATGGTATAACGGACGCCACAGAAGCAGGCGGAATCGATGCAGATGGAGATGGGGAAATCGATGGATTTACAGATGCCAATGACGATGGCCTGGATGATGCAACGGCAGCGACCCCTTTGGCTTTGCCAAACTCTGACGGAAATACAAACGACGGTCCAGATTATTTGGATATAGATGCCGATGACGATGGCCTTCCCGATAATATCGAAGCGCAACCAACGGTAGGTTATATCGCACCAACTGGTACTTCCGCGCAAAACGGACTTGATACCGCTTATACCACTGGCTTTGTTCCTGAGGATACAGATGGGGATTTGATTCCTGATTATTTGGATTCGGACTCCGATAACGATGGAATCGATGACCTGACAGAAGGTGGCAGGGGAACTTTTGAAGGCACCGATACTGATGGTGATGGTCTGGACGATGGTTTTGAAGGTACGGACAGCAATGATTCAAATGATGTAAACGACGAAATCGATGACCCTACTGCCCTACCCGATACCCAAGTGCCTGGCGGTGATGTAGATTATCGACAAGGTCTTGATTCAGACGGAGATGGCGTACTCGATGATACCGAGGTCGCCGATGGCACGGATCCGAACGACCCCTGTGATTATGAGATAGCAAGTATTACCGAACCACAAGGGGAACCCTACTTGAGTGCCGATTGTGATGGCGATGGCGTAACCAACGGTCAGGAAATTACCGATGGCACCAATCCGGAAGATCCATGTGATTTTGATATAGCGAACGTTACTCTTGACACTTCGGGCGATTATTTGATTTCCGATTGCGATGGTGATGGCGTAACCAATGGTACGGAAATTACCGATGGCACAGATCTCACAGATCCTTGTGATTTCTTGGAGCCAAGTGTTACTCTTGAAAGATCAGGTGATTACTTGACTGCCGATTGTGATGACGATACCATAACGAACGGGCAAGAGATTACCGATGGCACGAACCCGGCAGATCCTTGTAGTTCAATAGGAGGTACACCTCCTGCAGGGGTAGCGTGTGATATCATCTTCGAATCTGATCTTGTACAACCAGGAATCAACGACGGTGTTTTCAGAATTACGAATATTGAATCCTATCCGAACAATACGGTACAGATTTATAACCGATGGGGCGTACTCGTCTTTGAAACGAATGCTTATGACAACACAGGAAATGCCTTTAGAGGATTTTCAAATGGAAGGGCGACCATTCAACAGAACGAGGCCTTGCCGGTAGGCGTGTATTTCTACATTTTAAACTACGTGAACAGCGGAGAGAACAAAACCAAGAACGGCTACCTGTACGTCAACCGATAAAAACAAACCCATGCTAGACTATAAAAGCAAAAATATCATGAAAAAATCCCTCATAACACTTTTCTTTCTGACAATTTCGACTTGGGGAGTGTTGGCGCAGCAAGATGCGCAGTATACGCAATACATGTATAATACTATCGCGGTAAACCCAGCTTATGCAGGATCGCGAGGTGTGCTGAGCATAACCGGGCTTCACAGATCACAGTGGGTCGGCCTTGATGGTGCCCCTAATACCCAGACCTTGAATTTCAATACTCCGGTAAGTGAACGCGTCGGTATTGGCCTTTCCATCGTGAATGATGAAATAGGAAATGGCACAAATCAAGATACCTACTTCGATGCGGTTTTTTCATACACGATACCAACTTCCGATACTGGAAAGCTCTCGTTCGGATTGAAAGCAGGCGGTCATTTATTGAACGTTGATTTCTCGAAATTGCAGAATTATAATAATGAAGCGTCCACCTTGGGATTGAGCAACATTGATAAGAAATTCGCTCCCAATTTTGGTGCCGGCATTTACTATCACACCGATAAATTTTATGCAGGGCTTTCGGTACCGAACTTTTTGAAGACCGAGCATTTCGATAACAGCAGCTCGAACAGTTCATTTTTGGCGGCCGAGCGCATGAACTTTTACTTGATTACTGGGTACGTGTTCGACTTGAATCCAAATTTAAAATTCAAGCCGGCGGCATTATTAAAAGCGATAAGTGGAGCACCTTTACAAGTTGATGTTTCCGCTAATTTTATGTTCAATGAAAAATTTACCCTAGGAGCTGCTTATCGATGGGATGCAGCCCTGAGTGCACTTGTAGGTTTCCAACTTTCGGATGCCTTTATGATCGGTCTGGCCTATGATAAGGAGACCACTGAATTGGGTGGTACGCAGTTTAACGACGGTTCTTTTGAAGTCCTGCTACGTTATGAACTAAAAACAAGATACAAAAGGGTATTGACACCAAGATTCTTTTAAAAGACATTTCAAAATGAAAAAAACACTAACATTCACCATAGGAGCCTTATTTATTGTCTGTTCATTTACTTTCGCGCAAGACAAGAAGGAAAAAAAAGCCGCTGATAATTTCAACGATTATTCGTATGTAGATGCCATAGGAAGCTACGAAAATCTTGTGACGAAAGGGTATTCCGATAAAGAGATATTTGAGAATTTAGGCAATGCCAATTACCTGAACGCCAATTACGACGAAGCTTCGATATGGTATGAAAAATTACTTCAAACCGATGGTGAAATCGACACTGAATATATGTATCGATATGCCCAAAGTCTAAAATCGATGGGTAATTATGCAAAGTCGGCTGAATGGATGAAGAAGTTCGAAGCGGCCACGGAAAACGATCTGCGCGCCTCAAAGTATCTGAACAATTCTGATTACCTCGAAAAAATTCGGGAGCAATCAGGGCGATATGATATCAAGAATTTAGGTATCAACTCTGCGGCATCTGATTTTGCGCCTTCTTTCAACGATGACCAAATCGTTTTTTCAACGGCCAGGGATAGTGGTATCGTAGCGCGCATCATACATAAATGGAACAATAGGTCTTTTTTGAATCTATATACGGCCCAAGTTTCTGAAGAAGGAGAACTTATCAATGCAACAAAGCTATCCGGTATTTTGAACAAAAAGACCCATGAGTCTTCCACGGCTTTCACAAAAGATGGTTATACAGTATATTTTACGCGAAACAATTCGGAAAACGGAGGTTTTTCAAGAGATGAGGAAGGCGTTAGCCGACTGAAAATCTATCGTGCCACGATGAAAAATGGTATATGGTCCGATATCTATGAGCTTCCCTTTAACGCAGATTCTTATTCGGTAGCGCATCCAGCACTGAATGCTGATGACAGCAAACTATATTTTGCTTCGGACATGGAAGGTACCCTTGGGGCTTCCGATCTTTTTGTAGTCGATATCAATTCGGATGGAAGTTTCGGAACACCAAGAAACTTAGGTAATAAGATAAACACCGAAGCCCGTGAGACCTTTCCTTATGTAACCGAATCGGACGTGCTATATTTTGCCTCCGATGGGCATCCCGGCCTGGGTGGTTTGGATGTTTTCGCCACAAAGATGGGTAACGAAGATGATATCTATGTGGTCAATGTTGGCGGACCGGTCAATAGCGAAGAAGATGATTTTTCGTTCATATTCAATGAATCTACCAAAACAGGGTACTTTGCCTCCAACCGTGAAGGCGGTCTCGGCAATGATGATATCTATAGTTTTACCGAAAAACAACCGATCGATCTTATTTGTAATACCACAGTCGATGGAATCATAAAAGACCAAGAAACAGGATATCCGTTATCTGGGGCCAAAGTCACGATATTGAACGACCAAAAAGAAATTATTGCCGAAACTATTTCAGCAGATGACGGTTCCTTCACATTGGACGGTGATTGTAAGGATGGAAGCTATACCGTTACAGTTGTTAAAGAAGACTACAACGATGGTAACGAAATATTTACCATCGTAAACGCGAGCGATAGTTCAGGAATCGAGGTGGAGCTGGAAAAAACAATCCGTCGCGCTCCGGTCGGTTCCGATTTGGTAAAATTCTTGAACCTAGAGCCTGTTTATTTTGATTTGGACAAATCGGCCATTCGGCCAGATGCGGAAGTAACATTGAACAAGGTCATCGAGTACATGGGCGTTTTCAAAGATATCAAAGTTGAAGTTCAATCGCACACCGATGCGAAAGCCGGCAAGCGATATAATGACAGACTTTCAAAAAGAAGGGCCAAAGAAACCGTAAAATATCTCGTTGACCGAGGTATCGAAGCAAACAGGATTACCGGAAAAGGTTTTGGTGAAACACAGTTGACCAACGACTGTACGACCCGAGAAAGCTGTTCGGATGAAAAACATCAAGAAAACCGTAGATCGGAGTTCATTGTAATGGAACAATAGATTAGTGGGTGGATTTTAGAAGAGGACGGCTTAGGTCGTCCTTTTTTATGCTTATCATTTCGTATTCTTTGGCTAAAGTGTGTTAATTTTGCATCGAAAAAGAAAATTGGATGCATACGCACAAACCTATTGTCTACTGGCTACTTACGGGTTGTTTACTGATATTTATTATGGTGCTCGTCGGTGGTATAACCCGGCTGACGCACTCTGGCCTCTCCATTACGAACTATAAGCTCATAAGCGGCACCATACCGCCTATGAACGACCAAGAGTGGAACGAGGCATTTGAACTCTATAAACAATATCCTGAATACCAGAAACTCAATACCCATTTTACACTTGAGGATTTTAAAGGTATTTATTTTTGGGAATGGCTTCACCGAGTCATTGGCAGGTTTATCGGCCTTGTTTTTATCATTCCATTTCTATTCTTTTTAGTTACAAAAAAACTGAGTGTAGCTACCCTCAAAAAATGCCTCGTTCTTCTTTTTTTAGGAGGTTTTCAAGGGTTTTTGGGCTGGTATATGGTCAAAAGCGGACTAGTCGACCGGCCCGATGTTTCCCACTACCGATTGGCGGCCCATTTGACGACGGCATTTTTGACCTTCGCCTATAGCTTATGGGTGGCCCTTGATTTAATCTATCCGAATAGAAAAAAAATATCCACCGGAATTCGCAACTTGGTTCGCTTCACATTCATTTTCTTGATACTTCAAATTATCTGGGGTGCATTCGTGGCCGGTTTAGATGCCGGTTGGATTCATAATCATTGGCCTTTGATGAGTGAAGGCAAACTAGTTCATGAAACGGTCTATATCGAGCATAACCCACTGATGAAAAATTTTTTGGAAGGTAAGAGCGGCGTGCAGTTCGTTCATCGATATCTAGCCTATGTGGTAGTCGGCTTTTGCATTGCAATTTGGTACAGAACAAAAGGCCGAAATTTGACGTTGCCCCAAAAATATGGTGTTCAGTCAATACTGATTATCGTCGCTTTACAATTCATTCTTGGTGTATTTACCTTGGTTTATGCCGTACCGCTATGGCTTGGTGTGACACACCAAATCGGTGCCTTTTTTCTATTGGCCGCTATGACATTTACACTACATCGCTTTTCGAAATAATCAGCCCATTTTAAGTTATTGTTGTACCTTTGCCTCACTCAAAAAATGAGGGAAATGATTTATAAAATCAGGGTAATCTTAGATGCCGAGGAAGATATTTTTCGAGATATCGAAATACAGGCGGAAAGTTCTATGGAAGAATTCCACAATGTCATTGCGCAGTCGTTCGGCTTTTTGGGAAATGAAATGGCATCGTTCTATACCTGCGATGAGAATTGGGTACAAGACGAAGAAATCGCGCTCTTCGATATGAGTGAGAATGGTTCAGATGTACGATTGATGAACAAGACGTTTCTGGTCGATGTCGTGAACGAAGATTCGCCAAAACTCATTTATGTCTATGATTTTTTAAGCATGTGGACGTTCTTCGTAGAACTTGCCGATATTGTTGAAAAAGTTGATGGGCAAGCCTATCCCAACATACTTTTTAGTTTTGGTGAGCTACCCGAATCGCCTCCCGAAAAAAAATTCGAAGCGGATCCCACTTTCGATTTCGATGACACTTTGGAAAACTATGATGATCTTGATTTTGATGAAAATTGGAATTAATACCGACTTTTAGATTCTTTTTACCCTAACTCCTAACTCCTAACTCCTAACTCCTAACAAAAGAATGATTAACCTCTACCCTACTCAAATTGAAAGTATTTCTTTACATCGTGTTGGCAATAAAAATAAAAGTGAAAGTCTTTTTCTTTCTGCGGAGCCCTTTAATTTAAATGATGAAACGACCGGTTTGCTAAAAGAATATTTCTTCAAACCTTTCCGAGAAAAAGAAGAGAATTATTTTCATCTGGCAAATGAGGTCGATGTCGAATTCAATGAAGTCTATAAATATGTATCCGAGATTTTTGACGACTCTTCGAAAACCCACCAAAACTCCAAAAAACTGGCCACACATCTTTATGAGCAGTCCAACCATCCACATATCAAAAGTGGAGAGGTTTATGTTACTTATTTGTCAGGTGTTCTTTTGGACAATAAAAAAGTTGATGCCGTAGGAATTTTTAAAAGTGAGCTAAAGCATGATTTTCTGCAGCTCGAAGAGCAAGGCGAAAACTTAGATATTGTGGTACAACAAGGCATCAACATAAATAAATTGGACAAAGGATGTTTGATTTTTAATGTACAAAAAGAAGAAGGATATAAAGTGCTATCGGTAGATAACAACCGCTACGACACCAAATATTGGCTTGAGAATTTTTTGGAAGTGAATGCCCTTGCCGATGAGAATTTTTACACAAAAAATTACCTGAAGTTTTGCCAGAATTTTGCGAAGGATGTCGTTTTACCCGCTGAGGACAAACAACAGGAGGTACTTTTTATGAACCGTGCCGTCAACCATTTTGCGAAGAACGATGCCTTTGAAGAAAGTTCGTTTTTGAACGAGGTCATGGAGAACCCTGAGCTGATTCCCGAATTCAAGCATTATAAGGTAGAAAAAGGACCAAAATACAGTATTGAAGATGTCTCCAATTTTGATATCGCGAACAAAGCGGTTTCAGATGCTAGAAAAAAAATCAAGAACGTTATCAATCTAGATACCAATATTCAAATAAAACTTGATTTCATCAATCCTGAATCTGCCGAAAAGTTCGTGGAAAAAGGTTGGGACGAAGAGCGGCAAATGTACTATTACCTCGTGTATTTCAACAAAGAGCAGAAAAGCTAAGTTGCGTAGCGTAAAAAAAATAAAATCGCAAGCACCAAATTCTAAGCATCTCTAGTCGGTATCTGGTGCTTGCGATTTGGAATTTTATATTTTTATCTTGTTCTCGATAATCTGCTTCATGCTAACATCTTCATAGTTTCGGCGTACAAAGTTCAGGGCTAAATCTAGTACTTGGCCCATGGTCTTGCATTTTTTAAAGTTCAAGTCAAGCGTCATATCATAAATCTGATTTTTTAGCATTTCGGTGTTTTCATTTGTTGAAATGGTGTCGGTCTTACTGATAGCCCTAAGTTTTTTAATCCTATTGCCCGAACTGAGAATACGCTTTGCGACTATAGAGCGTTCCTCCAACTTATATTGGTCTACGGAGTCTCGCATCAATTTTCCCCGTACCAATTCAACCATTTGAAAATTTTCCTTAAAAAACTGTGGGCGATAGACTTTTAACTTTCCTTCGAAACACTGTTGATCGAAATCTATGGCTCTAATTCTATAAACGACATGGTCAAAATCATGCACAGGTACGATTACGTAATTATAAGAACGCATGTCGCCCAAAAGGCGAATCATACAACGTTCATTGAACTTAACGAACTCTTTGGCCAATTGTGCTTTTTCCGACTCGGTACATTTCGGCAACATATCCTTTATAAAAACATCGCCAGGAATACCCGCAATATGCTCTTCGATCAATGTGTCTTTATAGACTAAAAAGTTCAAATTATAAGGCGACAACATGTGTTCGAGCTCCAACCCGTAAATTCTTGACGCATCGGTTTTCTTGATATAGAAATACGTAAAATTGTCGTTGAGGATATTTCTGATTTTAATACGGAAGGGTTTGGAGTTACCAAAGGTGCAGAAATCGACCGCATCGACATTAAGGTACTGATGTATATTATTGCTACCATCGGAATGCAAAATAGAATATACTTTTTTCAGGCTTTCGTCTATTTCCTTTCGGTCGAACTCCGAGTAATATACACGGATCCAAAGCGTGTCTTCGTCATTGGCGTCGTAGACTACCACCGAACCGGAAAAGCGCAGCAAATCCTCATAAAAAATGGGGATTTCGATTTTACGGCTGTAGTGATCCAGATACTCGTCCAACTTAGCACTTACCGGATAGGCAGGTTTTTTCTTTGACATTAATCGCTCTTCGGACATATTTCGATTTTATGAATCTTCTTTGTAACAAATTTAGGCTTTCTTCGTCAAGTAAGAACAGACCACCTAAAAACAGCCCTATTTTGGAAAAAATACTTACGGTAAACAACCTTACCAAAAAATTCGGATATCTGACCGCTGTCAAAAATCTTTCATTCTCCATCGAAAAAGGTAATGTTTATGGCATTCTAGGACCGAACGGGAGCGGAAAATCGACAACATTGGGCATCGTATTGAACGTAGTCAACCGAACGGGTGGTGAATTTTCTTGGTTCGACGGAAACGTGTCGACCCATCAGGCACTTAAAAAAGTAGGGGCTATTATTGAGCGCCCGAACTTCTACCCGTACATGACCGCAGTTCAAAACCTAAAATTAGTCTGTAAAATCAAAGAGGTACTAGAAGATAAAATTGAGGAAAAACTGGAGTTGGTCGGTTTACTGGACAGAAAAAATAGTAAGTTCAAGACATATTCCTTAGGAATGAAACAGCGTTTGGCAATAGCTTCCGCGCTTCTGAACGATCCTGAAATTCTGATTTTGGACGAACCCACCAATGGCCTCGACCCTCAAGGAATTCATCAAATTCGGGAAATCATAAAAAAAATCGCTTCCCAGGGCACGACCATCTTGTTGGCATCACACTTATTGGACGAAGTCGAAAAAGTGTGCAGTCACGTCGTCATATTGCGAAAAGGAGAGAAACTTTATTCAGGTTCGGTAGACGGTATGTTGGCCAGTCATGGATTCTTTGAATTGAAAACCGATCAGACCGAAAAACTAAAATCTTTTCTTGAAAACAATGCCAGTTTTGGAGAACTAAAAATAGAAAACGGATCGATTACTGCATTTTTAAAGGAGGAACTTAATCCCGCAGAATTGAATAAAATGCTTTTTGACAAGGGTATCATCCTATCCCATTTGGTCAAAAGAAAAGAAAGTCTTGAAGAACAATTCCTGACAATGACCAAGAACCAAGCAAACTAAACTAAAAACATGGTACGACTCCTTCAAATAGAATTCATAAAGCTTTGGAACAACCGCGCCAGTCGGGTTTTGATACTATCTTACTTTATTCTGCTGACATCGATAGCCTTGGTCGCCGCCATAAAATTCGATATTGGGCCGGTAAAATTTCATTTGGCTGAGGTAGGTATCTTCAACTTCCCATATATATGGCATTTCAACACTTTCGTTACGGCATTTTTCAAACTCTTTTTAGCCATAGTTATCGTGTCTATGATGGCAAATGAATATAGTAATAAGACCATCAAACAAAACCTGATAGACGGTCTTTCTAAAAAAGAGTTCATCCTTTCAAAAGTCTTAACGGTGTTTTCTTTCGCGTTAATTTCGACTGTATTCGTTTTTGTGGTATCGATGATTTTAGGGCTTATTTATTCGGACTACAACGAATTGTCCATCATTTTTTCAGATCTCGAGTTTGTCTTGGCCTTTTTCGTCAAACTAATGGGATTTTTCTCCTTTTGTCTCTTCTTGGGCATTTTAGTAAAGCGATCTGCCTTCGCCTTGGGATTCCTCATTTTATGGCAGGTCTTCGAAGGATTTGCACGCGGTATGATGCGTTGGAAATTGTTCGACGGCGATACTACCGATGCCGTAATGGGCTTTTTTCCCTTGAATTCTATGTGGAATTTGATCAAGGAACCTTTTACCAGATTGGAGGCAGTACAGACGGTAGCCGATCAAGTGGGCGAAAATATAGAACTGAACTATCACGTACATTGGTACGAGATCTTGATTGTTCTCGGTTGGACTGCCATTTTTATCTATTTGTCTTATGCATTATTGAAAAAGCGAGATTTGTAGTATATTGTAGAGTTCCGAGAACGCTATGATAATGAAAATTGCTAAACTTCTGATACTGGCCCTGCTTTGCCCTACCCTATTCTTTGGGCAAGGAGAGACCAATAATTGGTATTTCGGCAATGGAGCGGGCATACAATTCAATCCGGATGGTAGTGTTACCGCTCTGACGGACGGACAGATCGATACTATAGAGGGGTGTGCTACAATTTCAGATCCTTTGGGCAACCTTCTTTTCTACACCGATGGCATAACCGTATACGATCGCGATCATCAGGTCATGGAAAATGGCCGAGGATTATATGGAGACCCCTCGAGTACGCAATCGGCACTTATAGTACCTAGACCAGGCTCTCCGAATATTTATTATATCTTCACCGTAGACACCTCAGTGCAGCAAGGGGACATAGACAATGGCCTGAACTATTCCGTCGTCGACGTTTCGATGAATTCTGGTGCAGGAGCCATAACACAAAAAAATGTCAGGCTCTTGGACGATTGCTCAGAAAAGATTACTGCAGTACTAAGAGATTGTTCGGACCAATCAATCTGGTTAATCACGCTGGCTGACAATAATGGCGGGTCAAATCCTTTTAATACATATCACGCTTTTGAAATAAGCACCACGGGAGTGGCCACCACATCGATACGATCTACATTCCCTGATTTGGCCATTGAAGATGCTCGGGGAAATCTAAAAGTTTCACCCGATGGCACAAAAATTGTCAGTGCCAACGGAGACTTTGGCCTGTACTCCTATGATTTCGATGCGGCAACAGGGCAGGTATCGAACCAAGAACGCATCGTTATTTCGGCACCTCAGAAAGTGCCCTACGGAATCGAGTTTTCCCCCAACGGGCAATTTTTATATGTTCATGCATCGAATGACCTTATTGAGGCCACGGGACATTTCTCCAATCTACTTCAATATGATATGCTGTCGGATAATATTTCAAGTTCAGAAGTAGTTCTTGATTCTAGATCCTTATATCGAGGGGGACTTCAATTGGCCGACAATGGAAAGATATATCGGACCATATCACAGAGTTATTTAAACGGCACATCTTATCTAGGGGTCATAAACAATCCGAATGCAAGGGGAACAGCCGCGAACTATCAGCACAATGCGGTCTCTTTGAACAGCAGGCTATCCGGTCAGGGATTGCCTCCGTTCATCCAGTCGTTCTTTAGTAAAATTGATTTGATCTTGAATCCCGATGGATCCACGGCCAGTGCCGTATCTATTTGTGGGAATGAAAGTCTGGTATTGCAAACAGAGCTAATCCCCGGTGCCACTTATTTTTGGGAAAAAGATGGTGTTCCTTTTGAAAATCCAACTGAAAACATTTTAGAAATACAAAGTACGGATGCCGATGATTCAGGGCGTTACCGACTTTCCATTATTACAGCGGACCCTTCCGAATGCCCCATAATAGGTGAAGCTACCGTTACTATAGAACCGATACCTGAAGCGAACAATATCGAATTGGTACAGTGCGATGTCGATGTCCAAGATACTACAGATGGGTTAACGGTAATGGATTTAAAACAGGTGGAACAGAACCCCGATGTTTCCTATTTATTTTATGAGACCCTAGTTGATATGGAGAATAACAATCCCATTCAAAACCCTCAAAACTATGCCAATACAAATTCTTTTGACCAGATTATTTACTATCGTGTCATCAATACTTTAGGATGTGGAAATTCTGGAGAGATAGCAATACGCGTACAGCCGATAGTTTTTAACGGTCCGGATACCACTTTCTATAGTTGTGATGAAGATGCCACGGATAATGTGCTTATCGGAATTTTTGATTTAGAGGAAATTAAGAACACCGCATATCCGGATAGCGAAGTCAGCTTTTATAGCTCTCTTGAAGACGTTTCCCTCGAAACTAATGAATTGCCTAATCTTCACGCCACAGAATCCGCAACGGTATATGTGCGACTTGAAAACGCCAACCAATGTCAAGACGTATTGGAAATTTCATTGACGGTTAATACCACCCCATTGTTCTCGCTAGAACCGTCTTATTTAATATGTACCGATAATCCTTCATTGACCATTGATGCGCCGGTAGGTTTTGACACCTATACCTTTTATAAGATCGTAGGTAGTACAGAAGAACTCATTTCTTCCGCACAGCAGGTGGAGATTTTTGAGGTAGGTCAATATGCACTTGATGTCGGTTACACGTATAACCAAAATGGAATTACCACCTCATGTGAGAGCCGATTCGAGTTTACGGTATTGCCATCGAATATTGCGATTATAGAAGATTTGATCGTTGCGGATTTTTCGGATAACAATACAGTGCAGATCGAAGTTTCGGGAGACGGTGACTATGAGTTCTCTTTGGATGGTGAAAACTATCAGGACACAAATTTTTTTGAGAATGTCTCCGCTGGCCTTAGCACGGTTTTTGTGAGGGATAAAAATGGATGCGGTATTTCGGAAGAATTGATTTCGGTACTGGGTTACCCGAAATTTTTTACACCTAATAACGACGGATTCAACGATACATGGCAATTGATAGGAATCGATGATAGATTTCAGGGAGATTCCTTCATAGCGATATATGACCGTTTTGGGAAGCAAATGGCGCAGATTGGAGCAGACGGTAACGGCTGGGACGGAACCTATAACGGCACAATACTGCCAAGTTCAGATTATTGGTTCAAAGTAAGTATGGGAAGTGGAAAGGAATTCAAAGGTCATTTTTCATTAAAAAGATGAGAACGTCGATGATTTACAATGTGTAAAATCACAACAAATGCGAAAAAGGGCACTATACATATTTATCTTTTGTCTCGGTCTACTAAGTTATGGCCAGACCTGCCCTAGAATGTCAGATCCGATCAACGGATCTGTAGGTGTACCCTTGGATGTCGTTTTAAGATGGAACGAAGCTAGTGGTATCGATGGGTATCTGATTTCTTTGGGCACCACCCCTGGCGGTACGGATATTCTTAACCGCCGTTCCGCGGGCCTTGTAAATTCTTTCACACCCGAGCTGGGCCTACCGGATGACACTCGAATTTACGTTACCATTAGCTTATTCATCACGGAAGGAACTCTTATTGATTGCCCTGGTGAGACCTTTACCACAGAAGACGTTACAGAACCGCCCCCATGTACCCAATTGGTTTCGGGAGACACCTTCGGAAGCATTTACTGGGCTTATGCTTACGGGGCTACGGGATATCGTGTTACCATAGGTACAACGAGTGGCGGAAATGACATTGCCGATAACGTCGACGTAGGCAATGTATTATCCTATGCCCCCGAAAAGGATTTACCTTTAGATCAAGAAATTTTTGTGCAAATAGTACCCTATAATGAGAATGGCGATAATGGGCCCTGTCAGATTGAAAGCCTGATCGTAAGTGAACCGGAATTTGACTGTAGCCCCTTTTTACCGCAAGTCGATATCCCAGATCAAGTGGGCATTTGTATCGATGGTACAACACCAACACTTTTAAGCCGCATTGTAAGGGCGTCCGGTTTTCGATGGTTCAGGAAAAACCAAGATGGAACCGAGAGCTTACTTTCGGAAACCAACGAATTTTTACCCTCCGATATCGGGGAGTATCGTTTTGAAGCCTTCAATACGGTCAGCCAAGATGGGGTTCCAATAGAATGTATCAGTTCGAAAGATTTTACCGTAATTCGTTCACAAGCACCCACCATCACATCGGTCGAAATCAAGAGGCAAACCTCGGGACTGGAAATCACGGTCAATGTCACCGGCGAAGGAGATTATGAGTACACGATCAATTCCGAATTTGGCCCCTTTCAGGCAAGTCCGGTTTTTCAAAATGTACCCAAAGGAGAACGAACCGTTTTTGTAAGGGATAAAAATGGATGTGGTCAAGTACAGCGCACCATTGAACTCGATCTGTCTGCCGAAAACTTTCCTCGTTTCTTCACGCCGAATCAAGATGGTGCCAATGATTTTTGGCAATTCAGACCTTCGCCTGAAAGCGGTGAGATCAATTTAGAATATATAAGAATTTATGACCGGTATGGAAATTTACTGAAACATCTAGACCCGAGATCACAGGGTTGGGACGGTTCTTTTAAAGGTAGGCCTTTGCCAGAATCTGATTATTGGTACAGAGCAGCATCCTTTAGTGGACAAGAGATACAGGGGCACTTTACATTGAAACGATAGTAAACGCCGAATTGAGAATTGTTAATATGACCAAGAAATTCCTATATATTATTTCTTTTCTTCACATAGGTATTTCTATGGCCCAAACCTGCCCGAATATAAACGTTCCGTTGCCCGATGCTACCGATGTATCGGTAACCACCCCAATTTCATGGACAGCCGTCGAGGATGCCGTGGGCTATTACGTGCTCATCGGTACAACGCCCGGTGGGCGGGATCTTGTAGATCGGGTAGATGTAGGAAGCAGTACCGAATTCGAACTTCCAGAGGGTGATGAATACCCTGCAAATACAACCATATCGGTAAAGATTACCGTACGCTTTCCCAACGGACCCGACCAAACATGCCCTTATGAACTTTTTACAACGGGCAATGCCGAACCCCAACAGGGCTGCGACCATTTTATAAATCCTGTACCCGACTTTTTCACCTGTGACCCCGACGAAGATAACTTTGAAGAATTCAATATAGATCTTATGGCACTTGAAGTAAGTCTAATCGGTACGCAGACCGGTTTGACGGTTACCTATCACAATCCGGGTGGCGATCTCATTGATTTCAGCTTGGGTACCCAGTTCGCAGTAAACCAGCGTAGAGTTATGGCCAGGGCAACCGATGCTGATGGCTGTTTTGAGGAAACTATTTTCAGTTTAATCGTCCTTCCGCCGCCCAAAGTGCCCGAATTCGAGAATGTTTCGGATTGCGAAAACTATGTTTTACCGGAACTTGATGAGGGCATCAACTATTTTTCACAAACCGGTGGACGTGGTACGATACTTTCAGCAGGAGATGTTATTTCAACGTCACAACGCATCTATATTTATGCAGAGGCCGGTGACTGTAGCGACCAAAGTAGCTTTGATGTTACCATCGACCCAACAATTTGCGCAGAAGAACCCAAGGAGACTTTGTCCATTATATTTCCAAAATTTTTCACTCCCAATGCAGACGGGTACAACGATTTTTGGCAATATGCCCCCCCCGCAGAAAATAACGGGTCAACCATCGAGGTAATCCATATTTATAATCGTTATGGAATGTTGATCTCACAGGTCGATCCAAGTTCAAAAGGTTGGGATGGAACTTTTAAGGGAAAAAGATTACCATCGTCTGACTATTGGTTTAAGGCAATTACGAACGATGCTCAAGAGATTACAGGGCATTTTTCACTTAAACGATAAGTTTAGAAAAAGGAGATGAACGTTTATTGCGTTCATCATATTTGAATTTCTTTCAAATGAAGAAAAAATTGCTCTATGTTCTGTTTGTTTTTGTGTGCTTGGCGCATGCGCAAGAATGCCCGAACATAAGCTATCCCTTGAATGGCGCTATAGATATACCGGTCGATGCCACCATCACTTGGCCCGCGGTCAATGGTATTAATGGGTACCTCATTTCACTTGGAACCACTCCTGGCGGATCGGATATCGTCAATCGACAAGCCACCGGAATCGATAATTTCTACAAAGCCCCCGTAGGATTGCCCGAAAATAGTCCAATTTATGTCAATTTAAGTATTATTCAATTCAATACCATACCTAGGGCCTGTACCGAAATAAGTTTTACCACTGTTGATGTGATCACTCCTCCGGCCTGCACTATATTGCTTGCACCGGACAATGATGCCGCCAATGTGACCGTAGTAACCGATATTGTTTGGGAATATGCCCCGACAGCCACGAGTTATACTCTCTCTATCGGAACTTCAGAAGGAGGAACGGATATTTTAGACCAACGCAACGTCGGTAATGTGTTGTCCTATGACCCTCCAGAAGACCTGCCTCAAGACCTATGGATATATGTTACCGTGATTCCCGAAAACGAAAATGGTATTGCTCTGCCTTGTAGGGAAGAACGTTTTTTTACAGGAGCCATAGAAGACCCATGTGAGCAGGAAGACCCAATTACTGGAGAAATGAAATCATTGGGGCCCGAAATCGAGTTTCCCAACCTATTCATCAAATGTGAAAATAGCGGCCCCATTACCGTTTCGGCCGAAGGCGAGGCCGATGGCTTTCGTTGGTATCGCATTGAAAATGGCAATGAATTGCTCCTATCTCAAAATAGGAATTTTCAGATTACCGAACCAGGCAATTACTTTCTTGAGGCCTATAATAGAATAGACCGCTCCGGCATAACCTTAGAATGTCCGACCGTCAATAGTTTTAATGTCATTCCGTCAGGGGTCGCCACCATAGAATCAGTAACTATAAGGAAGCTTACGGCCGGTAAACAAGCGAACATCAATGTAACGGGTTTTGGAGATTATGAGTACGCTATAGACAATGAGGATGGCCCGTACCAGGATGAGGCTAGTTTTTACAACATTGCTGAAGGCCCTCATCTTATTTTTGTCAGGGATAAAAATGGCTGCGGCACTGTCTCACAGCTCATAGAGCGGGGGTTAAAACCTGAAGATTTTCCAAAATTTTTCACCCCGAACGCAGATGGAATCAACGATTATTGGCAATTCATACCCCCACAAGAAAATGAAAATATAGAAGACGTAATCAAGGGAAATATTTCCATTTATGATAGGTATGGAAGATTATTAAGGCAAATCGACCCAAAATCAAAAGGTTGGGACGGTTTGGTCAAGGGAAGGCCTGTACCTTCTTCAGATTATTGGTTCAGGGCCGAATCATTTAGTCAACAACTAATCCAAGGACATTTTACCTTAAAAAGATAACCTTTCAAATTATACTTCTTCAATTGAAATTTACCATTCGTCTTTTGTATTTTTAAAGGATGAAATTCAAGGTAGTATCCGATTTTAAACCGACGGGCGATCAGCCTGAAGCCATCAAACAATTGGTAGAAGGCATGGGTTCGGGGGAGCGTTATCAAACGCTTCTCGGCGTGACCGGTTCTGGTAAGACGTTTACCGTTGCCAATGTTATTGAAAAAGTACAACGACCAACTTTGGTCTTGGCGCATAATAAGACCTTGGCCGCCCAACTATACTCTGAATTTAAGCAGTTCTTTCCTGAAAATGCTGTGGAGTACTTCGTTTCGTACTATGATTACTATCAACCGGAGGCCTTTATTCCAACAACGGGACTTTATATCGAAAAAGACCTTTCCATAAACGAGGATATCGAAAAATTGAGGCTAAGTACCACCTCTTCATTATTATCTGGCCGTCGCGATGTATTGGTGGTTGCTTCAGTTTCTTGTCTTTATGGTATAGGAAACCCTGTAGAATTTCAAAAAAATGTAATCGCCATTCAGAAAGATCAAGTGATTGCAAGGACAAAATTTTTACATCAATTAGTTCAAAGCCTGTATTCACGAACCACAGCCGACTTTAGAAACGGAAATTTTAGGGTTAAGGGCGACGTAGTGGATGTATTTCCCAGCTATGCCGACCATGCCTTTAGAATTCATTTTTTTGGGGACGAAATAGAGGAAATCGAGGCTTTTGACCCTTTCAACAACAACGTACTTGAAGTATATGAGCATTTGACCATTTATCCGGCGAATATGTTCGTTACTTCACAAGATGTGCTGCAAAACGCAATTCACCAAATTCAGGATGATCTGGTCAAGCAAATAGATTATTTCAAAGAAATAGGCAAACCTTTGGAGGCCAAACGTCTTGAAGAACGAACGAACTTTGATCTCGAGATGATTAGGGAGTTAGGTTACTGCTCCGGTATAGAGAATTATTCAAGATACCTGGATGGCCGTGAACCGGGTACAAGACCATTTTGCCTTATTGACTATTTCCCAAAGGATTATTTGATGGTAATCGATGAAAGCCATGTGACCCTACCACAAGTACATGCCATGTACGGCGGAGATCGTTCACGAAAGGAAAATTTGGTCGAATACGGCTTTCGGCTTCCTGCGGCAATGGATAACCGACCCTTAAAGTTCGAGGAGTTCGAAGCACTTCAAAACCAAGTCATCTATGTCAGCGCTACCCCGGCCGACTACGAATTGCAACTCAGCCAAGGGGTTTACGTCGAGCAGGTCATACGTCCCACAGGTCTCTTGGATCCCATAATAGAGGTTCGGCCAAGTTTGAACCAAATTGACGATCTGGTCGAAGAAATTCAACAACGTGTAGAAAAAGACGAACGTACTTTGGTCACAACCTTGACCAAACGCATGGCCGAAGAACTGGCCAAATATTTGTCTCGCATCAATATTAGATGTCGATACATTCATAGCGATGTGGACACTTTGGAGCGCGTTGAAATTATGCAAGATTTACGTAAAGGAATTTTCGATGTTCTGATTGGAGTAAACTTACTTCGTGAAGGACTCGATTTACCTGAAGTCTCCCTAGTCGCTATTTTGGATGCCGATAAAGAAGGTTTTTTGAGAAGCAACCGTTCTTTGACCCAAACTGTAGGAAGAGCAGCAAGACATTTGAACGGTAAAGCTATCATGTATGCCGACAAAATCACGGACAGCATGCAGAAGACGATAGACGAAACCAACTATCGTCGCGAGAAGCAAACGGCCTATAATCTGGAACACAATGTTACTCCTAAATCCCTGAATAAAAGTTTGGATAGTGCTCTTGCAAAAAACTCGGTTTCGACCTATCATTTCGAAAAAGAAGAAATGCGCGCCGCAGAACCCGACCTCGACTATTTGACCAAGGAACAGATAGAAAAACTTATTCGCGAGAAGCGAAAAATGATGGAGAAAGCGGCTAAAGATTTAGATTTTATGCAAGCTGCAAAACTTCGAGACGAGATAAAAATGTTGCAAGAACAGGAGTAAAATCGATAAAATTATTGTAGATTTCACCAAAGATGGCTTGTTTTTAAAAATCTAAACTTTTTTGTAAAGTAGTAGTATTTAAACAACTGGTTTATAATTATTTAATTACTATTTTTAGATTCGTCTAAATTCAATAAAATGCTTCACTATTCATCCTTTTGCCTTATTTTTTCAAAAAACCACCTCATTAGGGCATCAAAATTGAACATGCTTCTACCCCTTATATTCTGCTGTTTTTTTTCGAGCGCACAGTCTTTGTCGGCAGAGAGCATAAATGAGTTTGCTGAGGAAAAATTTCCAGAGGCGATTATCAACTTGATGAACTTCTTAACGCTTCCCAACGATGGTCATTTTGAAAATGAAATACAACAGAACCTGAAATGGTGCGATTCTGTTTTTAGCGTTATGAAATTCGAGACCCAAGTCATCAAAACGGAAGGTGCTCCCCTACTCTTTGCCGAGAAAATATTTCGAAAAAAAGCCAAAACCGTTTTGTTCTATTTACAAATCGATGGACAACCTGTTGACACTACGAAGTGGAATCAACCAAATCCGTTCTTACCTGTTTTGAAAGAAAAAGATGATAAAAATATTTGGACTATTATCGATTCCGGAAAATTGAAAAACGAATTTAATCCTGATTGGAGAATTTTTGCGAGGTCCGCATCGGATTCCAAAGGCCCAGCGATGTCTTTAATTTCCGCTTTGCAGATTTTACAACATAAAAAATTGAAACCCGCATTCAACGTAAAAGTCATTATGGACTTTCAGGAAGAAATGGGGTCCCCTTCTCTTCCAAAAGCAGTGACAGAAAACCGAGAGTTGCTGAGTGCCGATATGCTTTTTATCATGGACGGCACGAGACATCTTTCCAATCTTCCCACCCTCACTTTTGGCGCTAGGGGCATCGCTACCGCTACTTTAAAAGTTTTTGGGCCTCTATATCCACTACATAGTGGTCAGTACGGCAATTTTGCACCGAACCCCGTGTTCGAGACCGCTAGGCTATTGGGCGGTTTAAAAGACAATGATGGTCGGGTGACGCTTGAGGGGTTTTATGACGGCATAGAACTATCGGAAAAGGAAAAAACATTGCTAAACGATGTTCCGGAAAATTTGGATAGCATAAAGCAGCGTTTAGGTATAGCAAAACCTGATGCCGTGGGAAATACTTATCAGGAAGCATTGCAATACCCATCTTTGAACGTAAGGGGATTGAATGCCGCATGGGTCGGCGATGAAGTACGCACCATCATTCCCTCGGAAGTTGTTGTGGAAATAGATATGCGTTTGGTGCCGGAATCGGATGGCAAACGTTTAATGGAATCACTAAAAAAACACATCGAAGTCAATGGATTTCATTTGGTAGACTCAGTTCCCTCGGACGATGAACGAAGAAAATACCCCAAGCTAGCGTCCTTTAACTATAAACTAGGCTCAAAACCTTTTCGAACGGATATGGACTCCCCCATAGGGGAACACCTAGAAAAGACCATGCGAAAAGTCTTTGGAAATGAGTTCGTAAACATGCGTACCACCGGGGGCTCACAACCTATGTCACCGTTTATCACTACCCTTAACATACCGGCGGTTTCCATCCGGATTCCTAATCCGGACAATAATATTCATAGTCCGGATGAAAATCTTCGCTTGGGCAATTTTTTGGAAGGTATAATTACCAGTTTGGCCATTTTAGACGAACCTATTAAATAAACCACTACGCATTTAAAATACATAGGTTTATAGGAAAAGAATGAAATTCTTTTTCAACATTGTATCAAAGTAGCAGTAAACAGTTAGCGGTAAGCTACTTTGTAATCCATAAAAAAATTGTCGGCCGCCGATTGCTGAGTGCCACTGCCGACTTGTTGAAAATTTGTAGAAACTGAAAGTCTTGCACTAAAGTGCATAGTTTCAACTAACGATTGTGACCAATGAAGTCAATTAGACCTTTCCATTTCCTTTTAGCTTAAATCTCTTCAACAAGAAAGCGCCCTGCACAGATGCACAGGACGCTTCCCAAACTAACCAACTAAACCAACCATTATGAAAGTCTTACCAGAACGGTATGACCTACCATAATTTCTTTAATTCTTTACTTAAGCTCGATCATGCGCTTAGGTTTTGGCAACGCTTCTTTTTTCTTAGGAAGCGTGAAGCGCAACAGACCATCCACATAATCCGCTTTGATTTTGTCCTCATCAATGGTTTCGGGCAAAGTAAACGCTCTCTTGAACGAAGTGAAACCAAATTCCCTTCTGGTAAAATTGTCTTCAGAAGTCTCATTCTCTGTCTTCACTTCCGAGGACACCGTTAGAACATTATTATCAACTTCAATGTTGAAATCATCCTTTTTTCTTCCGGGAACTGCTAGCTCCAATTCAAAATCTTTTTCGTTTTCCTTAATGTTGACCGCAGGAACACTACTGTTCAAATTCTCCATTCCGCCGAACCAATCAGGCTTGAAAATTTCGTTCATCAAGGAGGGAAATACTAAATTGTTTCTTCTTACTATACTCATGACTGTATGTTTTAATTGTTGTTAAACTATGTTTTCGCTTCTGTATAGACAAAACATATACCAATACAAAAAAACTGCCCTTATGTCGTGTTATTCGATGTGAGAACTGTCAAAATGGCGCAAACAATAGAATTAAAGCCAAATTTGACCCTTATCTAAATAAGAGGGATTAATTGTAATGTGCCTTGAAGATATCGATGAGCACTGTCGGCGGCACTACATTATTAGGATATTCGTGCATAATGGAAAGTACTTGCTCGATTGCGGAAGGCGGCAGACCCATGCCCAAACCTATATTATGAAGTCTACCTATTTCTATTTCTTCCTGCACGGCATCAACGTTCATCAACAACACCAGCCGATGGAACTGAAGTATACGATCTGCCTGTGATTTAGGAATAACGTGTTTTGCTTCCTTTTCAAAGAGGGAATCAAATGTATTTCTGTCGATACCAAGGTGCGTCGCCACGCCCAGTAAAAAATTGTACTCGGACTCTTTGACTATATCGTCCACTTTTGCGAAAGTGATCATCTCGGATAAAATGCTTAATTTTTCTTCGTAACTGCTCATTAAGAGTGATTTAGGATAAAGCCCGTGTCATATATAACAATAATTACCAACTTTTCGTATAAAATGGACTTAAATACCAGACACTTCGATAGGCCAAATAATTTTGTAATACCTTGCCGAAAAAAGTTCGATGAACAATAACGATGTTTTCAAAAAGCTTAGGGTAGCCCTAAAATTGCGGGACGATGAAATCGTGGATATCCTGAAATTGGTCGATTTTAAAATTTCAAAGAGCGAACTCGGTGCCTTTTTCCGAAAGGAGGATCATCCCAACTATATGGAATGTGGCGACCAAGTGCTTCGTAATTTCTTGAACGGACTCGTCATTCATCTCAGGGGAACGAAAGAAAATCCCAAAGAACCCGGCGAGGTTCTATCGGCTAGAAATACCTCGAAAAAACCCGATGCACCAAAACCAGTTTACAAGGCGATTCAAAGACGGAAAATGGATAAGGACATTAGTCCAGTGAAATATAAGAACAAGAAAAAATCCTGATACTAAGCATATCAGGATTTTATATGATAAATTAAGAGTGACAACTAGGCCTCCGTAATTCTTACGGGAACAGTATACGTCTCACCTTTTTTGCAGTCCTTAGAATCAACTTTTTTATAGTTCAACCGACTTTTTACAAAACCTTCCAATACTTTATCTTCAGTATCGACTGAAAGTACAACGATTTCTTTCTGGTCGTTTACCATAAACTTAATATTGGCAGTCAAATCGTGTGAGGTCAGCACAAAGGGATTGTCGTCTAGAAGTTCTGCAATCTGTGTGGAAAGGGTTTTGTTGGGATCTGCTTTTTTAGAATCGATTTTTGAATCGTTGGCAAAAACACCTGATGTGATAAGTAGCATTGCAGCTACCAGTACTAAACTGAATTTTCTCATGACTCGTTTGTTTTTAATCCTGCTTCGATGATTGTCGATGTTATTGCAGAATTTGATTAATAATGATTGATGATGTTATTATAAAGACGCCTCAGCATTGAGAATGTTACAATCAAAACTTATTTTAACAAAAAATTAATCATTATTCATGTTCGTCTCTCGGTAGCCATGATTTCAAGATAAAAGGATATATGATTGAAAACGTGAACTTTAATCGTTCCTTGACACCGGTAAGCTTTGGTAAATCATAGAAATAAAAAAGGCCATCCGCTTACCGCGGATGGCCTTTACAATTGTATTATAAAAGATTTAGCTTAAGACTTCTTTTACTTTATCGGCAGCCTCTTGAAATTGAACCGCCGAATGTACGGCCAGACCAGAATTATCGATAATTTCTTTGGCCAATTCGGCATTGGTACCCTGTAATCTAACTATGATAGGCACCTTAATGGCATCCCCCATATTTTTATAGGCATCGACTACGCCTTGCGCTACACGGTCGCAACGCACGATACCCCCAAAAATATTGATCAATATTGCTTTTACGGCAGTGTCTTTTAAAATAATCCTAAAGGCCTCTTCTACCCTTTTGGCATCAGCGGTACCACCTACATCCAAAAAATTAGCTGGCTCACCACCGGCCATTTTAATGAGATCCATCGTTGCCATAGCCAAACCGGCACCATTGACCATACAGCCGACATTGCCATCAAGGTCGACATAGTTCAATCCGACCATACGGGCCTCTACTTCGATAGGGTTTTCTTCTCGCAAATCTCGCATTTCGGCATATTGCTTTCTTCGATACAAAGCATTGTCATCAATGGAAACCTTTGCATCGACCGCCATAATTTTATCATCCGAAGTCTTAAGAACAGGGTTGATCTCGAACATGTTAGAATCACTTTCGACATAGGCCTTGTACAAAGACGATACGAATTTGGTCATTTCTTTAAAGGCGGTACCTGACAATCCCAAATTGAATGCAATCTTACGTGCTTGAAAGGGCAACAATCCTGTAGCAGGGTCGATTTCTTCGGTGAAGATAAGATGTGGTGTTTTTTCAGCAACCTCCTCAATATCCATTCCTCCTTCCGTGGAATACATAATCATATTTCTTCCCGTTCCACGGTTCAATAGCACCGACATATAAAATTCATTGGTCTCGCTATCGCCAGGATAGTAAACATCTTCGGCGACCAAAACTTGATGTACTTTTTTTCCTTCCGCAGAAGTTTGCGGTGTAATCAGGTTCATACCGATAATACTTCCGGCCAATTCTTCTACTTCCTTCAGGTTCTTGGCCAATTTTACGCCACCGCCTTTCCCTCGGCCACCTGCGTGTACCTGGGCCTTAATGACGTGCCAGCCTGTTCCGGTCTCGGCGGTCAGTTGTTTTGCGGCCTCTACGGCCTCCTTTGCATTATGTGCAACGATGCCGCGTTGGATGCGCACACCGAAACTTGCCAAAATTTCTTTTCCCTGATACTCGTGAAGGTTCATATATTATAATGTCTTTGGTTCGCTGGCAAAAATAGGAAAAAAGTTGGCAGTATGAAGTGGCAGTTGACAGTAAAAATTCGAAGTTCGAAACATGATGAAATTATAGATAACCCTGAGAATTCGGGGCCGATTACTTATAACCGCAACTGCCCACCGCAAAGTGCACACTATTCCTTAAAACCCTTAAAATCCAACGGGTCGAAATTTCTGAAATCCCCGTTCAGCTCAATGGTCTTTTTAGTACGTTCAACTTCGTTCAAGACGGCAATGGTACCATTTAGGTGGCCTATTATGAAATCAAGACGTTCACTTTCTTTTGACAATTGCAAGAGTTCAAACTCTTGTTCATAGGATAGTCCCATTTTATGGGCCAAAACATAGCTGTGAAATTTTTCTATGGGCATCGGTGTAAAAGGCACATCCATAAGATTGTATAGTCTTTCGATCAACTCCAGAACCTCCATTTTCAGAGACTCGTCGACATCGTTTATCGCATCTAAAAACTGTACCTCTCCTCCTGCATAGGGTTTTCCGGGCATTTCGTTCTCAAAGGTCAAAATCTTGAATACTTGACGTGCTACACAAACTACATCCATTTCACCATTCTCATATGTGGTTACAACTTCCACCAATTGCACCTCGGTGCCGTAGGCCACATTTCCATAGATATAAACAGGAATACCGAAGGTAATCGCCTCTTCCCTACAGTCGATTATCAGTTGTTTGTATCGTTCTTCAAATATGTGCAAGGGCACCGTTTCCCCTGGAAAAAAAACGGATTGTAACGGAAAGAAAGGTAATCTCATAAGTTTAAGTTTTCATTTTAAATGTACAATTCATGATGCATAGCAACAAATCGAATGGACCATTTAAATTGTTCCAAATATAACATTTTGTTGTATTTATTGTAGTTGAGTATAAAATTCTTGGAAGATACCCATAAGTGCGTTAGATTTACCCCAAATTGATAGCTAAATGAAAAATGCCGATCTGCTAAAAATCGCAAAAACATATGGTGATCCTCTATATGTGTATGATTCTGAAACGATAATTTCACAATTCAAAAGATTGACCAATGCCTTTAGCGATGTCAAGAAATTGAAGCTGAACTATGCTGCCAAGGCCTTGTCTAACATTACTATCTTACGATTGATGAACAGCCTTGGAAGTGGACTTGACACCGTTTCTATTCAAGAAGTACAACTAGGGTTGTTGGCCGGTTTTAAACCACAGGATATTATTTTTACCCCAAATGGAGTATCGCTAGAAGAAATAGAAGAAGCTTCAAAACTGGGAGTGCGCATCAACATTGACAATCTCTCTATTCTAGAGCAATTTGGAAGCAAACATCCAAAAATTCCAGTTTGTATCCGAATTAACCCACATGTGATGGCGGGTGGAAATTCTAATATCTCTGTGGGCCATATCGATTCAAAATTCGGTATCAGCATCCATCAGATTCCACATTTGTTACGTATCGTTGAACTGACCAAAATGAATATCAACGGCATTCATATGCACACGGGTAGTGATATTTTGGATATCGATGTATTTTTGTACGCCTCAGAAATACTATTTGAAACGGCGAAAAATTTCAAAAACTTAGATTTCATCGATTTCGGAAGTGGGTTCAAAGTACCTTATAAAGAGGGTGATATCGAAACCAATGTAGAAGAGTTGGGCAAAAAATTGAGCCATCGATTCAATGAATTCTGTAAAGAATATGGCAAAGAATTAACGCTCGCCTTTGAACCTGGAAAATTTTTGGTTAGCGAAGCGGGTTATTTTTTAGCCAAGGTCAATGTGGTCAAGCAGACCACCTCCACGGTCTTCGCCAGTGTCGATTCTGGATTTAATCATTTAATAAGGCCCATGCTCTACGGGTCGACCCATTCGATTTATAATATTTCGAATCCTGATGGGCGCGAACGCTATTATTCCGTGGTAGGATACATCTGCGAAACGGATACCTTCGGCAACAACCGAAGAATCAATGAAATTGCCGAAGGAGATATTCTTTGCTTTAAAAACGCAGGTGCGTATTGCTTTACCATGGCGAGCAACTATAACTCCCGATTTCGGCCGCCCGAAGTACTTTGGCATAATGGAAAGGCCATTTTGATCCGTGAACGCGAAACTTTTGACGACTTGATCAGAAATCAAGTGGACGTGAAAGATTTGTTCGTTCCTAAAAAGGAAAAGTCCTTGGTAAAATAAAGCGAAGGTATTTTCGTTAGTTTTGGTATAGTATTTGGACTAATTCGACAAAAAAAGCACATGAAGCTATTGGCCCCCTATTCCATCAAAATTATTCTGCTATTTTTCATGGTATCGTTGCCCTTGACAATTCAGGCCCAAGAAGTAAATTGGCTATCATGGGAAGAGGCCGTCAAATTGGCCGAAACGGACAAAGATCCAAAGAAAATATTCGTCGATGTCTATACAGATTGGTGCGGATGGTGTAAAAAGATGGATAAAGATACCTTTCAAAATACCGAGGTAGCCGCCTATATGGCCAAGAATTTTTATATGGTCAAAATGGATGGTGAAGGCAAAGATCCCATCGAATTTAAAGGCAAGACCTATAAATTCGTACCCTCGGGCAGAAAAGGCTATCACGAATTTGCCGCAGCATTGATGCAAGGAAAAATGAGCTACCCAACGACCATCTTCCTCGATGAGAAAATGAACATGCTATCTCCCGTACCCGGTTATCAAAAGCCAAAACCCTTTCTTGAGATCGCCAAATATTTTGGCGATGATATCTACAAAGACAAAGACTGGAAGACCTATGCCGGTCAAGGGAAATAATTTTTCATTAGGTATTTTGAATTTGCGCCATAGCGGCTAACATTCCTTCCAAGACAAAATTGCTTGTATGAGACAGGCTCTTTGGCTATCTTTCGCGTAAACCAGAAGTACGGCGAACGTGCTTTTTTATCGCTGAAAAATTGAAGACTTCGTACTGCATTTTCGCACTTGCACTTTTACTATCCTGTAAAAACCCACTTTCGACAGAATCTTTCTTAAAAGATGGTGTGTCTTTAGCTTTGGCCGAATATCGGAGTCAACAGGTTTCCGAAGTTGAATACGCTCTGAATTTTACAATTCCCAAGGAAATAGACTCACCGATTCCTGCAACACTACATTTAAAACTGGATATTTCAAACCTAGATGCCCCACTCTATCTAGATTTCAAGGAAGCATCGGACCATCTAAAATCGTTAAAGGTCAACGGAGCTGAAAGTGATATTGTTCATCAGAATGAACATCTCGTCATTGCTGTGGAACAAATGGAAATCGGTGTGAACGAAATTGAAATCGAGTTTGTAATGGGCGAACTTTCCCTTAATCGAAACAATGAATATCTGTACACGCTTTTGGTCCCAGATCGGGCGCGTACTTTGTTTCCCTGTTTTGACCAACCGAATATCAAGGCCAAATACACCTTAACGATTACAGCTCCCAATGATTGGGAGGTGCTTTGCGGAGCTCCGGAAAAAGGCACTTCCCAAAAAGATGGTTTTACCACCCATACTTTTGGTACGACCGATTCTATGAGCACCTATCTTTTTTCGTTCGTGGCCGGAAAGTTTCAAAAAGCCTCCGAAAGTCCTGAAAATTTTGATATGACCTTGCTCTATCGAGAAAACGATAGTGCCAAAATCGATTTGAGCCTACCGAAAATTTTCGATTCGCATCGGCAGTCGGTAGCGTTTTTAGAAGATTACACCGCCTATCCCTTTCCTTTTCAAAAACTAGATCATGCGGCTATCCCCGGATTTCAGTACGGCGGCATGGAACATGTCGGAGCGATACAATATCGTGAAGGGGCCCTTTTTTTGGATGAAAGCGCCACAGAAAACCAAAGACTTTCCCGGGCCAAATTGATCGCTCACGAAACGGCCCACATGTGGTTCGGTGACCTTGTGACCATGGACTGGTTCAACGATGTTTGGATGAAAGAGGTCTTTGCCAATTTCATGGCGGATAAAATCGTAAATCCCGCTTTTCCCGATATCAATCACGAACTGGCCTTTATGGTCACGCACTACCCTAGGGCTTTTGGGGAAGATCGGACCTTGGGCACGAACCCTATCCGACAAAATCTGGAAAACCTCAACGATGCCGGATCCCTTTACGGAAGTATCATTTACAACAAGGCACCCATTATGATGCGACAGTTGGAAACGATCATGGGAAAGGAAGCCTTTCAAAAAGGAATTCAACATTACATCAAAAGATATGCGTATGGCAATGCAGTCTGGAACGACCTTGTCGAACTCTTGGATGCCGAGACGAACGTAGATTTAAAAAAATGGAGCGAAATCTGGGTCAACCGATCCAGCAGACCGATTTTTAAGGAACAAATCATGTACGCTTCCAATAGCACGATCACTTCTTTCGAACTGGTTCAACAAGCGGAAGACGGTAGCGATGGTATCTGGTCACAAGCTTTCGATATTGATTTTGTTTATAAGGATACCATTAAAACAATAAAGGCGGAAATCACTTCTAAAAACACCCCGATTCCCAGTGCGATAGGAATGAAAAAACCAGACGCCATTATTTACAATTCAAACGGACTCGGGTACGGTGTTTTTCCTTTGGACCATGAATTCCTCGAAGCGATTCCGGATATAGAGAACGCTGTCGCAAGGGGCTATGCCTACATCAATGCCTATGAAAACGCATTGAACGGAAACCTAGCGGTCGAAACCCTCTTTGACCTTTATCGAAAAAGCCTTTTGTCGGAAAAGAACGAGCTTTTGGTCAACCTGATTTCGGGCTATCTGAACACAATCTTTTGGACATACCTAACCGAGGCACAACGGGAAAAACACCAAGTCGCTCTAGAAAATCAGTTGATACGACAGCTACAAAGCGACCTGCAGCCGAATATTAAAAAGATACTATTTGGTAGCTTTCAATCTATTGCCTATTCCGAATCGGCAAATCAAACCCTCTATAAAATTTGGAACAAATCAATTATAATTCAAGATCTTAAGCTCAATGAGGATGATTACACCCGTATGGCTATGACCTTGGCCCTTTTTGAACACCCGGAAGCAATCGAAATTCTTGAAATTGCAAGAGATAATATTAGCAACCCGGACAAGCTCGAACGTTTTGAATTTCTAGTACCGCCGCTATCCAATGACCCAGCAATCCGCAATGCTTTTTTTGAAAGTTTGAAGGATGGCAAAAATCGCGAAAAAGAAAGCTGGACGCTAAGTGCGCTAAACTATTTGAACCATCCGCTTCGGCAAAAAGAAACCGTTGAATACCTAAAGCCCAGTTTGGAACTTTTGGATGAAATTCAAAAAACAGGGGATATCTTTTTCCCCAAAGGATGGCTGAAAAATACCATCGGTAAATACAATTCGCCAGAAGCATATCAGATTCTTCAAAATTTTATTGAGGGGAATCCTGATTTAAATCCTGCTTTGCTGAAAAAACTGCTACAGGCTTCCGATGATTTACGAAGGGTGCAATTATTAAGAAAAAAGGTGGATATCAGTACTAATTGAAATTCCAAGCATGATTTCAAATGCTCCCAAAAAGAAATCCTGTTTTCTACTGAATTATGTTTTCTGGAATGGTTATAACTTTATTACCTTATAGAACCCAATACGTTCGCCTTGGTTTCGTACTTGCAGAAAATATATACCTGTGGGCTGCCCAATGAGATCAAAGGAAATTATATCGGTATTCGTGCTCTTTTTAGAGTAGACCTGAACCCGGTTCAAGGTCAATACTTCGACATTCAGTTGATCATACCTTTTATCAAGCTGCACGTACACTTCGCTATCGGTCGGGTTTGGATATAGAATACCTTGTTCATCGGCCAAATCGATTTTTAACGGCAATTCATTCAAGGTATAATCATTCCCGGGGCTTGTGCAGCTTGTTACTGGCTGTTCATCTGCAAAGCCATCATTATCCGCATCGAGATACCAAAGTGCCTCTAAATTGACCGTCTCATCAGCATCATCACAATCGGTAGTAGGCATCTCGCGAGTAGTAAAACCATTACCTGGGCTTTGGCAACTCTCAAAGGTATCAGGATCCGCGAACCCATCTCCATCAGCATCCAAATACCATGTCGATATTAGGTTGAACATGGCATTGTTGTCATCACAGTCCGTTGTTGGTAAAACAGAAGTTGTGTAGCCATCTCCGGGGCTTTGGCAACTTTCTATTGTTTCGGGTGAAGCAAATCCATCACCATCATTATCTAAATACCAGATTATAGGCATATTGACAGAGGCATCGGAATCGTCGCAATCCGTGGTCGGCAATATAGTTAGCGTATACGCGGAACCGGGACTCTGACAACTCTCTATGGTGTTCGGGTCGGCAAAACCATCCAAATCTGCGTCCAAATACCAAGTCGACGGCATATTTATATTTGCGTCACCATCATCACAATCGGTATTGGGCATAACGGTCATCGTATAACCCGTTCCCGGACTTTGGCAACTTTCTATGGTTTCAGGTACGGCGTACCCATCATCATCCGCATCCAGATACCAAGTTACCGAGGCATTTATAGAACTATTTGTATCATCGCAATCTGTGGTCGGTAGTGCTGTCATTGTATAGCCCGTTCCGGGGCTTTGACAACTTTCTACAGTGGGTGGAATAGCAAAACCGTCTCCGTCAGCGTCCAAATACCATGTCGACGAAGCGTTGACCGAGGCATCGTTATCGTCACAATCCGTGGTCGGCAAAATGTTTGTTGTATATCCGGTACCGGGACTCTGGCAACTTTCAATCGTCGGCGAAATCGCAAAACCATCTCCGTCGGCATCGAGGTACCATATAGAAGGTGAATTGACGGAAGCATCATTATCATCGCAGTCCGTAGTTGGCAAAGAGTTTGTGGAATATCCTGCGCCAGGACTAAGGCAGCTTTGAACGGTATTAGGATCCGCAAAACCGTCGCCGTCACCATCTAAATACCAAACTGTTTCCGGATTAATCGCAGAATTTGAATCATCGCAATCGGTTGTAGGCAAAGTACTGTTTGTATATCCCGCTCCGGGACTTGTGGGACTTAAAACCGTATTCGGGTCGGCATAACCGTCCCCATCAGCATCAAGATACCAAGTTTGGTCCACAGGTGCATTTCGAGAAATTACTAGGGTAATATCTTTATCAAAGGCTATTGAATTACCTGCGGCATCGGTCTGTGTGGTACTTCCGTTATTGGTATTGGGATGCTGTATGGACATGAACAGAAAACGATTGTCCGGCGAAAAAGTAATTCCCGTAGGCTCCGACTTAAAAGGGGTACGACCGAATATCTTCACCTTAGGATTGTTTTGAGTATGTCCGTTTTCAACTACCCAAATATAGTTTTGATCATTCGTGGCATCTTGTAATACCCAAAGATTTCCCTGGGCGTCAAAAGCGAGATTATCATTACCATCGCCCCAGTTCACATTGCTAGTACCGTTCTCATGCGCTACGGAATAGGTTGCATTACCAACATATGTTTCCATTTGTGTAACGGTGGTACCTGAAATAGGATCCGAATCTTGAAAACGATATACGCGGTCCTCTAGCTTTACGGCAAAATAAATCCGTCCGTCCGGACCGATTTCTACATCTTCTATTCCGTTAAAAACCGTTCCTCCCAAATCGGCGCTCTGTTGTACCGTAGAATTTTGTTCGGCCTGAGTAGAATTCGCAAGTTGAACCCAATTACCCGACCCATTTTTTGAGCCACTATATACATAAAGGTTGCCACTACTAAGGTTCTGCACATTATCCGCAACAAATTTATATAAGTAGCCTACTGCGGCATCGGCCCCTTGGTATACCGTGCGTTGGTTCGAATGAATTGCGGCATTCTCGTGTTTGAAATTGCCCATGGCCCACAATTTATCCGCTCCATTCAAGCCCCCTGGCTGGTCGATTACCGTTTTAGTGACCGGATCGATTTCTATGGCCCAACCTAAATCATGGTAGCCATCACTATTGACATCAACATTAGGATAGTTTAACTCTGGTCGCGATAACAATTCTAGACTGGTATATTCTTCACAAGAAATAATGGTATTCCATGGGGTTACTGTTCCGGAGCAATTAGCCGCTGTGCCCACTACCCCTCCAAAATCGACCGCTTCGGATCGAGTCGTTTGCCAAAGTGCGGTAATTGAATTGTAATTTATATCAAGAATGGTAACACCCCCGGGAGCATCCTCTGAATTGATACTTAAATATCCGTTTTCACTACTCCCGCCAATGGGAACATAGCCGGCAAAGTCGTTTTTTTTCTTTAAAGTTCCACCTTGTGTAAGTGCCTCTCCGGTTTCGATAATCTTTTGAAAACGATGTGTCGAAGGGATAACAAAATCTGTATTCTGTGCACCGGGCGGTACGGAAGTAAAATCTCCGATTTGTTGTGCGCTTATAACAACGCTAAACAAGAGAAAGGGAAGTAATTTTAAATTCATTTAAACATCCTTTTGCGAGGGAGATTAGAATATTCTTTGGGGTAAAGTCAAGACCTAGTAATGCGATAACGATAAAGTTAGGCAATATTGCATCCGAACGAAGCAAATAATCGACAAGGAGCTTGATAAACAGGGCATCGGACAATCCCCACATCAGGTCAATCCATGCGCTGCGCCACGGTAGCGAATTGCAGGTAGAACATATCCATTGCCGTAAAGAAAAAAGGGATATTGTACAAGTAGGGCTTTAGTGATCTAGTTCTATTAATGCCCTCATGGCTTAAAATTTTATAGCCCTGATCACGGTACATTTTAGCTATACTGCTTTTGGTAAAAAAACGCATATGCGTCTTGTCGAAAATACCATGGCCTTCGTATTCGAATTTCTTTTGAAGGATAATTTTCTTGAACGCATCGTGATATCTGATGTTCGGAATAGAACTAATCACCACCCCTCTGTCGGTAAGCTTATTTTTTAGGATCCCCAACACGGTATAGGGGTCGACAAGATGTTCCAATACATCATTGCAATAAATAGCATCGAAATAGTTATCGGGAAGCTCATCAATAAAATCTTCACAAGGACCTACAAAGACTTTATCCAATCTTTCTTTTGCCTTTTCACCTGGTTCCGACATCAGTTCGATGCCCCAAGCCTCAAGACCTTCCTTTTCTTTGATGTAGCCGGCAAAAGTGCCTTCGCCACAACCTATATCCAATAGGGTCTTACAGCCCTTGGGAAGATAGGCCAGCATTTCTGGCCGCTCGTGGTTGTAATAGTCGTCCGCTTTGTTTTCGTAATCCATTTGTGATATCTAGCGACTATAATTCGGTGACTCCTTGGTAATCGTCACGTCGTGAGGGTGACTTTCGTTAATTCCGCTAGCCGTAATCTGTACAAAACGACCGGTTTCTTGTAGGGTGGCAATATCCTTAGCCCCACAGTATCCCATTCCCGCGCGGAGTCCACCAACAAACTGGTGGATGCTTTCAAAAAGGTCGCCTTTATAAGGAACCCGACCGACAATCCCTTCCGGTACCAATTTTTTGATATCGTCCTCCACATCTTGAAAGTAGCGATCTTTTGAACCTTCACGCATGGCCTCAACAGAGCCCATACCGCGATATGATTTGAATTTTCGGCCTTCGTAGATGATGGTCTCACCTGGCGATTCTTTCGTTCCCGCTAAAAGTGAACCTAGCATTACCGTATCGGCTCCTGCGGCTATAGCCTTGGGAATATCACCCGTATATCTAATGCCTCCATCTGCGATTACAGGTATGCCACTTCCTTTGATGGCCGCAGCAACTTCTAATACTGCGGAAAATTGTGGAAAACCTACACCAGCGACCACGCGCGTAGTGCAAATCGAGCCGGGGCCGATTCCAACTTTTACGGCATCGGCACCTGCCGCCACTAAATACTTGGCGGCTTCCCCGGTGGCGATGTTACCTACAATAACTTCCAATTTCGGAAATTTCTTTTTTACGCTCGTCAAGGCATTTACCACGCCTTGGGTATGCCCATGGGCGGTATCGATCACTACAGCATCGACACCTGCATTGACCAATGCTTCGGCCCTTTCCACCACATCTGCCGTGACACCAAGGGCGGCCGCTACGCGCAACCTGCCATATTGGTCCTTATTGGCAATAGGTTTTTGGGTCAGTTTGGTAATGTCCCGAAAGGTAATCAGCCCTACCAGTTTATAATCTTTATCGACTACGGGAAGTTTTTCAATCTTATTTTCTTGAAGGATGTCTTCGGCCTGTTCCAAAGAAGTGCCTTCGCTAACCGTGACCAAATTTTCTTTGGTCATGACTTCCGAAAGTGGACGGTCGTTATTTTTCTCGAAACGTAGGTCACGGTTCGTAACTATACCTATTAATTTTCCATCTTTATCTACAATCGGTATACCGCCAATACTGAACTCCCGCATATTGGCCTTGGCATCTTTAACAAGCGCATCCGCCGGAAGGGTCACAGGATCTAAAATCATTCCGCTTTCCGCGCGTTTAACCTTTCGCACCTTCATCGCCTGTTGGTCTATGGTCATGTTTTTGTGTAGGACCCCAATACCACCTTCTTGGGCCATGGCGATGGCCATTCGTGATTCTGTCACCGTATCCATTGCCGCTGAAACGATAGGCACATTGATGGTGATATTACGTGTAAATTTTGTTTGGATGTTGACCTCTCTAGGAAGTACTTCGGAATAGGCCGGAACAAGGAGTACGTCATCGTAAGTAAGACCTTCTCCAAGAATTTTGTTTAGGTGGGCTTGCATGGCAATTAAGGATTTAATTGCGTGCAAATGTAACGATTTTTATTGGTTAAATAGTGAACTCGTCTTGAGTTAATCTTCTACCTGCGAGTTTCGCATTTTGCGTCCTGATTTTGCCATTTCCAGCTTCCATAGCTATGGCTATGCAACCAAAAAATGACTTCATCAGACCACAAAAGCCTTCATTCTCGGTTCCAAACATCAACTCAAGACGAGTTCAGTATTGGGAAAATCATCTACGATATAAGAGACTGTTTTGAAATATATCGATTATTTTTTCCTGTCCGGCAGGCAGGTACGCCCTTTTTTGCACCGTTCGTTGAAAAAGATTAAATCCGCTAGCACGTTGAATTTATCAACTCATTGATTTTTATCATTGTCATTCCAGATATCATGGGTCGTCTTCCAGCCACCATCAGGTTGTCTTTTCAAAATATTCAAATACTTTGAAGAAGCTA
>CAYGPR010000022.1:0-59225 GCA_964351985.1 uncultured Maribacter sp. | reverse complement strand
GGATACGTTTTTGGACGAGGTGGTCTTTTCTGGCTCTAGATCTCGGGATCGTATTTTTGAATCTCCGGTTTCGGTAGAACGTTTCGGACTTCAAGAAATAAAGAACACCACTTCGGCATCTTTTTATGGCGGCCTGGAGAACTTAAAAGGTGTCGATGTCAATACGAATAGTTTGACCTTTCAATCTGTAAACACAAGAGGTTTTGCAACTTTCGCCAATACCCGGTTTATGCAATTAGTCGACGGAATGGACAACTCTACACCCGCCTTGAATTTCCCTATAGGAAACTTGGTCGGTATGGTCGAAACAGATGTTCAAAGTGTAGAATTGCTTCCAGGAGCTTCTTCGGCCCTTTATGGTGCCAACGCCTTCAACGGTATTCTTTTTATGCGGAGTAAAAGTCCTTTTGACTATCAGGGAATAAGCGTTTCCATTAAACAAGGTATCACTTCGCAAGAAGCTGCGGGCGACAATCCATACACCGATTTTGGTATTAGGGCCGCCCATAAGTTCAGCGATAAATTCGCCGTTAAAGTAAACTTTGGCTACCTAAAGGGTACTGATTGGGCTGCAAATAATAGAGAGGGGTTAGATGAAAATAACTTTTCTGCTGATGGTAGAACTAGAGCCGATTTAAACTTTAATGGGATCAATATATATGGTGATGAGGTATCGAACAATATCAACGATGTTGCCGTACTGCTCGAAGGTGCAGGAATATTACCGGCAGGAGCCAATGCTTTGGTGCCCTCCGTGGTCGTTAGCAGAACCGGATATGACGAAAGTGATCTAACCAATTATAATGCGGAAAGTATAAAAGCGGATTGGGGACTATATTACAGGCCCATCACAGATAACAGTTTAGAACTTTCATATGTAGGAAAAGTGGGTACAGGTTCCACCATTTATCAGGGCACGAACCGTTATAACATCAATGGATTTTTTCAAGAACAGCATAAATTGGAAATTAGGAACGACAACTTCTTTCTGAGGGGTTATCTGGTCGGCGACAAAGCGGGAGATTCTTATGATATGGTCGCTACAGCAATCAATATAAACAGGGTTTGGAAAAATGATAGAACGTGGTTTGGCGAATACGCTGGTACGTACGTACAGGCTACTTTAGGTGGAGCCACAGATGCTCAAGCGCATGCGGCCGCTAGGGCTCAAGCGGAATCAGGTCGTTTTTTACCGGGAACACCTGAGTTTCAAAGTGCTTTTAACAAAGTGATAAAAGACCCAGATCTTCTTTCAGGCTCTCAGTTTAGGGATGCATCTAAATATTATCATGCCGACGCGAACTATAACTTCAGTCATCTAATCGATTTTGCCGAAATACAAGTTGGAGGCTCCTTTAGACAATATAGCCTGAACTCTTTTGGAACAATTTATACTGATTTTGATGGCCCTATCGACTATAATGAATTTGGTATTTACACCCAGGTCCAAAAGAAAATTGAATTAGCCGGTGAGAAAAGCTTAAAGTTAACAGGTTCTGTGCGATACGATAAATCCGAATTTTTTGACGGTTTCTTTTCGCCCAGAGCTTCCGCCGGTTTGACTCTTAACAGGGATCATAATATAAGAGCGTCGGTTCAAACAGGGTTTAGAAACCCCACTACCCAAGATCTTTTTATTGGGTTGTTTACAGGAAGGGATATTTTAATTGGATCGGCGCCCGACAACTTGGATCGATATTCCAGACCCTATGATGTAAGCGCACGAGGCCAACTTTTAGGTCAGCCAGCTTCTCTGGCTCAATCAGGGAGGGCCGCATATGAAAATTCATATTCTCTAAGTTCTTTCAACGATTTAAGGGAAACCGGAGACCCGGCAGCACTTCAGATCGCAAACCCCAATATTGTTAAACCTGAACAAGTGACTTCTTATGAGATCGGATATCGGGGCAAAATCGATAAACTGGTCATTGATTTTAGTGCTTACTATAATAATTATAAAGATTTTATTTCCCAAGAAGTTGTAGTGGCACCCTTATACGGGGTCGTGGGTGATAATTCACTATCTGTTCAAGCGATATCCAATGGTGATTTCAGAAGGTACGGTGCCTATACGAATTCAGATGTAGATATCAGTTCATACGGTGCTTCAATTGGTTTAACGGCCAAGGTATTGGGTAATTTTGATTTGGGAGGAAGTTACACCTTCACCAAACAAGATTTCGATCAGGCCGCGAATCCTGATTTTATGTCTAATTTCAACACGCCTGAACATAAGTTCAAGGCATCTTTCGGACATCAAGAGTTGTTCAAAAATTTTGGATTCAACGTAAACTACCGTTTTAGTGATGATTACTTTTGGGAAGCTACCTTTGGTCAGGGCTTAGTGCCTGAATTCCATGTTCTTGATGCGCAGCTTAACTTAACTATTCCGAGTTTGAAATCTACGTTAAAAGTGGGTGGTACGAACCTTCTGGGTGATGAGTATTTCACCGCTTTCGGAACTGGCTTTATCGGTTCGATGTACTACGTAGGTCTGACAATCAATAACTTATAATCTGTTTGAAAATGAAAATCATGAAAGTAAAATATATAGCGCTGCTAGCTGTCCTTATCGGATTTACCGCCTGTAATGATCCAGAAGATGTAATTATGGAAAGCGAGATGGTCGAAATGGCAGAACCTGTTGTCTTGACTTCAGGTTCGGCCGATTTTTCTACCTATGTTGCCCTCGGTAATTCTTTGACTGCGGGTTTTACCGATAATGCACTTTTTAAGGCAGGCCAAGAAAATTCTTTTCCGAACCAATTGGCCGCTAAATTTGCCCTGGCAGGAGGTGGAGCTTTTTCACAACCGTTGACCAATGACAATATAGGAGGATTACTTGCCGGCGGAACCCAATTACCAGGGTTCAACCCTAGACTGGTTTTTGACGGGTCTGGCCCAGTAGGCCTTTCCGAGGTAATTGGAACGGTTGCTCCGACCACAGATGTTGTATTGAATAATCCTGCAGGCCCTTTCAACAATATGGGCGTACCAGGGGCAAAAAGCTTTCATTTGCTTGCACCTGGGTATGGTAATCTTGCCAATCTGCCCCTTCAATTGGCTAACCCTTATTTTATTAGAATGACGGGATCCACCCCAGATGCCAGTGTTTTAGAATTGGCAATGGCGCAATCACCGACCTTCTTTACTTTGTGGATTGGTAACAACGACGTTTTGGGCTATGCATTATCAGGAGGAGACGGAACTAACCCTATAACGCCCAGCGATGGTCCTCCGGGTGTTGGTTTTGATCAGACCTATGGAGCATTGATTACCACTTTGACAACTGGCGGTGCCGGTGGTGCGGTGGCAAACATACCTTATGTTACCAGTATTCCGCATTTTACGACAGTACCACATAATCCATTGGATCCGACAAATCCTGATTTTGGACCTTTAATCCCAACATTGAATGGCATTTTCGGTCAATTGAACCAGGTTTATGACTTTTTGGGCGTACCAGAACGTGCCATAGAGTTTTCATCATCTGCTGCCAGTGAAGTTGTAATTAGGGATGAGACCTTACCCGATCTCTCGGCTCAAATTGCCGGGGTCTTGGGTGCTAGTCCGGCATTCCCCGCATTTGTACAATCTTTCGGACTGCCTGTCGAAGCGGCACCTCTGGTTGCGGGATTATTGGGTAGTACGTATGGGCAAACACGAGAGGCGACTGCTGATGATTTATTTGTCTTGCCAAGTTCATCGGTTATCGGTACGGTCAATACTGATGTGGTTGCAGCCCTAATTGGACAAGGACTGTCCCAAGAACTTGCTGGCCAGTTTTCCGTGGAAGGTATTACCCTTCCGTTGGCCGATAAATGGGTCTTGTTGCCTTCGGAACAGGCTGAGATTAAAACCGCTATCGATAGTTTTAATGCGACCATTGCATCCACTGCTTCAAGTGCAGGTTTGGCTTTTGTCGATGCCAATGCGCTATTGCAGCAATTGGCCACTAGCGGTATAACCGATGGAGACTTTACCTTGACTGCCAATCTCGTAACCGGAGGTGCTTTTTCCCTCGATGGCGTGCATCTTACCGCAAGGGGCTACGCCATGGCCGCCAATCAGTTTATGAAGGCTATCGATGCAACTTACGGATCTAATTTTGAGCTGTCGGGATCACTTTTGGATATTGGAAACTCTCCGACGAATTACTCGCCCACCTTGCAATAATTAACAATAAACATATAATAAAAAATGCCCTTTTCATAAGGGCATTTTTTTATACTCCTGCCACTTAGAAAACCGTGGATTTTGGGAAACTTATTTTTCTTTTTCCCAAGGCAAAATTTTAAGGCATAGCCTAGCTACGTTTTCAAATTTTAACGCAGGGAAAGGGGAAAAGAAAGACACAAAAACTCGATTTACTAAGTGACAGGAGTATACATCAAAAAAGAAGTGAAAGTAGTTTTCAATTCAAACCGAAAACAATATCTTTGCACCCTGAAAAACAAAGGTTCGCAAGAGCGATTTCTGAAATAAATAACCCATAATTACAAAACACGATCGTAATGTCAAAAGTTACAGGTAAAGTTTCCCAGATAATCGGCCCGGTGGTCGATGTGGAGTTTCAGTCAGGTGACGACCTTCCAAAAATCTATGATTCGTTGGAAATCGTTAACAAAGACGGATCTAAGTTGGTACTCGAAGTACAATCACATACCGGTGAGAATACCGTAAGAACCATTTCGATGGATTCTACCGATGGATTGAGTAGGGGAACCGCAGTACTTGCTACAGGTGCCGCGATACAAATGCCGATCGGTGATGAAGTATACGGACGTTTGTTCAACGTAATCGGAGATGCCATCGACGGTTTGGGCGATTTACCAAAAGCAGGTAAAGACGGACTCCCTATTCACAGGGAAGCTCCAAAATTTGAAGACCTTACCACGGCAACGGAAGTTTTGTTCACAGGAATAAAAGTTATCGATTTGATCGAGCCTTATGCCAAAGGGGGTAAGATCGGATTGTTCGGTGGAGCTGGTGTCGGCAAGACCGTTTTGATTCAAGAATTGATCAATAACATCGCCAAAGGTCACGGTGGACTTTCGGTTTTTGCAGGAGTTGGTGAAAGAACAAGGGAAGGAAACGATTTGCTTCGCGAGATGTTGGAATCGGGAATTATAAAATATGGGGACGATTTCTTGCATTCCATGGAAGATGGAGGTTGGGATTTATCCAAAGTAGATAAAAAAGCGATGAAAGAATCGAAAGCGACCTTCGTTTTCGGTCAGATGAACGAACCTCCCGGGGCGCGTGCGCGCGTTGCACTTTCTGGTTTGACCATTGCGGAGTATTTCCGTGATGGGGCGGGTGAAGGACAAGGAAAAGACGTACTTTTCTTTGTAGATAATATTTTCCGTTTTACGCAAGCAGGTTCAGAGGTATCGGCACTATTGGGTCGTATGCCATCTGCGGTAGGGTACCAGCCTACATTAGCCACTGAAATGGGTGCCATGCAAGAACGTATTACTTCAACAAAAAGAGGATCGATTACATCGGTACAGGCGGTCTACGTACCTGCGGATGACCTTACGGATCCTGCACCGGCAACAACTTTTGCCCACTTGGACGCGACTACCGTACTTTCCCGTAAAATTGCTGAGTTAGGTATTTATCCAGCGGTGGATCCATTGGATTCCACTTCACGAATTCTTACCCCTGAGATTTTAGGAAAAGAGCACTACGATTGTGCACAACGTGTGAAAGAGTTGTTGCAACGTTATAAAGAATTACAGGATATCATCGCCATCTTGGGGATGGAAGAACTTTCCGAGGAGGATAAATTAGCCGTAGGACGCGCGCGTCGTGTTCAGCGCTTTCTTTCACAGCCTTTCCATGTGGCGGAACAATTTACCGGTATCCCTGGTGTTTTGGTAGATATCAAAGAAACCATAAAAGGGTTTAACATGATTATGGACGGTGAGTTAGATCGTCTTCCAGAATCGGCCTTTAACCTAAAGGGAACTATCGAAGAAGCCATCGAAGCCGGAGAGAAAATGCTTGCAGAGGCGTAAAAAGTTCAGAGTTCAGAGTTATGAGTTCAGAGTTGCTCATAACTCATAACTCATAACTCATAACTTGAAAAAATGTATTTAGAAATCGTATCCCCAGAAGCAACATTATTTGCTGGAGAAGTCACTTCGGTAAGTGTACCTGGTATCAACGGAGAGTTTCAAATGTTGAACAATCATGCGCCTATCGTTTCATTATTACAAGAAGGTAAGGTACGGGTCGACGGCGATATAGATATCGATGAAGACTACGCTTCAAAATTTTCAAAAGATCCCGATGGAAGAACGGTACTCCATATCAGTAGCGGCACTATCGAGATGAAAGATAATAAAGTGATTGTATTGGCGGATTAGGTATAGAGATCACTATTTAGCATTTAAAACCATACAATTCGTATGGTTTTTTTCGTTTTAAGGATGATGCAAAGCAATAAAATCATTATTTCAGAAGGTAATAGACCCCTGTGGCAACGAATAGTTGCTGCCATACATTATACCGTTATTCTAAGCTTGCTATTTTTTTTCTTTACCAAATTTGAGTTTACCACTGAATCTAAAAAACTAAGAGGAAGTCTAAGTTTACTTGAAGCGGCTTTGGTTTTGTTGCCGAGTGCTCTTGCTTTTTCGGTCGTAAAAGATGTTCTCTTCGATTTAGCTCAAAATAAGTATAAGGAGCTATACTGTGTCGGCCCGATTAAAGTGGGTAAATGGAAAGAATTACCTAAGATTGATTACGTTTCGGTTTTTAAGCAGCCAAAAGAGAACGGGGAATTTATTTTTGAAACCAATCTATGGTATCAAAAGAACAGGCACTTCAATATTTATGAGAATACCGATTTGGTTTCTGTTTTTGAAATGGGGGTTACGGTGGCTAAATCGTTAGGTGTAGATTTACTGGATGCCACCGAACCGAACAATTATAAATGGAAAAAGCTGGAGGATTTGACCTGAAAATGATAAATCTACGTTTACGTTCATTCTAATGGTCTCTTGTTAAAATCAACAACATGCCTATACCCATCTCATTACGAAACTACTCAAGCCACTTTCTTCTTTGTTCCAAGATTTTTTCCGTCGGATTTTGCCCTGTTTTTTCGCCTACACTGATTGAATACGACGGGTCGGCTTCCAAGGTAACGGTTATTGTCTTAGTAAAGCCATGTCGAACAAAATCTATTTTCAATTTATCTCCGACTTTCAACTGTTTTATAAATTCATTGAATCCCATCCCATCGGGAAAATGTTCGCCATTAATCATTGTTATGATATCTCCAGAGCTTAATCCCGCTTTATATGCGGGACTTCCCATCTTTGGATAGTCATTGATTTCTCCGTTGCCATCACCATCCAGTTCAACATAAGCACCAAAATAAGGTACTTCTTTATCTTGGGCCAGTATTACACCGACCGATTCGAATAGCATTTTATAATCGGGCATTTCGCTTTTATAGATATATGAATTGAAAAAATGGTCGCCGAATTCCTTTCCTGCATATTCGTTCAAGGTTTTGTGCAGATCTTCGATGGCATACGGAATTTCTTTCTTCCCATAGGTCTGCCATACCAATTTCATATAATCATCGAGATTAAGGTTCTTCTGGCGTAATGAAAGGTCTAATGCCAAACCAAGTACACTTCCGTAAGAATAATACGATATAAAGGTATTGCCCCGATTCACTGGGTCTACCGAGGTCGCGGCATCGACAAATGGTGCTTGAAAACTCATCTCGATGGGGTTGAAAAATTCTCTCCCGGGGGAGTTCCAAACGTAATTAAAGGACCCTGTAAGTCCTTCAACATAATTTTCAGCAGAAATAAGTCCGGCCCTACACAAGATTAAATTGGTATAGTAACTGGTAAAACCTTCTGCGAACCACAGTGCCCCGCTCATATTGGCCTTTGAGAAATCAAAAGGCTCCAAACTTTTTGGACGGATGCGTTCCACGTTCCAAGCATGGAAAAATTCATGGGAAACCGTTCCGATGTTCCGCTCCATACCACCATCGGCCAAGCTACGGGTGCTGGTCAATATCGTTGAATTTCGATGCTCCATTCCATCTCCGGAAGCATTGGGAATATAGCAGGCCAAAAAGGTATAGGTGCCGTAATCGAAAGCGGGAAGTTCACCATATACTTCTTTTTCGGCCAAAACGGTTTTCTTGACTTTTTCGAAGTAAGTGTCCGCTTCTTCATCAGTGCCGTTATGGTGCAATGCCAAACGGATGTTTTGTCCATCGACCTCAAATTCCCGTAATGCAAAATCACTGATTTCGGTTGGGCTATCCATGAAATATTGCAAATTTGGGGCAGTGTAGGTCGTGCCAGAAACCAATGGCAACTGCGTGGCAACTTTCCAATTCAAGTCATTACGAACTTGAAAATCGACCGTTATTTTTTTCTCCGCCAATTCAGGCGCATAGATAAAGGTCGCAGGAATATTCAAATGGGCATGGGTCTCGTCAACTTGGGCATAGGTGCCATCGCCGCGATCCGCAAAAAGGGTATAGGTGATTTTCACCGTGCCATCATGGCCGGTGAGCTGCCAAGAATAAGGATCTTTGCGAATTATTCTTAGTTCGTTTCCCTTATTGTCAGTGGCTTTAAAACCATACACGTTCTTAGCAAATTCATGGATCGCATATCTTCCAGGCGATGATCGTGCCATTCGAACGGTTAGTGTGTCAGAAGAAATATTGGAAAAGACGGCATTGATCTTTGCCTCGTGGTGTACGGCATTCTTGAACGATATCTCGTAGTTTGTCTGAGCGAATACTGTAATGCAAAAAAGAAGTGAAAACGAAATCAAAATTCTATTTTTCATAATCTTGGCTTGTGGAACTGGGCTAAATATAACAATTAATCAAAGCATTCGTTATTAGGTTTCAGTAGATGTCCATAACATTTAATAATAATCAACATACTTTTTTTCCGCAACCTTTTTCAGTAATTAACATCTATTTATCAAACCCCACTGAATGAAGCCCTTCTGCCTATTGCTTATTTGTTTCTTCGGATGTTATTTGAGCTGCTTCTCCCAACAGACCGATGAAGCTCGAATATTCAAGAATCAAGTATCGAACAATACGGGTTACTTGTTTTTAGGAACTATAAACCTGAACTATGAACGGGTCTTGGGCAATCGTTTTGCGATAGGTCTAGGCGGTTCCATTTATGGAAACGCACATAAAAGAGCGGGTTTTGAGACAAGAAACTCTTACGAGTACGTGACCAATTATGAAATCACTCCGTATGGGCGTCTTTATTTTAATGGCACACAGCGAAAAAGTCATTTCTTGGAACTTTTCGCTTCGTTCAATGAAAGTGAGGAGTTGGACCAATTCATACGCAATACAAATACTGAAGGGTACGGGGTCTACGCCAAAGGCACCCTTATTGAAAATAATATCGGGTTGGGTATAGGGTATGGGTACCGATTTTTACTCTGTGAGAACAGGTTACTTCTAGAAGCGCAATTCGGACTACGGACCAATTTTGATGCTTTTTTTATTTTTCCTGATGGGGCGGTGGTCCGGTCGGGAATTCGAGTGGGCTATCGATTTTAAAAAGGTAATGAGATGAAAAGAATTTGTATGCTTTCAGTTTTATGCGTCAATATTTTACTAGTGGGGTGTTATTCCGGTGACGATGATGACGGCCGTTATGTTTTCTTAACGACCGAAGATGCTTTGACTATTGATAACCAAGAAAATTATGTGGTCGGCGATACAATTTTCTTTGAGGTAAAGTTCAGCCGATATTTAAAAGAGGAAGGTTTTGATAATTTATTGGATATTTATGAAAGCACCGATGCCGAAGAATTCAGGTATTCTTTCGGCTTAGGAAAATTTTCGAACTTTTCCGATGATTATGAGAATATCAATATTGCCTCAGACTATCTTTTGGCCGAAAAAGGAACGGTTTATCGTGGGTTTTACAACGAGGCTCAAGCCGTCTTGAATAGAGAAAAAACCCAATATGAGTCCAGAATCGGTATTATACTGGCCGAGACAGGTGATTTTAGGTTTGATTTCGGGTATTTGGGCATTTATAGCGAATCAGATTATGATAACGTGATCATCGAAATTCAAAACAACATCGATCCGGATAGCTTAATGATGGATTTCAGCGTAACAGAATAAATCACGTTTTAGGGTCTAATGCATTATCAAGATTTCGATAAAGATGCTACATTTGGCATATGGCCGAATTCTCCAAAAAACTGCAAAAAAAAATATCGGAACGAAAAGCCAAAAATGCTTTTAGAAGTTTACCGGCTTCCAGCAATTTAATCGATTTTTCTTCGAATGACTACCTGGGTTTGGCTAAGAACGAGGCCATTTATGCCAATACTTTTCAATTGTTGTTGAAAAAAGGAATTTCAGAAAATGGAGCTTCCGGATCCCGATTGCTTACCGGTAATCATTCCCTTTACGACGAGCTCGAGACCCAACTTTGTGAATTTCATAATGTCGAAAGTGCTTTGGTCTTTAATTCTGGTTATGGTGCCAACCTTGGGTTTTTTAGTGCAGTACCACAGCGTGTAGATTTGGTTTTTTACGATGAATTGATACACGCCAGTATTCGTGATGGCATCAAAATGGGCAATGCCAAGAGTTATAAGTTCAAACACAACGACTTAGAGGATTTAAAATTCAAATGTCATACTGAGCGCAGTCGGAATGCTTCCGATACGGAAGTTTACATCGTGACCGAATCCGTCTTTTCCATGGACGGTGATACCCCAGATTTAAAAACCATGGTAGACTTTTGCAAAAAAGAAGGCTATCACCTCGTTGTTGACGAAGCCCATGCCGTTGGGGTTTTTGGTGAAAATGGAAGCGGAATTGTACAATATTTGGGAATTCAAGATGCTGTTTTTGCAAGAATAGTGACCTTCGGTAAGGCAATTGGTGCCCATGGCGCTGCCATTTTAGGAAGTAAAGCGCTTATTGAATATCTAATTAATTTTGCACGAAGTTTTATCTATACTACGGCACTACCGCCACATACCATAGCAACCATCTCATCTGCCTATCGTTACTTCGGGATGCCGGAGGGAGGAGAACACCAACGGTTACTACAAGATAATATTTCACACTTTGAATCAAAACAAAAAACCCTGGAGCTAAAGCCATTTTTTATGGCTAGTGATTCACCGATTCAGAGCTGTATTGTTCCGGGAAACGAAAAAGTAAAATCCATCTCGAATAAATTAAAAGACGATGGTTTTGATGTAAAGGCTATTTTATCGCCTACCGTTCCGGAAGGTCAAGAGAGGTTGCGATTTTGCCTGCATAGCTACAATGATTTTCAGGAGATAGGCCTAGTATTGCAACTTTTGAAATCGTATCTTTAAATTGCATGGAACCTAAATTTTTTACGCTCGGCGCCTTTGAATTTGTAGCTGACGTCCAGATTATAAAAGGTAAGTTAGAGTCGGAAGGCATTCCGGTTTTCTTGCGTGATGAAAATACATTGAATTCGGACCCGCTGATAAGCAGTGCCATCGGTGGGGTGAAGCTTCAAGTCTATGGTCGAGATAAAGAAAGGGCATTGGAAATCTATAATGAAATACGCGCCTATGCCGTAGACGATGAGGGTAACCCGATAATCTGCCCTAATTGCAAGGCACAAAAATCTGAAGCGTACTACGAACGAAAAGGCATTTTCAATAAGCTTTTTCCTTTTTTCGAAAAGAGAAAGTACAAGTGCTTGCAGTGCGGAATGATTACAAATCAACTATAACAAAAAACGTATTCAATCATAATAGACAAAGATGAAGCAAATTTTTATTACGGGTATTTCTACCGGAGTCGGTAAGACCATTGCATCTGCTATTATTACCGAAGCTCTGGAAGCCGATTATTGGAAACCCGTGCAGTCCGGTGATCTTCAACATACCGATAGCCACAAAATCGAAGAATTAATTTCAAATTCTAAATCTGTCGTTCATAAAAGCGCATACGAACTTGAAACTCCGATGAGTCCACATGCCGCCGCTGAGATTGATGGTATACAAATCGAACGCAACAAAATTCAAGCCCCCGTAACGAATAACCATTTGGTTATTGAAGGTGCCGGAGGACTTTTGGTTCCTCTAAACGATGAGGATACCATTCTCGATATTATCATGCCCCAGTACAAAGTAGTCGTTGTGTCGAGACACTATCTGGGAAGTATAAACCATACGTTGTTGACCGTTGGATGGCTTCAGCAAAGAGGATATGATGTTTCGATATTATTTAGTGGGGATGAGCATGCTTCAACGGAAGAAATCATTTCTAAGAAAACCGGAGCCCCAGTAATAGGGCGCATCGAAGAGGAGGACAGCTTTGATAAAAGCGTAATAATGAAATATGCCGATTTATTGCGACCGGTACTGGTTTCACTCTAATCGCTCATAGATTTTTGCACCGTCTACGGTCGCAAGAACTTTATAGTGTACGTCTAAATATGAGTCGATATATTTATTTTCAGCTTCCATTTTTTCATGGAAAACCAATCTGTTCTTTCGGGTCACCACAATTCTAGGGCGAATTTCATCCATGATGTGTTCTAACTCGTCAACTGCCGTTATTCTAGGGTTTTCAAAATAAGGGAATAGTTCATTTCGGCATATATTGCTAGGGTGTGTTGCCGCTTTTGTAGGTGGCGTTGCACCTAATTTCCAGTAACCGATATGGTAACCTAAAAAGAGTATATTTTTTGTTTCTAGATTCTTTTTTAAAAGGTAGTCAGGAACAGTTATTCCTTCCCCATTGTAAAATGTTCCACGCTCCATTTTATTTTTTACGATGTTGAAGTACTCCAGATAACTCTCCGCAGGAAGCAACACAAACAAAAAGAAAACATAGGGAGCGTAATCAAGTCTATGAAAAATTTTGACCTTGCTTATGGTAATGGCGATTAGAATAACCAAAATGGGATATAATTGAATCAAATAATGGCTATTGATACGCCCTGCTTTATAAAACGACAATAGTACTCCTAAAAGGGACACCAGTAATAGCTGCATTTTATCATTATTGAAATCAAGAAATTTTTTCTGCCATGTCCACACGAAAAAGGCAGCTAAAAGAAGAAAGGTAGGAGCAAGGGAAACTAAATCCCTTCTTGCATCCGCATATTCCAATGCCGCCAACACCACCGATTTCCACCACACCTCTGATATGCCTTGAAAATAGTAAGGAAGCCAAATTAAAAGTACGATGCTCAGAATGCCAATTCCATACACTACAAATCGCTGCAATCCCTTAAAAAAAGCATTTCTTTTAAAATATACTGCAGGGATATAAATACCCACAAATAATACTGCGTAGGCGATGTTCAATTTGGTCATAATCGCCAACCCCATGAAGAGGCCGGCGATTAAATAGTTCTGGGCTTTATCCGATTTGACCAAGAAATAGAGCCCGGGCATAAAAAAGGCCATGCATATATGTTCCGACATGACCCCTTGAATACTTCCGAACATGCTTTGAAGGATAACACAGAAGATTCCTGCCCAAAACCCAACTTTTTTCGAACGTACGGAGGCACCGATCTTGAAGGAAAAAAAAGCAGTGCTCGCCACAAGTAAAGCTCCAAAAAGACGAATAGCGAAAAAGCTCTTTCCGAAACTATAGATAATGGCCGCAAAAAAAAGAAAGGTAATTGGCGGTTTTAAATCCCATAACTCGGTGTACGGCAAATGCCCATCTACCCATGATTGCCCCATTAAGATAAAGGTACTTTCATCGCGATCTATATAATCCCTGAAGAAAAAAGGTAATCTGATAAGGAATGAAACAAGGGACAGGATCAGAAAGACCATCCAGTTTTTCATTTTGGAATAGTCAGGAATCAAAAAATTTATAAGCCTACTCAACATGGGTCGTTTTGGGATGATTTTCCCATCTTTGCAAGATAGAGAAATCACGCATTCAATGAAGGATATGGCCCTTAAAAATCTCGCTGCAAGAGATCAAAAGCATTTGTGGCATCCGTTGACGCAGCACAAACTGCATCCTGAAATGTTGGGCATCGTAAAGGCCAAAGGAGCAATGCTCTACGATGAGAACGGAAGGGAATACATTGATGGGATCTCTTCTTGGTACACCAGTATGTACGGGCATTGTAACGATTTTATTCTCGATAGGGTGGCGACCCAAATGCGAGAATTGGACCAAGTCGTTTTCAGTGGGTTTACCCATGAGCCGGCGGTCAAATTATCGGAAGAACTTATCAAGATTCTCCCTCAAAACCAACAAAAACTTTTCTTCTCCGATAACGGTTCCACCTCCGTCGAAATCGGGATTAAAATGGCCTTACAGTTCCATTTTAACCAAGGGGAAAATCGAAACGTGATGCTTGCCTTTGAGGATGGTTTTCACGGTGATACCTTTGGCGCCATGGCCGTTTCGGGCCTATCGGTATATAATGGTCCGTTTGAGGATTTTTTTATAGACGTAGAACGTATCCCTGTGCCGACAATAGAAAATTTGGACGACTTGTTGGCGAAATTATCGAAAAGGTTGGAGGAAAAGAATATTGCGGGATTCATTTACGAACCTCTGGTACAGGGTGCAGCGGCCATGAAGATGTATGATGCGGGTGGCCTTAACGAAATTCTGAAACTGCTCAAAAAAAATAATGTTTTGACCATTGCCGATGAAGTGATGACAGGTTTTGGTAAAACCGGAAAGTATTTCGCTTCCGATTATATCGATACCAAACCCGATATTATCTGTTTATCAAAAGCCCTTACCGCTGGTTTAATGCCCATGGCGATTACAAGTTGTGCCCAAAAAGTATTCGACGCTTTCTATAGCGACGAGTTGGCAAAAGGACTTTTTCATGGGCATACCTATACAGCAAATCCGCTGGCTTGCACTGCGGCACTTGCCGGATTAGAATTGTTGCAAACAAAAGAAATACAAAACAACATTCGGCGCATTGCTGCATCACATCGACAATTTGATAATGAAATCAAAGAACATCCAAAAGTGGGGTCGACCAGACAATGTGGAACTATTTATGCCCTTGACCTGAATATCAAAATGGAACGCTATGGTAATCTTCGCGACAAACTCTTCAAACATTTTATGGACCATGGGGTTTTTCTTCGTCCCTTAGGGAATACGATTTATATTCAGGCACCTTATATCATTTCAGATGAGCAGCTACAAAAGATTTACGATACCATTAAAAGTGCCTTAGAAACCATCTAATATTAAATTAAGCTTGATAGAACCCATCTCAATAACCGCAATTTCCTCAGTATCTCCATTGGGTGCTACCTTAGAAGGTACTTGGAGTTCATACCAAAAACCAAATCACCTTTTTCAAAAAAGAGATTTCGACCATGGGTTGGAATGGATTGCACCATTATCCGAATCTTCGAAACAAGAAATAGAATTGTTAAGGTCGTCAGATTCCAAGTACAAGAATCTAGACGATAGCGTGTTGTATGCTATCTATGCATCTCGTAAGGCAATTGAAAATGCTGGATGGCAAAATGACAAGAATTTCGGAATCAATATCGGTTCATCAAGAGGTGCGACTTCGCTTTTCGAAAAATACCACGAAGAGTTTATCCTGAAGAAAAGAGCATTCACATTGTCGTCACCAACCACGACTATGGGAAATATATCTTCTTGGGTGGCCCATGACCTTCAAACTTTGGGTCCAGAAATATCACATTCCATTACATGCTCAACAGCTTTGCATTCACTTTTGAACGGCATGGCATGGATTAAAAGTGGAATGGCCAACAAATTCTTGGTGGGTGGCAGCGAAGCCTCTTTGACACCATTTACGATCGCCCAAATGAAAGCATTGAAAATTTATGCTAATTCAACTAGCGGACTGTCAGTTCGAGCGCAGTCGAGAACGGTATCCGAGGTTTCTACGGATTATCCATGTCGTGCCCTTGATCTCAACAAGAATCAAAACACAATGGTCTTGGGCGAAGGAGCTTCGGTCGCATGTCTTGAAAAAGGAGCTTCGGTAAGTTCTTTGGCAATAATTGAAGGAGTAGGGTATGCCACGGAAATATTGGAACATAATATATCGATATCTACCGATGCCAAATGTTTTCAGCGGTCAATGAAAATGGCTTTAGGCGATACCAAACCTGAAGAGGTGGATGTTGTCGTAATGCATGCCCCGGGTACTATAAAGGGAGATCTGTCGGAATACAAAGCCATAGAAAAAGTCTTTGAAAAAAGAATACCTGCCCTCACCACAAACAAATGGAAAATCGGGCACACGTTCGGGGCATCGGGAATGTTGAGCATCGAAATTGCGATTTTGATGTTGCGGCATCAAGAATTCATAGAAGTCCCTTTCGTGAATTACGAGACTAAACCTTCGAGGATTAATAAAGTAATGGTAAATGCTGTTGGCTTCGGTGGTAACGCGGTCAGTATTTTATTGAATAATGTACCTTCCAAATAGAATTAATCAACGTTCCACTTGGAATTTGGTACTTGGATTTTGGAATTTCAGGTTTAGAAAAGCTATTTTTGAATCGATTAATAGCTAACAATGAGCGAAGTAAAACACAACTGGACCAAACAAGAAATTCTTGATATCTATAAAAAGCCTTTGATGGAGTTGCTCTACGCGGCCGCCACCATACATAGGCGACATCACGATCCGAATACGGTTCAAGTTTCAACGTTACTATCAATAAAAACAGGAGGCTGTCCCGAAGATTGTGGATATTGCCCTCAAGCGGCAAGGTATCATACCGATATCGAGACCAATGATTTGATGTCCGTTTCTCAGGTAAAGGCACAGGCGCTTCGTGCCAAAGCTTCGGGAAGTTCCAGGGTATGTATGGGTGCCGCATGGCGGAACGTAAAGGATGGCCCTGAATTTGACCAAGTGCTTGAAATGGTACGTACCATCAATAAATTGGATATGGAAGTCTGTTGCACCTTGGGCATGTTGACCGAGAACCAGGCCAAGCGTTTGGCCGAGGCAGGACTCTACGCCTATAACCATAATCTTGATACTTCTGAAGATTATTATAAGGATGTTATTTCTACTCGAGCTTTCGAAGACCGGCTCGAGACTATCGATAATGTTCGAAAGAGTAATGTAACGGTCTGTAGTGGGGGTATTATCGGAATGGGTGAGAAATTGCAAGACCGTGCCGGTATGTTGGTCGCTTTGGCCTCTTTAAATCCGCAACCTGAATCCGTTCCTATTAATGCCCTTGTAGCGGTGGAGGGCACCCCTATGGAGGATATTGAACCCTTATCTATTTGGGAAATGATCCGTATGGTCGCAACAACGAGAATTGTGTTGCCCGAAACCCAAGTCCGTCTTTCGGCAGGGCGTACCGAGATGAGCCGCGAAGGGCAGGCCATGTGTTTCTTTGCCGGGGCAAATTCCATCTTTGCCGGTGATAAATTGTTGACCACTCCGAACCCCGATGTCAATGAAGATATGGAGATGTTCAGGTTGTTGGGATTAAATCCACAGAAACCCTTCATCAAAATTTCACAACCCAAAACCGTCGAAGCCGAAGATTCCGGTCTACGACCATTGGGCGAAAAACCAAAATGGTCGAGACCCGGTCATAGTATCGAGCGAAATGAAGCGGCGAAAGCGGCCGCCAAGGTTAAGGAATGAGATTACATTATCGTAATTTTAAGATTTTGTTTTCTTAAGGTTATTTAAATTTGAAGTCGATAAACAACCCCAATACTTTTGAGACTGCAAGATATCCCACGTGTGCCTACGATTTCGAAAAACGATTTCATGGAGTACTATTTTAGGCTTCAGAAACCTGTAATCCTAGAGCGTTCCATTGAAAATTGGCCTGCTTTTAATCGGTGGAATCTTGATTATATGAAAAGGGTGGCCGGGGATAAAATAGTGCCCCTCTACGATGACAGGCCCGTGCACCATAAAGATGGTTTCAATGAGCCGCACGCCCAAATGAAAATGTCCGAATACATTGATTTACTCAAATCTGAACCTACTAAATACCGTATTTTTCTTTGGAATATTTTAAAGGAAGTACCTGAGCTTCAAGATGACTTTGAGTTTCCGGATTTTGGGTTGCGCCTTATGAAAAAATTACCGATGTTGTTTTTCGGAGGAAGAGAATCGCATACCTTTATGCATTACGATATCGATTTGGCGAATATTTTCCATTTTCATTTCGAGGGAGTTAAACAGTGCATCTTGTTTCCACAAACGGAAACCAAATATTTGTACAAAGTGCCCCATTCTCTTATAACCCATGAAAGTATCGATTTTTCAAATCCTGATTACGAAAGGTGGCCTGCATTGAAAATGGCCAATGGCTATAAGGCTCAATTGAAACATGGTGAAGCATTATATATGCCGGAAGGGTATTGGCACTATATGAAGTATCTGACCCCGGGTTTTTCGATGAGCCTACGAGCTATTGCGCAAAAACCCAAAAACTTGGGAACCGCCTTTTATAACCTTCTCGTCATGCGTAACTACGATGGATTAATGCGGAAGTTAAAAGGCCAAAAGTGGATTGACAGAAAAAATGAAAGGGCAATCCATACCACGCATAAGTATCTTGAAGCTGTTTAAGCTGTGGACTAAAACCTAAGGTCATTTGGTTAAATCGTTGATTTTACCATAAACTAATTCACTTTCCCAACCACGATAGAAGAGATAATCGGCTAATTTCCTTTTCTTTTTTTGAAGATTTTTCTCAGTAAGTGATTCCCATTTTTTTTCAGCTAAAGCATGGAAAGTCTTAAAATATGCTTCGTCTTCGATTTCTTTTAAGGCCGAGTTGATCGTATACTTCGAGATATTTCTTTTTTTAAGTTCGGAAATAATACGGTTACGACCCCATTTTTTGATACTGAACTTACCATGGGCAAAAGTCTGGGCAAAGCGCTCTTCGTTGAGGTAGTTGTTATTGATGAGGTGTACAACGATTTGGTCGATTTCATCACCTCTTGCCCCTAGTTCCCATAACTTGTTTACGACTTCTTTATGGCAACGTTCTTGGTAGGCGCAGTAGTGTTCCAATTTTTGGGTGACTTCTTTGGTTGAGTTAGACTGATGGTTTTTTCGCATTGTTTTTCGTGCCAACTAGGTGATATGATTAAGGTAGCCCAGATAACTTTTCAGGTTTGTATGCAAAGTATAGGAGGCAGCAGATAAACCTTGGCATTAAACCCAACTATCTGTACGAGTTGCTATTTAATAAGTTTAATTAAAATAAGCACACCTACAAATATTGCAAATATTGCAATTGTCATCCCCACTAGTAAAGCTAGGAATATAAAAACTTTTAGAAGTGATTGCCCTATCGACAGTCTATAAAGTTTTCCATAAACATAGGTATAGAAAATAAGTAGTAGTAAAGAGTTTGATATATATACTAAAGGATGGGTTACAAGGCTGATTAAAAAAAGGATGGAAATCGATATGAAACTGACCCCCTGAATATAGCTGTTGATGACAATATGTTCTCCATAATTATATGGTTTTCGGTATACTAAAAAGGTCAGTAAAGAATATAAGGGTAAGGTCAGTACTACAAGTATGTTGAAATATTTTAACGTGAACCTTGTCGACTTCTCGGCACTTTCAAGCTGTTCTTTTTTAACCTCCTCAGATAGTAGGGGTATGCCTAAAGTTTCGTTCATCCATTGTGACTGCCATTCAATTTGCTTACTTTGAAAATTCGTATTGCTCTCAATGTACCGCTCATCAAAGAAGTTAAAGGTAAATATGGCGAGGGTCATGCCGATGACCAAAAAGGTGAAGGGGTTAACATATTTTTTTCTTGTACCGTCTAAATACTCCCTTAGCAGAATACCAGGTTTTAGAATCATACTTCTAATGGTGCTAAAATATTTATTATCCCATCCGAGGGCATTTTGAAATATATCTGAGAGCAAATTCTTAGCGGTTATTCTTTGTGTAACAACTTTCGCGCCACAGGCATTGCAGAATTTGAAGTTTTCTAAAAGGTCGGTCTGGCAGTTTTTGCAGTTCATAAAGAAACATTTTGGCTGATGGCTTGTGAATCACCCAACTAGATCGACCTTTCAAAATAAAGATAATAGTACATGGCATACCCGAACTTCGATGCGTCGGTCGAGGCCAATGTCCAGCCATCTTTGCTGTATTGGTCCAAAAGCTCCTGGATCTTTTCAGTAGAGTCTTTCAATATGTGATTGGTGTCTAAGGTAAGTTTCGAATAGAGGAGAAACGATTCTACTTTGTATTCTTTCATGGTTGGCGTTTTTAGTCTTTTCCAAAATACAAAAAAGATTAGAGTTCTTGTGATGTATTGGTTTGTTTCATTCGAGAGATTCCCGCCGAAATTTATCCTGAGCGTAGCTTAAGGGCGGTAATGATAAAAATTCTTATTAACAAAAAAAGCGACCCCCGTTACCGAAGGTCGCTCAATAATTTTTAATTCATAATTCTGAATTAATAGATGGTTTTACCGTCTTTATTCTTAAAACGGTATTCGAGATACGTATAGGCATCCCTTGGTTGTACTTTGATCCATCGTTTATGCTCCAAGAACCACTTGGTGCGTATCGATGGGAAACCTTTGGTCAAATAGGCCGCGATAAAGGGATGTGCATTTAGTGTTATTCTGTTATCCTTTGCGGGACCTTTCAAAAGCCTCTCTAAATCGGTGTTGATTCTTGGAATCAACGAAATGGGAGCTTCAACCTCTTGGCCATTAACGGCATTGGGGTTTATCTCGGTTGTTTTAATGTTCATTTCGGGCCGTACCCGTTGCCTGGTAATCTGTATAAGTCCGAATTTACTTGGTGGCAAAATTTTGTGTTTTGCCCGATCATCCTTCATTTCATCACGAAGATGCTCGAAAAGCTTTTTTCTATGTTGCGCTTTAACCATGTCGATAAAATCGACCACGATGATGCCTCCCATATCTCGCAGGCGCAATTGCCGTGCAATTTCCGAAGCGGCCAAAAGATTTACCTCTAGTGCGGTGTCTTCTTGGTTTTTCGCTTTGTTTGAGCGGTTACCACTGTTAACGTCTATGACGTGCAGGGCTTCGGTGTGTTCGATAATAAGGTATGCACCTTTGCTCATCGATGCGGTTCTTCCAAAAGAGGTTTTTATCTGACGGTCGATTCCGAATTTTTCGAAAATGGGCACTCCTGAATTATACAGTTTGACAATCGATTCTTTACCTGGTGCGATTTCTAGCACATAGTCTTGAACCTGATTACAAAGCGTCTCGTCGTCAACATGGATTCCCGTAAAGGAATCGTTGAAAACATCCCGTAAGATACTTGAGGCCCTATTGAGCTCAACCAGTACTTTCGAGGGTGTTTGAGCTTTGTACAATTTCTTACACATTGCCGTCCACTTGTCCAGCAAGTTTTCTAGATCTTTATCAAGTTCCGCAACTTTTTTGCCTTCTGCAACTGTTCTGATGATGACCCCGAATCCTGCGGGCTTAATGCTCTTCACGAGCCTCTTGAGCCTATCTTTCTCTGCGTTGCTCCCTATTTTCTGGGATACCGAAACGCGGTCTGAGAAGGGTACCATGACCAAGTAGCGTCCTGCCAGTGACAGTTCTGAGCTTATTCTTGGTCCTTTGGTGGAAATGGGTTCTTTGACAATTTGCACCAACAATGATTGGTTGGCCTTGATGACATCTGTAATAACGCCATGCTTGTCAATATCTTTATCGAAGGGAAAATTTTTAAGGGAATAGTCTCTCAACTTTCCCGTACTCACTTGTTTTATGAATTTCAACATCGAAGAGAGCTGTGGCCCTAGGTCATGATAGTGCAAGAAAGCATCTTTCTCATAACCGACGTTTACAAAGGCTGCATTGAGTCCTGAAACGGGCTTGCGTACCTTGGCTAAAAATATGTCACCGACCGAAAAGTCGTTGTTGTCTTCTTCTTTGTGTAATTCGGTGAGTTTTCCATCCTTTAACAGGGCAAAATCAACGGCATCTGAACTAGATCGTACGATTAATTCTCTATTCACCTGAATATATTTTTATCCCGCCATTGCGGAATAGATTAAACAATGATTGAAACAGGTAATTAAACCTATCGAAATTCTCAACGGAATTTCTATGTCAATGAACGTACCAGAGTGAAAAAACAAGGGAGAGGCGCAAAACATTGCGCCTCTATTATGATTTTTTCTTATGGCGGTTAGCTCTCCTGCGCTTCTTGCGCTTGTGGGTCGCTACCTTATGTCTTTTTCTTTTCTTACCACTCGGCATAAAGTTCTGCTTTAAAGATTACTATTTTATTTGACTTGTACGTTGCTTTTAACACCTTCTACAAAAACCTTTGCCGGTTTAAAGGCCGGAATATTATGTGCAGGAATCTTAATGGTCGTGTTCTTTGAAATGTTTCTACCGGTCTTTTCAGCCCTGGTCTTTATGATGAAACTTCCAAAACCTCTCAAGTAAACGTTGTCACCACTTTCAAGGGAGGTCTTTACCTCTTCCATAAAGGATTCAACTGTTGCTTGTACATCTCCTTTTTCAATTCCCAGCTTATCTGAGATTTTAGATACAATTTCCGCTTTTGTCATCTTGAATATTAGATTTTCTGTATGTTTTTTAGGGTTGCAAATATATAAATTTAATTCATTCTTTTCCTGTAAAGGACTAATTTTAAGAACATATTTAAGATCAGTGCAAACTGATTTTCAATAGTTTGGGGTTCTGGCTAGGTTTCAAACTATGGGCATATCGAGATATTTACTGATTTTGAAGCGAAGCCAGGGTTCTCAAAATATTGGTAATCAGAAAGTAGTGGTTTTAAGTTTGTTCTTAGATGAATTCATATCATAAACTACTACTTTTGCGGTCTAGTATATTTTTCAATGTCCTTTTCCCATAAAATCTTACTGTGGTATAAAAAAAACAAACGTGACCTGCCTTGGCGCGAGACCAGGGATCCCTATAAGATTTGGCTTTCCGAGATAATACTACAACAGACTAGGGTCGCTCAGGGTACACCTTACTATTTAAAATTTATAGAGAATTTTCTTACCGTCGAAGATTTGGCGAACGCTTCCGAAGAAAAAGTGCTCAAGTTATGGCAAGGTTTGGGGTATTATTCACGGGCTCGAAATTTACATGCCACGGCAAAAATGGTGGTAGACAACTACGAAGGTTCTTTCCCGGATACCTACTCTGAATTGTTGAAGCTTAAGGGTGTTGGCGATTATACGGCAAGTGCCATTGCCTCTATTTGCTTTGATGAACCGCAACCCGTGGTCGACGGAAACGTCTATCGTGTCTTGGCCCGTTATTTTGGAATTGACTTGGCCATAAACGGAAGTGAAGGAACCAAATACTTCAAGAACTTGGCGCGTGAGGTGATGGACCATAAATCCATTCGGGACTATAATCAAGGAATCATGGAATTCGGTGCCATTCAATGTCGCCCTAAAAATCCTGATTGTACTATTTGCGCCCTGAATGAAAGTTGTGTTGCCCTTCAAAAAAACCGTGTTGATGAGTTGCCGATAAAAATAAAAAACGGTAAGGTCAAGAATCGTTATTTTAATTATGTAGTGCCTATAGACCCTAATGGTAGCACCATTTTGAATCAAAGAAAGGGAAAAGGAATCTGGCAAAACCTATGGGAATTTCCATTACTCGAGTCGAACTCGGAAATAGATGTTGACGTGGTTACAAAGAAAATTGATGACGCCATTCAGTTAAAAGGTTTGACAAAAATCCATGAATACAACGATGCGACCATTGTTCACAAATTATCACATCAACATCTGCATACCAAATTCTGGATCGTTGAAACCGATGATGAATTGAAAGAGGGAATTCCCTTTTCGAAATTGGATAAATATCCCGTTCCGGTTTTAGTCGCCGATTTCTTAAAAACGTTTAAAAATTCGTATTTTCGTACATTGAAATAAGTAATGGAATATGAGCGGTACAGTGAACAAAGTAATGCTTATCGGGCATTTAGGAGATGAGGTGAAAATGCACTATTTCGAGGGTGGCGGATGTATTGGGCGTTTTCCTATCGCGACCAACGAAACGTACACCAACAAACAGACTGGCGAAAAAGTGACCAATACCGATTGGCACAATATCGTCGTGCGCAATAAAGCTGCCGAAATTTGCGAAAAATATCTTAGCAAGGGTGATAAAATCTATGTCGAAGGCCGTTTGAAGAACCGACAATGGCAAGGTGAAGATGGTAATACCCGTTATACTACCGAAGTGCACGTACAAGATTTCACTTTTTTAACGACCAAAAAAGAGAGCTTGGCGAATTCACAAAGAGATCAATCGAACCAACAAAATACACCGGCAGTACAAAATACGGCTAAAGCAACACAAGCGACATCGACCGCACCTTCGGCGGAACAAGATGATGACCTGCCATTTTAAATAAACGAAATCACTGACTATTGGACCCTGACCCCCTTAGTTTCTTTTTCAACTTTATAGCTTTGGACGGTACGTTCGCGTTAAAAGTGTGCATTCTTCTTATTTTGCTGATGTGTTCTGCTTTGATATCTGGGGCCGAAGTGGCCTTTTTCGGATTGTCGCCCACCGATATCAATGAAATCGAGGAGAAAAAGACATCACGAGGTGATATTATCGTAAAGCTTTTAGACCGACCAAAAAAGTTATTGGCCACCATTCTTATTGCCAACAATGCCATAAATATTGGTATTGTTCTCTTGTTCAGCGTTATTGGTGAAACCTTGTTTTCGGGAATAAATTACACCTTGTTCGGTTTTGTATCCGTACGGTTTCTTGTAGAAGTTGTAGTGGCTACTTTCTTGATTTTGATGTTCGGTGAGATACTTCCTAAAGTCTATGCGAACAGAAACCGGATCAGCTTCGCCAATTTTATGGCCTATCCGATGAAAGTACTCGACTTTTTGTTCTCCCCGTTAAGTCTGCCTATGCGCTCAGGTACCATATTCATGTTCAATAAATTGGGCAAGGAAAAATCGAACTTAAGTGTTGATCATCTTTCACAGGCCTTGGAACTTACTTCGGATGGCGACACCACCAAGCAAGAACAGAAAATTTTAGAAGGAATCGTAAGTTTCGGTAATACGGATACCAAACAGGTCATGCGCCCGCGGATCGATATGTTCGCTTTAGATGAAGAAATGAAGTTTCCGGAAGTTTTACAGGAAATCAAAAAAAACGGATATTCTAGAATTCCCGTATTTTCGGAGAATATGGATAATGTCAAAGGCGTGCTTTATGTCAAAGATCTTTTGCCCTATATCGATAGAAAGACCTTTAATTGGATGTCGCTCATACGGGAGCCCTATTTTGTTCCGGAAAACAAAAAATTGGATGATCTTTTGTTAGAATTTCAGGATAAGAAGAATCATTTGGCCATAGTCGTCGACGAATATGGCGGCACTTCAGGTTTGGTTACCCTCAACGATATCATCGAGGAAATCGTGGGTGATATCAGCGATGAGTTCGACGATGAAGACCTTGTGTTTTCCAAGTTGGACGATTTCAATTATGTTTTTGAGGGAAAAACGGCGTTGAAAGATTTTTATCGCGTCGTTAAGTTGGAGAACGAAGATGCATTCGAAGAGCAAAAAGGAGAATCTGAAACCATAGCAGGTTTCGTTTTAGAAATTGCGGGAAGCTTTCCGAAGAAAGGCGAAAAAGTGGTTTTCAATGACTATCAGTTTTTGATAGAGAGCCTTGACAAAAAGAGACTGAGACAAATCAAAGTAACACTTCCACATGCGCAATAAAAGAAATCTTATGGTATTCTTGGTAATCAGCCTTTTTTACGGATGTAAAGAAGATGTGGTTCCGAAACCCAAGGCCATGTTGCGATTGGAGTTCCCCGAGGCCAAAATGGGAAAACTTGAAACCGACCGGTTTCAATTTCAGTATAACGAAATGGCGAGATTGAAAAGCCAGACCAGCAATTCTATAGAGCTTGATTATCCATCTATGAAAGGGTCGGTTTTCATCAATTACAAAAGGGTAGAGAACAATCTTGAAAAACTACTTTCCGACGCCCAGAAATTCTCGTATGAACATTCGGTAAAAGCTGATGGAATTATGGAACAACCTTTTATAAACGATGAGAACAAAGTATATGGTATGTTTTATGAAGTTACCGGAGATGCGGCCTCACAGGCGCAATTCTATGTGACCGATAGTACTCAACATTTCGTTACCGGGTCGCTTTATTTTTATGCCAAACCGAACTATGATTCTATTTATCCCGCGGCGGAATATCTGCAAAATGACATTCGTAAGATGATGGAAACCCTACGATGGAAGAAATAAATCAATTCATCGCGCCGCGACAATGAAAAAAGGTTTAAAGAAAATGGGAATGTTCATCGGCGGATTCATACTACTCTTGGCTATAGTCATTTTTTTGTTCCTCAATCTTAATCCTGAATTCGGGGCTTCACCTTCAAAATTGCAACGAGAAGCTTTTAAAAGGTCGGAGAACTATCGTGATGGGGCGTTCATCAATCCTGGGGGTGTGAAAATGAACATGGGGTTCAATGATATGATGAAAAGCCTAAAGGGCTATTTCGGTCCCCAACCAAATACAACCCCAGAAAAGAATGTAACCGTCCAATCCATTGATTCGCTTGAGATCGTTCAGTATAAAGGTAATGCCAGACTTATATGGTTCGGTCATTCCGCCTTTCTTTTACAAATCGATGGCAAGCAAATTTTGATCGATCCCATGTTCGGGGCCGTGCCGGCACCAGCATCCTTTTTAGGCTCAAAAAGATTCAGTGCCAATTTACCGATCGAAGTTGAAAGACTTCCCAAAATAGATGCGGTGATTTTATCCCATGATCACTATGATCATCTTGATTATGGGTCGATACAACTACTCAAGGATAAAGTCGGTATGTTCTATGTTCCCTTGGGCGTTGGATCTCATTTGCAGGAATGGGGCGTTGAAAGCAATAGTATCGTAGAACTCGATTGGTGGCAGGAAATCGATTTTGGAGGATTAAACCTGAAATGTGCCCCGGCACAACATTTTTCAGGTAGAGGTTTGGCCGATAGGGGAAAAACGCTATGGAGTTCTTGGGTCATCCAATCCCAAAATGAGAATATCTTCTTCAGTGGTGATAGTGGTTATGGTCCTCATTTCAAGGAAATCGGGCAAAAGTATGGACCCTTCGATTTTGCGATGATGGAATGTGGCCAATACAACGAACTTTGGAAAGAAATACATATGATGCCCGAAGAGACCGCCCAAGCCGGAATCGATGTTCGCGCCGAAACGATTATGCCCATTCACTGGGGAGCCTTTAAACTCGCTATGCACCCATGGACCGAGCCTGTCGAAAGACTTTCAAAAAAAGCAAAGGCACTACAAATACCGATGATAGCACCCAGAATAGGGGACCCGATTATTTTGGGAAAGGAACAGACATTCGACGTCGATTGGTGGACAGAGTTTAATTAAGTCCTTGAGAAATTTTTCACTTTTCAAGAGTTCTGGTTCAATGATAAAATTACTTTCTTCAAGAGGATTGATAGTTTTCGTTGTTCAGATTCATCGAGACAACTCACTGAATTTTTTGCCTCTTGAAATCGGGTTTCTATGGCTTTATCGATTACTTTTTTACCTTTGTTGGTCAACCCGGCCCGTTTGATTCGACCATCTTTTTTGTCAGGTGCACGGTAAATAAAATCCAGCTTCGTAAGTCTTTCCAAAAGTGCGGTCATGGCACCTGAGGTAATCAAGACAGAACGCATTAATTCTTTCGGGGTTAGCTCAAAAGGCTTTCCTGAACGTCTTAAAGTGGCAAGTACGTCAAGATCGGTATAGTGGATGCCGCTATTCTTCAAGGTGTTTCCGGCCCTTTTTTCCAAAGTTTTCCCAAGGTTTAAAATTCGTCCTACTACCGACATCGCAGAAGTATCTAATTCGGGGCGTTCCTGTTTCCATTCACTTATAAGTATGTCGATAATATCACTTTCTGGTTTGTTCATGTTTAATTGAAGGGATTTCGGAGAAAAGTACAAAATATATCTTTACATAAAGATAATTATTGTATCATTGTGAAGTATCTTTATGTAAAGATATATAATGCAATAAAAAGTATTAAGAATGAAAAAAGCAATTCTAGGTTTGGCGATAGTTATGTTCGGATTAAACTCTTGCAAGACACAAACTGCTTCTTCAAAATCGAATATAAAATTATCCTATACTGAAACTACTTTGCCAAAAGACACTTTAGATTTATGGGTTTCCGATGGTGATTCGACGAAGACTATCGTTGCTGTATTTTTACAAGGAGGGCCCAAAGATGAACTTAGTTTTAAAAAGGATGGAAAATCGCAATGGAGATATCTACCCAATTTTCACGATTATTATCAAATTCATTTACATCAAGCGAATACCTTGAACCCCGATATGTTTCACTATGATGGCGAATTCACCATGGAAATGGCTCGTAAAGAAGTTGATAATACTTCGGAAATGCTTTACCGTTCAATAAAATACTTTAAAGACAGGGGTAAGACAGTCTATGTTATGGGTCATTCTTACGGAGCTTTTATTATTCCGCATTATTTATCAACACGCCCCTCCTTGGCCGATAAGTATGTAATTATATCAGGTAGAATAGATGATCCTAAAAATGCAGTCGAAGCACATAAAAAGGGATATAATGGTATCTATAAAGATGGCGTGAGCTTCGTTTCGGAAGAAGGTAAAAATTTTAGTGAATATGGAGAAGATGACATGAAATATTATGTTGGGAAACAACGCCTAAAAGCCGCTATTGGCGAAATTCCGTATTCTAAATTATTAAGAAATGTCGATTTAAAAGGATCCATATATGTTTATGCTACTACGGATGACAGGGTGGGCGGCTTGTCCGAAAAAGAACAAAATTTTCTAAAAACAAAAGGTTTTCAAGTCTTTGAGACAAAACATGGGCATGGCGAAACTGTTTATGGATTGGTTGATTTAGTCAGGGAAGGAAAAATAAAATTGTAACGAATCATCACCGCGTAATTTTAGAAGCAAAAGATTTCAACTATCTGTATATTCAAAAAATGGGCTAAACCATCTGTTTTGATTTACTCTTCTTTGAGTAAGGTCCCTGCCTTTTCAATACTCGAATTAATGGCGTCGCGAACCTCCTTGATTTTCGTTTCTTCTGCATCGAGCAATTTTTGTTTCTCTTCCGAAAGTGTTTTTCCATTTTGAATTTCATCAGAATCGAATGTATCAACAAAATCTTGCATCCATTCCATCATTCCTTTATGGGCTTCTTGAAGGTCTTTCATGGCCGCTTCATATTGCATTCCGGTTTCTGTGGAATCTATTTTTGGTTTTAGCTCAGCGACCAATTTTCCGATGGTACTCATTTTAGGCATGACCTCGTCGTGAATGGCAATGACTTCGTTCATTTGGGAGGTATCCGATTTAGTTTCTTCTTTTTTTTCCTCTTTACAGGAAAACATAAAAACCAAAATCAGTGCAAGGAAGGGAATCGTTTTTTTTAGTATCATTTTTTACAGCGCTTATAGGTAACTTATGAATATAATTCTATCTTCCAAAGATAGAAAATGAACCTGTGAACCCATAGTTAAAATTGATAAGGTCTGGATGGCTAACCGTGCGAAGTCTTATCGGAAATTTAATAATTAGTAATGTATCACTTGATTCATTTGCCGGGCCGTCATAGTCGAATTTAAAATACACTTTAAAACAAACATTTTTATCTTTATAAAGAACTGTAACAATTTTATTCGGTAGTAGTCTTTAGTGAAGAACAGTAAGAATTATTAAATAGAACAATATGAAAAAGTTAGTACTTCCCTTAGTGTTATTCACGATTTTTGGTTTAAACACTCTTGTGGCCCAAGAGAAAACCTATCAAGTAGACCATTTTGATAAGATTATTATTAGCCCGCATATAGCGGTCAACTTGGTAGAAGGCGACGAAGAATCGGTACGTATTGACCAATCAAGTGTGTCGGATAGTAAAATCAATGTAAAAATGGAAGGCAGTACCTTACGAATTTACTTGGATGGGGCGAAGACGGTGACCAAAAATGAGAAAGTGAAAGGTGAGAACTACAACATGACGAAATCAATTTATGAGGGCACGATGGTCAAGGCCACGGTAACCTACAAGAAGTTGAATACGCTTTCGGTTCGAGGTGAAGAACGTATCAACCTGAAAAGTAAAATAGCACAAAAAGATTTTACGCTTCGCATTTATGGAGAATCACAGGTTTATCTTTCCGATGTTGATCTAGAGAAAATCAAAACTACTATTTATGGCGAGAGTTATCTTGAAATCGAAAACGGAAATATCGATAACCAGCGTTATATCGCGTATGGTGAAAGCAAAGTAAATTCTATGTCTGTCAACAATACCTCAACCAAGATAACGGCCTATGGTCAGAGCGATTTTCGCGTTAATGTTTCGGATAGGTTGAAGGTAACCTGTTATGGCGAAACACATATCACGTATGAGGGCGATCCCGATGTAGATCGTGGGATCGTTATCGGTGAGGCTACCATCCGAAAAATCGGATAAAAAAAGAGATATAAAATAAAAACCCGCTCTAGGCGGGTTTTTAATTAATTGGTTTTATCTAGTCTATTCAAAATCCGCTTCGGTGACTCCCTCGTTTATTTTGACTTCACTCACGATAAATTCAAAATTTTGAGGACCTACGGTCTGTGCGATGGAATGCGGAAACAGTACGCCACCCACTTCTCTGTAGTCTCCGAAATTAGTTGTGCTCGTCATTTTTTGACCACCCATGTCAAGATTTTGCACTTCTTGGATCTTTAGTCCGGATTCTATATCAAAGAAAGCCGATTTTTCATCGGAAATCTTTAATCGATAGGCCTTTTTACCATCTATGGTCTCGACCCCTTCTAGGGCCATATTCTTTTCTAGATAGCTCATTTCAGGAAACAGCGCGGCCTCTTCTTTTATTTTTTGCAGTTCATCACCTTCCATGTCTTTTCGCTGACCTTGCATAACCATATAGCCCGAATCGCCGTTCAGAACTTGTTTGCTCATCGAATTTCCTGCTACTGTTACATCTTGCATAAACTGGTCTTTGGCCGTTTTTTTCATTTCAAGGTTCAGCTTCATGCCCTGCATTTCGGCTTCAGCGATCATAGCAAAAGATTCAATGGAAGCCAGCTTTTCGGTACCGCCAATGGCTTCAATATATTTGTTCAATACATCACTCGCAGTTACCCCTTCAGGTACTGTTGCCCCCGCATCGGGCTTTTCGGTGGCCGCAGCATATTTATTATAATATTTAATCGGAATCGACTTGCCGTTGTAGGTAACCTTTTCAAGATTTTCGAGAACTTCGCTTGCCTTTCCTGTTACCACGACACGGGCATTATCGACCGACATATATTTCTGCGCCGCCTTTTGAACATCTTCTATGGTAATAGCATTGATGCGTTCCAAATAGGTTTTATAAAAGTCTTTGGGCAAGCCTTGGGTCTCGATGTTAAGGGCATAGTCGGCAATGGTACTTGGGTCTTCAATGGCCAGTACAAAGTTGCCAATATATTTGGCCTTGGCATTTTGAAGCTCCTTTTCTGTAACGGGTTGTTTGATGATATTGTCCACCTCCGTTAAAAGTTGCACAACGGAACTATCGGTAACGGCATTGCGAACACTTGAATACGCCTGAAATCTTGCCGGCACGTATTTATTGTTGCCCAAACTTGAATAGGCACCATAGGTATAGGCTTTGTCTTCCCTAAGATTTAAAAAAAGTCTTGCTTGTGCACCACCACCCAAAATACGATTGGCCATAAGGGCATGAAGGTAATCGGGATCCTTCATGGTGAGGTTGACAAGGTTCTGAACAACTACTTCCGACTGAACGGCATTGGGTACGTCCACAAAATTTATTTGGGTGAATTGTACATCGGAAGGTTTTGAAAATGAGAATGAAGGAGGTACGGCCTTGGTCCAAGGTGTAAAATGTTCTTCGACCAATTTTTTTACTTCATCGAGATTTACGTCACCGACAACCACCAAATATGCATTTGCCGGAACGAAATGGTCGGCATAGAATTTTTTGACGTCACCAAGGGTCACTTTATTTACCGATTCTTCAGTGATAAATTCTCCGTACGGATGGTCTTTGCCATAGGCCAAAGCACTCTGAACACGTGCCGATATAGCCTCCACGTCTTTTTCTTGGGCCTTTAGCCCGGTCAATAGTTTCTCTTTTTCTTTTTCGAATTCTTCCTGTGTGAAGTTCGGATTGATGGCCGCATCCGCCATGAGTTCCATAATCCTCGGGAAGTATTTTGAAAGTGAACTTGCAAAAGCGCTTTGGGACCCGAAATTAATTCTTGCTCCCAAAAAATCGACCTCCTCATCGAAATCGTCCTTTGAAATATTCTTTGAGCCTTTTCCGATAAGACTAGCGGTCAAGCTTGAGACTCCGGCCTTGTCGCCCTCAAGTACTGGCGGATTGTCGATACGCAATTGCATGGACACCCGAGGTAATTTATGATTTTCTACGACCAAGACTTTTAGTCCGTTCTTTAGCTCAAAACGTTGAGGTTCTTCCAGATTAATTTCGGGGGCCGGCCCCGGTTTTGGCATTTGACTTCTATCGACCTGTGCCTGTACGTTTATGACCGTAAAGGCTAACAATAGTGAGATATATAATTTTTTCATGATGTGTTCCATTTTAGTTTGCAGCAGCTTCTTCGGGTAGATATTCGATGATGGCCCTCTGATTTGGTTTTAGATATTTGTTCGCGACTTCCTTGATTTCTTCTCGAGTCACCGAACGGTAAATTTCTATTTCTTTGTTGATCAGTTCGGTATCTTCGTAAAGCAAATAGTTTCTAGCTAAAGAATTGGCAATGCCCTCGACACTTGAATTTGAATTTACATACTGGTTCTCGAACTTGTTCTGTAATTTTTGATAGTCATTTTCAGAAATCATTTCGTCCCGAACTTTGGCGATTTCTTCTTCCATCTCGGTAAAAAGTGTATTTAAATCAGTTTCTCCGACCGGAAGTGCGAAAACAAGGTACATACCGTAGTCTTCTTGATCAACGTTGAAAGCGCCCACTTGCAACGCCTGTTTCTGTTCATCGACCATTTTTTTGTAGAGTTTCGAGCTTCTTCCGTCGCTCAAATAGGTAGAGATCATATTCAGTACATAGGCATCTCTTTCTTTGAAACCAGGAGTTCGATACGAGATGACCGCTGCCGGAATTTGAATATTCGGGTCATAGGCCTTGCTCCGAATCTCTTCGGTAATCGGGGTTTCTTTTGGATAGTTTCTCGCTACATCGGCACCTTTGGGTATCGGTCCGAAATAATCTTTCACCATTTTTTTTGTGGCATCGATATCGATATCGCCCGCTACTACCAAGACCGCATTGTTAGGCACGTAGTATTTTTTGTTGTATGCAATGACATCTTCCAAGGTTCCTGCATCGAGATCTTTCATGTAGCCGATATTAGGGTCTTTATAGGGATGAGCTTTAAAAAGGTTCTCAGCTACCTTGAACAATAGTTGTCCATAAGGAGAGTTGTCGTAGCGCAATCTTTTTTCCTCTTTGACAACCTCTTTTTGAGTATCGATTCCCTTTTGGTCGATGACGGGATGCAGCATTCTTTCCGATTCCATCCAAAGGCCCAATTCAAGATTATTGGATGGGAATACTTCGTAATAATAGGTTCTGTCTTGCGAGGTATTGGCATTGTTCTGTCCGCCGTTCGCGGCTACGATTTCAAACCATTTGCCACGACCGATATTTTTGGTGCCTTCAAAAAGTAGGTGTTCGAAAAAATGGGCAAATCCCGTTCTCCCTTCGGTACGGTCTTTACCTCCTACGTGGTACATCACAGATGTTGTGACTACAGGGGCAGTGTTATCTTTGTGAAGAATGACATGAAGCCCGTTGTCAAGCTCGTATTCTTCATAGGGCACTTCTTGGGCCCAGGTCAAGGTTGCCGAAATCAGCAACATCGACACAATGAGTATTTGTTTTTTCATTTTGCTAGTGTTTAATAGGAAATTCAGATTGTAATATGGGTCAATGTAAGAAAACATTTGTTACAAGGATATGGAATTTTAACAAATTGGTCTGCCAACCGCGTTTGGTTTAACAAGAATTTATGGTAGTATTTATATATTTTATGTACTTTGTAGGGAAGGGAAATCTGTTTCTTTTTTAAGGGAAGTAAAATTTAAAAGTCCAATATGTTCAAAGAATTTGCACTACCTATACGTTTTGGCATCGCTACCAGTGGCTGTTTGGTTGCGTATTTCTTGATTCTGTCATTGTTTAACCTGCACACCAATGTTTTTTATAGTCTCTTCAATGGGATTATTACAGGCTTTGGCATTTATGAGGCCATTAAGTTCTACAAGCATAGAGATCAAGAGGCTTTCAATTACGGAAAGGGTTTTACGGCGGGCCTTGTTACAGGCGGGGTCGCAACATTAGTATTCACACTGTTCTTTGCTTTGTACTCAACAGAACTTAACCCCGGTTTTCTTGAAGAACTTTCCGCACAATGGGCAAAAGACTATCAAAGTTTTGAAGGTATAGTATTCGCCACGGTTTTCATTATGGGAATTGCCACGACCCTGGTACTGACCCTATCTTTCATGCAGCTTTTTAAAAAGAGCAACAATCTCAGCAATAAATCAATCTAAAAACGCTCGAATTCACTTGTACAGTAATCAGTAAGTACTCCTTCTAAATAGACCTTGGGGTTTTGAGCCTTTCTTTTCCCTTTGTGGTCGTTAAAATTTTGCCTTGACAAAGGCAAAAAATAAATTTCTCGAAATTCCCAAAAATTTATTTAGAAGGAGTATATTTGCATCCGCTTATTGAAAAGATAGGCGATAAATCAAATTAATATACACGCTATGTATGCAATTGTAGAGATGGCAGGGCAGCAATTTAAAGTTGCGAAAGACCAAAAAGTGTATGTTCACCGTTTGCAGACAGAAGAAGGTAAAAAGGTAACTTTTGACAACGTACTTCTTTTGGCCGATGGCACGAACATCACAGTAGGCGCCCCAGCTATAGACGGCGCGGCTGTAGAGGCCAAAGTCGTGAAGCACCTGAGAGGTGACAAGGTAATAGTCTTTAAAAAGAAAAGGCGTAAAGGGTACCGTAAGAAAAACGGACACCGACAATCATTGACTGAAATAGTAGTGGAGAGTATCATTGCCAAAGGCGCTAAAAAGGCAGCTCCCGCTAAGGAAGAAAAACCTAAAACAGCTCCGAAGGCAAAAGCCGAGGCTAAGCCTGTAGCTAAAAAAGCAGAGCCTAAAAAAGAGGCGGCTCCAAAAACTGCTCCGAAGCCCAAAGCTGCTCCGAAGAAGGCAGCATCCAAAGCTGATGACCTGAAGAAAATCGAAGGTATCGGACCAAAGATCGCTTCTACCCTAATCGATGCAGGAATTGCAACATTTGCTGACTTAGCAAAAGCCAAACCAGCAAAAATTTCGGAAATCATCGCTGACGTTCGCGGAAGCCACGTACCCGATACTTGGCCGGCACAGGCTAAATTAGCTGCAGAGGGCAAGTGGGACGAGTTACAGAAATGGCAAGAAGAATTAGACGGCGGTAAAGCTTAATAGTAAAATAAATTGACCCTTCGGCTTCGCTCAGGGTCCGACTAAAATTTATATCATGGCACACAAAAAAGGTGTAGGTAGTTCTAAAAACGGAAGGGAATCAGAATCGAAACGCTTGGGCGTTAAGATTTTCGGGGGCCAGGCCGCAACTGCCGGTAACATAATCGTAAGACAACGTGGTACGAGACACAATCCGGGTGAAAACGTCTATGCGGGTAAAGATCATACCCTGCATGCACGTGTTGACGGACTCGTAAAATTCGAAAAGAAAGCGGGTGGAAAGTCATATGTTCATATTGAGCCGTTCGAGGCTTAAAAAGGGTTGCTAAATACAGATATAGAACCCTTTCGATAGCGAAAGGGTTTTTTTGTGATATCAAACATACTTTCCTAGTCCAAAATTCGTTACTTTTTCGTAGGTATATGGTGGAAGGGTCTTCTGTAAGTCCTTTCCCGATTGAATTCGATGCTGACCTTTAACATATAAGCTATGGGAAAACTTACCTCACTGTTTCTCATTGTCATCCTTTTCGGTTGTGCAAAGGATTCTGATTTGCTACCCGACCCGGTTTTTGTACAAAAAGTTGTAGAAATCGAAGTACGGGAGCCAGGAGGCCCCTCTGGTGAAAATGAAGTTTCGCAGTCAGCTCTATCCATACTACAACAACTGGCCGAGGCGGGTCAAGAAATGGTTTCGGCTTTCTGTGACGGGTCGACTCAAAGTCTTTCTAAACAAGATATAGATTATAGTACCTTGGTACATCGCAACTATTCGCTTAACGGTTCGGTGGCTTTGGATTCAAATGCTGAATTCACCACCAACTTAGATAAACACCTCAATATCATTAGGGAAGCAGGGCTACAAGTTACCCTCTTATTCAATTATAGGGTTACGACCGAACCCGATAATCATATCGAAATTTCCAATGACGACGCTCTAAAAGAAGAGATTCTTGAACATATCATGCAATTGCACCCAACACTTCGAGAAAATTCGGATGTAATCTCTTGTGTTGAACTAAGGTTTGTTGGAGATTGAAAATATATCATATCGTTGTTGCGATTATTTTTCAGGTCATCCTATTGCAGGTAAAATAAATCCTCAAGAAAGTAAGTGCAATAAAAAACCCTCACATCACTGCAAGGGTTTTAAGTTATTCAAAATTTAAATCTAATACCTATAATACTCAGGTTTATAGGGCCCTTCGACCGTGACGCCGATATAGTCCGCTTGCTCTTTACGCAATTCGGTAAGCTCGGCACCCAAACGAGATAAGTGGAGTTTGGCCACTTTTTCATCCAAATGTTTGGGTAACATATATACGTCGTTTTTGTAGTTGTCACTGTTTTTCCAAAGTTCGATCTGTGCCAAGGTCTGGTTCGTGAACGAGTTGCTCATCACAAAACTTGGGTGACCCGTAGCACAGCCCAGATTGACCAATCGGCCTTCGGCCAAAACGATGATATCTTTTCCGTCAATGGTATACTTGTCCACCTGAGGCTTGATTTCATCTTTGGTATTGCCGTAAGTCTTGTTCAACCAGGCCATATCGATCTCATTGTCGAAATGCCCGATGTTACAAACGATGACCTTATCCTTCATCGCCCTAAAAGTAGATTCTTGTATAATGTCTTTGTTTCCGGTGGTAGTAATTACGATATCGGCATTACCCACCACGGTTTCCATTTTTTTGACCTCGAATCCGTCCATACAGGCCTGTAAGGCACAGATCGGGTCGATTTCGGTAACGGTTACGATTGCCCCGGCTCCTTTGAACGAAGCGGCGGTACCTTTACCCACATCTCCGTATCCGGCAACGACAACTTTCTTTCCGGCCAACATGGTATCGGTAGCACGACGGATCGCATCCACAGCACTCTCACGACATCCGTATTTATTGTCGAATTTTGATTTTGTAACCGAGTCGTTCACGTTTATCGCGGGCATGGGCAATGTTCCGTTCTTTACGCGCTCGTATAATCTGTGAACACCCGTAGTGGTTTCTTCGGAAAGTCCTTTAATAGCACCTGCCAATTCTGGATAATCGTCGAGCACCATATTGGTAAGGTCGCCACCATCGTCCAAGATCATATTCAATGGCTCACGATCTTCACCAAAAAACAAAGTCTGCTCGATACACCAGTTGAACTCTTCTTCGTTCATTCCTTTCCAGGCGTAAACAGGGATACCCGCTGCGGCAATTGCGGCTGCGGCATGGTCTTGCGTAGAAAAGATATTGCAAGAACTCCAAGTAACATCGGCACCTAACGCTACCAAAGTCTCGATAAGTACTGCTGTCTGAATAGTCATATGAAGACATCCGGCGATACGTGCTCCTTTCAACGGTTGCTCGTTGTTGTATTCTTCACGAAGTGCCATTAGTCCTGGCATTTCTGCTTCGGCCAAATTTATTTCCTTTCTTCCCCAATCGGCCAGGGAAATATCCTTCACTTTATACGGTACGTAAGTAGCGGTTTTAGTACTCATAGTCCTTTTTTATTTTTACTTTCGTTAATGGCAGGTTATCTGCCTTTTGCGGTTGCAAAGTTACAAATATCCTAAATAATACCATGCCTCTTTACACGACTATAACAGTCAATTCGTCGATTTTAGTATATGTCTGGAAGATTGAGGAATCAGAAACCCAACTTGCGGAAGGAATTCGCCTGACCGAAAATTGTCAAAGGCGAATGCAAGGCATGAGATCGGAACTCCATCGCAGAGGCTTTTTAAGTATCCGTCATTTGATGGCCGAAGCAGGTTACGAAGATGCCGATATGTATTACGATCAGTCAGGTAAACCACATTTGAACGATGGTAAACATATTTCGATAACGCATTCAAATCATTTCACCGGAATTATTGTAAGCGACGAAAAAGAAGTCGGTATCGATATCGAAAAACAGCGAGACAAGATTTTGCGGATCGCACATAAGTTTACCCCGATTGAAGAATATAAAACGATCGCCAACACCGACGCCCTGATCCGAAAGTTGACCATCGTCTGGGGATGTAAGGAATCCCTCTATAAGATTTATGCACAGGAAGGACTAAGTTTTCTCCATCATATCGATATATCCGATTTTTCGTTGTCGGACGGAAAAACAACAGGTGAGATTCTATACAAGGGAAGGATATCCCACTACGACATTGATTTTTTGGAGTTTGAAGGATTTACCTGTGTGTATGCACTTCGCTTAGTTGACCGTTGATGGTTATAAGTTTAGAGTATTTTTGCCATCAACCATCAACCATCAACCATCAACCATCAACCATAAAAATATGAACATCTCCGTAGAACTTACATTTTCACCTTTGCAAGATAACTTTGAAGATCACATCATCAACTTTATCAAAAAGCTCAGGGCTTCGGGCCTTACCATTTTGGAGAATCCGTTAAGTACCCAGGTGTATGGCGAGTACGATACAGTAATGAAAATTTTGAATTCAGAAATCAAGACCGCCTTTGAATTAATGGATAAGGGGCTATTGTATATGAAAATCGTAAAAACCGACCGTAGCGACTATGAGCCCCATTTTTGATTTTTTGTTCAGGCAATATTCCGAATACGAAACCTTTGATATCGTTTTAGAAATCGTGGCCGTTATTTTCGGCCTACTATCAGTATGGTTCTCAAAACAGAACAATATTCTGGTCTTTCCGACGGGTATGGTCAACACCTCCATTTTTGTTTATTTATTATTGAAATGGGGTCTTCTTGGCGATATGCTAATCAATGCCTATTATTTTATCATGAGTATATTTGGTTGGTATGTTTGGACAAGAAAAGTCAATTCAGATCAGGTGACACCGATATCTGTCACAACTAAAAAAGAACATCAAATTTCAGCCATTATTTTTATGGCCACTATGTTATTTGTGAATATAGTCTATAACATTCTTGATAAATGGAAAAGCTGGACGGCCTATGCAGACACGCTGACCACCGCTATTTTCTTTGTAGGTATGTGGCTAATGGCCAAAAGAAAATTAGAAAATTGGATTTATTGGATTATTGGTAATATTATTACGGTGCCATTATATTTCCATAAAGGTCTTACCTTTTCAAGTCTACAGTACCTTATATTTACCGTCATCGCCATATATGGCTATCACGCATGGAAAAAAAGTTTAGACAGCAGCCCACAAACATCGTAAAAGTCGTTTTGTTCGGTCCTGAATCTACGGGGAAAACCACCTTGTCCGAACAACTGGCACGACATTATAATACGGTATGGGCGCCGGAATATGCCCGAGAATATCTTCAGGACAAATGGAACAACGAGCGCAAGACCTGCGAACCTAAAGATTTGTTGCCGATTGCCGAAGGGCAAATGCGATTGGAAAACGATTTGGCCAAAAAAGCAACGAATATTCTCGTTTGCGATACCGACCTTTTGGAAACAAAAGTATATTCTGAGGCTTATTACATTGGACATTGCGATCCCATACTGGAGAAATATGCACTAGAAAATCAATATGATCTGTATTTTCTGACTTATATCGACGTTCCCTGGGAGTTGGATGATTTACGCGATAAACCTCTTGAACGAGAGCGAATGTTCAATTATTTTAAGGATACTTTGGAGAAGTACAATCGGAAATATGTTATTTTAAAGGGAAATAAGAAAAGACGTTTGGCAACGGCCATCGTACATATCGATAAACTATTGGAGAAATGAGTCAAATAACAAGCAAAGACCAAGGGCAATTATCGGAGAAAGGCATATCAAAAGAGAAAGTGCTCGACCAAATCGAGATTTTTAAAGAAGGAATACCCTTCGTACGATTGGAAAAAGCGGCTGTGGTCGATGGGGGAATATCAAAATTTACAGACGATGAGGAGCAAACCCTTATTGAAAAATTTGAAAGTGATAGAAGTCGGTTAGCACTGTTGAAATTTGTGCCTGCTTCGGGGGCAGCTTCCAGAATGTTCAAGGCCCTGTTCAATTTTTTGGATACCTATGATTCTAAGAAGGAAAGCCTGGAAGAATATCTACAACGCACGAATGATGGCGATATTAAAAAGTTCTCCGATGGCCTTACCGAACTTCCATTTTATAAGATTGTACAGCACCGTATTGAGGGTAAGGCCACCTCGAAAGGTGAGGAAGTCTATTTGTTCGTAAAAGAACTTTTGTCAGAAAATGGTCTGAACTATGGCTTTTATCCAAAAGGCCTATTACCTTTTCACAACTATGGCGATTATGTGGTGACTCCCTTTGAAGAACATTTAAAAGAGGCGGCGTTATATAGTAAAACGGATGACACGGCGCAGTTACACTTTACCATTTCGGAACAACACGGCGAAATGTTCAATACCTTGTTTTCCGGAATAAAAGAGCGAGTTTCGCACGAGACGGGCACCTCGTTCAATGTGGTTTATTCTTATCAAAAGCCGGCCACTGATACCATTGCGGTCGATATGGAAAATAAACCGTTCAGGAACCAAGATGGTTCCCTGCTCTTTCGCCCGGGAGGCCATGGCGCCCTGATCGAAAACCTGAACGAACAGGATGTCGACATTATCTTTATAAAGAATATAGATAATGTCGTATTCAAAAATGATGTGAATGAAGTGGCCAACAGTAAAAAAGTATTGGGAGGTCTTCTTCTAGGGTTGCAACAGAAAGTTTTTGCATATGCAGCGCTTTTAGAAAAGGGAAAAGTTTCGGAGGGAATGATGACGGAAATCAAGGGTTTTTTGGAGCGCGAATTGAATTCAAGGTTTCTTGACACCTATTATAGTTTCAATCAAGAAGAACAGATCAAGGTCTTGAAGGACAAAATCAATCGACCTATCAGGATCTGTGGCATGGTTAGGAATGAAAGCGAGCCCGGCGGGGGACCTTTTTGGATAGTCGACACCCATGGTCATATCTCTTTGCAGATCGTAGAATCGGCCCAAGTTGATATGCAAGATATAGAACAGGTTCGGATACTTAAGAATTCTACCCATTTTAATCCAGTTGATTTGGTATGTGGGGTCAAGAACTATAGGGGAGAGAAATTCAACCTGCTTGAATATGTGGATCATAGACAAGGTTTCATTACAGAAAAGACGAAAGACGGCAGGGCGTTAAAAGCCCTTGAGCTTCCGGGATTATGGAACGGTGGTATGGCATTCTGGAATACTATTTTCGTAGAGGTTCCGCTGGTAACTTTTAATCCGGTAAAGACCGTAAACGACTTATTAAAACCTTCCCATCAGCCGAGTTGATTTTTTATAGATTGAAATAAACAAAAAAGTGTGTAGGTTTTACACACTTTTTTATATGTATTACCCAGCAATATACAATCCTATAAAACATTGAAAAATATATAATTATCTAATTTTCAGTTATTTATACTTTATTTTTGACCGAATAGTCCATTGGCACTATTTTCCCGTATATGACTGTGATTATCAAAACAAATAATTATAAACTTTATTAAAACACAGAAAATGAAAAAAGTAATGTTAGTAGCAGTTTTGTCTTTAGGAACAATGACTGCATTCGCACAAGAAGAAGTACAAGCTGTAGCAACCGAAGCTACTGAAACAGCTGTTGAGGCTACAGAAGAAGCAACTGAGGTTGTAACTGACGAAGCTACCGAAGCTGTAGCTGAAGAGGCTGTTGAAGCAACTGAAGAGGCTGTTGAGGCTACTGAAGCTGTTGAAGCAACTGAAGAGGCTGCTGTTGAGGCAACTGAAGAAGTAGTGGCTGAAGAAGCTGCTGAAGCTCAAGATGCTTTTACTGAAGTAGCTGTTGAAGAAGTTCCTGAAGCAATCACTACTGCTTTGGAAGCTGCTCACCCAGGTGCAACTATCTCTAAAGCTTACATTAATGAAGCTGCTCAGTACAAATTAGAAGTTGCTAAGGAAGACGGTGAGACTGCCGAACTTTACGCAGACGCTGAAGGTAACTGGATCGAAATGTAAGCCTAAGGCTTATTAAGAAGAGACTAAGAGAAATTTAGTTTTTGAATCTAAACACCTCGACTTCCCCTGAAGTCGAGGTGTTTTGTTTTATATGAGTTTTAGCTCAGTTGATACCATGACCAAATGTCAAATTAGATTACAAACTCTTGTTGTATAGATTCTACACAGATTAAGGTATCGGTACTCATAATTACACACTCCGAATTTTTGTATTATTCCATAAATATTTGATAATTAAATAGTTACATAAAAATTAATTTTTGGTACTATTATTTCAATGTATCAATGGAGTTTAATTAATAATTAAAAAAGAAAATCATGAAAAAATTAGTTTTTGTATTAGCATTGTCTTTAGGAAGTTTAACTGCATTCGCACAAGATGCTGAAGAAGTTCAAACTGAAGTTGCTGACGCTACTGAAGTTGTGGCTGCTCAGGACGATTTCTCTGAAATCGCTGCAGAAGAATTGCCAGAAGCTGTAACTGCCGCCGTTTCGCAGAACTACCCAACAGCTAAAATCGACAAGGCTTACGTTAACGAATCAAAGCAATACAAGTTGGAAGTATCTCTAGAAGATGGTACTGCAGGTACTTTGTATGCTGACGAGAACGGAAACTGGATTGAAATGTAATAACTTGAGTTATTTGTTTTGTATCAAGTTGGTTTGGTCAGAAAGGGGTTGCGAAAGCAGCCCCTTTCTATTTTAATGAAATAGTATTCCTGTTTTTTTTGGAATACGTAATTGAATTAATCCTGAGCGCAGTAGAAGGGTTTGTCCACTTTCAAAGGTTTCAACTTTCGATTGTATTTGACTAATTAACCCCGACCTTTTCGTAGGGGTCTCACGGGTAAGGAATCTAACATAGATAATAAGTCCCTTTTTTCTTCAAATCGAACCCCGACTTCTCATCGGTTAACTTTTTTTAAGGATAAAATACTTTTGTAAGCCTTATAAAGACGGGATTTTCTCATCGATTTTATGAAAATTTTAGGGGGCAAATAGCTTTCTTATGGTATTTTTACGTAGATACTTAGCCTAATCGAACGTTTCGATTCGATTTGGGGATTTTTAAATACGTTTGAGTACAGAAGAAAGTTTATGCCAAACCTCTTGATTATTGAAGATGATGCCGCTTTTTGCCAAATGCTCCAAAGGTTTTTGACAAAGAGAGGGTATGAGGTAGAAACAAGTTTTAGCGGCCCTGATGCCAAGACGAAGTTCAATAGTACCGCTTATGATCTTGTATTGACAGACTTGCGGTTACCGGATTATGACGGTATTCAGTTGCTGTCGGAAATCAAAGAAAAGAACCCCACCACGCCTGTTATCGTGATGACGGGCTATGCTGAGGTAGGTACCGCTGTAAATGCCATGAAAAAAGGGGCCTACGACTATATATCGAAACCCTTTACACCCGACGACATCGTTACGATTATCGAAAAGGCACTTACATCGGTAACCGAGGTTGTAGTGCCAGATACTTCTGTTAAAAAAACGGAAGATCCCTTAAAGAAGTCTATCGGTACTGCAGGTCATGTGGATGGAAAAATTGTTATCGGAGTCAGTGATGCTTCCAAGAAACTTGAAGAGTATATACAATTGGTCGCCCCGACCGATATGTCGGTCTTGATCACCGGGGAAAGCGGTACAGGGAAAGAAGTTACCGCCAAGGCAATCCATGACAATAGTAATCGTAAGGATTTCAATTTCGTCGCGGTCGATTGTGGTGCGATTCCCAAAGAATTGGCGGCAAGTGAGTTTTTCGGACATATAAAGGGAAGCTTTACCGGGGCCGTTGAAGATAAGATCGGAAATTTTGAAGCTGCGAACGGCGGGACTTTATTTTTGGATGAGGTAGGAAACCTATCGTACGAGAATCAGATACAGCTATTGAGGGCTTTACAGGAAAGAAAGATAAAAAGGGTTGGAAGCACCAAAGAGGTCAATGTAGACGTCAGGATTATAACGGCTACCAACGAAGATTTGAACGATGCCGTTGAAAAAGGCACGTTTCGTGAAGATCTTTACCATCGATTGAACGAGTTTTCAATTCAAATTCCCTCTTTGGAAGAACGTTTTGAAGACCTCATGTTGTTCGCAGATTATTTTCTTACGAAATCGAATGTCAATTTGAACAAAGACGTTCACGGGTTTAGCACCGAAGTCTGGGATGCTTTTCGACAATATCACTGGCCGGGAAATTTAAGGGAACTTCAGAACGTAATTAAACGTGCCGTTTTATTGACCGTGGGCGATGAAGTCCAGATTTCCGCGTTGCCAAAAGAAGTCTTAGGGGCTAATGGAAAGGCCGAGGCACCCGAGCATATTAAAAAATCGGAATTCGAGAAAGACCAGATAATAAAAGCGCTTCAGAAGACCAATTATAACAAATCGAAAGCGGCCAAATTATTACAGGTTACCCGAAAAACACTTTATAATCGAATCAACCATTATAACTTGGACTTGTAGCCAAGCGCTCGTTCAACGCTGATACCAGTTCTGATACCCCTAATTTTATTTTTTGAAATGCATCTAGCAACTGTCCTCGGTTCATAATCTTCCAGTTGGCGATTTCCAGTTTTTCTAGAATAGGTACCGTAGAATTTACTTTTAGTTGTCGGAACATGGGCAGCATACGGTGAGCTACTTTGTTGATTTGTGCGTAATCGGCAGTGTTTACAGCCTCTGATAGCAAATACATATTCGTGTTGGTATCGCTCAAAAAAGTTTGCAAAACCTCATATACGGCTTCTTCATTATCACCCAAGAAGGAGTTTATTATTTCGAGACTGTATATATGTGATGCCGTTTCCTTATCCTTTTTGACAGCCATTTTTTTAGGCGCTTTTTCCGTTTTGATCCCTAACATATTGAGCATCCCTATAAGCTCTCCTTTCGAAAAAGGTTTTTGAAGAACTTGGGCGAACCCTAATGCGATGTAAGCTTCGGTATCGAGGTCTCGCCTTCCGGTCATGGCTATGATCGGTTGATTTGTATAATGGTCGTATTTACCCGATTTCAATATTTTTAGCACTTCGAACCCGGTGACTTGCGGCATTTGAATATCCGTCAAGACAATATCATAAGCCAAGTGGGAATCTTCTTTAATGGCCAAAAAGTTAGAAAAGGTATGCGCTGTAATACCCATACTTTCGGCAAGTTCACTTAACATACCCAGAAGTGCCGTATCGTCATCGATGATCAACATTTTCAATTTAGGGACCAAATATTCGGTTTTTTCTTTGGTGGCGACAGCTTTGTTCGTTATTTCCAATGGAATCTGTAGTGTAAAGGTACTACCTTGATCTTCTTTGCTTTCCAAATGCAATGATCCGTTAAGCAACTCGGCCAATTTTTTCGAAATGGTCAGGCCAAGACCATATCCGCCGAACTTTTTCTCGGTAGAGTGATCGGCCTGGGTAAATTCTTTGAAAATCAAATCTTGTTTTTCTTGAGGAATACCGATTCCCGTATCGATTACACTTAACTTAAGGGTGAATTTTTTGGAAAAACTACCTCCGATCGTTTCTGCTTTTACGGTAATGGAACCTTCTTCTGTAAACTTGAAGGCATTGCCCAAAAGATTGGTCAGAATTTGACGGATCCGAAAAGGGTCGCCTGCCACTGTTTTTTCAAGCTCCGGATCAATTTCCAATTGAAGTTTTAGGTTTTTGTTCCGATAGAGAGCCTCGACGTTTTCGGCGGTTTCCTGAATAAGATTGGCCGCAATAAAAGGAACTTTTTCGGTATTTAACTTCCCGGCCTCCAATTTGGAAAAATCCAAGAGGTCATTGACCAGATTGCCTACATATTCCGAAGCGGATCTAACATTTTTTAGGTAACGCGATTGCTTGTCGGTAATGCTTGTATTTTCCATTAGTTCGGTATAGCCGGTAATCGTATTCAGTGGCGTTCTCAGGTCATGGCTCACGGTCGAGATGAGCTGTTCTCTACTTTTTAATAAAGACTCGGAATATTTCTTCTCTTTTTCGAGTTTTTGGCGGTAGACCTGCACCTTCCAAAAATCACGGTTTATTAAAAGGGTGAAAATCGCAACGATGATAAATCCTAAAAGTGCGGTGATGCCTGCCAAGCGCATCGTTCTTCGCATAGCCAATTGCCTGTTTTGATTGTCCTCATAGGTGTTGAACATAATTTCTTGCTCAAAAGCGGCAATTATGTTCTGTAACTGTCGCGAAAGTTCGAGGTCATTTCTGTTGACCTCCAATTCTTTCTGTGCGAGGGACTGCTGCGAACGGAAATCTTTGAGTTTGGCTTTTTCCAACATGACCCTAGAGGCGGTTAAAATCGAGTCTACATATTCGCTATCTGCTGTTCCATCTTGATTTTTGGGTGCATTCTTGCTTAATATATTCGCATATTCCGTAAGTATTTTTTGCTGGTTGGGCGTTAATTTGTCAAAATCGGCGGACATGCTCTCTGGCGAAAACTTTCCAAATGACTCTTTTATCTTATCGAATTCCTTCAAGGCCTTGTCCAAAGAGTTATCGGTTATTTTCTGCTTTTTCAACTTGCGAAGTTCACTGTTGTTCGAAACTTTCTGTCCTAATAAAACTTGAAGACTATCCAATAAACTCTTTTGGTATTCCCCTTGGGTAAGCAATTTCAGCGAATCAATGGAGGTTCGAATGGAATCTATTTTTTGGGCGTAGGAAAGAAAATTATTATCCGCATTACTGTTCAACGCCAATTTGGAAAGGCTTTCGGCCTTATAGAGTTCCGTGACAAGGGTACCGGTTTTAAGAAGTTTTACATCGGTTTCTTCTGCGGTATCGTTCGACATGAATACCTGAATTTCTGTATAGATAAAGTAGCCCGAGACCAAGGCCAAAGCACACAGTACAAGATAACTCAACATGATCTTTACCGTAAATCTATTTTTAGATTTGTCGTTCATAAGTAGCTGTCGCTAAAAGACTTGATATAGATACGGATAATTGTCGAATATCGATTACAATGAACCGTTAAATATTTGTAGGCAAAGCCTATGAAATATGAAACCTCCGACTTACATTTGCACTATCTCAAAGGGGTGCCAAGTCTTGAAACTAGTTCAGGACAAAGCTGAGATCATACCCAATGAACCTGGGCGGGTAATGCCGCCAAGGGAGGCGATAATCGCCATTAGGTACTACAATGTTGCGCTTTAAAAGCTTAGTAGGCAACAAAAATCAAATATTAACTTAGAATAATAGCCCCTTTTATTCGCACTAAATTTTTAGTACGGATGAAACTGCTCTATTCAATTATCAATTTTAGTACTGTTTGTTTATCAAGCAGTTCAATGCGACGGTTTAAGAACAATACGGAACATCGCATTAAAACTATATTCACAATTTTGGCCCTTTTCGGGCTGGCATTGGGCCTTTCGGCCCAAGAACGAACAACTGATTCTTTAGAAGGAAAAGAAGTTGTGCTCGATGAAGTTCTAGTCTCTGCCATTCGCGCTACCAAAGAATCTCCCGTAACCTTTTCTAACTTAAGAAAAGAGGAAATCGCCCCTCGAAATCTAGGTCAGGATATTCCAATTCTTATGAACTTTTTACCATCGGTAGTTACGACTTCAGATGCCGGTGCCGGAGTGGGGTATACCGGTATCCGGGTGCGGGGCAGTGATGCGACTCGCGTCAATGTGACCATAAACGGTATACCGTACAATGATTCTGAATCACACGGTACGTTTTGGGTCAATATGCCCGACTTTGCTTCCTCGACCGAAAGTTTGCAGTTACAACGAGGTGTAGGTACTTCAACAAATGGCGCAGGGGCCTTTGGTGCAAGCCTGAATCTTTTGACAGAAGGAATTTCGGAAGAGGCCTTTGGTCAACTCTCGAGTTCCTATGGCAGTTTTAATACGTTACGGAATAATCTTAAGTTCAGCACGGGCCTGCTCAAAGATCACATAGAAATATCGGGTCGGCTATCGCGGATCACTTCCGATGGATACGTAGATAGGGCATCTTCTGAACTGGATTCCTATTTTTTACAGGGAGCTTATAAAGATGATAATACACTCATAAAAGTACTTCTTTTTGGGGGTCATGAAATCACCTACCAGTCATGGTTCGGAATTGACGCCGCTACTTTGGCCACGGACAGAACCTATAATCCAGCAGGGCTTCAGTTCGATGACGACGGCAATTTCGAAGGCTTTTATGGAGATCAAGTAGACAATTACAAACAAAACCACGCCCAATTGTTATGGAACGAAAAACTGTCGAATACTTGGAGCACCAATATCGCCCTGCACTATACAAAAGGAAAAGGGTTTTTTGAAGAATATGTTGATGATTGGTATACTACCAATGTATTATTTTCAGATGACTCGCAGCTAAATTTTATAGGCCGGGAAGATTTTACGCTGAACGGAAGCGAAATAACCTCGACCGACTATATTAGAAGACGCTGGCTTGATAACGATTTTTACGGCACCGTTTTTTCCGCATCGTACGCAAGTGAAAAGCTAGATGTTATTCTAGGTGGGGGTTATAACGAATATGAAGGTGACCACTTTGGCGAGGTCGTTTGGGCGCGTTTTTCGGCTTCGGGTAATTTTCGAGATCGTTATTACGCCGATACTTCCGAAAAAACCGATTTCAACATATTTGCCAAGGCAAATTATACCCTCGACGAAAAATGGAAACTTTTTGGAGACCTACAATATAGAACCGTTGGGTATCGAGCAAATGGGGTCGATACAGGTATCGTTGACGATACTTTCAATTTTTTCAATCCGAAAGCGGGAATAACCTACGACTTTGACCGAAACAACAATTTCTACTTCAGTTTCGCGGTTGCGAATAGAGAACCTAATAGAAACGATTATGAAAACGGTAGTCCCAAACCTGAGCGTCTCAATGATTTTGAACTGGGCTGGCGTTATGTTTCCGAAAAGATTCAAGTGAGTACGAACGGATATTTTATGGGTTACAAAGACCAGTTGGTGTTGACCGGAGAACTGAACGATGTCGGTGCTCCGTTGCGGGCGAATGTGGGTGATAGCTTTCGTACCGGACTTGAAATCGACGCGAACCTCAAATTGGGACCACGGTTTACTATAAGTCCGAATATTGCCTTGAGCACCAATAAGAATAGGGATTTCGTTTTTCAAAGGGATGGGATACTCCAAAATCTGGGAAATACTAATATCGCTTTTTCCCCGAACATCATTTTTGGAAACCGAATGACATATATGCCCAAAGAAAACCTTCAAATTTCCGCGTTAACGAAATATGTGGGCAAGCAGTATATGGGGAATATCGATTCGGATAGTTCCGTTTTGGAAGCCTATTCTCAGACTGACCTCAATGTTCAATATGTAATCGAGATGGATACTTTCTTCGAGAGCATTACATTTTCCGGTCTGGTCAACAATGTTTTCGATGCCCAATATGTTTCCAATGGGTATTTTTTCACCTTTGATGACGATTTTTCCAATCCCGGTACAATTACGACGGTTGAAGGAGCCGGATATTATCCACAGGCAGGCATTAACTTTTTGATAGGGGCAACGTTACGGTTTTAAGTGCTATGTGACCTAATTCGAAATCACCACTACATTACCGCTTGAGGTTGCTCGATACTCCAATAAATCATAGTATCGCTTGCCATCATCTGGCCGGTTCAAGAACTGTCCGGTGAAAAGGCTGTACTCGAAGTCGTCACAGGCGCAGATGGCACTCTGGCCTTCGATAATCATGGTAGAACAGTCATTTGGGGCATGATTCGGGCAGCTCGCTTCAAAAACCCTGAATTGGTCAAAGCCCGTATTCATAACAAATGCACCTCGGGTACCGACCGTTTGATTGGATATATAAACAGGACTTCCGGGGTTGGTCAATGGGCTGTAAAGGGGTAGGCTGAGATTGATATCAAAACGAAATCCCAATTCTTGTAAATAGGGATTTCGATTCGTAACTTCCTTACTACAAGAAATCATAAAAACTGCGAGAAGTAGATACGAAATGCGCTTCATTGACGATGTCTTTTGAGAAAATCTAGGACAAAATTGGACAAAAAATATGTATATTTGCGTTAAATCCTCTCTAAAAAAACCGAGTTTACGCGGTTCATTCAGGGGATTTTCCTATTTATAAAACGAGGAAGTTATGAGTAACGTATCCTATTATACCCCAGAGGGACTAAAAAAACTGAAGGACGAACTGAATCATCTACGGGATGTCGAGCGTCCAAAGGCTTCCCAGGCCATTGCCGAGGCACGCGATAAGGGCGATCTTTCGGAAAATGCCGAATATGATGCCGCAAAAGAGGCCCAAGGTTTGTTAGAACTGAAAATTTCGAAAATGGAAGAAGTCATGGCGAATGCCCGGTTGATAGACGAATCACAATTGGATACCTCGAAGGTGTTGGTACTATCTACGGTTAAACTGAAGAATCAGAACAATGGTATGGAGATGAAATATACTTTGGTCGCCGAGAGCGAGGCTGATTTGAAAACAGGAAAAATTTCGGTTAGTTCGCCCATAGGAAAAGGACTCTTGGGAAAAAAAGTTGGCGAGGTTGCCGAAATTACCGTTCCCAACGGCACTTTGAAATTCGAAATTTTAGAGATAACCAGAGCATAAAAAAGTTTTAATCTTTATATTTAATCCTGTCATGAACAATGACAGGATTTTTTAGTTTAAAACAGAAAACGAGCTATGCCATCTATTTTCACGAAAATCATAAACGGAGAAATTCCGTGCTACAAAATAGCGGAAGATGAAAATTTCTTCGCTTTCTTGGATATAAACCCCAACGCGAAAGGGCATACATTGTGCGTTCCTAAAAATGAAGTCGACAAAATTCTAGATCTTGATGAAGCTACCTATATGGGCCTTATGGCTTTTTCTAGAAAAATCGGTAAAGCTCTTGAAGCGGCGGTTGACTGCAAAAGAGTCGGAATGACGGTCATCGGGCTTGAAGTTCCTCATGTGCATGTGCACCTGATTCCTTTGAACAGCGTGCACGATGCCACTTTTCAGCATAAGGTTGCCATGACCCCTGAAGAATTTGAAGACACCGCAAAATCGATTCGTTCTAAAATTGAATAATTCCTTCTAGTAATAGGTAGACCGCGGCACCGACCAGAACGATCAGCAATAACATCAGTATAAAAAAGAGTTTGGTAAAACGAATGGAAGCCTTTTCAGGCGTTACCATTTTTTGATAGTACTCGAAAATACGTTCAATGTCGTCGGTCCATTTGACCGGGTAGATGTCCGAACCGCATTTATTGCACTTTACTTGATGGGTCACTTCACCGGTCACCCGATGAAAAAGTTTTCCGTATAGGTGTTTTTGATAAAAAGTCAGTTTAAGGTCTTGATTAAAACACTCGGGACAATTGTTGGTCAGGTCGGCTTCCTTTATGACCTCTAGTTTCTCTTGTGCCATTATTTAGGTATTTGCTTCAACGAAATTTGCATGATCGTGCCCGTTTTACTAGACGAATGTACTTTAATTTTTCCTTTATGATATTCTTCAACGATCCTTTTAACAAGGGATAGGCCTAGACCCCAGCCTCTTTTTTTCGATGTAACTCCCGGATTAAAAATGGTCTGGTAGTCGCTTTTTGGGATGCCGTGGCCGGTATCGGTGACTTGTATGTTCACGTTTTTCCCGTCAGGAATAATCTCGATTCGAATACTTCCTTTTCCTTTCATGGCATCGATGCCATTTTTCACCAGATTCTCAATCGTCCAATGGTACAGTGACGGATTGAGCATGACTTTGATGGGTTCTGTCTGCGATTCGAACGAGAAATCGATGAGCTTGGAACTCCGTAATTTAAGATAGTCGTAGGCTTCTTTGGTTTGAGCAACAATATCATGTTCATCGAGTTTGGGCAAAGAGCCGATTTTAGAAAAACGCTCGGTAATGGTCTCCAATCTTGTAATGTCTTTTTCGATTTCCCTAGTAATATCCGCATTTATGTTTTCTGCTTTCAATAATTCGTTCCAACCCAACAACGATGATAGCGGGGTGCCGATCTGGTGCGCGGTCTCTTTCGCCATACCTGCCCAAAGTTTATTCTGTTCCGAAGCCTTATTGGTTTTGAAGAAAAAGAATATGACCGCCCCAAAAAGGAAAATAATGAGCAACAAGGCAAGCGGGTAGTATTTCAACTTGTTCAGTACTTCTGAATTGCCATAGTACAGGGTTTGAAGATGATCACCATTGTCATCTATTAAGATGGGAGAGTTTTCACTTTGAAATTGCTTGATTTTCTTTTGTAGATATATTGAATCGGTACGTTTTTCTTCGGAAATATTGTTCGTTTTTATCGACCCGTCTTTTGATACTAAAATCATCGGGGTCGAGGTATTGTTCTGAAATACTTTTAGTGTCAGGTTTCCTAATTCTGCCGTTTCCGACGATTGTAATAGTTCAAGTTGGGCCGTGGCCCATATTTCCATTTTATGTCGCTCCTCTTCCTTGAACTTTTTAAAGAAGCTGTTGGTATTCCAGAGGATCAAACTCACGATAACAAAGGATGCTATCAGCAAAATGATGTTCGAAGTTTTGTTTTTAGGATTGAATTGCATCCATTTTGTTTCTTGGTTTAAAGATAAAGCAAATAGATAGAAATTGATGTTTCAGGTGAATATGCACTTTTTCGATGCAACACAATTGGCTACCTTTACGAGACTATGAAAGAAATGATTTCAATACTTCCAGAAGAAGTTTCCACCAGCAAATTACACGGATATCTTTTGGGTGCCATCGGGCCAAGACCTATAGCTTTTGTAAGTACCGTTGATGAGAAGGGAAGGCCTAATCTTTCCCCTTTCAGTTTTTTCAATGTCTTCAGCGCGAACCCGCCCATATTGATATTTTCACCGGCTAGACGTGTTCGGGACAATACCACGAAACATACGTTGCAAAATGTACTTCTAACAAAGGAGGTGGTCATCAATATCGTGAATTATGATATGGTACAACAAATGTCGCTAGCAAGCACAGAATATGCTAAAGGTGAAAACGAATTCATTAAAGCGGGATTCACCATGATGGAATCCGATGTGGTCAAACCCTTTCGGGTTGCCGAATCTCCCGTGCAATTCGAATGCAAGGTTACGAAAGTCGAGGCCTTGGGCAAGGAAGGAGGGGCTGGTAACCTGGTTTTCTCCGAGGTCGTTAAAATCCATATCGATTCTTCTATTTTAGATGAAAACGGAGGCATCGACAAATATAAAATCGACCAAGTGGCCCGTATGGGGGGAAACTTTTATAGTAGGGCCAATGAAGGACTTTTTGAAGTGCCAAAGCCATTATCTAGCTTAGGTATAGGTGTAGATAGCATTCCCGAGCATATTCGAACGAGCAAGGTGCTGACCGGTAACGATTTAGGTTTATTGGGCAATATTGAGAAAATTCCGTCCTCAAAAGAAGTACGGGTATTCGTTGAAGATAATGTTGATTTACGCACTATAATTAATTCAGGGAAACAAAAGTCCTTGGAATTGAAAGCCAAAGAATATCTAAATCAAAACGACGTACTGTCAGCATGGAAAGTGCTACTCGCAAAATGAAAAGAATACAACTATTCGAGTTCGAAGATTTTCCATGGTTTCCGATCTGGTTACGTACTTGCATGACCAATTTGATTATGGTCTTGCATAGAATGATGGGGATCAGCGAAGTATTGGCAGAATTGATCGGAGATATCCTTAAAAAGAAAGGACTGACCAAAATCGTTGATTTGGGATCTGGTTCGGGTGGTGCGATGCCAGAAGTTCTGAATATCATCCATCGAACATCGGGTCTTGAACATGTTGAATTGGTCATGACGGATCTTTATCCCAATCCCGAGGCGGCCAAAAAGTACAATCAAGATAAAAATGATAAAATTAGCTATCGAGAAACTCCGGTAGATGCTACTGAACTGACCAATGTCCCGAACGGTCTCAAAACGATGATGAACAGTTTTCATCATATGCCGCCAAAAGCTGCACTGCAACTATTAGAATCCGCTCAAAGAAACGCACAGCCATTATTGATTTACGAAATGGCCGAAAACAGAATGCCCCTTCTTTTATGGTGGGTGTTGCTCCCTATTTCTCTAGCGATTTTGATGATTATGGTGCTTTTTATGACTCCGTTCGTTAGGCCTATGACTTGGCAGCAATTGGTTTTTACCTATCTAATTCCTATAATCCCGATTTGTTATGCTTGGGACGGTCAGGCAAGCATGCCCAGAATGTATGCCATGAAAGACATTGACGTGCTGCTCGAAGGTCTGGATACGGAAAGTTATACTTGGGAAAAAGGATACGCCACAAAGAACGGTAAGAAAAAGGGCACCTTTCTACTTGGCTTGCCAAGGGGTTAGTTATTCTTGATAACTTCCTGATTTTATATTAGGTGGATAGTTCGAATCATCCTATTTTTAAAACCTAAATTAAGGAACCATATAATTCATAGTCATGGAAGTACAAGGAAAGATTAAAATGATCGGGGAGACCCAAACTTTTGGGAATAACGGATTTAGAAAGCGTGAAGTGGTCGTGACCACCGAAGAACAATACCCGCAGCACATTATGGTCGAATTCGTTCAAGATAAGACTGACCTTTTGAATAATTACAGCGTAGGGCAACCCGTTAAAATCAGTATCAATTTAAGAGGAAGGGAATGGACGAACCCACAGGGAGAAATAAAATATTTCAACTCCATTCAAGGATGGCGCATCGAAAACCTACAGCCCGAAGGCGCAAATGGAGATATGCCACCAGTGCCGCCGGTCGAAGCTTTTGAGCCTGCCGACAACCTTAACGAAGAGGAGCACGACGATTTGCCGTTTTAGGCAAAACGTTTCATAGTAGAATTAAGATTTAAAAAGGTCTATACTGCAGATATGCAGTATAGACCTTTTGCTTTTAAGACAGCATAGTCTAACTTTATACTAAAGATTGTCACCTTGCAAAAAGACAGCTATAAAAGTCCATTGTTTTTTTTGACTTCTGAGCTTTGTTTTCCGCCCGTTGAGAAAGCAAATGCCGAAGGTCTCTTGGCCGTAGGTGGTGATTTGTCACCCGAACGATTACTTTTGGCCTACCAAAACGGAATTTTCCCATGGTTCAATGAAGACGCACTGATTCTTTGGTGGAGCCCAAACCCAAGAATGGTGCTTTTTCCAAAGAAAATCAAGATTTCAAAAAGTATGCGGAAAGTGTTGCGTTCGAATCAATTTCGATTGACCAAGAACAGCTGTTTTGAAAATGTGATCGAACAATGCGCCGCAATGCCCAGACTCGGGCAAGATGGCACTTGGATAACTCAAGAGATGAAGAAAGCCTATATCAATCTCCACGAAAAAGGGGTTGCAAATTCGTATGAAGTCTGGAAAAATGATCAATTGGTAGGTGGACTGTATGGTATCGACCTGGGCCATATATTCTGTGGGGAAAGCATGTTCAGCAAGGTCAGCAATGCTTCCAAATTTGCTTTCATTCAACTGGCGCAAGACTTAGATGACAAGAATTATGGCCTGATTGATTGTCAAACCTACACAGATCATTTGGCGAGCCTTGGCGCAGAAGAAATACCTCGGGAAAAATTCATCGAACTTTTAAAGAGAAAAAACCAAACTGGTCAGTAGGAACAAGATGTTTTCAGCTTTTTAAAAATAATTTTTCTCCCTTAAATTTTGCTATAAGTCAGAAAGGCAAGTGAACCTTAATACAGCACATGGTCATAATTAGGGGGAAGCGATTTTCTTATTTTCTCAAAATTACCATCGGCACTAAATAGGATTTCAAATTGTTCATAGGCCTTATCTTTTTTGCCCGACACGATAATCTCATATTTCATATAGGGCAACATCAAATTCTGAAAGGCATTTTTTATGGTGGTCTCGACATCGTTTTCCCCCACGGGATATTGTTGTTGCAATCTGCGAATGCGGTATTTGACGAAATTTTCTTTTAAATAAGCATTCATCTTGTCGAATGTGTCATTAGGAATGTCAATAGGTTTAATTATTATCTCGATATCTTCCAGAGTTCCATCTTCGGTAAACTCGATGCTATATTTTAATCTATCTTTTTTAAACTTCGCTTCGTAACTTATTTTGGTACTGTCCGTCTCTTTGTAAAAACGAATACGTCGGGCATCATCCAATTTTTCTTGAATATAGGCTAAGGCCTTTTCTGGAAACTGGGATTTTTTAATACGGTACTCGCGCTCATATTTATTCTGGGCCGAAGCGAAAAAAACAGAGAAGATAAAAACCGCAATGAACAATAGTTTAGATTTCATTTTCAAATTGAAATAATTTTTTATGTGGATTAAGAGCCTGTTTAAAATTTTGCCTGAAAGGCCGAAAAAATGACCTATAACAATTCTAATCACAAAAACCTAAACAGGCTCTAAACCTCATGGTAGCGAAAACATTCCACTTCATGATCATTGACCATTCCCGTAGCTTGCATATGGGCATAGACAACAGTGCTTCCTACAAATTTAAATCCTCTTTTTTTGAGGTCTTTGCTTAAGGTGTCTGAAATTTCAGTGTTCGCTGGGGCCTCTTTATAGTGCTCGACTTCGTTTTTGATGGGTTTACCGTTTACGAATCCCCAGATATAATCGCTGAAACTGCCAAATTCTTTTTGTACTTCTATAAACGCTATGGCATTGGAAACTGTTGCTCGTACTTTTAATTTATTTCGTACTATGCCTTCATCTTGTAGCAAAGACTCGATTTTGGCTTCATTGTACTTAGCAATTTTTTTATAGTCGAATCGGTCAAAAGCCTTCCGAAAATTTTCACGTTTTTTTAGAATCGTGATCCAACTTAGTCCTGCTTGAAAAGTTTCTAGGATCAAGAACTCGAAAATAGTGACGTCATCTTTTACCGGTACACCCCATTCAAGGTCGTGGTAGGCTTCATAAAGGTCATCGCCAAGACACCAGCCACATTTGTGTTTTTGCATTGTAATTTTTCTTTGATTAAAGATATGTCAATAATCTAAAAAGTTTGAACGATCCACAAATAAAGTGGCATACCTAATGTGATATTAAAAGGAAAGGTTATGGCCAAGGCCATAGGAAGGTACAGGCTTGGGTTGGCTTTCGGAGCTGCTATGCGCATTGCTGCCGGCACGGCAATATAAGAGGCGCTTGCGGCCAAAATCGCAAATAGAAAACGATTGCCAATACTATCGGTAAAAACGGAACTCACCAAAGCTACGGTGCAACCATTGATGATGGGTATGATGATCGCGAAAGAAAGTGCGAACCACCCCTTCTTTAAAAAATCGTTGAGTTTTTTTCCGCTGGTAATACCCATATCAAGAAGAAAAACCGCTAAAAATCCTTTAAAAATATCGGTCGTAAAGGGTTCGATTCCCCTTGCCTGTTGGTCGCTGGCCAAAAAACCGATGACCAGACTCCCCAATATGAGCAACACGCTACCGTTGGTCAGTGAGTGGTGTAAAACCCCGTTCAGTTTTACCTTGTTCTTTTTACTTTTTTGAAAATACGACATAAGCAGAACGCCGATAATGATCGAGGGGGCCTCCATCAATGCCATGACGGCGACCATGTGGCCACCGAAATCGATTTGTTCGAGTTCTAGAAAAGAGACGGCAGTAACGAAAGTGACCGCGCTGACCGATCCGTAGGCAGCTGCAATGGCCCCTGAATTTTCAACGCTGAACTTGCGACGTAGAATAAAATAGGTATAGACGGGAACGAAAAGGGCAAGAAAGACACCAAAGAGCAACGACCAGAGTATTTCCATGTCGAGGGAACTGTGTGATAATTCCAATCCGCCTTTAAAACCGATGGAGAACATCAGGTATAGTGAGATGAATTTTGATGAATTGGGTGGAATTTCAAGATCACTTTTTAGTTGTACTGCCAGAATTCCAAGAAAGAAAAAAAGTAGGGCCGGGTTGGTCAGGTTGTCGATCAGTAAATGTAGATCCATTTAGGGTGTTCGGTTTTTGGGCACCGTCGTTTCCGAATGCCAGAGGTGGTTACCTTCTCTAAAAGACGTTGGTTTTAATAAAGTTTCAATTGAAAAAAAAGGAACGGCTTAAGGCCGTTCCCCCAAATTGCGTACGAGCAATACAAGAGAGATGATGCCCGCGGCCGGTAGTAGCCGGTCGAGAAAAATATTATTGTTCAGTACTGAAAGTAGTAGAAATAGCGCAAGTATGATTATTCCAAAAAGAGAAAGGTATTTGGTTCGTTGCGCGTTGAATTGTTCTAAATTAAATCGTTGTTTGTTAAAAGACATTTAGAAAAGTTTAAGGTTATAAAATCGGACGAATTGAAGTCTTACGATGGATCTGACACTGTAATTTTCAAATTGCCGTTAATCTTTAATTTTAGGCCTTGCTGTCTTATTTGAGAGAAAAATTCTTTTGCTGTAACTTTTTCATTTTCCAGTTCTTGGATCCGTCCGTTATCGTAGTTCGTATTGGTGTTGCAGTCGCCTTCGAGCATTGAAAGCCTTTGTAGTTTGTGAAAGTTGATTTTTTCATCCAATAAGGCTTGTACTATAAAAGATGCCTCTGACGCTGTAAATTCACCATCTACCAATCGAATGTTCTGTTTTGTTTTTTTGACTACTTCGAGTTCTGCTGTTTTCATTAAACTGTTTTTAAAAAGATTACTATTTAATTTGTTGTTATTGACAGTACAAAGTTCTGCACTATTATTC
>CAYGPR010000021.1:36623-67645 GCA_964351985.1 uncultured Maribacter sp. | reverse complement strand
GGAACATCTCATCAAAACGGTCGAAATGTTCTTTGCGTTTGCAGTAAATCGCCTTTAGACTGTATTGAAACAATTTCCGATCCAAAGCATAACCGCGTTCGGCAATAGCAAATGCATCACGCGTCTCTTGCGGACCCAAAACAAACTGACGTTCGCGACAATACATAGTAAAGTCGATGAGGCGTTCTTTGAATGTTTTGTCTACGGCTTGCACCTTGATTATTAGAACTTTGGATTACGAGCTTTTTGAAAGCTTGAACCTTATAGCCGATTCTCGACTCCGCTCGAACTGACAATTGAGTTGGGTTTTGGATTAAGTGACAGGCATTAAAAACTCCTGCACCGTTTTATTTTTAACAAACTCTACGTCATCTTTGTGTTTCAAGACACTACCAATGGTGTTTTGTACGATTTCGTCAGTGATGTTTTTTTGGTTCATCAACAATAAGGTTTTCGCCCAGTCCAAGGATTCGGCAATTCCAGGGGGTTTATGTAGGCTTGACTTTCGTAAATTATGAATAAAAGTCACTACCTGTGTCGCCAATTCTTCATCGATATTCGGAAGCTTCTTGGCAATGATATCAATCTCTTTGGCCTTGGATGGAAAGTCTACCCAATGATAGAGGCAACGCCTTCTTAGCGCATCACTAAGTTCCCTTGTTCTGTTTGAAGTCAAAATAACAAGCGGTTTTGAGGTTGCCGCTATCGTTCCCAATTCTGGAATACTGATTTGGAAATCGGAAAGAAGCTCCAATAAATAAGCTTCAAATTCTTCATCTGCACGGTCGATTTCATCAATTAAAAGTACCACGGGTTTATCTGAACTTATCGATTGTAACAAGGGGCGCTGGAGCACATATTCCATTCCAAATATCTGATTTTGGAGCGCCAGTTTATCTTCTTCTTGTTCAAAAAGTTTGATATGGAGCAGTTGTTTTTGGTAATTCCACTCGTAGATGGTGGTACTAACATCAAGACCTTCATAACATTGCAAACGAATTAAATTCGTACCTAAATGTTCCGCTAAAGTCTTGGCAAGCATGGTTTTACCCACTCCTGGGTTTCCCTCCAATAATAATGGCTTTTCCAAATTCTTCAATAGAAAAATGGAAGTCGCCAGTTCTTCGCTCAAAATATAGTCGTGCTCATAAAAATCTTTTATCAGCGTATCAATTTCTTTGTTCAATAGCTAAAATTTTAAAAAGCTATGCTCGGGGGAGCATAGCTTCTGATTATAGAATCCGGGACTATCTATGCCGTTGCCGCCTCTGCTGCAGCTAATTTTTTGGAGAAATTGGAAACGAATTGTTTGAACAATTGATTCGAAACCGTGGTAATCAATCTCGAACCAAATTGAGCAATCTTTCCATTTACAGTAACATCCATAATGGCGTCTAATTTGACTCCTCCTTCATCACGATCTGTAAGGTTGATCGTCATCATCATTTCAGCATTTCCGTTGCCTTTAGAATCTACGCCATCACCAGTAAGAATGATTTTTCTGTTTTCTTTATCAATTTCTTTATAGAAGATATCAGCATCATATTTCACACCCATAGGTCCGAATTTCATACCCACTTTTCCTTTATAGTGATTATCACCAACTTTTTCGTCTACCGATACCCCAGGAACGCAGTCCATTATTTTCTCCGGGTCGATTAAATGTTCCCAGACCAGATCTGTGCTTTGTGGCACCTCGAACGATTTATCTAATTGTGTTTTCATTACAATAGTATTTTTAGTGTTATTCCGGAGAAGGCCGGAATTTGTTTAACGCTGTTCTACGCTTTCTCTTTTTGATTGCGCTTTTGTTATTGGTAAGTAGTAATATTCTATCGACTATGTTTTAATCAAACCGTCTCTAGACTTCGGCTTGAGCCATTGCCCTTATTTTAAGGGAAAGGATTTTTACCATTTTTACTTTTACCTCATAATTCCAACTTCGTACCTATGCCGTAGCCTTTGCTTTTTGAATTGCATCCCAAACCTTATCAGGCGTAATTGGAATATCCAAATGTTTGATTCCCAATGGATATAACGCATCGATAATCGCATTCGCGATTGCCGGTGGAGCCCCAACCGTTGGCGATTCTGCAACACCTTTTGCTCCAAGAGGGTGATGTGGTGATGGCGTAATCGTATGACCTGTTTCCCAATGAGGGGATTCTACCGCCGTTGGCACGAGATAATCCATTAAAGTTCCGTTCAACACATTCCCTTCATCATCATATACAATGCCCTCATACATTGCGGGTGCAATACCCTGAGTCAATCCACCGTGCACTTGTCCTTCTACGATCATCGGATTTATAATGTTTCCACAGTCGTCGATGGCCACAAAACGTTTTACATCGATCGCACCGGTTTCTTCGTCAACCTCAACCACGCAGATATAGGCACCGTTAGGGAACGTTAAATTTGGTGGGTCATAGTAATGTGTTGCTTCAAATCCCGGTTCCATTCCTTGTGGAAAGTTTGTGTATGCCGCAAAGGCCACATCTTGAATTGTTTTAGATTTTTCAGGAGCTCCTTTTACAAAGTATTTACCAACTTCCCATTCGATGTCTTCCTCACTCACTTCTAATAGGTGCGCTGCAATTTTCTTGCCTTTATCACGTAGTTTTCGGGCTGCAATTGCTGCTGCAGCTCCAGCAGTTGGTGTACTTCGACTTGCATAAGTACCTAATCCATAAGGAGCTGTATCGGTATCACCCTCGTCGATTTCAATATCCGTGTATGGAATCCCGAGTTCTTCTGCTAAAATCTGAGCATACGTCGTTTCGTGACCTTGTCCTTGTGATTTTGTTCCAAACCGCGCTAATGCTTTACCTGTTGGATGCACGCGAATCTCGGCACTATCGAACATTGCTATTCCTAAAATATCAAAATCCTTAGATGGTCCTGCCCCCACTACTTCCGTGAAGGTACAGATTCCAATACCCATCAACTTGCCTTGGGCACGTTTTTCAGCCTGTTCTTTTTTATAATCATCATAACCGACCATTTCCATGGCCTTTTCCAATGTAGCCTTGTAATCTCCACTATCGTAGCTCCACCCTAAAGGAGAAGCATACGGAAATTGTTCTTTCTTGATGAAGTTTTTAAACCTGATTTCGGCCGGATCCATCTTTATCTCTGCAGCAAGTTTATCTACCATACGTTCAATGGCATGAACTGCTTCCGTCACACGGAAAGAGCATCGGTAGGCAACTCCACCTGGGGCTTTGTTGGTATACACTGCATCTAATTCCGCAAAAGCGTGCTCATAGTCATACGAACCCGTACAAATGGAGAACATTCCCGTAGGATATTTTGAAGGGTTCGCCGAAGAATCGGTATATCCATGGTCGGCCAGGGTCGAAACTTTGAACGCCTGAATTTTTCCATCCTTTGTTGCAGCTAATTCGCAGTCCATATGATAATCTCTTGCAAATCCGTTGACCAAATTCTCAGAACGGTCTTCAATCCATTTTACCGGTTTTCCAATTAAGAAAGAAGCTGCAATCGCAACCACATACCCAGGGTATACAGGAACTTTTCCTCCAAAACCACCCCCAATATCCGGAGCGATAATTCGAATCTTTTCTTCGGATAATCCAACGTGACCTGCAACCAAAGCCAAAATGGTACGAATGGCATGAGGTGCTTGAGAGGTCAAGTAAATCAGCATTTTTTCGGTATCCTTATCATAAGACGCCACAACTCCACAGGTTTCTATAGAAGCCACATGGATTCTTGGTAAATGAATACGTTCTTTTACAACCACATCTGCCGCCGCAATGGCAGCATCGGTTTTCGCCCTATCGCCACGCTCCCAATGATAGATTTGATTGTCTTTCTGACCTTCTTTATCAGGTCGCAGTAAAGGTGCATCTTCATCCAATGCCTTAAACGGATTCACAATGGCTTGCATCGGTTCATATTGAACGTCTACAGCTTCAGCACCATCAACGGCAACATATCTGTCCGTTGCAATGACTGCACAAACCTCTTGCGATTGATGCATTACCGTATCCGTTGGTAAAACCATTTGGGTATCGGAAAGTAAAGTGGGCATCCAGTGTAAATTATATTGCGCCAAATCTTCGCCGGTAATGACAGCCAAAACACCGTCAATGGCCAAAGCTTTTTCTTTATCGATACTTAAAATTTTTGCATATGCGTACGGACTACGTACCATGACCATATGCAGCATGCCCGGTAATTTTACGTCATCGGTATAATTACCTTTGCCGTGTAAAAAACGGGCATCTTCTTTTCGTTTTACAGAGTGGCCCATTCCGCCTACCTCTGGTGATGTTTTACATGAGAACATATTTTTTTATTTAGAGGTTAGACTATGGCTTCTTTTTCTTTGGACATTTCTTCCGCAGCCTGTTGCACGGACTTTACGATATTGTTATAGCCTGTACATCTACACAGGTTTCCTGAAATTCCCCATCGTATTTCCTTTTCTGTAGGGTTGGGGTTTGTTTCCAATAGTTCAATAGACCTCATAATCATACCCGGAGTACAGAAACCGCAATGAAGACCATGTTGATCATGAAATGCCTTTTGTAGCGGGTGGTTGGTGCCATCGGCTGCAATACCTTCTATCGTAGTGATATTTGCGCCATCAGCCCGAACGGCCAAATAGGTACATGACTTGACCGATTTACCATCGATCAAAATGGTGCAAGCACCACAACTTGATGTATCGCAACCGATATGGGTGCCTGTCATGTCTAGATTCTCTCGTATAAAATGTACCAAGAGCAAACGAGAATCCACCTCGGCAGAAACGCTTGCCCCATTTATTGTCATTGTTACTTTATGTTTTGCCATAGCGATTTTTATTGTTTTGCTCTTTCAAGAGCCTTATTCAACATTCTTTTTGTAATCGTGTTCACGATAGATCTTTTATATGCTTCCGACCCCCTTAAATCAGATTCTGGTTCACAATCTTCGCTTGCGATCTGACCAACTTGTTCTATTAAATCGTCCGTGATTTTTTTACCTCGAAGAATTTCCTCCCCTCTTTCCAAGCGCATAGGTACTGCACTGACATTGGTCAAGCCTATCCCGATTTCTTGGCAAACGCCATCATCGTCCAATTCTACATGAACGGCTACTCCTGCGGTTGCGTAATCTCCAACTTTTCGTTCTACTTTGTGATAAGCGCCACCACTACCTTTCTTGGCTTTCGGAATTTGAATTTCCGTGAGTATATCTCCGGGTTCCAAAGCTGTCATATAAAATCCGTGGAAAAACTCATCTATGGGTATAGTCTTTTTTCCATCCGCACCTTCCGCAATAACCGTCGCCCGCATGGCCAACATTAAAGCTGGTTGATCGTTGGCCGCATCACCGTGTGCGATGTTACCGCCAATGGTACCGCAGTTTCGGACTGAAGGATCAGCCGTCAACCAGATGGCATCTCCCATGATTGGATAATTCTCCTTTATGAGGCTGTTATGCTCCATCTCGCTTTGTGTGGTCAAAGCACCGATTTTCAGCATATCGCCGTCTTCCTTAATATAGGAGAGCCCTTCGATCTTACTGATATCTATAATGTGTTCGGGAGTGGCGAATCGAAGTTTCATCATCGGTAGCAGGCTATGGCCGCCAGACATATATTTCGCTTCTTCACCAAGTTCTTGTGATAAGGCTATGGCTTCTTGAATCGAAGTCGCCTTGTGATAATTGAAAATAGCAGGAATCATAATTTTTTAGGAATTAATTTAAGGGATAAGCAATAAATATAGTTCTAATTGATTAAAATCACAATGATATTAATCAGTCGTTAACTAATTAATAATTTATATTAGTATAAACAATTCTTATTGTAATCCGAAGAAGAAGAAAATAAATATTTTGGGATAATCCTTACCTTTAACTAATGGGTAAATCGATATCGAGAATGTACTCCCAACTCTATTTTGACTACAACGCCACCACACCCTGTGCAAAGGAAGTTGTAGATGCTATGCTGCCCTATTTTCATGATGATTTTGGTAATCCCTCGAGCAGTCATCATCCTTATGGTTGGTTGGCAAAGAGTGCGGTGGAAGATGCCTCATCCGGAATTGCAAAGCATTTGGGAGTTTCCCCTAGCGATTTAATCTATACCTCCGGGTCCACCGAAAGCATCAATATGGTGTTGAAGGGAGTTTGTAGAAAATATCGCAACAAAGGAAAACACATCATTACTACCAAAGCAGAGCATAAAGTTGTTCTAGACACATGCGCCTTTTTAGAAGAAGATGGTTTTGAGGTTACCTATTTGGATGTGGATTCCGAAGGGCTAATTCAGATAGAACAATTCAAGGCGGCAATGCGACCCGAAACCATTTTGGTTTGCATTATGTACGCGAACAATGAAACTGGAGTCATTCAACCTTTGGAAGAAATTGCAGTATTAACGCACGAAAATGGAAGCCTTCTTTTTTCGGATACCACTCAGGCTTTGGGAAAAGTCCGATTAGATACGGTTTTGCAGATAGTTGATTTCGCCTGTTTTTCGGGTCATAAGGTTTATGGTCCAAAAGGAATCGGGCTTACCTTTATAAAAGATAATGAAGATTATAATCAGCTGCCCAGTTTCATTCAAGGTGGTGGGCAACAAAAAGGACAACGCGGTGGAACAATTAATACGCCTTTAATAGTAGGCTTTGCAAAAGCGATTGACTTGGCTTACGAAAATCAAGATTCAGAAAAAAAACGATTGGAAAACTTACGGGATCAACTGGAGGCAGGTCTGCTAGAAATTGAACTTGTGGTTTCCAATAGTAAAACTGCACAGCGCTTACCGAATACAGTACATGTTTCTTTTCCTTTTGTGGATGGGGCAAATTTGTTAATTGCACTCAGTAGACAAATTGCTGTTTCCAATGGATCCGCTTGTAATTCTGCTTCTGTGGAACCGTCACATGTCTTGACGGCAATGGGTATTGAATGTAGTTTGGCCTATGCTTCGTTACGGTTGAGTATTGGCAGATATACTTCTGAAAACGATATTGAAAAGGCAATTGCAATTATTACCACAGCAGTTTCAAAGCAAAGGGAGAGTAATATTCTTTGGGAAAGAAGAGGGGTTTGAATCATTACCTTAAGGAAATACTTTAACGCAATGTCACTTTTCAAATCACAACGAGAAAAGCGTCTTTGGATCTGGGCACTAGTTGTCCTTGCTGCAATTTACTCGACCCTATTATTATCGGGAATTTTGACAAAGATTTTTTACAGCCAAAATTTTTCGGCCTTTATTTTCCTTTTAGTGATAGCACTTATCGCTATGTCATTGATCACTAAGGAAATTAGAATACCTAAAGTCAACAAGGAAATTTGGATTTGGCTGGGCATTTTTGCCGTTTATTTAATGTTCTTTATTCGTTTGACCATACCTGAGCGCAGCCACCTCATGGAATATAGTATTTTGGCTTTCCTTGTTCATGAAGCACTTTTAGAACGTAAAAAGCGTGGAAGTCATTCAACATCGCCCGACTTAGCGGCTATTTTAATAATAACCTTGCTCGGAACCCTGGATGAATGTCTTCAGCTTTACATACCTGTACGCTATTTTGATCCAGTGGATATTTTCTTCAATACTCTTGCCGGTGTTTTGGCGATCGGGGCAAGTAGATTACTAGCATGGGGTCGGGGTCAGAAAAAGTAGTTTTAAATCCGATTATGTATCGGTCCAACCTTCTCCCGTAACATCCCACCAGTATTCCCAGAAAAAACACTTAGAAGTTCACTAAACAAGCTCATTGCAATTTCTTCAGGAGTATTCGCTCCAATCTCTAGTCCGCAGGGAGCATAAATACGTTTTAAATCAGATTGAGAAAATTCGACTCCGTTTGCTTTAAACTCCGAAATCATTTTATCAAAACGCTTACGAGGCCCTAATGAAGCTATATACGGAGCTTCACTTTTTATTAATTGCTGCAAGTTCGCATAGTCAGTTTTGTAATCGTGTGCCATTAAAATGATAGCCGTACGATGGTCAATCTCTGGTCGTGCTTCTCCGTCTTTGAGATAGATATTTTTTACGGATTGTAGTTTTTCTTTTTTGAGTTTTTGAACATTACCTATCAAGCTAACATCCCAGTCCATCAATTTAGCCATTTCGAGCATGGGATATACATCATAATTGTCTCCATAAATCGCCAAATGAAATTGTGGCGGTATTAGTTCAATAAAGACACTTGCCTTTATCCCTTCTTCCTCAAAATGATATGTCCTTGATTTTTTGTTTTCTAAAACATCCTGAATTTTATCCTGAAGAAAATTTCGTAATCCGTTATGTTGACAATCTTCCAAGGATGCTGCATCTTTATCATAGTAGAAACTTCTTCCCAAGGGAATAGTATCAATATCAGCATTTAGGGCTGTTACCGTTGCAATAATATGTTCTCCTCTATCGGAAACACATTTCTGCAGCATTTCCAGCGTAGCTGAATTTTCAGAAATGGGAGAAATCAAAACATCGATAACCCCGTTACAGCCCAAGCCTACCCCAATCTCATTTTCCTTTGAAGTATCATAAGTAACGATTGATGGCTGTTGCTTAAGTATTGCGATTTGTGAGCGTTGCAACGCATCTCCCTCTAAACATCCTCCACTGATTCCTCCTTCAAAAACACCGGATTCAAAAACAAGCATTCTCGCCCCTTCCCTCCGATATGAAGATTCTTGCACACGAACCACCTGCGCAATGGCACATTTTTCTCCTGAAGTTTTTAAAGAGTTGTAAAGTTGAAGTATAGATTTGATTTCTTTCATTTCCGTAGCAGTTCTTATTTCTTTCTTAATTATGCCCTCTAATATATCCAAAAATAGCTATCTTGAATCTTCTTATCACTGATTTAAATCATGAAGGATTCATTCGACAGAACCATAGATTATGTGCGTATTGCGGTAACCGACCGTTGTAATCTTAGATGCTTTTATTGTATGCCCGAGGAGGGCATTCCGTATGAACCTAAAGCACATTTGCTTAGCTATGAAGAGATTACACGTTTACTTCAGGTATTGGGAAATCTCGGATTTCAGAAGGTCAGGTTTACCGGTGGCGAGCCTTTTTTGCGAAAAGATTTTATAAAACTGTTGGAAAATACAGTCAGATTAAATGATTATAAATCCATTCATATAACTTCGAACGGCACCTTATTGCAAAGGCATATTCCAAAATTGAAGGAATTGGGCATTACTCAAATCAACCTTAGCATCGATTCGTTAGACCGTGAGCGTTTTCATAAAATTACACGTAGGGATGATTATGAAAAGGTGATTCAGACCTTTCATATGTTGCTGGAAAACGATTTTAAGGTCAAACTAAATGCAGTTATTATGCATGGGATCAATACCCAAGATATTGTTCCCTTGGCAGAATTGGCAAAAGACCATCAAGTGGATGTCCGTTTTATAGAAGAAATGCCATTCAACGGTGGATACAAGGAAAATACCAAAATGTATAGTGCGAAAAACATTCTTCGCGATTTGAAGGAAGCGTATCCTAACCTCAACGAACTAAAAGGCAAACACGGCGATACAGCAACCCTGTATCAAGTGCCCGAATACAAAGGAAACATTGGTGTCATCGCTGCTTTTTCCAGAACATTCTGTAATACGTGCAATCGACTTCGCATTTCGTCAAAAGGCGAAATCAAGACCTGTCTCTACGACGGTGGTGTCTTTAATATCAGGGATTATATGCGTTCTGGAGTTTCCGATAAAGCACTCGGATTAAAATTCCAAGAGCTTATAAAACTAAAACCCAAAGACGGATTCGTAGCTGAAAAAACGCATAAGAAAACGTCAAACGTGATGGACAGCATGAGTGTTATCGGTGGATAAAATGGACAATACTTTCATTCCGTACGAGCAAGCCCTTTCCATTTTAGCGGAACATACGGGTGATTTTCCCATAGTTTCGAAACCCTTGGAGCAATGCGTCGGCGCCTATTTGGCGGAAGATTTGTCGGCCGATAGAGACTTCCCTCCTTTCGACCGCGTAACCATGGATGGTATTGCCATTGATTTCTCAGTCTTTGAAAAAGGACAACGTAATTTCAAAATTGAAACCGTTGCTCCGGCGGGCACTTCACAAAAGACATTAGAAAATACACAAAACTGTATTGAAGTAATGACAGGTGCCATCATGCCTAACGGAGTCGATACCGTTATTCGTTATGAGGATTTGCAGATTGAAAATGGTGTAGCCACAATAAATTTGGATACACTGAACCACAAACAAAACGTGCATTTCAAGGGAATAGACATCGCACAAGGAACTTGCATTGTAACAAAAGGGAAACAGTTGTCGAGTGCAGAAATCAATATTGCAGCGGCAGTCGGGAAAGCGGAATTGAAAGTGGTGCAATTGCCAAAAGCTGTTATTATCTCGACGGGAGACGAACTCGTACCCGTTTCCGAAACACCTGAATTACACCAAATTCGTCGTTCGAATATTTACGGCATTAAAAATTCATTGAATGAATGGGGATTGGAAGCAGAATTGGAACATCTGCCTGATGATAAAGAAAAAATGCTTGCCATTATAGCCCAACTACTAAAGGATTATAAACTATTGGTTTTTACAGGAGGTGTCTCAAAAGGGAAGTTCGATTACCTACCCGATGTACTCGAGGTGCTGAAGGTCAAAAAACATTTCCATAAAATCCAACAACGCCCTGGAAAACCTTTTTGGTTCGGAACAAATGATACCGGAAGAAAGATTTTCGCCCTTCCAGGAAATCCCGTTTCCTCTTTTGTTTGTGTGTATATGTACTTACAGTATTGGTTAAAGAAATCTTTGAATATAGAACCCGAAACCTTGTATGTGCAGCTAAAGAAAGATGTGCAGTTCAATCCCAATCTAGTATATTTTTTAGAAGCGGCTTTGGAAAGTCGTGAAGATGGTAGCCTAGTGGCGGATCCCATTGCAGGCAATGGTTCAGGAGATTTCGCGAATCTCATAAAAACGGACGGATTCTTAGTTTTACCTCAAAATAAGAGCCAATTTTTTGCGAATGAGGTTTATCCTTTTGTACCTTACCGAAAGAAATGGTAATTTCTTGCTATGGAAATCACAAAGACAGGTTGTTGTAAAAACAAGTCACACATTCCCAAAAAAGTGGAAGCAGCCAATGGCTCCATGTCTTTTCTTTCTACCATTTTATTGATTCTTATTCCCAAATGCCCACTTTGTATGACGGCATATATGAGTGCCATGGTGCTCTTTTTTGATATTGAATACACGACTCTAGTACCCGTACTACTGCATACAAAACCGGTAATGGGACTCTTGATTATCACCATGATTTTGCTGAATCGAAAGGATAAACGCACTGTTATCGCTTTGGCAATTGCAGGAATTGCCTTAACCTTTTTAGTTTTGAAAACCTATTATGGATTAGCACTTTTGATGCCCGATTGGGTTATCTATATTGCCTTTATCTTTGCGATTTGGTACAATGGCAACTTCAAGTATTTCTATCGGTTCATTCGGTTTGGGGGTTATAAAAAGACCGGTAGGAGTACCCCGGGCTAAAATTCGATTTCCAAGCCATTGGTCAATAAAACTCTTAGACCCACGAACAGCACCAAGATTGCAGTAATCATTTTGATACTTTTTCCAGTAAATTTACTTAGACTGATACGAATGCCCAATTGACCCCCAATAAAGACCGCTACCATCAAACCAATGGCTTCACGCCAAGGTAACTCGAAGGTGCCATTGCTGATGTATCCACCAATACTCGAAGCGGAATTGACCAAAATAAAGAAGCTGGCCAAAGCCGCAATTTTAACCGATCTATCCCATCGCATATGATTGAGAACGGGCGCCAGAAAAATTCCTCCACCAATACCGACAAGTCCTGAAAGCAATCCGATTGCACCACCTAAGATATAGGTCATATATGATGGATAGTTTTCACTTACTTCTCCTGAATTTTGGGCAACGAAAGTTTGGTACAACAACGTCAAGGCCGAAATAATCAAAGCGGTTCCGAGGAGAATAAAAAATATGTTTTCTTTCAATCTAAAGGTAGCACCGATAAATGCCATGGGAATACTGGTAATGATGAACGGTAGGAACTTCTTAAAATCGAGATGACCGTTTTTAAAGTACAGGTAACTGCTTCCGGATACCACGACCAAATTACAGATCAGACCCATACTGCGAACCGCAAAAAAACTGGCGAAAAACAAGGTCAATAAAGCCAAATAGCTAGATCCGCCCCCAAAGCCTACTGAAGAATAGAGCGTGGCGATCACAAAAAAGCCAAGCATTAACAATAAGAGTTCGGGAAACGTCAGGAGCATGCGGCCAAATACTGGTTTAGACCACCTAAAATACTAAAAAGTGTACTCTCCGAATGTTTTTTTTGCAGTTGTCGCAAAGCTGTTTCGCTTCGCTGTCCTGATTGGCACAATAAATATACTGGAATGGAAAAGTCGATTTTGCCTGAATCAGCTTCTAGTTCATTTAAAGGAATATGAATAGAATTGGGTAGGTGGTAATTCTGAAATTCTTCTTTTGTTCGAACATCGACGACCTGCGCTTTTTCGGCCAAGAGTTTTTGTAGTTCGTCAGCCGAAACCGTGGGAATAATTTTGCAGGGATCATTCCATTCATAAAACTCACGCAATTCGTCAATTTTCAAATTCTCTGGCTTTAGTTTGAATTTGATTTTTTGCTGAGATTGGTCGAGTCCGTTGAACAATAGCAATTTTCCGGAAAGTACTTCGCCTATTCCAGTAATAACTTTTATGGTTTCCAAAGCTTGCAGATTTCCAATAATTCCAGGAATGATTCCTAATACCCCATGTTCATTGCAATTGGGTACTTCATCTTCCTCGGGCATCGTAGAAAAAAGACACCTATATGTGGGGCCCCCTTGAAAATTAAATACACTTAACTGACCTTCATAGCCGTGCAAGGCACCATAAACGAAAGGTTTGTTCAAGATTATACAAGCATCGTTCACCAAATAGCGAGTCGGAAAATTGTCGGAGGCATCTACCACAACGTCATATCCCGCAATAATTTCCAGCGCATTTTCAACGGATAGAAAAGTCTCATGTCCAACAAGTTCAGTATCTGAATTTTGGGTCTTTAGTTTATGAACGGCTACTGAAACTTTCGGTTGCCCAACCTCTGCTTCTGAATATAAAACCTGACGGTGTAGATTGGTTAATGAAACTACATCATTATCAACCACTCCAATTTTACCAATGCCCATGGCATTAAGATAGGTCAAAACGGGTACGCCAAGACCTCCGGCCCCAATGACAAGAACTTTGGCGTCGGCGAGTTTTTGCTGTCCTTCTAGGCCGAAACCTTTTAATATGGTCTGTCTGTTGTAGCGCTTAAGTTTCATACCTCGGCCAACTTCTTCAATGCCTCTTTATATTCCTCTTCAGAATTAGCGTTCAGCAAAACATTCTCATGGCTCGGAAAAACCAACTCCGTATCGTGATTGATCAAATATTTTCTTGGACAAGTACCATTACCTTTTTCTAAGTAAATAACTGAATTTTCTAAAGCATGCGGCTCCCAAATGGCACAAAGAGGTTCGGGAAGTGGGTTTTCCTCTAAGGCAAATGCCGTTGCTTCCCGTTTTGGGTTTCGTGCAGCAATCAATTCCTTTAATGCTTCCAAATCCATCAGGGGAAGGTCACAAGCAAGAACCAACCAGGCTACATCAGGGTACTTTTTATGGGCGGATAAAAGTCCGTTGTAGGGGCCTTTGAATTCGTTCAGATCAACAATAGTTTGCATTCTAGATGGTAGTTCGGCTTGCTGCTCTTCGCGTAAACTAATAAACGTTTCTTCGCACACCTCGCTCAACAAATCATATAAATATTCGCGTTGCGGGACTCCGTGGTATTCTATCAATCCCTTATCCGTACCCATTCGGGTGCTTTTTCCTCCGGATAAAACCAGTCCGTATAGTCTAGCGGTTGAAGTCATTCTTCCCTCCTGTTTTTTGTTCTAATTGTATTTCTGAAATTGTGATGTCATGGCTCAAGGCTTTGCACATATCATAAATGGTCAGGGCCGCGACTGATACTCCCGTTAGGGCTTCCATTTCTACTCCCGTTCTTTCATTGCATTTTACGCTGCAAGAGATTTGCAATGCTTTATCGCTCGGTTCGATATCCAGCTGTATTTTAGAAAGGTTCAATTGATGGCACAAAGGAATCAATTCAGCGGTTTTTTTAACAGCTTGGATTCCGGCGATTATTGCCGTTTGAATGATACTTCCCTTTTTTCCTAGGAAATCGTCGGCTGCAAGTTGGTGAAAAACATCCGAAGGAAAAAGTACTTTTCCCGACGCCCTAGCCGTTCTCACGGATGTGCTTTTGTCAGATACATCGACCATCGAGGCATAGCCAGCCTCATCTATCTGTGAAAGTTCCTTTGTCATTGATGAAAGATACTGAAAATTCAACGAAGATACTGCGCCTAAGGATGAGCCGAAACCCAAACCGTTTTATTCTTAAAAATCTCTTTTTTCCAGATAGGAACGGTGGCTTTTAAGGTATCGATAAGATATCGACAGGCTTCGAAACAAGCATCCCGATGTGCTGAAGAAGCACCTACGATTACAACAGGTTCCTCAACTTGTTTCGCACCGACCGCATGGCATATGATCACTTTGTTCAAATTCCATTTCGCTGCGGCATGCGAGGCAATCTTATTCATTTCCTTTAATGCCATTTTTTCGTAGGTTTCGAATTCCAAAGAAACTACTTCTTCATTTTGGGTGAATTCACGAACAGTTCCTACAAAAACACAAATACCGCCGCTATGTGCATGAGACAGGCCCATGAACACTTGGGAAGTATCAATTTTATCGACTATTTCTACAACAATATCTTCCATTATCCGCCGCTTACAGGGGGAATTATCGCTATCTCATCATCCTTGTTCAATACGACATCATCACCGGCATATTCGCTATTTACTGCGATGGCCAATGATGAAAGTTTTGAAAAATCGGGATAATCGACGGCCAACAGTTTCTTAAGCTCAGCGACCGATTTTGGCAACTTATCCTTATCCGACAAGTCGATGACCGATTCGCCGACGATATCCTTTGCGATTCCGAATAACAATAATTCCATCTGCTCTTAATAATTGAAAGTTCAATTTACTCAAAAAAAAGAGGATTTTCTATTCCTTTGTGACCACTTTTGCATTTTCGGGCCTGGCAAAAAGAGTATCGGGCTTTTTTGCTTTCGACAAAGTGACATTTTCAAAAGAAACCGTATTCTTCGCTTTCTTGATCGTTCTGCCTTCGTTCGCGTGCCAAGTGATAGATTTGGGCAGTATCAAACCGTTGACTTCCATCCAATCGTTATATCGAATCCATCGTACATTATCCGATTTTTCACCGCTGCGATAGGTCACGGTGTACCCCAGCCATTGCATCTGAAACGTTTCGGGATGGTAATGCACAAAATATTCATCTTTGGACGAAAGGCCAATTCCCAAATCGTAGCTTATTTTGATACCCGGATAGTTTTTTCCTTCAAAAGCAAGACTTTCGGTCTTTTCATATCGTATTCCATCATCCCCCAAGACGAAAGGCATCGTATAAAAGTAGAACATCAAATTATGATAGAAAATCGGATCACCATCGTATTCGCCCTTCTCATCTAACAGCCAAAAGTCCGCACCATCGAACCCCATGGCAATATCGCCCATAGTTATCTTTTCGTTTCTTGTCCTTAAATCGATATGATGCGCCTCGGTCATATCTTCTTTTGGAATTTCAAAAGAAAGTACGCGGTTGGTCTTATAGACATCAATTCCGCCATGAGCTTCAAAGATTTTGGAAATCGTTTCAGGAAATTCCTTTGAAGTCGTTTCTTCCTCCATTTTTGGTTGTACCACTTCTTTTTTTACTTCTTTACACCCCGTGAAAGCCAAAAAGCCCATTGTTAGAATCAATAATCTTATCATAGCTTTTTAGTTTTTTCCTTTTGTCAAAGCAATCGCAATTAAATTACTTTTGTAACGATGCGCGAAATTAAGGAAATCAGTAGTCTTCAAAATCCTTTGGTCAAAAAGGTTCTGGCCTTAAGGGAAAAATCGCGGGAGCGGAAAAAGTCAGGATTATTTGTTCTGGAAGGGCAGCGCGAATTACGATTGGCCATAAAAGGAAACTATGAAATAGAAACACTTTTTTTTCTTTCGGATATTATTTCCCAAGAAGAAGTTCTTGTACTATTCCCCGAATCAAAATGCTTGCCTGAAATTATTTCTGTATCCAAGGAAGTCTATCAAAAAATAGTATACCGGGAAACGACCGAGGGAATTTTGGCCATCGTCAAAGGAAAGCCACACGCTCTTGAAAACCTCACATTCGCAAACAATAACCCCCTGGTCTTGGTAGCCGAGGCCCCGGAAAAACCAGGAAACATCGGTGCCCTATTGCGTACGGCAGATGCTGCGAACTTGGATGCCGTAATCATTGCTAACCCCAAGGGGGACTTGTACAATCCGAATATCATACGTTCGAGTGTAGGCTGTGTTTTTACAAATACAATTGTCACAGGAAGCACAACCGAAGTGATCACCTTTTTAAAAGCCAATAATATTAAGATGTATTGTGCGGCCTTATCCGCCTCGAAAAACTATCTCGAAACTGATTTTAAACACCCTACCGCCATCGTGGTAGGTACCGAAGCTACCGGACTCAGCGAAGAATGGCTCGAATGGTCCGATCAAAATATTGTTATTCCGATGCAGGGCGAAATTGATTCTATGAACGTATCGGTATCGGCCGCAATACTTATCTTTGAGGCTAAAAGACAAAGGGGAATGTAGCGTTCAGTAGTCAGAGACAATATTGAAGCACTACAATAATCTTCATACACCAGACCAGATATGAGCACTCTTTTCTATATCATTATTGCTATTCTCGTAGTCCAATTCTTGTTGGAGACTTTTCTAGAATACCTTAATGCAAAACGCTATGCGGATCCCGTACCCGAAGAACTCAACGATGTCTTCGACTTACAAGAATACCAGAAATCACAAGCATATAAAAAGACCCGCTACCGGTTCGGTCTGGTTAGCTCAGTTTTTTCACTAGTATTGACTTTAGGATTCTTGATTTTGGGCGGATTCGAATGGATCGACAATATCGTAAGGTCGATTACAGACAATGCAATAGGTATGGCCTTATTATTTTTCGGAATCATCATAATCGGTAGCGATATTATTACCACTCCCCTTTCATATTATTCCACTTTTGTCATCGAAGAAAAATTCGGGTTCAATAAAACAACTAGAAAACTATTTTTTATCGACAAGTTGAAGGGATGGCTGATGTCAGGAATATTGGGCGGTGGAATTCTAGCTGCCATAATCCTTTTTTATCAAGTGGCCGGTAGTAATTTTTGGGTCTATGCATGGGGCGTGATCACTGTTTTCATCCTTTTTATGAACCTTTTCTACAGTCGTTTAATTGTGCCATTATTCAACAAACAGACCCCTTTAGAAACCGGAAGTTTAAAGAGTAAAATCGAAGCTTACGCCAAAAAAGTGGGTTTTGAACTTCAAAATATCTTCGTCATCGATGGTTCAAAACGCTCTACCAAGGCCAATGCCTATTTTTCAGGTTTTGGGAAAGAAAAACGGGTGACCCTTTATGATACACTGATTAACGATCTTGATGAAGATGAAATTGTGGCGGTCTTGGCGCATGAAGTTGGGCACTACAAACGAAAACACATCATATTCAATTTAATTGCATCGTTTGTTACTACAGGTTTGACCTTATATATTCTTTCCTTATTTGTTAACAATCCCAATATTTCAATAGCCATTGGGGTGACCCGACCCAGTTTTCATGCCGCACTTATCGGTTTTGGCATTCTGTACAGTCCGATTTCCGAATTGACCGGTTTGATAATGAACTACCTCTCTCGAAAATTTGAATATCAGGCCGATGATTATGCCAAGAATACGTTCGGTGCCGAACCCTTGATTACCTCCTTAAAAAAACTTTCCAAGAATAGCCTGAGCAACCTTACCCCCCATCCTGCTTATGTGATCATGCATTATTCACACCCTCCGCTTATCCAAAGAATTAAGAATCTTCGGGCATAATTTTTGTTGCTTGCTAGTAAAGATCGATGTATTTTTAATATTGAACTCAAAAATACTCTTTAGATTGAAACGAAAATTAGCCATTTTGTTTCCATTTGAAGTGTTTTTAGAGTTGCATAGCAGGGCGGAAGGAAAAAAGCACGAAAAATGGGTGTAAAAGGGCAATTTTTTAGCTAATTGAAAGAGTATATTTGAGTTCATTATGACCCAAGCAACGTTAGAAAAAGAAAATAAGGAAATTGCCAAGCAGTACAAAGAATTGCTTCGCATCAGCTATCAGACCTTGTCCGATGATGACAAGAAACTGATACGGGCCGCCTTTGAAATTGCCGTGGACGCCCATAAAGAGCAAAGAAGAAAATCTGGTGAGGCCTACATTTTTCATCCTATTGCCGTTGCCAAAATTGTTGCCTCTGAAATCGGCTTAGATGCAGTCTCCATTGCCTCTGCGCTTCTGCACGACGTCGTCGAGGACAGTGAATATACCCTCGACGATATCGAACGTATGTTCGGTGAGACCATAGCGCGAATCGTTGATGGACTTACCAAAATAGCACACCTGAAAAAGGACATGAACATCTCGCAACAGGCCGAGAATTTCAGAAAAATGTTACTTACCCTGCATGATGATGTACGTGTTATCATTATCAAAATTGCTGACCGCTACCACAATATGCTGACCTTGGATTCCATGCCCGAGCACAAGCAGGTACAAATTGCATCTGAGACCTTATATATTTACGCCCCTTTGGCACATAGAATCGGATTGTACAATATTAAGACCGAACTCGAAGATTTGAGCCTCAAGTACACCGAACCGAACGTTTATGAAGATATAAAACGAAAAATAGAGGGTTCAAAAGAAGAGCAGCAAGCCTATATCGATGCGTTCACAGGTATTATTAAGCAATCCCTAGATCAAGAAAAGCTTGAATACACCATAAAGGGTAGAATGAAATCGATCTACTCCATGCGTCGTAAAATGAAGGCACAGAACGTATCTTTCGAAGAGATTTATGATAAATTCGCGATTCGAATTATCTATCGTTCCGATGCGCAGAATGAAAAGTTTTTGGCCTGGAAAATATATTCCATTGTTACCGATCATTTCACGCCAAACCCGGTTCGTTTACGGGATTGGATTTCTTCTCCAAAATCCACAGGATATGAAGCATTACATATTACGGTAATGGGTCCGAAAGGCCGATGGGTCGAGGTACAGATTCGAAGTGAACGTATGCACGAAATTGCTGAGAAAGGCTACGCCGCACACTTTAAATATAAGCATGGTGACCAAAAAGAACAAGGTATCGATGTGTGGTTGAACCGTTTGCAGGAAGCCTTGGAGAACGCCACGGCCAATGCGGTCGACTTTGTAGAAGAATTCAAGCTCAACCTGTACGCAAAAGAAATCTTTGTTTTTACTCCGAAAGGAGAATTGAAGTCTTTGCCAAAAGGGGCCACGCCCCTCGACTTTGCCTTTAACATCCATACCGAAGTGGGCATGCGTACACGTGGTGCCAAAGTAAATGGAAAATTAGTACCCTTAAATACCACCTTGAACAGTGGTGATCAAGTAGAAATCATCACCTCGGAGCAGGCAAAGCCCAATCAGAATTGGTTGGATTATGCGAATACCGCAAGGGCAAGGGCCAAAATTAAATCGTCGCTGCGCGAAGAGAAAAAGTCGACCGCGGAAGAGGGCAAGGAAATTTTGCGACGAAAATTAAAATCCCAAAAAGTTACCCTTAACGAAGATGTGGTCAATAAAATGGTAATCTTCTTTAAACTGAAGACCAGCTTAGACCTTTTCTATCGGGTCGGTATAGGAGCCATTGACAATCAAAAGATAAAAGATTTTGCTTCTTCATATAACAATGCGTTCATAAGTTTCTTCAAAAATAAGATTCGAAGAACGCCGGTACCAGAAGATATCGATAAGGACGAGATTACCTCAAAATACGATATGCTCGTATTCGGTAAGGAAGAAGAAAAACTTGATTACAAACTTTCACAATGCTGTAACCCTATCCCCGGTGATGAAGTATTTGGCTTTATTAGCGTGAACGACGGTATCAAGGTACACAAGAAAAATTGTCCGAATGCGATTTCGCTGCAATCCAATTACGCATACCGTATTATAAGCGCCAAATGGATCGACTCGACCCAAGAAGAATTTAAATCGGAAATTCAGTTGACAGGTATTGACAATTTGGGCCTTGTTAGCGAGATTACAGAAGTAATTTCCGATAACATGCATGTAAACATGCGTAATCTGAACTTCAGTACCGACGGAGGAACTTTTACGGGCAGAATAACTGTTGTGGTCAAAAACAATAACATCCTCAAAAAGTTGATCACCAATTTAAAACAGATCAACGGTATCGATAAGGTCACCAGAGTTTAGGTTTTTCCCAATTACAGAAAATCCTTTAATAAATAGCAGTGAATAAAGTATATAATCGTTGACCCATTTTACTACGTGTTCACTTTCTGTTGATAAAACGGTGTTCTAGTACTAAGAATTTAACTGTACCTTTGTGAATTGTCGAAGAAAATGTAGGGCATGGCTTCCAATAAAAATCAAGAAATAGTCAAAAACGTTTTTACCACCTTTCTAGAAGAGAATGGTCACAGAAAAACGCCCGAGCGTTATGCTATTCTTCAAGAGATTTATGATAGTGACGAACATTTTGATATCGAGTCGCTCTACATCAACATGAAGAATAAAAATTATAGGGTGAGTCGTGCAACTTTGTACAATACCATCGAGCTTTTATTGGATTGTAAACTGGTGCGTAAGCATCAATTCGGGAAAAATCAGGCCCAATATGAAAAGTCATATTTTGATCGTCAGCATGATCATGTTATCCTCACCGATACGGGAGAGGTAATGGAGTTCTGTGACCCACGGATCCAATCCATAAAAAAGACGATCGAAGAGGTTTTCGACATCAAAATAAACACGCATTCGCTGTATTTTTATGGCACAAAAAACCAGCCGGCTGAAAAAGCGGGCACAAAGGAAAACACAAACAGCTAACCGGAAAATATAGATGGCAGTAGATTTATTGTTGGGCCTACAATGGGGTGACGAGGGAAAAGGAAAAATCGTAGATGTATTAACAAAAGACTATGATATCATAGCTCGATTTCAAGGTGGTCCAAATGCTGGCCACACGTTAGAGTTCGATGGCATAAAACATGTACTGCACACCATACCATCAGGAATATTTCATAAAAACGCGATTAACATCGTAGGTAACGGGGTCGTTATCGACCCTGTTATCTTTAAAAAGGAATTGGACAACCTTAACAAATTCAACATTGATTTTAAATCGAAATTGTTGATTTCTAGAAAAGCCCACCTCATTCTACCTACACATCGCTTGTTGGATGCGGCTTCCGAAGCTTCGAAAGGTAAAGCGAAGATAGGTTCCACATTAAAGGGAATCGGCCCGACCTATATGGACAAAACAGGTAGAAACGGAATGCGTGTCGGTGACCTTGAGCTTGACAACTGGAAAGAAAAATATCGGGCCTTGGCCGATAAACACGAGGCGATGATCGCTTTCTATGATGTTGACATTCAATATGACCTTAAGGAACTCGAAACCGATTTTTGTAACGCGGTAGAAGTGTTGAAAAAGTTGACCTTCATCGATAGCGAAGAATACTTATATCAGGCTCAAAAAGATGGAAAAAAAATATTGGCGGAAGGCGCACAGGGCTCTTTGCTGGATATCGATTTCGGTACCTACCCGTATGTTACTTCCAGCAATACCACGGCAGCCGGGGCCTGCACAGGTTTGGGAGTGGCTCCAAATCAAATTGGAGATGTAAAAGGAATCTTCAAGGCTTATACGACACGAGTTGGCAGCGGTCCGTTCCCAACAGAACTTTTTGATCAAGATGGCGAAACCATGGGCCGTGTGGGTAACGAATTCGGTGCCACCACGGGTCGGCCTAGACGATGTGGTTGGCTAGATCTTATTGCTTTAAAATATGCAGTTCAAATCAACGGGGTCACCGAGCTGATGATGATGAAGGGCGATGTATTGAGTGGGTTCAAGAAATTAAAGGTCTGTACAGCTTATAACTACAAGGGAGAAAAAATTACACATTTACCTTATAATATAGAGGCTGAGAACGTTACACCTATCTATACTGAAATGGAAGGTTGGAAACAAGATCTCACCAAGATGACCTCTCCCGATCAGCTTCCTGAAACATTGAATGCCTATATCAGTTTTTTGGAAAAAGAACTCGAAGTCCCGATCAAAATAGTCTCGGTGGGACCCGATAGAACCCAGACCATTCATAGGTAAAGTAATCTATCTTGCTGCGAGGCACATTAGGGCTGCTGTTTTAAGGTCACAGAACACTTTGTTGCACTATGAAAAGAATCGCATTCTTCGTAAGTATTATTGTGTTGACGGCCTGCGCCTCAAAAAAACAACAATTCGGAAAGTGGGGGCAAATTTTTAATGGAAAAGACCTCAGCGGTTGGCAAATAAAAATTACCGGGGCCGAACTAAATGAAAACTACAAAAACACCTTTCAAGTAGTTGATGGAAAATTAATCGTTTCCTATGACGAATATGACCAGTTCAACGATACCTTCGGACATATTTTTTTTAATGAAAAATTGTCACACTACAAATTAAGGCTAGAATACCGCTTCGTAGGCGAACAAGTTGCCGGAGCGCCCGACTGGGCCTATAAGAACAGTGGCATTAAGTTTCATTCACAACCCCCAAATATCATTCCTAAAGAACAAAAATTACTTGTGGCGGTCGAAGCACAATTATTGGGCGGTAATGGTGTTGAAACTCGACCCACAGGAAACGTGTGTACCGCAGGCACCCACATTGAAATGGGCGGGAAACTCATTACAGAGCATTGTACCAATTCAAGATCAGAGACCTATCATAATGACCAATGGGTCACCGTTGAAATCGAGGTCAGGGGAAACGAGAAAGTCATTCATCGCATAAATGGAGAAATTGTACTTGAATATGAACGTCCACAATTGGATGATACGGACTCCTTTTCAAAAAATCTTTTGGATCAGGGAGTTCCCAGAATGTTGAAAGAAGGGTATATCGCTTTACAAGCCGAAAGTCATCCCGTAGAATTCCGAAATATTGAATTGATGCGACTCAAAACACCGGCCCTAAACACAACAAACTAACCTTTATCCGTGAGTTTAGACAGAAACTTGGAAAGCTTTTCTTTTATTTTATTAAATTGTACTGCTAATGGCCTTCCAATGAAAAAACTCGTAGCGCTAAGTCTCGTAATACCCTTTTTTGCGATACTTTTCTTGTCCTGCCAACAATCTGAAAGGAAAGGCCTGTCCTTAAATCCATTATTTTCTGACCATATGGTCTTGCAACAGCAGGAAAAAGTGGCTCTTTGGGGAACTGGAAATCCTAATGAGAATATTACTGTATCGGGAAGTTGGGGCAAAGAGACTACCACCACGTCCGATGCCGAAGGAAATTGGAATGTTAGGCTCCAGACGCCCGAAGCTGGGGGACCATTTGAAGTGACTATCGGCACGGCAAATGAGAGTAAGGTGCTAAAAGATGTTCTCGTGGGCGTGGTCTGGTTGGCTTCCGGACAATCCAATATGGAAATGCCGCTTGAGGGGTTTCTTCCCAATGAACCCGTGAACAATTATAAAGAAGAGGTAGCTGCTGCAAACCATCCTAATATCCGCTATTTCGATGTTACCCGGGCCATTGCTCCTTCCCCAGAAAAAAAAGCCTCCGGACAATGGAACGTTACCACGCCCGAAACCGCGAGTCAGTTCAGTGCCTCAGCTTATTTCTTTGCTCGAAAAATACATAAAGAACTGGGCGTACCGGTAGGTATCATATCCAGTACTTGGGGTGGCACGCCCGTTGAATCTTGGATGAGCAGAAAAAAATTGAGCGACTTGGGCGAATTCAGCAAAGAACTGGAAACGATCAAAGAGGAGAATATTGCGGTATATAAAGATTGGTATTCAAAGTTTCCTACGGAAGCTATTCCCAGATCTCCGGAAGAATGGGAGACTCTAGAACTTAATGACGACGGTTACGCCCAACCGGATTTTGATACATCGAGCTGGGAAAATACAACAATGCCGAACGTAGTTGAAAAACTTTCTACCACCAGTAATGATGGAATATTCTGGTTCCGGAAGACGTTCGACCTCGATGACATTTCATCCGATTATACCTTCGCTGTTTCCGAGGGTATCGATGATATGGATTTTCTTTTTGTGAACGGAAAAAAACTAGGAAGCACTTTTGGTTGGAACACACCGCGATCCTATACAATACCAAAGTCTTCATGGGTAGAAGGCGCAAATACTATTGCCATCCGCGTAATCGATACTGGTGGGGGGGGCGGATTTTCAGGAAATGTCACGCTAACGGCCATTAGTTCTGGCGAGTCCATTCCGATAGCCGAAAACTGGCAGTACAAACAAATTGCCGGTATTCAGGGGTTCAATTTTCTACTCTTCCACAAAAATCTCGATGCTCTGGACAATCCGCCCGAAGGCATTGAATCTTTTAACTTAGATGCCAATACGCCGACCGTACTTTTTAATGGTATGATACATCCTTTGATTCCGTATACCATACAAGGCGCGATTTGGTATCAGGGCGAAAGCAATGTTGGTCGGCACGAGCAGTACCTAAAACTTTTCCCAGGAATGATTGAAGATTGGCGCGAACGATGGAATAGCGATTTTTCATTCTATTTTGTACAGATCGCCCCCTTTGAGTATGGCGGAGGACTATCCCCTGCCCTTCGTGATGCGCAACGAAAAAGTCTAAAGACCCCTAAAACAGGAATGGCGATTACCATGGATATTGGGATGAAAGAGAGTATACACCCGGGCAACAAACAAGATGTGGGCGACCGACTTGCCAGATTGGCACTTGCAAATGACTATAGTAAGAATATTGTGGCTTCCGGACCTTTGTACAAATCCCATTCGACGTTGGGAAATAAAATCGTAATCGAATTTGAGAATATAGGTAAAGGTTTGACAACTGACGATTCCGATTTGGAAGGATTTGAAATAGCCGCCGCCGACAAAAACTTCGTACCGGCCAAAGCGCTGATCGTAGACGGAAAAATTGAAGTTTCTTCCCCTTCGATTAAAAAACCACATTATGTACGTTACGGATGGAAAGATTATCTTGAGGGAAGTTTGTATAATTCAGATGATCTTCCTGCATCATCCTTCACAACCGAATAAAAATCAAATACAAAACAATGAGCAAATTAGACAGAAGAAATTTTATTAGAAAAACCACGTTGGCCGGTGCCGCCCTATCTATGGCTCCGATGGTTGCCAACAGTTCTGGCCGCTATTCAGATAGGCCGTTCATGCATCAATATATGGGCGATTTTGCCGCTCCGAAATTAGAGACCGTCAGGGCCGCTTTTATTGGTGTTGGAGCTAGAGGGCCGGGGCATTTGAAATTCTTTGCCGATTTGCCCGGCACCGAAGTGGTGGCTGTTTGTGACCTCTATGAGGATTTAGCAAAAAAATGGGGCGAAGAAACAAAAAAAATCGGGGCAGCCGACAAAAGGCATCAAGATATTAAACTCTACTTCGGCGAAGAGGACAAATGGAAAACGATGCTCAAGGAAGTAAAACCCGATGTAGTATTCGTTGTAACAAACTGGAAAAATCATGCGCCTATGGTCATAGAGGCCATGAAAAATGGCGCGCATGCCTTTGTTGAGGTACCTATCGGGCTGACCGTTGAAGAAATGTGGGATATCGTCGATACTTCCGAGGCCACGGGCAAGCACTGTATGATGATGGAAAATGTGAACTATGCCCGCGAAGAACTGATGTACCTTAATATGTGCAGACTCGGGGTTATTGGTGAACCATTACATGCCGAGGCGGCCTATATTCACGAATTAAGAGGCCAAATGGAAGAACAAGAACGCGGTACAGGTTCATGGCGGACCTATCATTATGCCAATAGAAATGGTAATCTTTACCCGACCCATGGTTTAGGCCCCGTCGCACAGTATATGAACTTGGCACGTACCGAAGATAATTTCGGAAGTCTGGTTTCTTTTTCAACACCAGCGCGTGGCAGAAAGTTATACGCCGAAAAGACCTATCCGGCAGATCATAAATGGAATCAACTCGATTTCAAGGGAGGCGACCTAAGCACCTCGATCATTAAAACAAATTTGGGCCGAACGATTATGGTACAATGGGATGAGACCAGCCCAAGACCTTATACTCGACATAACATGATTCAAGGCACCAAGGGAATACTAGCCGGTTTCCCGACCCGTGTAGCTTTGGAAGGCGGTATTGAAGGGGTTACCGAAAATCATCACCAATGGGCCGAAGGAGAACAATTGGCATCGATCTATGAGAAGTACGATCATCCGCTTTACAAAAGATTGAACGAGGCGGCAAAGGGAAGCGGCCATGGCGGCATGGACGGCCTTATGATGTATCGTATTGTAGAATGTCTGCAACAAGGGCTTCCGCTAGACCAAAACGTATATGAGGGCTGTTTTTGGAGTGCTGTCAGTCCGCTGAGCGAGCATTCGGTGGCGAACGGTGGTATGCCACAGTCATTCCCCGATTTCACTAGGGGCAACTGGAAAAATACAAAACCACTGGGTATCATAAGTTAACTATCAAAATTTTAAATTAATGAGGAAGTATATTTCAATTGTAACGATTATCCTTTTTGTGTATTCGTGCAAGACAGAAAAAAAAGAAGAAAAGTCCGAAGAAATAGTGGAAACCACCACCGAAACCAAAACCGATGAATGGATCTATCTTTTCGACGGTACAAGTATGAATGGATGGCGCGGGTATAATGGAAAAACTATGCCTCCGGGATGGGTCATCGAAGATAGTACCCTGACCTTTAAAACCGAATTAGGTCTCGAACAGGACTACGAGGGAGGAAAAGACATAATCTACGCCGCCGAGGAATTCGACAACTTCGAACTGTATTTGGAATGGAAACTTCCCGAAGGTGGGAATAGTGGAATTTTTTATCACTTGAAGGAAGGCTATGACAGTCCACCAGAGGTGTCGCCCGAATATCAACTAATAGATGATTTAGGTTATGCAAAAATGCACGACCTAACAGCATATAATAAAAGTCTTGGCTATACGGATAAACCTGAAGAATTGAAGCCGTTGCAGCAAACAGGTTCAGATTATGCCATGCATCCCGCAAATGCGGACAATAAGATTTTGAATCCTATTGGAGAATGGAACTCCTCCAAAATCGTATTTACCCCACAGAAGGTCGAGCACTGGCTCAATGGAAGATTGTTGCTTTCTTTTGTGCCTTGGGACGATGCCTGGTATGAAAAAAAGAATTCCGACAAATGGAAAAATGCCGAAGACTATGGTAAGTTCAAAACCGGATATATCGGCCTGCAAGATCATGCCAGTCCCATTTGGTTCAAAAATATAAAGATCAAGAAACTATAAACTAAAGCACTCTAAAATGAATAAAAGGGATTTTTTAAAGAAAAGTAGTTTAGGTGCTGTAGGCGTAGCGTTGGCCCCATCTATCGTTATGGGAAAATACAGACCCCATAACCGTTTACGAACTGCGCATATCGGGGTAGGTAATATGGGCGCTGCAGATTTGCAGGCCATTTCGTCACACAAATTAGTCGATGTAACCGCATTATGCGATGTTGACGGTAATAATTTGGCGGCTGCCAAAAAGTTGCACCCCAAGGCGAGGGTATTCACAGATTACCGGGTGATGTTACGTGAAATGGGGGGAGAAATCGACGCTGTAATCGTATCGACTCCCGATCATACACATGCACCCGCCTCTATGATGGCGATGAACATGAACAAGCCGGTCTACTGCCAAAAGCCTTTGACCCATCATGTTTCTGAAGCCAGGGCGATGAACAAATTGGCAAAAGAAAAAAACCTGGTAACCCAAATGGGGATTCAAGTACATTCTTTTTACGACTATAAGTTGGCAACACTTTTGATTCAATCAGGTATCATCGGCAAAGTCCACACCGTAAGGGCTTGGTCCCCAAAAAATTGGGGGTACGACGGAGCTGCACCGGAAGGAAGCGACCCCGTACCAGCTACCTTGGATTGGAACCTCTGGTTGGGAACCTCTGCGGAACGACCTTATAAGGATGGTGTATACCATCCTGGTAATTGGCGAAAGCTAATGGATTATGGTTGTGGTACTTTGGGCGATATGGGCGTACATATTTTTGACACTCCGTATAACGCCCTAGAACTTGATGTTCCGAGAACGATAAAAAACGAATGCCGAAAACCGACAGGATTCGGTTTTCCAGAAAATAATGTAGTTACCTATGAGTTTCCGGGAACCAAGCACACCGCAGAAACTTTAAAATGGGTATGGTACGATGGTCCAGGTGCCCCAGAGATGCATGAAGACCTGCAACTGCCCGGCGCAGAAAACAAAAAGTCAAAAAAAGAAAAGTCTTCAAAAAAGAAAGAAGCGACCGTAGAAGAAAAAATGTCACTTGAAACTAAAGCGACAGATGGGAGCACTCTTCCGGACCAAGGTGCCATGTTCATTGGCGATCAAGGTCGGTTGCTGCTACCGCATTTCATGGAACTACCCCGTAAAATCGTTGACGGCCAATATGTTGACATCTCTTCCGAAATAGCTGCGGTAGGCAAAGCCCATAATATGGGCGAACCGATTCGAGACTATGCTACGGAAGGAGCAAAACATTACCACCAATTCGTTGATGCCTGTTTAGGCCATGATGAATGTAGTGCTCCATTTTCTTATGCCTCGAGATTGACAGAAACTATTCTGTTAGGGGTTATAGCGGGCCGTTTCCCAAATCAAACTTTGCATTGGGACAGTACTGCGGCCAAATTCTCGGAAGACGAGGCGAATCAATATCTAGAATCACCTTATCGGGATTTTTAGAAAGAATAACCGATCCCGTTGAAATTGTAAAGGCGATAAAGAAGAAATCTTCTTTATCGCCTTTACTTTGTTCTTGTGAACACCTTATAGCGATTCAATTCCTTAGAAACAGGTACACATTAAAAAAGTTTTCAAAACTTCCATGTGTCACACTTCCTAAATCTATGCCAATCTTTTATTCCCTTGGGCAAAATATCCTATTTTTGGACAAAAAAAAACAGGTGCGGCTCACGTATTTCTTCTTATTCCTTTTTATTTCATTAAGTTGTTTTTCGCAAAATGATCCATCCAAAGCGAATGATACCACTGAGACAAAACAGATCAATATTGTCTATGGCGCCAATTTCACAAAGGACGAGGTTAATTTTCCCGGAGCATTTATTTTCAGTAAAGATGAGAAACAAGTACAGTTTGAGCATGAGGGCGCAGATCTGTGGTGCGACTATGCCATTCATTATCAAAAAGAGAACCGGTTACGAGCAGTTGGCAACGTTCGCGTTCAACAAGGTGATTCGGTAACAATGACAAGTGGTAAGGCCAATTACGATGGAAACTTGAAGTTGGCCAAAGCGTATGAAAATGTTATGTTGACCAATACGAGCATGACCTTGAAGACCGATACTTTACGCTGGGATCGCGAAAATCAACAGGCCTACTACCAAGATTTTGGCACCGTAGTCGATTCGGCGAATACCTTGACCAGTGAAATAGGAAGGTATTTTATGGAATTGAAAAAGCTACAGTTTCTAGACAGTGTCCATATCGACAATCCCCAATATATTTTAGATTCGGAACAACTTGATTATTATACCACCTCGAAAAACACCTACATGTACGGCCCATCGACCATTACCGGTGAAACCTATAAAATGTATTGTGAGCGCGGTTTTTACGATACCAAGATAGAAAGCGGTTATGGCATCAAGAACACACGCATCGATTACAATAACCGCATCATTGAAGGTGACAGTGTGTACTTCGACAAAGCCACAGAATTCGCTTCTGCAACGAACAATATAATAGTCACGGATACTATCAATCAAGGGGTCATCAGGGCGCATTATGCCGAAGTCCATAAGGCCAAAGATTCAGTTTTCGCGACCAAACGTGCGGTTTCGATAAGTCTTGTAGAACAAGATTCATTGTATATGCACGGCGATACCTTAATGCTTACGGGCAAACCGGATAACCGAATCTTACGTGCCTTTAGAAACGCCAAAATGTTCAAGACCGATATGAGCGGTAAATGCGACTCGATTCATTTTCAGCAAAGTACAGGTCTGACACAATTGATCAAAAACCCCGTACTCTGGAACGGTGTAAACCAAATGACTGGCGATAGCATCCATATTTTGAGCGATACCAAGACCGAAAAACTAGATTCATTGAAAGTGCTTGAAAATGCCTTCATTTTATCTCTGGATAGTATCAGTAAAACAGGATATAATCAGGCAAAAGGCATTAACCTCTTCGGAAAATTTATCGAAAACGAATTGAAAATCGTCGATTTGGTCCAAAATACGGAGGTCATCTACTACATGTACAACGACGACCAAGAACTTATCGGCATCAACAAAACGACATGTAGTGCTATTAGAATAACCTTTGCCAACAACGATGTCGAAGATTTGACCTTCATCAAAGAACCGGATGGGGATATTTACCCGGAATCTGAATTTCTTGAAAATGACCGCAAGCTCAAAGGTTTTATTTGGCGTGGTGATGAACGCATCATGACCAAGGATGAAATTTTTGATGAAGATGACAATAACATTGAACTAGTAATCATTCGAGGCATCGATAACCCCATAGATATTGATGCCGAAGAGGAAGAACGCGGCATAAATGCCAGTGACCCGATAAACAAAATTCCCGAACCTCCCAAAGGGGAAGAAGATGCAAATTCGAAAGCGAGAAAACCCGTTGAAAAGCCAAAATCGAAAAAAGTTACTTCG
>CAYGPR010000021.1:0-36613 GCA_964351985.1 uncultured Maribacter sp. | reverse complement strand
GAACTCAAGTGATTGACATAGACCTGTCCGATTTTAAAAACCTGGCAGTTCTGGCAAGACAAGGATGAAAAAAGATTTCCTCAGATATCAGGCGCAGACTACTCCGCATCCGTTGGCCATGGAAATTTCACATGCCCAAGGAAGCTATATCTATGATACCGATGGCAAGGCCCATTTGGATTTTGTAGCAGGAGTTTCCGCCTGTAGTTTAGGACATTGTCATCCTAAGGTCGTGGCCGCCGTACAAAAGCAGACCGAGTCGTATATGCACGTGATGGTGTATGGAGAATTCGTTCAAAAACCGGCAGTGGAATACACCAAACTTTTGGCTTCACTTCTACCCCACCCTTTGGAAACGACCTATTTGGTAAATTCGGGAACAGAGGCTATCGAAGGCGCCATGAAACTGGCGCGGCGCTTTACAGGAAGAACCGAAATCATTGCGGCACATAAAGCCTACCATGGAAACACAATGGGAAGTTTAAGCATTATGGGCCATGAGGCACGAAAGGGGGCATTTCGACCACTACTCCCAGATATTTCATTCGTTCGTTTCAACGAAGAGGAAGACCTTCAGAACATAACCGAAAAAACTGCTGCCGTGGTTTTGGAAACCATTCAAGGTGGCGCAGGTTTTATCGAACCCAAGAACGGATACCTCAAAAAGGTTCGACAACGTTGTAATGAAGTCGGAGCGTTATTGATCCTTGACGAAATTCAACCAGGTTTTGGCCGTACCGGAAAATTATTCGCTTTTGAGCACTACGAATGTGTTCCGGATATCTTGGTGATGGGCAAAGGAATGGCCTCAGGATTGCCAGTTGGTGCATTTACCGCTTCCCGAAAGATGATGGAAACCTTGCAGGATAATCCCAAATTAGGGCATATTTGCACTTTTGGCGGTAATCCGGTAATCGCAGCCGCCGCTTTGGCGACCTTGAAGGAAATTACCCAAAGTGCGTTGATGAAAGATGCACTTGAAAAAGAGAAATTATTCCGCAGATTATTAAAACATAAGGCGATAAAAGAAATTAGAGGTAGGGGCCTAATGCTTGCCCTAATTCTTGAGAATAAAGAAATTACGGACCACTTGGTACTTACCTGTGCCGAAAAAGGACTCATCTTATTCTGGTTGCTTTTTGAACCGAGAGCAGTGCGTATATCACCGCCATTGACCATATCCATTACCGAAATCGAAAAAGGGTGCACCACCATAGTATCAGTTTTAACGGAATTCAAGCAATAATTTGTTAACTAATTTGTTAATAATAAAGCCCAAATCTGGAATTTTAAGTACCCCCAAAAGAGTACTTTTAAATCCATAGTTTAACCAAAACCTTCCTATGGCGTTAGAATCTAACGAAAGACCCAGCCAGCCCATAGCCAAGTTTGAATCCATGCTCAAAACCGACGACGTTTATTTTTTCGACGCGGAGGATTTTGAAGACATTATACACCATTATCTCAATAACGGAAAAATCGCTCTGGCGAAAAAAGCCATTAAAATAGGGCTACAACAACATCCGCACTCCATTGAACTAAAATTATTGGATGTAGAAGTCCTGGTGTTCGAGAATAACCTAGATCTGGCCGAACAATTATTGGATGAACTTCAACTGTTGGACAGTTCTAACGAAGAAATCTATATTCAGCGGGCCAATATATATTCAAAAAAAGATAATCACGAGGCAGCGGTCAACCTGTTGCAAAAGGCGCTGGACCTTTCCAATGATAGTTTTGATATTCATTCCCTATTGGGCATGGAATATCTTTTTATGGACGATTTCAAGAGCGCCAAGGACAATTTTATAAAATGCGTCAACTACGATGAGCAAGACTATTCTTCGTTATATAATGTAGTCTATTGCTTCGAATTTTTAGAGGATTATGGAGGCGCAATAGTCTATTTGAACGATTATTTGGAAAGAAACCCATATTGCGAAGTGGCATGGCATCAATTGGGCAAACAGTATTTTTCGAAGAAGATGTACAATGAGGCACTTACTGCCTATGATTTTGCGATAATTTCCGATGATTCGTTTATCGGGGCCTATTTCGAAAAAGGTAAGGTGTTGGAAAAATTGGGGAAATATCTCGACGCCATTGAAAATTACGAGACCACCATTAAAATTGAAGACCCTACGTCGCACGCCTATTTACGCATTGGTAAATGCTATGAAAAGTTGGGCAATAATGACATGGCCAAGTACTACTACTACCAGACAGTTCATGAAGACCCCTTACTCGATAAAGGTTGGCTGGCCATTACCAATTTTTATTCACAAAAAAGAAACTATAAAAAGGCGCTGTACTATATCAATAAAGCCTTGAACATCGATGGTGAAAATCCCAGCTACTGGAAAAAATGTGCATCGATATATGCGGCCTTAAAAAATCATGACCAGGCCGATTATGCCTATAAACAAGCCGTGGACCTAGGTAATTATGAATTGGATACTTGGTTAAAATGGTCCGAGGTCGCACGGTTGAACAGCGATATACCCGGTGCTCTTGATATTCTGGAGCGAGGTATCGAATTTTATCCCGATAGTGCGCGATTGCTTTACAAAACGGCAGGTTTTCTTCTTTTGGCCGATGATAAGGTTAACGCCCGTATTGCCCTTACCCATGCGCTTAAAAAAGATATCGACAAACTATATCTCTTTGAGGAAGAATTCGCACAATTCGCTGAAACCGAATGGGCAATGGCAGTTATTTCCAAGGTAAGAAAAGCTTCTAAGTAAACTACCTCGGGGCATTAAATTGAATTGACCTTTATCATATCTTAATAAGCACGCCTCAACGACACGGGTAGGCTTCGAAGTATTAAACCCACTAGTGGGAATAAAAAAGTTATTTTTGTCTCCTTTATTCATAATCTCAATTTTCTTAAATGATTCTTCGGTTAGGATAATATCCTGAACGGAAAGCAATTTTAACGAACGAAAATGGAAAAACGTAGTTTTCTTCAACACTTTTTTATCCTTTTAAAAGGCATGGCGATGGGCATCGCAGAATTGGTACCAGGGGTTTCTGGTGGTACGATCGCTTTCGTGGCCGGTATCTACGAAGAATTTATAGGCACCATCAATAATGTCAATCTTCAAACGTTCAAGGTATGGCGGCAAGAAGGTTTCAAAAGCTTTTGGACAGCACTCAACGGTAATTTTCTCATTACCCTGCTACTGGGTATGGCGATTAGCATACTCTCTTTTACGAAGTTGATCAAATGGTTATTGGAAAACGAACCTATACCACTATGGTCTTTCTTTTTCGGTTTGGTTGTGGCCAGTGTCATCATTGTTGCCAAGGCGATAAAAAAATGGAATTTAGCTCTTTTTCTTTTACTGGCCTTGGGAGCCATTGTAGCTTATTTTATAACAACCTTACCCCCTTCTTCCAGCACAGAAAGCCTACCTTTTATTTTTTTCTCGGGGGCCTTGGCGGTCTGTGCCATGATATTGCCCGGCATTTCGGGCTCTTATATTCTTGTGCTATTAGGCTCTTATAAAGTCGTAATCGATGCCATCGACGAAAAAGATTTCAAAATATTGGTTACGATGGCCTTGGGTATGATTTTCGGCGTATTGAGTTTCGCCAAAGTTTTGAAATGGATGTTCGACCATTACAAAAATATTACGCTAGCGATTTTGACTGGCTTTATTCTTGGGTCACTGAACAAAATCTGGCCATGGAAGCGAATTTTGGAGACAAAGACCATCGGTAAGAAAATTGTCGTTTTAAAAGACGAAAATGTGCTGCCCTTCAACTTCGATGGCGAGGATCAATTAATGTATGCCATAATCGCAGCAGTCCTAGGTTTTTCCCTTATTTTTATACTTGAAAAAGTAGCCTCAAAAAAATAAGTCCTGCCCTGAATGCACCATCCACGATCATTTATTGATAAATTCTTTTTGGTCGTGAAAGGCCTTTGTATGGGCGCTGCAAACAAAGTGCCAGGTGTTTCGGGCGGTATCGTTGCCTTTGTCGGCGGGTTTTATGAAGAGTTCATCTATTCCCTTCAAAAAATCAATGCCAAGGCCTTTAAATTGCTTTTTAGCGGTCGCTTCAAAAGTTTCTATCGCTACGTAAACGGTACATTTTTGATATTGCTCATTTCAGGCATGCTGATCAGTTATTTCAGCGTATCACAAGTATTGGACTATTTTCTTGAACGAAAAGAACTTTACGTATGGTCCGCTTTTTTCGGTATGATATTGGGATCCATTTATTACATTTCTAAAGATTTCGAACATTGGAACAAAAAGACCATCACGGCGGGTATTATTGGCCTCATCGTAGGTATATCCATTAGTTTTTTGAGTCCCGCGAAAGAAAATGATAATCTCTTCTTCATTTTTCTTTGTGGTATGATCAGCGTTTCAGGAATGACCTTACCCGGACTTTCAGGCTCGTTCATACTTATTCTGTTAGGAAATTACGTGTTGCTATTGGTCGATTCTGTCAATGCACTTTACGAGACCTTTGGTGAAATTTTTGGCGGTGATTTCAGTTTTGTAGAAAATGATGAGCGCATGCATACTTTAAAAATTTTGGCCATATTCACATTAGGTTCCGCCACGGGTCTCGTAAGTCTATCGCATTTGTTGACCTATGTGCTGAAGCATTATAAGCATATTACAACCGCGGTAATCATTGGTTTTATAACCGGCTCTTTAGGGGTCGTATGGCCATGGAAGAGAACCATCTTTAAAACCAACGGAGATGGTCAGGTTTTTTTGGACAGCAACGGTAAGGAAATCATTGTGAACTACGAGCGCTATTTTCCAGATTTTACAAATTTGGAAACTTGGTGGGCGCTTTTTTTTGTAGTTGTAGGAATTCTTATTTTGTTGGCCTTGGATTGGTACGGAAAAAATAGGGATAAGACAGTAGGGAGAGCGAATTAGGGAGTAGGAAGCACGGAGTTGGGAAAAAAAATAGCGGGTATTACAGTAAGACATGCAAGAAAAAAACAGGTTCGGACTTATTGGAAGGAATATTTCCTACTCCTTTTCACAAGGTTATTTCACCAAAAAGTTTGAAAAATTGGACCTTCAAGGCTATTCCTATGAAAACTTTGACCTCAGGGATATCGGAGAGTTTCCTGAAATTATCACTAATGAAAATGATATAAAAGGGTTGAACGTCACCATTCCCTATAAGGAGGCGATTATCCCCTATTTGGACATCCTCAGTAAAAAAGCCAAGAAAATCGGCGCGGTAAATACCATAAAATTCACTAAAAAAGGACTAAAAGGCTATAACACAGATATTTACGGATTCAAAAAATCCATCACACCGTTTTTAAAAAAGCATCATACCCGCGCCTTGATCTTGGGTACTGGCGGCGCCTCAAAAGCGGTTGCTTTCGTTTTCGATGAAATCGATATTGCCTACACCTTCGTTTCCAGAAATGCCGACAGCCGACAAGTGTCTTATGGTGATTTGGATCAAAAAATTCTAAAAGATTTTACGGTGTTGGTGAACTGCACGCCGTTGGGCACACATCCTAATATCGATGATCGGCCAAACATTCCATATCAATATTTGAGTAAAAAACATCTTTTGTTCGACCTCATCTATAATCCCGTAAAAAGCGCTTTTCTAAAGGAGGGCGAAAAGCAGGGTGCGGCGATATCCAATGGCCTGCGAATGTTAGAACTACAGGCCGACAAAGCTTGGAAAATCTGGAACAGAGCCTAATGTTCCCAGACCTTGCAGAAACAAAAAGAACCCCCATAATTTTGGCATTCGCACCGATGTCACTATCTTACAATAGCCTTGAAGGGCCGAAAACAATTTGACCTAATGCTGGAAGAGAACGAACAAGAACAGCCAGAAACGGCTGAAGAACAAGAGCTTTTGGAAACTACCGATTCAAAAACCGAACCGGAGAAAAGTACCGAAATACCTACGGAAAAAGAAAAATCGTCTGATGCATTGCCTGAAGCCGATACCAACTTGGAGGAGAATACGAAGGACGAATCCGACAAGGTTCTTGAAGAAATCGACGAGGAAAATGCCGAAGATGCCGAAGACGCCGACAACCATCACCGCCATCATATTCCCATTTTGGATTATCATTCCATGTCGATGGAAAACCTTGTCGGAGAGCTGCAACGTCTCATCCGAAACGAAAAGGTTCAAGCCATCAGAAAACACGTCGATGGCATTAAACATGAGTTCGACCTTAAGTTTCAAGAATTTTTAGAACATAAGAAAGAAGACTTCATCAGTAACGGAGGAAACGAAGTAGATTTCAGGTACAATTCGGTAACCAAAAGGCAGTTCAACGAAGTTTACAAAGAGTATCGTGAAAAGCGTAATCAATATTACAAGAACCTTGAAAAAAGCCATAAACAGAACCTCGCCGATCGATTACAAATTATTGAAGAATTAAAAGGCCTCGTCAACGTCGAGGAAGATATTAACACGACCTACAGAAATTTCAAGGATATTCAAGAACGATGGCGAAATGCGGGTCCGGTACCCCGAACACACTATAACGATGTTTGGAAAACGTACCATCACCATATTGAGATCTTCTATGATTTTTTGCATATCAACCGAGAACTGCGCGACCTTGACTTCAAGCATAACCTCGAGGAAAAGACCAAAATTACCGAACAGGCCGAGGCATTGGCCAATGAACCCGACCTGAACAAGGCGTTTCGAGAACTCCAAACACTTCATAAAATCTGGAAAGAAGATATCGGGCCCGTAGGGCAGGAACATCGTGAAGCCATCTGGGAGCGGTTCAGCAATGCCACCAAGGCAATGCACCAGCGTCGTCAAGCCCATTACCACGAACTAGAAAAAAGTTATGAGCAAAACTTGGTTAAAAAGCACGAGATCATCGATGACATTACCAAGATTTCTACGCAAATTGCCACGAGCCATAAGGTTTTACAGCAACAGATAAAGCAGATAGAAGAACTTCGTAATGCTTTTTTCAAAGCCGGAAAAGTGCCCCAAAAGGTAAACGAAGAAACATGGGCCAGTTTCAAAGAAGCCGTGCGTAGTTTTAACCGTGGCAAAAATGCCTATTACAAAAATCTTAAGAACGAGCAACAGAAGAACCTTGACCGCAAACGGGAACTTTTGGATCTCGCCATTTCTTTAAAAGATAGCGAAGAATGGAACACGGCCACCCAAGAAATGAAACGTATTCAAGCCGAGTGGAAGAAAATAGGCCACGTACCCCGAAAATTTTCCGATTCGATTTGGAAGGAGTTCAAGGCAGCATGCAACCATTATTTCGATCGATTACATGCCTTGAAGAACGTAGCGCACAAAGAAGAGGCCGAGAACCTCGAAAAAAAGAACAAGTGTCTTGAAACCATCAAGGCGTTCGAACTTGGTAATGACCGCAAGAAAGACTTGGCCACGGTCAAGGGCTTTATCGACGAATGGAAGACCTACGGGCGCGTACCTTTCAACAAAAAGAATATCGATCAGAAATTCAACAAGATCATCGATGCCCTTTTTCGCAAATTGAACGTAGGCCGACAAGAGGCCGAACTTCTAAAGTATGGCAATAAGATCAAACAATTGGCCAAGAAAGACGATGAGCAGGCCATTTACAAAGAACGTACGTTCATTCGCCGAAAAATAGAAGAAAGCAAGAACGAGATCCGACAACTTGAGAACAACCTTCAATTTTTCTCGAACGCCTCTGAAGACAACCCCTTGGTACAAGATGTAGTAAAACGAGTGGAAACCCATAAAGCATCGCTTGCCACTTGGAAAGAGAAATTAAAAAAACTCAATATTTTAGAGAACAACTTGAACAAGGCAGATGAAGATGTAGAGGCTGGTTCTTTTGAGGAAGAGTGAAAAAATCCGCATCAGTGAAAATGATGGGCGAAAAGCGTTGTAAGACCTTACTAATATAATTTCTTTCCTCGAGGCGGAATTTTTCTTTTCCGTATGATTCCGCTTCATAGCAATACATTATCTTGTTGGAAAATAGATTCAAAAGCCGTCCATTTTGAAATACACTTTTTATGCCTTATTTCTATTGGTACACCTAAATTTTCAAACTGAAAAGAATCAACCCGGTTCAATAGAAAGTATAGTCGAAGGCCATCAAACTTCGCCAAAGGCAATGGCCTTTGAAGTATTGCAAACAAAATGCAACATCTGCCATGCCACAAAAAAGAAAACAGATATTTTCACTTTGGAAAACATGGACTCACTAGCGGCCAACATCCATAAACAAGTCTTTATAAATAAAAAAATGCCGAAGGGAAGAAAGATTAAACTAACGGAAGAAGAAACAGATGCCCTAAGACGTTGGCTCGAAACAGTTTCACCTGAACAATCAGACTAAAAAAGAGCCGTTATCGGCTCTTTTCCATTCACTCTATTTTATTCTACTACTTAGCTACATTGACCGCTCTGGTCTCTCGAATAACGGTAACTTTTACCTGACCGGGATAGGTCATATCGGTTTGTATCTTCTGCGAAATCTCAAACGATAGCTCGGCCGCTTTATCGTCACTAACTTTTTCACTCTCGACGATTACACGAAGTTCTCTACCTGCCTGAATGGCATAGGCCTTCTGCACTCCGGTAAAGCCAAAGGCTACCTCTTCCAAATCTTTTAGTCGCTGGATGTACGAATCCAACACCTGTCTTCGTGCCCCGGGCCGTGCACCACTTATGGCATCACAGACCTGTACGATAGGTGAAATCAGGGTCTTCATTTCAATTTCATCGTGGTGGGCGCCGATGGCATTACATACATCTGGTTTTTCACCATATTTTTCGGCCCATTGCATACCCAAGATAGCATGTGGAGTTTCTACTTCTGCCTCGGTATTGGGTACCTTGCCGATATCATGCAGTAGTCCGGCACGTTTCGCCAACTTTGTATTGATACCCAACTCGGCGGCCATGACACCACAGAGCTTGGCAACCTCCCTAGAGTGCTGCAAAAGGTTCTGACCATACGAAGAACGGTATTTCATACGCCCCACGGCCTTTACCAATTCGGGATGTAGGCCGTGAATACCTAGATCGATAACGGTACGCTTACCGATTTCAACGATTTCGTTCTCAATCTGTTTTTCAGTCTTCTTTACGATTTCTTCGATACGTGCCGGGTGGATCCTTCCGTCGGTGACCAATTTGTGCAATGAAAGCCTCGCTACTTCACGGCGCACGGAATCAAAACAGGAGAGTATGATGGCTTCAGGTGTATCATCTACCACAATTTCAACCCCTGTTGCCGCCTCCAAGGCCCTAATATTTCGTCCTTCGCGACCGATAATTCTTCCCTTTACATCATCTGATTCGAGATTGAACACAGATACACAATTCTCTACGGCCTCTTCGGTACCGATACGTTGAATGGTATTGATTACGATTTTACGGGCCTCTTGTTGCGCCGTAAGCTTTGCTTCTTCCACTGTTGTTTGAATATAGGCCATGGCATCACTTTTGGCCGTCTCTTTCAACGATTCTAAAAGTTGGCTCTTGGCTTCATCGGCAGAGAGACCGGAGATAACCTCCAACTGTTGGATTTGACTTTTATGTAATTTTTCAAGTTCAGCTTGTTTTTTCTCATAAAATGATGCGCGATGTTCAACGTCTTTCATTCTACCCTCAAGCTGATCGTTGAGTTTTTTACTCTTGGCAAGTTCATTGCTTACTTGCGATTCTTTGTCACGCGTGCGCTTTTCGGCCTCATCGATTTTCTTGTCTTTAGCTACAATTACCTTCTCATGCTCGGCCTTCAGTTCTAAAAACTTCTCTTTGGCCTGGAAAATTTTATCCTTCTTGATGCTCTCACCTTCGATTTTTGCATTCTTTAATATATTCTCGGACTCTTTCTTGGCATTGGCCAAAGTTTTTGAAGCCTTGCCTTTTTCAAGGAACTTCGCAATCGCAAAGCCTATGGCCAGACCTACCACTGAGGCTATTATCATCGTTGTACTATCCATAATTTCAAATTAAACGGGTTAGTTCGGAATGTTTTCCGAATAGTTCATTTAGCGGGCGAGATATGCTCGACCTTCTTCGACAGCCACCAAAAACGGGAAGTTTTATAAGAAACCCTTAATCCCATACAAACAAAAAACCCACATTGGAGAAGTTTTGTACAAACTCCATAAAACAGGTTTAGGGCTACAAGACTGATCAAGGATCCTTATACTAGTAAGGCATGCTTTTACAACCTAAACTCACCCTTTTTAAACAAATTAATGTTGAGTTCGTCAAAAGGTATTACCAATGTGGGCAGTAACTTATGCTATTTAAAAGAACTTATTTTATTGCAAGCTTAGAATTCACCAGCGCATCCAAAGCCTTTAATCGCTCTGTAGCTTCCAGTGTACCTTCCGATTGATCAATGCCCTTTTGCTCTATTTTAGAGGCAAACTGAAGGGCACACATGGCAAGAACATCTTGTTTGTCTCGCACAGCGTAACTCTGCTCGAACTTCTTCGCCAATTGCTCTATGTTCTTAGCAGCTTTTCTCAGCCCCTCTTCTTGAGCGGGGTCTATGGTCAAGGGATATACCCTATCAGCAATTGAAAGTTTTATTTTGAGCTTTTCCGACATACTATCGTTGCGCGTTATTCTGCAAGCTGGGCAATGCAATGGTCCAGCTCTCTAATCAATGTATTTATTTTAAGCTTAGCTTCTGTTTTATTGGTATTACTGCCAAGCATCGAATTTGCAAGTTTTAGCGAATTATATTTCTCCTCCCATTCTGAAATGGAGGTCTGGGTGCTGTTTTGATCTCGTTTCAAAGAAAGTAGTTCGTTTTCCAATTTTGCATTAGACTGGTTCAGTACTTCCATCTTATGCAGCAACTTACTTATCTTATTTTCAAGGGAATCAACAATTTTGACCAACTCGCTCATACAAAAAATTCAATGCACGTTACACAAAGTTAACATACACGAGACGACTTAGCAATACTTTTTTCAATTATTCTCGAAGCAATACTTTAATACCGTAAAATTCGTTGAATTACATGTGAAGATCAATTTTAAGGTACGGAGTTTGCACCTATCGCAAGTGATTAATTACTTTCGTACCGATTTAAAATAGATATGAGGATAACAGTTTTAGTAACGCTATTTATATTTTCCAATGGCATTTTCGCTCAGGATAAATATCCGAAGGATGCCTTTCGATCACCATTGGACATTCCCTTGGTGCTTGCCGGAACCTTTGGTGAACTTCGTTCGAACCACTTTCATTCAGGTATCGATATCAAGACCCAACAACGACAGGGGCTTCCCATTTATGCTATTGGTGATGGCAGTGTTACCCGAATAAAAGTATCGCTCTGGGGTTATGGAAAGGTACTTTACGTGGCCCACCCGAACGGCTATACTTCAGTCTATGGCCATCTTCAAAAATTTTCTCCAGAAATCGAGGAATACATAAAAAAAATCCAATATAAAAAGCAATCGTATGAAGTTGAAGTATTTCCCGACTATGGCGAGGTCAAGGTCGAAAAGGGCAAAGTAATCGCTTATAGTGGCAATACAGGAGGCTCTTCAGGACCGCACCTCCATTTTGAAATTCGAAGCAGCGTTTCCGAAAAACCTACGAATCCCTTGTTATATGGCCTAGAGGTACGCGATGCGACCAATCCCATTCTTGATGAATTGTACGTTTATCCACTTTCCGAAGATGCACAGGTAAATCAATCTAATGGTAAAATGCAACTGAATTTCTCAAGGCAAAAAGACGGCATCTATCGCGCCGATAAGGTTAACGCAATCGGCACCATAGGCTTCGGCTTTATCGGGTACGACCGTCAAGATCTTGCGGCCAATAAGAACGGAGTTTATGCTGTGCAACAATTGGTGAACGGTAAGGTATACACGGACTATGACTTCGAGAAATTCTCATTCTCCGAGACACGTTATATCAACACCTTGATCGACTATGCCCACTATGGTAGATATCGCGAGAAGGTGCAACAGCTCTTCAAGGCACCGGGCAATAAGCTCAGTATCTATAATACCCATGAAAATGACGGTAAGATTATCGTGAGGGAAGGGCTATCGTACAATGTTGAAATAATACTAAAAGATTTAGAAGGAAACCAGACGAAAGTGGTCATTCCGGTAGAAGGGAAACGACAAGAACTAAAAATCACGAATCAAGAGGAAAAAACCGACACCTATGTCATTGCCAAAAAACCCAATAATTATGACCTCGGTGCGGCAAAAGTATATTTTCCTTCCAATACATTTTATGATAATTTTTATATCGACCTAGAAGAGGGAAAAGATACCGTAACCATTCACAATAGTAAAGTACCCGCCCACCGAAACTTTACCATTACGTTTGACGTGTCAAAATACTCGGAGCAAGAACGAAAGCAACTTTTTATAGCCCGACTGGATAAAAAACTGGATCCCGATTATATCTCGACCTTTAAAAGAGGTAAGACCTTTACCGCCCGAACTCGGAATTTAGGCACCTATACCTTGGCCAAAGACACTATACCACCAAGAATAAGGCCTAAAAACTTCAAGGAAAAGCAGTGGTTGAACAATTATAAATATCTTAGCCTCAGAATTACCGATGACCTGAGTGGCATAGACACGTATTCAGCGACTTTGAACGGCGAATGGATTTTGATGGAATACGAACCGAAAAACAATACATTGACCTATAACTTCGATGACAAGATCTTGAACGAGAAACAATGTGAACTGAAAGTCGTCGTTACCGACAATGTAGGCAACACCACCACGCATATCACTTCTTTTTATAGAAAATAGTTTGAAATGTTCTAAAATCATTTTCTTAATTATCAACCTTTGCGCCTTCAATATACTTAGTGCGCAAACGGCTACGATAACAGGAGTGGTGTTGAACGAGGAAAACGCCCCGCTACGCAATGTGAATATTACTTCAGGGGCCAAAGGGACTTCTACCGATACGAATGGCTTTTATGTACTTCAAATCGTCCCTGACCAAGAAACGACCATAACTTTTTCACATCTTGGCCACAAAGATGTCATTCTTGAAAAGCTGTTGCTCACCACCAACGAGACCTACGAATTCAATCCGGTGATGAAAACCGATGCTATTCAAATTGATGGCGTAACGGTTACCCCTACCGGCGAAAAAAGTGTCGAGGGAATTCTTGTAGTACCCCCGAATATCATCCGAAGAATACCCGGCGCGAATGCCGGAGTTGAGAATATTCTGAAATTATTGCCCGGGGTAGCTTCCAACAATGAATTGAGTACGCAATACTCCGTTCGTGGTGGCAATTATGATGAGAACTTGGTCTATGTCAACGAAATAGAAGTATACCGTCCGTTTCTGATTCGGTCCGCCCAGCAAGAGGGATTAAGTTTCGTAAATAGCGACCTGGTGCAGAACGTAATGTTCTCGGCTGGTGGTTTTCAAGCAAAATATGGGGATAAACTTTCATCTGTTCTGGATATCACCTATAAAAATCCTACGAATTTCGGTGTGCAGATGGATCTTAGTTTTTTGGGTGCCAGCACCTCGGTCGAAACCGTTTCAAAAAACAAAAATTTCAGTAGTATCTCGGGATTGCGATATCGAAACAATGCTTTATTGGTTAATAGCCAACAGACGCAAAGTAATTTCAATCCTACTTTCATCGACCTACAAAGCTACCTCACCTTTCGATTTTCTAAAAAATTCCATTTGAATTTTTTGGGCACCCTATCCGTAAATGATTATCGAAACGAACCTATAGATAGAAAGACCAATTTTGGAACTTTATTTGAACCGAGGGCTTTGATCGTCAATTATGAGGGAAACGAAAAGAACCGGTTCGAAACTGTTTTGGGAGCCTTAAAAGGAACCTATTTTGTCAATGAGAACTTGAACCTTAAAATAATTTCATCATTGTACCATACTGTTGAAGAAGAACGTTCCGACGTAATTTCAGAATATGAACTTGGTGATGTCGATACCGACCTCGGAAGCAACAACCTTGGCGAAGTAACCAATTCACGAGGCCTTGGTTCGCAATTCAAAAGAGCTAGGAACAATTTCGATGCCCTGATTTTCAACCTATCTCACATGGGTGTTCATACCAAAAATGAAAATACCCTGGAATGGGGCCTCAAATATACCCACGAAGATATACGCGACGAACTGAGGGAGTCCGAATTTATTGATTCCGCAGGCTATTCCATTCGACCTCCTATACCCGAATTCATAAATAATCAACCCGAAGACCCCTTCAACGCACCTATTGTACCCTACACCGGAGTGTCAGCAAGAAATTCGATAAAAACCAATCGGTTTTCAGGTTTTGTCCAATATAGCGAGCGTGTCGATCTGAGCAGTTTAATTTTTTATTATAATGTAGGGTTACGTTCCCAACTTTGGACCACGAGCGGTGCCGGGGTCGCCAAGGTCTCTCAATCTGTATTCAGTCCGAGGGCGCAACTCGCCATAAAACCAGACTGGAAGCGAGATATGCTTTTTCGCCTATCTGGAGGCATATACCATCAACCTCCCTTCTACCGAGAATTACGAGACAGCACAGGAACAATTCAATCGGACGTCTTGGCACAAAAATCCACACATTTAGTTTTAGGAAACGAATTCAGTTTTCTTTTATGGGAAAGGCCTTTTACCCTAATCAGTGAAGCCTATTACAAAAACTTGGATAATGTGAACCCCTATACCCTTGAAGACGTGCGCATTCGATATGCGGCCAACAATAATGCAAAGGCCTATACGTATGGAGCCGAACTTCGACTAAACGGTGCTTTTGTGCCCGGCACCGAGTCTTGGATCAGTATAGGTTATTTGAAAACCGAAGAGAATATTAACAACAGGGGGTATATTTCAAGACCGACTGATCAGCGTGTAAAACTTGGCATTCTATTTCAAGATTATGTACCCGATATGCCCAATTTAAAGATGTATCTGAATTTAGTTTATAGCACAGGCGTGCCAGGAGGTTCTCCCAGTTACGCCGATCCATATGTCTTTCAAAATAGATTAAGGGACTATAAACGTGCCGATTTAGGAATTTCCCATATTTTTGTAGGTGGAGAAACCAAATATCCCGAAAAACATTGGTTGAGCAGCTTTAAAGAATTAAGCGTTGGCGCCGAGGTTTTCAATCTGTTCAACAATCAAAACTCAATAACCAATACATGGGTCAGGGATGCAGACAGTAAACAACAGTTCGCCATTCCGAATTTTATGACCTCTCGGGTATTGAACCTACGGTTGAAAATGCGATTTTGAGATTTGGGCGAAATCAATCTTTTTTGTACATGTCGGATGATACATAATATGAAGCAATTATTTTTAACAATAGTTTTTACTATATCGATAGGGGCCACTTTGAGCGCCCAAAAAAACATCTATGAGAGCGCTAAGTTCGATGAGTTCAGTGCCGAACACGAAGTATTGGCCATTCTACCGTTCTTGACCAATCTGGATCTAAAGGACGAGATTTCAAAAGAAGAAATACAGGCCCTGGAGGAGAAAGAAGGAAGAGCCGTTCAAAATGCTTTGGAAATATATTTTTCAAAACGGAAGAAGAAAAAAAAGTTCTCGGTTGATTTCCAAAATGTCAAGAATACCAACGCTATTCTGGCCCAAAATGACATCACCTATGAAAATATCGATGTATATACCATAAAACAATTGAGTGAAATTCTTGGCGTAGATGGTATTATCAGCGGAAATATAGATCTCAATATACTATTGTCAAAAGGGGTCTCGACAGATTTCAGTTTTATCGATTATTTTTCAGGAGATGCCAATTACGGTCGGATCGGAATCAAGATAAGCGATGCGACCACTGGAAAGTTATTATGGAAATACGAAAAGAAAATCAATAAAAAATCGGGCAAGAATACCGAAGACCTCATCGATAGAATGATGAAATTGGCCACCCGTAAATTTCCGTACGATCGAGAAAAGAAGCGTGATAGAAAGAAAAGGGGAAACGGCTAGCTTTCCACAAATTCCTTGAGCATCGCAATCGTGTAGTCGAGCTCTTCTTTCGTGTTATATTTCGAAAATGAAAACCGTAGCGAAGGTTTTTGAAGGTCTTCTTTAGAAAGAATTTGGGAAAGCACATGTGATCCCGCATCACTGCCCGATTGGCAAGCACTGCCTTTAGAACATGCTATTCCCTTCATATCAAGATGAAAAAGAAGCATCAGTGCTTTCTCTTTGCTCACCGGAAGACAGACATTGGCCAAAGTATAAGTACTATTTTCCATATCTGCTGAATGCCCGTTGAACTTTACTCCGGGTATTTGAGCAGTAAGGTTCTCAACAAAATGCTTTTTCAAACCGGAAACATAATTTCTCTCTTCGTCCAAATGGTCGTAGGCAGCTATAAAGGCCTCTTCGAGTCCGACTATATTGTGGAAAGCTTCCGTTCCTGCTCGATAGCCCCGCTCTTGCGAACCTCCTGATATCATACAGCCCATACCTGAATTTTTTTTGATAAAGGCAAAACCGATTCCTTTCGGTCCATGAAATTTGTGCGCTGCAGCGGTTAAGAAATCGGCCGGAGTTTTTTGAACATCCCATTCGTAATGCCCGATGGATTGTACCGTATCGGAATGAAATAGTGCATCATGTTCTTTACATAGGTTGCAAAAGGCATCGATATCGATTTTATTTCCTATTTCATTGTTGACATGCATTAAACTGACCAATTTCTTGGAATCGTCTTGTTTTAGCAATACTTCCAGATGGTCCAATTTCGGATTTCCATAGGCATCCAAATCCACATAATGCAATGCAACACCCGCCTCTTTCTCAAGATTTTCCGCTGTATGTAGCACAGCATGATGCTCTATTTTCGTAGTGATTATAGTGGTAACGCCCAAATCACGCACAGCACATCTGAGAATCATATTATCTGCCTCGGTGCCACCCGAAGTAAATATGATTTCGGATGAATGGGCATTCATATATTTAGCAATGGCCTTTCGGGCACTCTCTATAGCCGTCTTAGCAGATCGCCCATAACTATGTGTTGATGAAGGATTTCCATAAAAATTGGCAAGTGCATCCTGCATTTTGGTGATGACACTTTCCCGTACCTTCGTAGTGGCGGCATTGTCTAAATAAACCTTGTCCATATCCGTTTTGAATTCCTTTTGTGGCAGTTCAAAAATAGCTGATTTTCCGTTAATTTCTCCCCAAAAGCAGATAAACTTGTGCCTAAAATCGCTTACTTTTGACCTATGAAGGCCCATCATGGGCATTTGTTAAAAGATGGTCGATTTGGGTTGCCTCAATTATAAGCAAAGCCCAATGACCCATGCAATTTTTAGAGATGAAAAACTATGTGCTTTGTTGTTTTCTTATCGTCTTGACCGCCTGCAACGATGGTGACCTGCAAATAGAAACTTTGGATTTTGATAGCATCACCACCGTCGAAAATTGTGGTGACCTCAAGGCGAATCAAACCAATGTCGTATTCAAGATCAATGATGACGAAGCGCTGATTTTGACCTTGCCTGCGGCAGCTATCAAGAACGATACAACTTCAGTTGTAAGCCTTGTGCCGACTCAGTCAAAATTAACCTACCGTATTTTTTCAGATAAGGTTTCAACAAGTTATTTCTGTGATGCGATTCCGCCAACGGAGCCAACGGTAATCGATGAAATCGAAGCGAATGGCGGCGAAGTGCTAATAACTACAACAGCTGTTGATACTATTACCTATTCCCATAAAATAGAGCTTAGCGGAATATCTTTGGAGACTTCGGACAATAGTCGAATCACCGATCTGCGTATCGAAAACTTTGGTACGATCACTACCAAAGTCGAGGAGTGATCAAAAACCGTAATTCTTAATTAAGGATTTTGATAAATATAGATTTCGGTAGCTCCCAAACCATATTTTTGGTAATCAGCATCGTAGTAGGTAATATTCTCGTATCTGCGGAAGAGGTAATATAGCTCTTCACGAAGCACACCTTCCCCTACCCCGTGTATGAATACTACTTTTTGAATGCGTTTTCTGATGGCGAATTCAAGTTGCCGCTTTGCGGTCTCCAATTGCAAGTTGAGCATTTCATGGTTGGTCATGCCTTTTGAGGATGGCACCAACTGCCCGATATGAAGGTCTACTTCCAATTTAGGTGCATTGCGTTCTTTTGGCTTACCGATAGGCTGCTTTCTTTTTTTCGGAAGCTCTTTCTCATTTTTCGCTTCGCTAACTTGTCGACGACTAACCCTAATTTCACTAGATTCCGGAATCTTTATCAACTCTTGTGGGGCAAACTCCAATAGAAACCCTTCATCGCTCTCAACGACTATTTTTTTATCAGCGACTTCCCTAACAATACCCTTAACGGTATCGTCTATACCTTCCACCAAATCTCCAATCTCAAAAACTGCCATGAATATGTTTTGATTCATCAAAAATAATGGTATTTTGGACAACCGAACCTTAGTTGAAATGAAATTCATATTGACACTATTCTTATTGAGTATTGAAGACTATATGTTGCCCTGTTTTACCAAAAGCATTTTTGGTTTCGATTGCCCCGGTTGCGGATTGCAGCGCTCTGCGGCATTTTTGATTCAGGGTGAATTTGTAGAAGCGTTTAAAATGTACCCCGCCATTTATCCAATAATTTTACTGTTCGGTGTTCTGGCCGCCAATAAATTCTTTTCGTTCAAATATGCGAACCAGACCATTATATCCTTAATGATATTAACCGTAGGCACTATATTGATCAACTTTATCTTGAAATTTATCTAACTAAACCTATTATTATGGAACAACAAAAATTACCAAATATTACCATTGCCATTGTCCTTTCGATTCTTGGTTTTCTGTGCTGTTGCATTGCAGGAATTCCGACAATTATTTTGGCCGGAATCGCTTTGTTTCTGCTGAAAAACGATGAAAAAAAATATGCTGCCAACCCTGAGGCATATTCCAATTTCAGTCAGTTAAAGACCGCGAAAATAATAGCATGGGTAGCATTGGCTATCGGAGTAGTATATTTGATGATGGTCATTTACCAAATACAATCTATGGGTGGCTGGGACGCTTATATAGAACAGGTTATGGAGATGAGCGAACAATGGCAAAACCAATAATATGAATCAACAACTTCCAGGAGCAAGTTCTGCATTGACCATGGGTATTTTATCCGTGGTATTGACCCTTTTTTGTTGTGGCCCTTTCGGTGCCATCTTCAGTATTATCGGTTTGAGCAATGCCAAAAGCGCAGAAAACTTATATCTGCAACGGCCCGGAGAATTTTCGGGTTATGAAAATGTCAAGACAGGTCGTGTTCTTTCCTATATCGGGATTGCTATAGCCGTAATCCAGGTTATTCTCGGAATCATCTATTTCGGGGTTATCATCGCCTTGATTACCTCAGGTGACTTTGAAAACTTCGATTAGGAATAAAAGTGATCTCAAGCAAAAATCCCCGGAACATTCCGGGGATTTTTTTATTTCTCAAACTGCTTTAGCGTTTTGGATATGATCGATACACAATCCATCAACTGTTCTTCGTTCATGACCAAAGGAGGGGCAAAACGAATGATATTGCCATGAGTGGGTTTTGCTAGAAGTCCGTTTTCTTTTAGGGCCATACAGATGTCCCAAGCTGTAGAACTATCTTCCGAGTCGTTGATTACAATGGCATTTAGCAATCCCTTACCTCGAACCAATCGCACCAAATTACACTCGGTAACCAATTTTTGCATTTCACTACGGAATAGTTTACCCAGTTTTTCGGCATTTTCAGCCAGGTTCTCGTCGCGCACAACATCAAGTGCCGCCATGGCCACTGCACATGCCAATGGATTGCCGCCAAAGGTAGAACCATGGTTACCAGGTCGAATGACTTCCATTATATCATTATCTGCCAAGACTGCGGAAACTGGAAAAACACCTCCTGAAATAGCCTTACCTAAAATCAGGATATCCGGTTTTACCTCAGGAGTACCACTACAATTTTTATCCTCACAAGAGCAATTTCCACAGCTTGCCAATAATCTTCCGGTACGGGCGATACCCGTTTGCACCTCATCTGCGATAAGGAGTACATTATTTGCCTTGCACAAACGCAATGCCTCCTTTAAGTAATCTCCATCTGGCACATATACCCCGGCCTCACCTTGTATGGGTTCCACCAAAAAAGCAGCGACATTTTCATCTTTCAAAGCTTCTTGCAAAGCATCTAGATCATTGTATCGTATGGAAATAATTCCTGGTGTAAAAGGTCCGAAATTTTCAGTCGCCCCTGGATCATTGGAAGCACTGATAATCGTAATTGTTCTGCCATGGAAATTGTTTTGGCAAACAATGATCTTAGCTTGATTCGAAGGAATACCTTTCTTTTCATAACCCCATTTACGCGCCAGTTTAATAGCGGTTTCAACGGCCTCTGCACCCGTATTCATTGGTAGCACCTTATCGAACTTAAAATATTCGGTCACGTACTTTTCGTATCTGCCGAGCATATCGTTATAAAATGCCCTGGAGGTAAGGGTAAGGTTTTCGGATTGATCTTTCAAGGCACCGATTATTCTGGGGTGACAATGCCCTTGGTTCACGGCCGAATAGGCCGACAAAAAATCATAATATTTTTTGCCTTCGACATCCCAAACGTAAACACCTTCGCCCTTACTCAATACAACAGGTAAGGGATGATAATTTTGGGCTCCGTGTTTTTCCTCCAATGCAATGGCATCTTCAGAAGTGATTCTTTCTAAAACTGACATGATAAAAATTACTTTAAAATAAACTTCAGTAATTCCTTCTGCACCTTTATCCTTTCGAATCCCGATAGCTATCGGGAGAAAATTCAGCGTAGGAGAGAAATCATCCTTGTAGAGTTGCTAAATTACAAATTTTTTCAATCAGTCTTGGCTTCATTCGTTGATTCAATCAATTATCCGATTTATGGGACAATGCCGCCACTTGAAGCTCCAGACGCTTTAGTTCGTGTAACATATCGTTTTTGTCCATTTGCATCCATACAAAAAGTTTTAACATGCCCATGGCTATCATACAGAGAAACCCTCCAGAAGCCCACTTGATTAACATATTGGTCTCTTCCGTGTTCAAAAACCGGATAGTGCAAAATATGAAAAGTCCGAATACGACCAAATGCGCAATATTCATGATATTTGCCAACCAGCCCATTTTGCCTTGATGCATCTCGCCCAACTTTCCTAAAAGATTCTGCTCTTCTAGCTCGTCATAAAATTTGGCCTCTTCTTGATTCAAGGTTTCCTTGATCAATTCATCTATTCTTTCCTTTTCTGTTTTCATAATTGTATCATTTAATGTCATTCCCGCAACAGCGGAAAGCTGTTTAACTCAAATATGATTTCTATCCCTCAATACCGTCTTCAACTTTTCCCGAGCGTGGAAGAGCCTTGATTTCAAGGTGCCTACAGATATATTCAATATATCACCTATTTCTTTTAATGAATATTCTTGTGTGTAAAACAATCGTAACACAATTTGTTAGTCTTGGGTCAAATCATTGATTGCATGCTTCATTTTTTCTATATCGGTATTCTTGGCAACTACATCTTCATCTACCTCAACCGGAACTATCGTTTTCAATTTTTCTCGCTCCCTTGTTCTTTTATTAAGTTCATTCAAAGATTTTCAGGTCACTATGCTCATGGCCCAACTCCCGAAAGCATTAGGATCTTTAAGTCCGTCAAGTTTGTTGATAATGGTACTCCAACAATCTTGAACAACATTCTTAGAAGTGTCCATATCATGTAAAAACCAACAGGCATGCCTACACAATTTGAGATGGTGCCTTTCAACCAATAAGGGCCTTTTTATCTCCCGATTGGTATTGCAGTACCAATAACGTATCGAATACCTTTTGGGTGGTCATTGCCATATTTCTAATATAAGGACAGGGGAAAATTCAAAAGGTTCATTTTTTTTTGGATTATTTTATTCTATCGGTATTAAAGATAGCCGTAATAAGTGCTAAGCGATTCTTACTTTTGCTCCATGCGGAAAAAAAATACCCGACAGGTTTTTGAAAATGTCGAAGTGGTCGATGCCGGTGCTAAAGGAAAAACGGTAGGTAAGGCCCCCGATGGCAGGGTTATATTTTTAACGAATACGGTTCCCGGGGATGTGGTCGATGTGCAGACGACCAAGAAAAGAAAGTCGTATTTCGAAGGCGTTGCCACCAATTTTCACAAACTATCAGAGAAACGTGTAGAACCCGAATGCCAGCATTTCGGAGTTTGCGGCGGATGCAAATGGCAAGATATGGGCTACGAGCATCAACTTTTCTATAAACAAAAGGAAGTAGAGAACAATTTACGGCGAATAGGGCACCTTGAGCTCTCCGAAGTTTCGCCTATTATAGGTTCTAAAAAGCAATATTTCTATCGGAACAAGATGGAGTTTTCCTTTTCGGACAGTCGATGGTTGACTTTGGATGAAATCCGTTCCGATATCCAAATCAAAGATAAAAATGCTTTGGGATTCCATATTCCCGGAATGTGGGATAAAATTCTCGATATTAAGAAGTGTCATTTACAAGAAGACCCCTCGAACATCATTCGTTTAGAGGTGAAGGATTTTGCCATCAAGAACGGACTATCATTTTTCAACCCAAGAAATCAACATGGAATGCTTCGTACTTTGATGATACGAACCGCATCTACCGGAGAATTGATGGTTTTAATACAATTTTTTGAGGATGGTCTTGAGAAAAGAGATTTACTTCTGAATCATATTTCGGAAACTTTTCCTGAGATTACTTCCTTATTATATGTCATCAACCGGAAACAAAATGATACCATCTACGATCAAGAAATCATTTGCCATTCGGGTCGAGACCACATTTTTGAAGAAATGGAGGGATTGCAATTTAAAATCAATGCAAAGTCATTCTATCAGACCAACTCGAAACAAGCTTATGAACTCTATAAAGTAACACGAGAATTTGCAGGTCTCACAGGAAACGAACTCGTGTACGACCTCTACACCGGCACCGGGACCATCGCACAATTCGTAGCAAAAAATGCCAAAAAGGTTGTTGGTATTGAATCGGTACCCGATGCCATCGAGGCGGCCAAAGAAAACGCAAAACACAATGGAATAGAAAATACCGACTTTTTCGTCGGAGATATGAAAAATATTTTCAATTCCGATTTTATCAATGAACATGGTGTCCCTAACGTAATCATTACCGACCCGCCACGAGATGGCATGCATAAGGACGTTGTACAACAAATTTTGAATATTGCGCCTGAACGCCTGGTCTATGTTAGCTGTAATAGTGCAACCCAAGCGCGCGACCTTGAAATGATGAAAGAACGTTATTCTATTGTTAAAGTACAACCTGTGGACATGTTTCCGCAGACCCATCACGTTGAAAATGTTGTACTTTTGGAGAAGTTATAAACATATGAAAATACTTAAAATCGTATTTTTTATTCTCCTAGCCATCCTCTCATTTTCAGCTTGCGAAAAAGACGATATCTGTATCGATGGTGACACTCCGCGAATGGTAGTTGAATTTTTTGATGTGAACGACACTACCCTACTTAAGGATGTGCCGTCATTAACCGTAAACGGATTTATCGCACCTGATTCGGTTTTGGCCACCATTCAGAATACAAGTGCCAGTTCCGTAAACCTTCCGTTACGCACCGATACCAATAGTACCACGTTTATCTTTTCACAGCGTTTGACCGCCAACGATCCAATCCAATCCGATACGGTTACTTTTTCATACGGAACAAAGGAGAATTTTGTTTCCCGTGCCTGTGGTTTTACCGTAAGTTATACGGATTTAGCAGGAAGCGTAGGCCAAGAAAATGATTTGTGGATTCAAGAAATACGTATCGATACACTTTTTGTAAATAATACCGTAAGTACCAATGTCAAAATATTGCATTAGCCTATTCTTTTTATTGGTATTGGTTACGGTTCGTAGTCAAAGTAAACCTATAACGACTAAACCAATAGATACTGTGGTCTACAAACAGAAGTATGGCCTAAGGGTGGGCGTGGATCTAAGTCGCCCCATTGTCTCCTTCGCCCAGGATAATTATACGGGATTGGAATTCGTCGGAGATTATCGGCTCACTCAAAAGCTTTTCTTGGCGGGTGAACTGGGTAACGAGAAAAAGACGAAACAAGAAGACCTGTACAATTTTACCGCATCGGGCAGCTATATTAAACTAGGAGTGGATTATAATACCTATGCCAATTGGTACGGCGAACAGAATTCGATTTTCATCGGTGGGCGCTATGCTTTTAGCACGTACAGCCAAACTTTGAACAATTATCAGATATTCAATTCAAATCGCTATTGGAGTCCTACTGAGTTTACGCCTGGTTCCGATGTGGCCCAAGAGTTCGGCGGAAGAACCGCCTCTTGGCTTGAGTTTGTCTTTGGTACCAAGGTAGAATTGTTCGCCAATATTTTTTTGGGAGGAAGTGTCAGACTCGGTTTTTTGTTCAGTGATCCCACCAAAGATTCCGATTTTCATGATCTGTTCATTCCCGGATTTAACAAAGTTACAGAGGGAAGCAGATTCGGTGTCGGCTATAATTATTCGCTGACCTATTTTATTCCGTTATATAAAAAGGCCAAAAAGCTGGAAGAAAAAGTTGAAGAAACTGATGATACCATAGAAGAATAAGTAAAAGTCGTAGTCTATATCAATAAACTCGTATTGAGTTACTCTTTATTCTGATACTTGGCCTTTTTACTGCCTTCGTACATAACATATTTCACCAAGCGCGATTCCAAGTGGCTATTGAAGACCTTGATTTTTCGGGAAGGGCGTAGACCCACATATTTCAATGCTTCAAGGTTCGATGTGATAAACCAGGCATCCGTTCCGGGATAGTTTTGTTTTAAAGTATCCCCTATCGAAGCATAAAATTCTTCGACGTTGAAATCCGAATCCAATTCTGAGCGGTCCAAACGTTCCCCATACGGCGGATTAAAAACCATGTGCAATTGATTTTCGGTAAACTTTTCGGTGTCGAAGAAGTTTTTGCGCTCAACGGTTATGTATTCGGAAAGGTTAGCATTTTCAATATTTTCAATAGCTTTTCGAACAGCAGATGGCGCTTTATCATAACCAATAATTTTGTGATGGAATTCCCTTGTTTTGTTCAAACTGGCATCGACTATTTTCTCAAAAAGTGCTTGATCGAAATCTTCCCATTTCTCAAAAGCAAATTCTTTTCTATTGATGTTTACAGGAATATTACAGGCAATCATGGCGGCTTCGGTCAACATTGTTCCACTACCACACATGGGATCTAAAAAATCGCATTGGCCATCCCATCCACTTAACAGCAAGAGTCCCGCGGCCAACACTTCGTTGATTGGTGCAATATTCGTCGCGGTACGATACCCTCTTTGGTGCAATGACCTACCGGAACTATCTAGGGAAATATTGCAATATTCCTTTTGAATATGAATGTTCAAGCGAATATCAGGGTGCTTGACATCGACATTGGGTCGCTCGCCAGCGGTATCGCGAAACTTATCTACAATGGCGTCTTTTGCCTTTTGCGAAACATAGAGTGAATGTGTGAAATGTTCTGAATTAACTGTTGTATCGATGGCAAAGGTAGTATCCACTGAAAGGTATTCGGACCAATCAAAAGCGTATATCTTTTTGTAAAGTTCATTCTCGTTTCGCACCGAAAACGAATGTATAGGCTTGATAATTTTAATGGCCGTTCGCAAACACAGGTTTGCCTTATACATAAAACCCATGTCTCCTTCGAAAGATACACTTCGCACACCTTCTTCGACATTTCCTGCACCCAGATTACGAAGCTCTTTGGCCAAAATTTCTTCAAAGCCGAATAGGGTCTTGGCGACCATTTTGAAATTATTGTTCATACGCTTAATTAAATGGATGACAAAAATACAGTATTTTAGCCCATTCATATTATTTTCAAATCCTGCCAAAAACCTGTAAAAACCAATGATTTATATCTTGCCCATTTTGGCAGTTCTTTTAAGTTTTGTATTCGTGTACGTGGCAAGACCGAAGAACAAAGAAAATTTTAAATTGTTGTTGGCCTTTAGCGGGGCCTTTCTTTTGGCACTTACGCTATTCGAACTTTTTCCCGAAGCATATGAAAACTCGGATTCAAAAACCATCGGCGTTTTTGTGATGCTAGGTATTTTGTTGCAAATTTTTTTAGAGTTTTTCTCCAAGGGTGCAGAGCATGGCCATATTCATTTGAATACTGAAAAAAGCGAATTCCCGTGGGTATTGTTCATCAGTCTATCGCTCCATTCACTTTTAGAAGGTTTTCCCATCGAAAAAAACGATGCCATTCTATATGGTATTTTGGTTCATAAAATCCCCATTGCCATCATATTGAGTATCTTTTTATTGAATTCGAAAATAAAGTTGACAAATGCCCTATTCTTTATTTTGTTGTTTTCGATAATGACGCCGGCAGGAAGTTATCTTGCGGCTAATTTTGAATTCGCCTCGCAATATTATGGGGCCATAACGGCTTTGGTCATCGGGGTATTTCTACATATTTCTACGGTCATACTTTTTGAGAGTTCCGAGGGACACAAATTTAATCTACGAAAGTTGACGGTAATAATCCTGGGTATAGCGATTGCTTATTTGTTGTAGATGTTGAACAAAAAGGAATCGAAAAGATTTCACCAAAATATCTGGATTGTATTCACTACTCTTCGAGAACTTCTTTTTGACATTGGCTATCCTCAGATACTGATGTAGCGTAAGTCTTGCATTTCACTAATTTAAAAACGCTAAGGTTCTCCTCCGTAAACTATCTCCGGCAAGCTCGCGAAGCATTGAATGGGAATTCATTATTTGATTTGGACGCAACCGTCGGAGCATACAAATCTCGATTATCTAGTCAAAAAGAAAGTACGGTATGGCATCGTACTTCTTTATACGCAATATGTCATTACTAGAAACGTTCTTTAGAACAAAGGATTGCTGGGCATTGGCAATCTTTTTCAACTATAACCTACCCATATGAATAAATCATTCTTATATTCTGTAATTATTGGCGCCCTTCTTTTTTTGAACGCTTGTTCAAAAGATACCGATCCGAACAAAGAACCGACTTCTAACGACGATACCATTGCCCCGACAATCGAGTTTTCAATTGCCGGTATCGGTCAAAGCTCAACGGACCAGCCTATTATTGTTGGGGGGCAAATAGAAGTAAATATAGATGCCAAAGATGCAGCCGGTATACAGAAGGTCGAAGCTTTTATAAATACGACAAAAGTGGGGGAAGATACCATTGCACCTTATGAAATAATCATTGACCTATCCGGTTATTCGAGCGCTAGTGGAAAGAATATTTTAGATGAAAATGCCATTCTTAAGATTGTAGCCACTGATACGAACGGCAATGAGGCTACAGTAGAGCAAGAAATGATCATAGAAACCGGCACACCGCTAATTACAATTAATTTCCCTTCCGATTTCTTCGACCCCCAAAAGGCCCGAATATATGTATTCGCTTCAGCGGTCGATGGAAAATTGTTGGATGTCAAAAGAGTATTTCAAGATACGGGGCAAATTATTTTGAGAACATCGGAGAAGTTTGATGACGATGACGAATTCTCGCTGACATTTGGAGAGTACTTTACCGGAACTTATGGAAACAGTACCGTATTAACGACGTTGCAAAATCTAAAACCCTCATCATTGCCGGTTCTAAATTTGAAAACATTTCCCAGATTTGAATCCGGTGCGATAAGTCCAAGTTCATTTCCTATATCTGGTTTTGATCCCGATGATATTTTTAATTCAAATGCCTATGGGTTAGGTTACAGCGGGGGCATCGACTTTCAGCAGCAAGAATTTCATATGGATAGAAGAACAAGTACTCCCAGCAATCTAAGTACTGATAAAATCTATTTCTCGTTAAAGAACGAAACTTTGAACGAATATAGCTATGCGATTTTAGATTGGGACCTACCGGATAACTTTACGTTAGAACAAAGCCTCTTGACCCAAGACGGTATAGAACAGCGATTCTATCAGACTTCCTTGGGTAGTGGAGATTATGTTTCTTCAATGACTATTCTAGGATATTTTAGTGACAATGAATTTGAGAATAATATTTTTCATTATATAAGCAACTCTTCCTATGGTTTTTTACCTTCTCAAGGTGCCCCATATTTTTTCAACACGAACATCTACAAAACTAGATATGAATTTACCATGAAAGATTATTTTATGGCCGGAAACGGAGAACCTTCGAGTACATTTCAAGATTTAAATTGGACTATAGACTATACGCAAAATGGCCGTGAAATTGACCTTGATAAGACAGGAACGGGTCATAGCGTTGGAAAAGTTTATTTAGGTACCGAGGCCCCGGTAACTATCAATGGTCTTAATGTTAGCTACGGATGGAATCTAGTTTTCAATAGTCAGACTACCGACAAAGTAGTTCTACCAGAAATACCAGATGAGTTAAAATCATGGGGGTTCTATTCGTTTTATGAAAACAACGATTTGTTCATTTGGCAAACAGAACTTAAAAGGTATGAAGGTCTACCTTCATATGATGATTATTTAGACAAAGTAATCAAGAACAATGAATACTTCTATAATGTGAGTCCCGTTATGGAATCAAAATACAAACGTGGAGATTCTCTCGAAGGTTATTATTTTAAAGGTTCCAGTTTTTTAGTCGATTAAAAACTTATACTAAAAACGATGTTGTAACTATCTCTACAATATTGTGATTATCCAAAAAAAATTAAAGCTACCATTGCAAATTAGTTAATTCACAGTTCCGGGAAATGTTCAGCAAAGAGGAGTCAAAAAAACTACGCCAAGAATTTTGGATTTCCTTCGGAAAGTCTTTCCCCAGGAAGTGGATTTTATATGATACCAAAATCAAAGGATTATCCTTGAAATTTCATTTCGACCTAAAAAAGGCGATGGTCTCCTTGGATATAGAAACCCCGGATTTAGAACGAAGAATGCAACTTTGTGGAACCATCATGTCCTTAAAAACAATACTTCATGAGGATTATCTACCAAAAGCACAATTTGAAGACTCGCTCGTTCTAGAAAATCGAAAAGAAATATCAAGAATATTTGTACATCGCAAAGGGCTGTCCATCCACAATAAGAATACTTGGCAAGAAGCCATGTCCTTCTTAAATGAGAATATGACCAACCTAGAACGCTTCTTTGTTGATTTTAGAGATGTTCTGGATGTTTGAAAACGCCATTATATTACATCCAAATAAATAAAAAACCAATGGCTCGCTGCCCCACCCAACACAAAAAGATGCCATATAAAATGGTTATAGGGAATTTTTTCTAACGCATAAAATAAGATTCCCAGCGTGTAAAAAGAACCGCCCAACATCAAAAGGCGAATGCCCAAGGTCGAAGTAAGTTCCATCAAGGAGCTAAAATCGATGACGATCAACCATCCCATTAGCAAGTAAAGCAGCAACGATAAAAATTCGAGCTTGCCGGTATAGAATATTTTAAATAGCGTACCGAAGGCGGCGATTCCCCAAACCACAAAAAACAAGGGCCATCCATTGCCATCGACCAAAGTAATCAAAGCGACCGGCGTATACGTGCCCGCGATTAGATAATAAATGTTGATATGATCTAGAATACGCAATCTTTGTTTCAATCTAGGGTCATTTACCAAATGATACCCGGCCGAAACCACAAGCATCGTGATTAGCGTAACATTATAAAGAACAATCGCAAAGGTGGCAAAAGCAGTTTTGCCATTGTTCTTCGATAGCATCAAAAAAAGACCTATCAATGCCAAAATCGCACCCAACCCGTGGGAAATGGTATTTAACCTTTCTTCATGATGATACTTCGAGGACTCTGACATTTAGTAGAAGATAGAGCTCAAGAGTTAGCTTTGACGGTCAATTTGATACGCATGGAAGCCGCATGGCCCGGAAACGTGCAAACAATCCAATAGTCGCCAGGATTGTTCGGTACTTGAAAATAAATCTTTTCGGAAGTGCCCGGTTCCAAAATACCCGTATGTACCATGACCAAATCGGATTCGGGCACATAGTTCAGGTCGGCACCGTCCAATCCTAATTTTAGGGCCATATCAGCCACTTTGTCCACTGATTCCGTACCCTTTTTCGTGATGACCATATTATGAAGCATGTCATCATTGTTGTTAAAAGTCAGCTCTATTTTTTTTCCCGCTTCGAGCTCCAATTCCTCGATATCGTATTTCAGTCCCGGTTTTGTCCCAATGACGACTTGTTGGTCGAAACCGTTCGACCAAGTCAAGGGCATTTCGTTGACCCGTTTTTCTTGTTCAATCCCCTTTGAGGCGGACATATTTTCTGTAGGGGGAGATTTTAAAGTGCCTCCAGGAACCTCGTTTAAGGTATAATAACCCACATCGTGCAACAACTTCTCTCCTCCTTCCGATTGCATCTCAGGAATTTTTAACTGATGGATAAAACCTAACCGCATACCATCTACGGTCAATTTCACGGAAAGCCCATCTTCGGAAACTTCCGCTTTTTGAACCAATCCCTTTTGTTGGTCTACGATAGGGCTCCCATAATTGTAATGGTATTTATAGTTGAAACTTGTGATTTGATAGGTAGCCGGGTTTTCTGCAATAGATGTATTTATCGGTTTGGTAAATTTGAGCTCAAAACCATCGGCCAAGGCCTTCATGGTCTTTATCTCAAAGGGAGTTTTTCCCGTCCATACCAAACGTTGCAATCCATAATCCGCCTTGCCCGTGGAGGCCCATCCTCGGCTGGTCATACCGACGAACATGCTGTTATCACTACCCCAGATCATTCGTAAAATTCCTGAGGAAAACCCTTCGACAAAAGGAAATGCGGCGCCTTGGTATACCCCGTTCACTTTTTCCATAAAAACCCGCATGATCTTACTATGCCCTTGATCGCCCACAAAGAGTTGCCCTTCAAACGGACCGAATTTACCGCCGGAAGTATCATAGATCAAATCGGAAGTCGAAATACCCAAAATCGTATGCGGAAACCAAATTGCCGGCGCTTTTAGTTCGGGTATTTTTTTGGAATACTCATACAAGCTCAAGCCAGATTCCTTTTCAATATCCTCCATTTTCAATTTTAAGGGAGAATTCGGTTCGCCGGTCCAAACCAATCCTTCAGGGTTTCCTGCAAAATCGCCTTTTTCCAAATGGGTCATCCTACCTGAACCGACCCAATCGCCTTGGTTTTCGGTATAAAAAACGTCTCCTTCAGCGTTGAGTTCAAAACCGGAAGGCGAACGTAATCCCGTCGCGATAGGCGTCATCTTTCCATCTGGGGTAATCTGTAAAAGCCATCCACGCCACTTCGAAAGACTTGCGCCATGACCGATCCAAGAAAGGTTCAACGTGACCAGCATATCCCCATTTTCCAAAAATTTGGGACCGTATGAATAATCATGATAGTTTCCTGAAAGTGGCCAGGAATATATCGTTTTGTAAACGTCAGCCTTTCCATCGTTGTTCTTGTCCTCCAATCGAGTCAATTCCCCCCTTTGGGAGAGGTAAAAACCATTGTTTCTAAAAGCGAGTCCGAGCGGTTCATGTAGCCCGTGAGCATATCTATTATAAACGGGGTTCTTGGAATAGGGCTTATCAATCAACCAAACCTCGCCCCTTCTTGTAGAGACCCCTAGCTGATCCGAATCAGTCAAAGCTAGCCCTCCTACTTCAAGAAGTACATCTTCGGGTATCGGTACATCGACAATCTTGTAATAGGCAGCTTCTTTTTTGGCCATATCAGAAGACTGGGCAAATGCTCCTAAAAATGTCAAGGAAAATAGGGCGATCAATAAAACCGATTTATTTAAGTATGTATGCATCATTTTCATTTTTACCAAGTAATAGTATATTCCAATTTTTGTGCTCCACTGGGAATCTCGACCAGCAATTCATCTTTTCCATTAGTAGTACGTATTGAAGGCTTCAAGGCGGAATTTGCATCAAATTCAACGAAAAAACTCTCCTCATTTATGATATAACCGCCATCGGATAATTTTTCTATGGATTCTCCTTCGGCCACTTTGTGCCATATCGACGTGCTTCCCTCACTTTCAAAAACACGCTTCAAGGAACGCTGGTCTTTTGACGGAACCATTTTGTTCGTAATACTAACATTCTCCTGCTGAAAAGAAAAAACCGGAAGTCCGTCGGAATCAATTTCATAGCCCATTGGGGTAAAATCTTCTAAAGCCATTATGGTATTGGGCCATGCGGCATTATCTTTTGGCAACGACGCAAATTCTGGAGACCCGTGAAAAGATACTGTAAAACCTGCCGGTTCGCCCAATTGCTTTTCCCCTCTAGAAAGCCACATTTTGGTAGCATCGATGAAATCGCCGTTCCAGGCTTGTAAAAGAGCACCTGTGGCCAAATCGTACGCATAATGTATGTCTTCAGGAGTGCCCACAGAAATGCAATGGGTTCGTTTTACACCATCATGCATTAAAAAACTGCGATGCAACACTACTTCATCAGACACTTCGACCATCATGTCTTCAACTGGCTTACCTACACTCAAATCTATCGAACTTGGGGCGTGAAGGGCATGCTTTTGAATACCCGGACCTTCGACCGATAACATAAAACCCTGACGCCACGGACGGTGTTTGTTGTAAATCAATTGAAAGGGAACGTCGCCCGCCTTCAAGGTCTTTTTTCCAAAGCCCAAGGAATCCAGATTATAATCACCGTTCAAATTCACAACGGTATCGTTATCTATGATAAAAAGACCGCCCGCTTCGTTTACTTTATAATCGAAAAGATAATCCCCCGATTCAGGAATTTTCAACAGACCGGTATAGCTCAAAATTTTCTGTGGCCGCTCGCCTGTCGCCATGGCCGCTGAAATGGAATCGGTATCGATTTCGCGAATGGCGGTAAGACTATCCATATTTGGTAAGAGCACTTCCGCATTCTCAAATTCCTTCATTTTCGTATTGGCAAAGGAAACCCGTTTATCAGCGTATAGTTTGTACTTAAGGTTTTTCAAGGCAACAGGGCCGTGGTCTCCTTGAATCATTAAAGGTCCTTTTGGTTTTTCATCCTCAAAAGTGGCGGCGCGGGTCGGGCCGGTCAGTTCAACATTTTCATGAATGAGTACGCCATTGAGCCATACTTCCTCAAAACTTGCGTTTTTTGTCTTATTTCCCGAACTATCGAATTTGGGCGCATGAAAAATGATTTTAAATTGTTGCCATAGTCCCGGAGCCTTTGCCGCATTGATTTTTGGGGAATATCCGTCGAAACCTTCTTTTCCCTCGCCTCTGCTATCGTCCCATCGTTGGTAGATTCCACCCATATCTCCTTGCCCAACGCTATCTTTGCCCCAACTATCGAAAAGCTGAACTTCATATCTTCCCTGAAAATAAAGTCCTGAATTGGAATTTTTGGGCATTATCACATCAACCTCCAGTTCCATATCGCCGTGTTCAAATGTGGTAAACAAATTCCCTTTATGCTTCGCATCAGGAATATTTATCAGAACCCCCGTTCCATCCTGGGTTTCCAGAGCTTGGTCTTTTGAACGGTCTAAGTAGGCTCCTCCGGCTAATTTCCAATTTTCGGATACCTCTTTAAATCCTGACATATCATTGAGTTCGATATTCGAAAAAGGCAGGTACGAGACGATTTCCTTCTTTTTTTCGGTAGCTCCGATTTCCTTCTTTTCTTTCTCGGAACAGGCTATAAATAGAAAAAGAAAGATTGTTAAAACTAAAATTATAGGGTTTCTCATTATAAGGGTTTAGAAGAATTAGCGGATTGATTATTTGTAACGTTTTCCGTGTTTTATGACCATATCAACATCTTGTAACAATTCAATATAACGAAGCACGTCGCCCTTGACCGCGATTATGTCGGCATATTTTCCAGGAGTGATCGTACCTACTTCATCGGCCACGCCCATCCAAAGCGACGGCCAGTAGGTAGCACCGCGAATGGCGTACATAGGGTCTATACCGAATTCGTTGACCCAAACGTCCAATTCGTGCCAAGTGGACTGACTATGGAATTTCATGGGGATACCGCTATCGGTGCCTATCATGAGCACGACGCCGGCATCCAATAATTGATTGATTTTAGTTTTAAGCGTTGGTCTTCTAGAGGGCATCAATTGAAAATAAGGCAGTCTATCGGGATGCTTTATACTTTTTTTAATATCGGTAATTACGGTATCGGGTAAACCCAAATGCCAAGAATCATCATCGGCGAACTCCATATTGTCCCTGTTATATTCAAAATTGTAGAGTACTTCTACCGTAGGGCACCAGAACAAAGGGCCTTGGCTCATATCAGCTGTTCGCTCCCTAATCATTTCCATTACATCATCTGGGTATCTGGGTGCTGAAGAAAGTCCAGTATGCTCGAAACAATCCACACCGACTTGCAACCCGATTCGTATCTCTTCGGGTCGATGACTGTGGGCCACTACCTTCAAATTATTATTATGCGCTTCATCGACCACCGCTTTTACTTCTTCAAGTGTCATTTGATCATGATCGATCAATTTGATAACATCGACTCCCGCAGTCGCTAGTTTCTTTACTTTTTTTCTTCCGTCTTCAGGACTATCGACGCCCCATCGCGACATTTCTGTACCCGGATAGGGCTTATGCTGGATAAAAGGACCAGAGACATATAAGGTAGCACCGGGAATTTCGCCATTATTCACGGCATCGCGTACGGCGATACTCGCTTCAAGAGGGGCACCCAAATCCCTGGCGCTCGTTACGCCCGCCATCAAAAGTTGATGCACCGAAGCCGGCATGATTACATCCTGCCAAATCGGTTCGTACACTTTATCCCAATAGCTGTAATCAGAATGGCCCGTTAGTTTTGTATGTACGTGCATATCCCATAAACCTGGAAGTACGCTCATTCCTTCTGTTGAAATTATTTCTGCATTCTCGGGAATCGAGGTATTGTCTATATTCCCCACGGCTATGATTTTTTCATCCTCGATGATTATGACACTATTCTTGATCGGGTCAGAACCGAAACCATCGATAAGCGTTCCGCCGACCAATGCCTTTATAGAAGCTTCTTGGGAAGCTAACTGTAGTGTAAAAAAGAAAAATGCAATCATTAAAATTCGAGGAAACATAACTTGGTATTTTGAAATTGAAGGTTATTAGGAATGAAAATTGAATTTATTTATAACGTTTGCCATGTTTGATGACCATATCAACATCTTGCAATAAACTGATATATCGTAGCACATCGCCTTCGACAGCAATAATATCGGCATACTTTCCAGGCGTTATCGTACCTACTTCGTCGGCAACTCCCATCCATAGTGCAGGCCAGTAAGTTGCTCCGCGAATGGCATACATCGGGTCGATTCCGAATTCATTGACCCAAACGTCCAATTCATTCCAAGTGGATTGACTATGGAATTTCATAGGGATACCGCTATCGGTGCCGATCATCAACACTACTCCGGCATCCAAAAGTTGTTTTATTTTAGTTTCTAAAGTTGGTTTTCGAGATGGTGTTAACTGAAAATAAGGAAGCCGATCAGGATGTTGGATACTGTTTCGAATATCAGTAATCACAGAATCGGGCAATCCCCTATGCCATGAATCATTATCCAATCTTTCGGCATTATCACGGGCATACTCGAAATTATAGAGTCCTTCTACAGTCGGACACCAGAATAATGGACCTTGACTCATATCGGCGGTACGCTCTTTTATCATTTCCATAATATCATCAGGATATCTCGGAGCGGAAGATAGACCGGTATGTTCAAAACAATCTGCTCCTGCTGCGAGTCCTCTTCGAATTTCTTCAGGTCGATGGCTGTGGGCCACGACTTTCAAATTATTCTTGTGGGCTTCATCGACAACTGCATTCACTTCTTCCATGGTCATTTTATCTTGATCGATAAGTTTGATGACATCCACCCCGGCTTTGGCCAATTTTCTGATTTTCTTACGACCGTCTTCGGCCCCATTGACTCCCCATCGAAAATCTTCGGTGCCAGGATATGGTGCATGTTGAATAAAAGGTCCTGAAACGTAAAGTGTAGCTCCGGGAATTTTTCCATTATTGATAGCATCTCGTACGGCAATACTTTCTTCTAACGGAGCTCCCAAGTCACGGGCACTTGTTACACCTGCCATTAAAAGTTGGTGAGCGGATGAAGGCATAATAACATCTTTTAGTAGCGGAGGATAGGTCTTGTCCCAATACTTATAATCGGAATGTCCGTTTAACATTGTATGCACATGCATATCCCATAAACCGGGCAGTACACTCATTCCTTCAGTTGAAATCACTTCAGCATTTACAGGAATCGGGGTGTTGTCCATGTTCCCAACGGCTATGATTTTTTCGCCTTCTATTATTATGACGCTATTCTTAATAGGGTCGGAACCAAAACCATCAATCAAGGTTCCGCCGACAAGGGCCTTAACATTGGTTTCTTGAGAAATAGCACTCAGCGTGGTTAGGAGAAGTATCGTAAAAAGTAATTTTTTCAACATGGCATATTGTTTTTCTAAATATACCAAAAAAGAATAGACACTAAAGACTACGGAAGCTTTGAGCTTATCCATAAAAAAAGGTCCCCTTCACGTTGCTGTGAAGGGGACCCGAAGTAAGGCGGCGACC
>CAYGPR010000020.1:20177-68614 GCA_964351985.1 uncultured Maribacter sp. | reverse complement strand
GTATGTACCCACAGGTGCTTCGAGAGCACATACAAAAATGTCAACAGGCGACGGATAAACCCTTTGGGGTCAATGTGCCCATGCTGTATCCAGATATTGACAAAATCATGGATATTATTGTGGAAATGGGCGTAAAAATCGTTTTCACTTCCGCAGGAAACCCTAAAACATGGACATCCTTTTTAAAAGAAAAGGGAATCACCGTGGTTCATGTAGTCAGTAGCGTAAAATTTGCATTAAAGGCCCAAGAAGCAGGAGTCGATGCCATAGTGGCCGAAGGTTTTGAGGCAGGTGGGCACAATGGCAGAGACGAGACGACGACTTTGGTCTTGATTCCCGCAGTGAGAGAGAAAATAGCTATTCCCTTAATCGCTGCTGGCGGTATCGCTGCGGGTCGGGCGATGTTGGCTGCTATGGTGCTTGGTGCTGATGGTGTACAAGTAGGAAGTCGTTTTGTGGCTAGCCATGAAGCCTCGTCCCACGAGTTGTTCAAGCAAAAGGTGGTAGAAGCGAAAGAAGGCGATACCGAATTGACCCTTAAAGAGTTGACACCGGTACGGCTCATCAAAAATAAGTTTTATCAAGATGTGCAAAAAGCATACGCCCAAGGAGCTTCCGTAGAACAGTTAAAAGAATTGTTGGGGCGGGCACGGGCTAAAAAAGGAATGTTTGAAGGTGATTTGGAAGAGGGCGAGCTCGAAATCGGGCAGATTTCCGCGCTGATCCACGACATTAAACCTGCTGCTCAGATCGTTGATGAAATAATGGGCGAATTCGAAATGGCAAAGGAGCAAGTGACCACTTTTTAGCTACACCCTGATCATCGTTATTTCATGGGGCAATTGCATAATGCCCCAAATGTTGACTATCTTGTGTACTAGTTTTTTCCTCAATAAAAATACTTCATGACAAACTTGAATATCAAAGCAAAAGCAGAAAACACCTATGATGCCATCGTCGTTGGTTCTGGCATCAGCGGGGGCTGGGCCGCTAAAGAATTGTGCGAGAAAGGACTCAAAACCCTCGTTCTTGAACGTGGCCGGATGATCGAACATCCTCAAGATTACCCAACCGCTGCAAAAGATCCATGGAATTTTGAACTTCGAGGAGCCCTGGATTATGAGGAAAAGCAAAAGTACCATTCACTATCAAGAGTCGGATGGGGCGGTGCGGATACGGCTCATAATTTTGCCAACGACCAAGAGAATCCGTATACTGAAGTAAAACCTTTTATTTGGATTCGAGCGCACCAAGTTGGTGGACGATCCATAGTCTGGGGAAAACAAACCTACCGTTGGAGCGATCTCGATTTTGAGGCAAATGCAAAAGATGGTCATGGAGTGGATTGGCCGATTCGTTATAAGGATATTGAACCGTGGTATACCTATGTAGAAAAATTTGCGGGTATCAGTGGTGAGCCATTAGGTCTGCCCCATTTGCCCGATAGCCATTTTCTTCCACCGATGGAATTGAATTGCGTCGAGAAACACGTCAGAAAAAGAATCCAAGACAACTATGAGAATCGGCATTTGATCATTGGGCGGTGCGCCCATTTGACCGAACCCTTGAACGGGCGTGGAAAATGCCAATTCAGGAATCGATGCTCAAGAGGATGTCCTTTCGGGGCGTATTTCAGCAGTAATGCAGTGACAATTCCCGCAGCGGAAAAAACAGGTAATCTAACGATTCGACCCCATTCGATTGTGAGCTCGCTTATTTATGATGATGCAAAAGAAAAAGTAACTGGTGTTCGAATCGTGGATTCCGAGACCATGGAAGAAATGGAGTTTTATTCCAAAATTGTCTTTTGCAATGCTTCAGCTTTAAGCTCTACCAAAATTTTGCTGAACTCGAAATCCGATCGATTTCCGAACGGGCTTGGCAACGATAGTGGAGAATTAGGACACAATTTGATGGACCACACCTATAAGGTCGGGGCCATGGGAAGTATCGATGGTTTTGAGGATGAATATTATTCCGGTCGACGACCGAACGGCATTTATATTCCGCGATATGTGAATCTCGATGAGAAAACGAAATCAAATGATTTTGTTCGTGGTTTTGGATACCAAGGCGGAGCCGGAAGGTCTAGTTGGGGCTCGGGCATCAATAATGAAGAGTTCGGGGCCGACTTCAAGGATAAATTGTTCAAACCCGGACCATGGGGTTTCTTCATTACAGGTTTCGCGGAATGCCTTCCCTATCATGAAAATAAAATATCCCTTAATACCGATTTGAAGGATAAATGGGGATTACCGACTTTGAATATTGATTGTGAGTTTAAAGAGAACGAGAAAGCCATGAATCGGCAAATCAAATCGGATGCAGTGGATATGCTCGAAAAAGCGGGGTTTAAGGATATTCTTGGTTTTGACAATCAGAGCCCTCCAGGGCATGGCATTCACGAAATGGGTACTGCGCGAATGGGGCGTGACCCGAAAACATCAGTCTTGAACGGATTCAATCAAGTACATGCCGCCAAAAACGTTTTTGTAACGGATGGTGCATGTATGACCTCTTCGTCTTGTGTGAATCCATCATTGACGTACATGGCGATTACGGCACGAGCGGCCGACCATGCCGTCAAGGAACTTAATAAGCAGAATATATAGCTATGGACAGAAGAAAAGCACTCAAAAATACAGCGCTTTTGGCAGGGGTAACGCTGGGCGGAAGTACATTGGCAAGTTTATTACAATCGTGTCAAGACCAAAAAAGAATCGATTGGCAACCACAATTCTTCACTGAGGAACAAGCGGCCCAGGTTTCCGAAATCACGGAAATGATTCTTCCTAAAACTGACACTCCCGGTGCCAAAGATTTAAAGGTAGATATGTTCGTGGATTTGATGTTCGCAAAAACCTTGTCTCCCGAAGACCAAGAACACGTTATGAAGGGCTATGATCGCTTTGCCGAAATCTGTCAGGAAAAATTTAGTAAACCATTTACCAATCTGAACAACGACCAACGTGCGGAAATATTAAAACAAGTAGGGGAGGAGACCAACAAGTTCAATCCCAGTATTTGGGGCACTTTTTTAGGCGAGCAGGCACCGTTGGATTTTTACCGCAGGGTAAAGCAATTTACATTGGTCGGTTATTTCACTTCTGAGGAAATCGGAAAAAACCATTTGCGATACGACCCTATTCCGGGGGAATATAAAGGATGTATTCCATATAACGGAGAAAATTCATGGACTCTTTGATGGTAACAGGTTTTTTGAAAAGTTTTTGGTCGATTAGTCCAATAAACTTTTGATGTCTTGAATAACATGTTCTACCTCTTCGTTATTGGTTCCATTATAGACACCCCTAATCTGCTTGTTTTTGTCGACGAGAATAAAATTAGGAGTATGAATAAAATCCTGTAGGCCACCATCCCCTTCATTGACTACCGCAAAATAACTCTTACGGGCTAAATTATAAATATGTTTTTTGTCGCCAGTAGTGATGTTCCATTTGGCATCGATTACTCCCTTTTTCGTAGCATATTCCTTCAGAACAGGAATGCTATCCAATATTGGTGTTACTGATATGGATAGTAGTTTCACATCCGCATCATCTTTAAAAGCTGATTGAATTTTTTCCATATTGCTTGTCATGATCGGGCAAATACTGGGGCAGCTAGTAAAAAAGAAATCGACTACATAAATTTTATTCTCGTAGTCCTTTTGAGTGATTGTCACTCCATTTTGGTTAGTAAGCTTAAAATCTGAAACGATATGATTCGTCGTTTTTTGATGCAAGCTGACATCAACCAACTCCGGATTGAAATCCGTTGGATTATAGATTGGTAATTCTTCTTTTTGGTTTATGAAAAAGTATGAAACCAATAATACACCTAAGATAATAAGGCCCCCAAAAATGTAAAATTTCGATGTTTTCTGTAAACCCAATGGCTTTTTATTTTACAATATTGAATTATCGATTACAATGTCGGCATGTTCCCAAGCTTTATCGAATTCTTCTTTGATGGTTATGGCTTCTTCCATTTTTCCTTGTGCCTTTAGGCTATTATGTAAACCCATTAATGACCAACCATTTTGACGCAGAATTTGCAAATCTTCTTTGTAAACCTTTTCGGCCTCCTCATAGTTATTGGCTTTCATCAAAATAGCGCCTAAATTTTGCCGGGTAGGAATGTGCCAGGCGGCAGGCTCGGTATAAACAAGATTATCTTCTAGTTTGACCGCCTTTTTTAGATGTTCGGTTGCTTTTGTCAAATCGCCATTGAGTGCGGCCAGCTCACCGGCAACTACTTCATAAGCAATATTGGCTATGGAATGGGAATCATTGTTCGCCGTTGCGATCAAATCTTTCAACTCCGGATCTTTTCGAATTTCTTCAATGGCATGCAGCTCTTCTTGGGCTTCTTTGGCATTTCCTTTTCGAACGAAGGCAATTCCTCTTGCATAATGACGCATTAATGTCAAATGTTTTATTTCAGCATTAGGTGCCGGTATCGTCAGAATCTCGTTCCATTTTCCAAAACGTGTGTAGGCCAACATAGGTGTCGACGCAAAATCTTGAAGAAAGGGCATTGCAATCAATTCGCCCATCGGTACTTTTTCCGCAGTCTTTTTGGCCGCATCTATTGCAATTTCACTGCTTCCCAATAAACTGGCGGAAGACCATAAAAAATGAATATTATGCGGATAATAGCCAAGTGGGTAAAGCCCTTGGGAAAAGCACTGCGCAATATAATCTTCATCGGCCAAAATTGCGGCTTGGTTCACCTTTACGGCATCCAAATATCTGCCTACCCGAATATAAATATGAGAAGGCATGTGCACGATATGACCTGCGCCGGGCATTAAAGAAGCCAACTGATCCGCACTTGGTTCCCCAAGATCTGGATAAGGCAATTCCACCATATGAATATAATAATGATGTCCACCGGGGTTTTCCGGTACTAGTTCAATGGCCTTTTCCAATGCTGCTTTCGCTTCTTTAATATTCGGGGAAGGATTACCGTCTTTGTCCCAATAATTCCATGGAACCGTATTCATTACCGATGCAGCATATAAAATCTGGATATTGGCATCTTCAGGATATTTGTTGACCACCTTGGTCATGGCATTCATGTAGGCCATATTAAGTTCGGCAACATCTGCTGTCAAATCTTCACTGTACCTAGCGGATAGGGCCTCAATAAGTGCCTGCTCTTTATTACTGGCTTTTGCTGCCAACTTTTTAGCCTTGACCATGGCCTCGTTTATTTTATTTTTACGCTCTTCATCAGGTAATGGGTCATTGATATTTGGACCCAGCGCGAACGCCTGCCCCCAATACGTCATCGCAGAGTTGGAGTCTAATCTTGCCGCTTCCATAAATGAGCGGTGCCCTTCAGCATGGTTGAAGGCATAGGACAATTTTACACCTTGGTCAAAAAAAGCTTGCGCCCTCTCATTTTTAGTGCTTATTGAAAAATGGAGATTACCAAGATTCGTGAAAAGTGGTGAGATCTGTTGGGTGGTATCCACCACATCCAACATATATTTGGTAGATGTACACTTTATAAAATTAAAGGACGCTTTTTGATAATTTTGCGTCGTTTCGGTGTTGTTGTTCTTTGTTAAAAATTGGACTCCGACCAATAGTGCCAAAGCTATTATGGCTAACCCTAACTTTGTTTTCATTTGTTTGTATTTAGTTATTTTTTTGCCAAACCAGTCCTCCGGCCGGCAGGTGTAATTCCTGCCTGCCGGCGGGCACGGCGCCATTGAACATTTAGTTCGCTGGTTTTCACTTATTTTTTAGAGGTATTCATGAATCCGCGATTTCGATTGGTACCGAGAATTGGTATGGCTTATTTCTTGGATGCTCTTTTTATGTTTTTGTTACATTTTTTTCAATAGTCTAGCTTACCTGTTGTTTTACAAATGCTTTGGCTTCTATGATTTCAGGTCGGTCGCTGCTTGACTTTTGGGTCATTGCGATAAGTTGATTAAAATAAAGTGCCGCTTTTTCAAGTTTGCCCGATTGTTTCGCGGCAATTGCGGCTCCATATAGCCCATTGAACCTATTCGGACGTCTTTTTAGATTTAGCTCGTACGCGGTTAAAGCCTCGGTCGGTTTGCCCATCTCTAAATACATATCGGCCAAAAGTTCGTCAGCGGGTAAAATTTCTCCAGGAGTTACGGGATGTTTTGAGGTCTTACTTTCCATGTCCGTCGCAGTGGTCATTAGTGCAATGGCTTCTTCTTTATTTCCTTTTTTCAATTGTAGCCAAGCTTCCACCGTCTCAATTTGAATGGCCACTTGGTTGGCTTTATAGGCATCTTCCAACTCAAGCAATTCACTTTCGAAAGAAACAAGTAAGTCAAGTTCTTCCTGAGCAGCTTTCAAGTCATTAATATGAATATTTCCTAATGCTTTGGCAAAATGGAGCAGCGACTTTTGCCATGGGAAGTTTTTCCAAGCGAGTCCTAAATTCTGGGGAAGTTCAAGATTGGCTGCTTCCTCCCAGTTTTTATTTTCTACTGCGATGCGGGCTGGAATCGCTGCGGCCGTATAGGCGATTTTAAAATTTTCGGGAAATATTTTCTCAAAGGATTTGAGATAATCATATTGCTCAATCGCATTTTTGTTATCCCCCGTTTGTAAATAGGCATACACCAAATACCCCATGGCATGCACTTCCTCATCCCAATGGGCTCCGGGAGAAACACTTTCGGCATAGCAAATGGCAGAAGATGCCGAATTGATGTTGGTAATAATAGACTCCTCCCAAAGTCCGAGGCGTGTAAAGATATGGGAAGGCATATGCTGCGCATGTGCGGAATTCGGTGCAATCTCCGCGTAGCGTCTTGCCGTGATGAGTCCTAATTCGGCCAGTTCGGGATAGTCATACGAATGGATTATATAATGTGCGATACCCGGATGGTTGGGTTCTTTTTTGAACAGATCTTCCAAAATTTCACCTGCTTCCCTTTGCTTGGAATAGGTCATATCACTTGGTACGGCCGATGCGCGAAGGGCCAAAGCATAGAAAACGGCAACCTCGGTATCCTCTTTGTTTTCGAGGTACATTTCTTCCATCTTTTGGGCATACTTTTCTTTTCTGGTTTGGTTGTCGACTGTTTTCCAATCCTTATAGAACGCACCGATTGCATCTAAATACTGTTCCGCTTTTTTTGATTTGGGCAGTTTTTCGGCAACTTCAAGAAGTTTTATCCCTTTTTCCAAGACGGATTGTTCTGGCGGCGCCCAAAGCCCATGATAAATACTCATGGCAACTCCCCAATAGGCCATAGCGCATTCCGGGTCTGCATCAATGACTTGCACAAAGGCTTTTTCCGATTCGATATATTCAAAGGAATGGAGCAGAGAGATAGCTAGGTCGAAGGTTTCCCGAGTTTCGTAATTACACGATTCTGAAAAACTAACTTCTCCGAATTGTCCGTCTCCGCATAATTGAAGGTCGCCTCTTAGTAAATCCAAAGAAGCTAGGTCTGGGTTTGATTTGGTGTTTTTACAACCTAAGAATAGAAGCAAGGAAAGTGAAATTACGAATTTGGAAGTGGTCTTCATGATTGTCGGTTAATCTATTACTATTAGTGCTCCTTTGATATTGATTTTACTTTTAAATCGGAACTTTTGAGATGATACTTATAACTTGAATACTAAAATGTCATTGTTTGTTAAAACAATGTGTGACTTTTTAGACTTTTAATCGTAAAAAATAACTTTGGGGGAATAAAGAGCAATACCTAAAAAGCATGAAGTAATGAATTGCTCGTTTCTAAGATAGCGAAATTAAGGAAGAAGATTATCCTAGAAAGTAAAATTGTGTCCAATGAGGTTATTAAAGTCCATTCCGTTCTAAAAAATGTGTGAACAGCATTTAATTTGGCTATTCGATAAAATCTATATGATCATTCTTTGATTTCCTCTTCCACTATTGAAGTAGCTTTTGAAACCTCATCTTTATGTACGAACAAATCCACAAGTCCCGAAGAGGTAGTGGCGAACCCGGCCAATCGACCGGATTCCGCTTCATCTTTGACCACGGCTTCAATTCCCAAACCATGCAACTTGCTAACGATTCTATGTGCCACGAAAGAGCTTCCGGTATATATTTTTTCATAGTTCGATTCCATAGTTCTTTGATTTTTATTTGTTCATTTCCTGTACATGCTCGTTAAATGCATTTAATGTGCCTGCAAGCTTGGTAATCTGCTCCTGCGTTTCTTTCCAATTTTTTTGTTCGATCGCTTCGCGAACTCCTGGTAAGGTCTTGACACCGTAACCGGTATAAAATCCGGGTGCATAGATTTGATGTTTGTACCATGAGCGTCTGGGCAATCCGGTTTCGGAAGTGAGTTTATGCTCGGCCATCATTAATCTCTTGTTAAGTGCATTTCGCTTTTCAACGGATAACTTTGAAACATCCATTTTTGAAAATTCGGTGATAGTGGATTTTAGGTCTGCCATGGCGTTTTGCAAAGGCGTAAAATCCAAAAAGGGTACTGCATCTTTCTTTTCGGGTTTTTTAAAAGGCTTTGTAGGATCCGCAGCCAATTCAAAAAGGTTTTTGTCGACCATTGTATTGTGTTTTTCAACATCTGAACGCATCGATTCGGTATTCTTCATTATCTCATCCAAGTAATCCGAAACGGTGGCATGCCATTGCTGAAATTCGAAGGGTAAGACGTCGGCATTCGCCAAACGAAGTGTAATTCTTCCAGCGGTATTTGCCAGTGCTACACCGTAAGCAAATTCCGGATCTTTGAATCTTTTGTAATGCGGATAGGTATCGTAGATGGTATGATACTCCCCTCCACCATTCTCGCCACCAAAACCGAGATTAAGCGCCGCAATTCCAGCATGCTGTATGAAAGGGGTATAATCGGAACCTGAACCTAGCGCATAGAGTTCGAATTTATCATTTCCGCCGTTGACTTGATCTACGGCCATTCTTCTTTCCCGTATCGATACATCTCGTTGTGGATCCGTTACCGAACCTGCTACTTCACCGACCATCTTTTGTAACGAATGGGATCCTCCGGCCCCCAAAAACCCACGGCCATTACCATCGGTATTAATGTATGCAACAAGCTTTTCCTGTAACTCCTTTTTATGGTCCTCGACCCATTCGGTCGAACCTATTAGGCCTTCTTCTTCGGCATCCCAGGCAGCGTAGACTAGCGTACGTTTTGGTTTTTGGCCTTTTTTGGCCAATTCGCCAATGGCGCGAGCCTCTTCCATAAGTGCGACCATGCCACTAATCGGGTCATTGGCCCCATGTACCCACGCATCGTGGTGGTTGCCCCGCATAACCCATTGATCAGGGAATTCCGTTCCTTTCATCGTAGCGATTACATTATGGGCAGGAACGATTTTCCAATCGAATTCCAATTTTAAATGGACTTTCGCCGGGCCGGGACCTATATGATAGGTAATCGGTAACCCACCTTTCCAAGAATCAGGAACCACAGGACCTTCCAAAGCGGCCAACAACGGTGCCGCATCTTCATAGGAAATAGGCAATACGGGAATCTTGGTAATGGTCGGTGCGTCTTTTCGATCTAAACGTTTGGCATCTTTGGTCGCCGCATAACCGGGAGTCAATACATCACCGGGATAGGTAGGCATATCCATTACCGAACCACGTTGCACGCCCGTTTTGTTTTTGTATGCCCCCTTGGGATATACATCGCCTTGTACATAACCATCATCTTGTGGATCAGAATAAATGATACAGCCTATCGCTCCATTTTCAGCCGCCAATTTGGGCTTTATGCCTCGCCAAGAACCTTGGTATTTGGCGATTACGATTTTTCCTTTGACATCGATACCCAATTTTTCGAGTTCCTCATAGTCGCTGGGAATACCATAATTCACGAATACCAATTCCGCTTCGACATCACCATCTGTAGAAAAGGCGTTGTAGCTTGGTAAAAGTGCATCGCCTTGGGCGGTAAACTCATCTCCCTCGACAGGTACGGCGGTCAATTTTGCTTTATAGTTAGTCGGTCCGGTCATCTCTAAAACCCTTGTTTTAGGGTAGGGGAACAGCACATGATAGGTTTCAATTTTAGCATCATATCCCCATGATTTGAACTGCTGCTGTATCCATTTCGCATTTTTCTCACCATATTCCGTGCCGACCCAGTGCGGTTCTGCCGCCATACGCTGCATCCATTTATCCAAATTGTCGGCGGAAAGTTTTGCCTCAAAGACTTTTTCCATGGCCTGCTGTTTTTTTGCGTTCTCTGGAGTAAAACCGGTAATCGACTCTTGGGCGCTTACAAAGCCGAATGCGAAAACCAATAATAGGGTCATTAAATGCTGTCTCATTTCATTTTGAATTAGGAAAGGAAGTTAATTTTTTTGACGGGATAATTCAACTCGATTTCAATTTCTTTTTCCGGGAGTCTTGAAGTTTTTCGATGCGTCATCAATTATCAGGACCCAATCATGGCCTTTTCCGGAAGTGGGCGGGGTAATGGAAATCTTAGACGATTTTGGAATTTCCGATGCCGGAAAGGCATTTCCGGTTCTGGGATCATACCACCAACCTTTCAATTGGTTTCCTGAAATTTTTGAAAGGTCGAGATTCATTGTTTTTCCCGTAGGGAAATAAATCATGGTATACGCACCATCGCTATCTATAGTGGCTATCACGTAATCGCTAGTTTCTTCCTGTGCATCCAAAACCATGGCCTGATTGGGAATTCGGCTCAAAAACGGACGTGACAACATCAAATGTTTTAAATGCTTCACTTGATTCGCCATGGGCAGATCCAACGCTACGGGCCAAGGGCGTAATGGTTGATTTATACCTTCTTTATCCAAAGCATACATTTGCCAAACATCGTGACAGCCATAGGTCTGCCCGAATGCTCCTGCAAAAACGTTCCAATACATGATGCGGCGAATATCTTCAGGAACACTATGGCCTAATTCTTTGGCATTGAAACAATTGGGGTGGTCTTCATAGAGTGGTTCGCCATCCAGAGTCGGTTTTACGGGAGTCAAATTATAGTCGTTTTCGATGTGCTGGTACGTACCTTGATTGGCACAATGTCCGGTTTGGTGCATATTGAAATCGAGCCATTTTTGATTGTGGAACCAGGTCGAGGAACCGCCGTTTTCTTTAGGTTGCGGATGATAGCTCATCAGGGTTTCTTCATACCCTCCCGCCGATTCGGCGATGCCCTCGGCCATTTGGTTCCATACTTCGACTTGATTAGTATCTTCTTTGGGATTTCGATCTCCACCGATTATCCAGATAATATTGTCGTAGTCTTTGTATCGTGCACCGATCCAGTTTCCGAATACCCTAGCATTTTTCTCATTGAATACCTCCGGGCCAACGCCCCAACCTCTTTTGTCGAGTTTATCGCCCCAAGTTGGAAGAAGTGCTATATAAATTCCCAGACTGTCTGCCTTTTTGATGATATAATCGACATGTTCAAAATAGTTCGGATTCGGGGTTTCGGGATTGTTGTTCAGTAAAGGTGTTTCCCCATACGGATTTGGGGTATTCAAACCATTTATCTCTGCCAGGGCTACGGCTTGAATTACATTAAAGCCTTGTTCGTCCCTTTTCTCGAGGTACATATTTGCCTCCTCTCGATCACAGCGATGAAAAAGTTCCCAAGCCGTATCGGCCATATAGAAAAAAGGGTCTCCGTTTTCGGTGACCAAGAACCTATTGTTTTCGCTGACTTTTAGCTTTTGGGCTGTAGACAAGCCCATAATAAAGAGTGACAAGCAAGTAAAAAGAAGTCGTATCATTTAGTAAAATTCATTTTTTAACGAATAAAAATTTAGCACTAATGCAATGTTCCTTTAAAATGTAAAATGTTTTTAAGAGTTTGGTTTATTGACCCGTTTACGATTTTAATTTTCCTTTTGTCTTCAATCGCCAATAAACAATATAAACTGTTCCAATAATGGAAGGTAGAATCCAGGCCATTATAGTCCACAATTTCAGACCAGCTACTATAAAAGCCGTAATCGAGGCAATTAAGGCGGCTATCATATGGGTTAAATGTGTTAGTAGCCATGCTATCTTTAATTCTTTGAAATTTTTATAGAACTGAAAGTTCTTAACGGTCAGGAAGATTCCCAATCCGCCAAAAACCAAAAAGAGAATATTATCGGCAAAAGGATTCAAGAATCCATACAGACCATATAGGAACATAAATATCGAAAACATAAGCATGATTGATGAAATACCCAAATCTAACTTTGATGCACTTCGTTTGGTTCTTCCTTTGAACGTTAGTGCACGCTGACCGACCAGTACCAAATAGATGGTAAACAACGAAATAAGAAATAGAAACAGGCTTTTATGATTTGGCATCCAAGCAACAGGTATGATTAGAACACAACTGCCGATCATACTTATTGAAAATATGCGGCCCATCTTTTTATGGAGTTTTCCTCCCTTTTTGATTGCCATGCTACCAAAACCCATAACTAGTCCTATTCCACCAAGTATTGCATGTATGTATACGATTATGGTAATCGCTTGCTCCATTCCTTTCAAATCTTTTCAATATAAAATCCCAGATTACGCCCAGAATCACAGTAGGTCTATTCGTCGATTTTGATTCTATGAAGGTCAAGATCCTGAAAATCGAAACTAAAGTCTATATCGGGGGATATACCCTTCATTTTTAGTCCGACTGCCTTGCCTTCTTCATCCAATTGGAATATGGCGAAGATATCGGCGTTCATATCTTGGTACTCCCATTTTACGGCAAAAGTGTTGCCCTTATAAAATACCATAGGCCCGTTAAGTTTTGGTGAGCGATGACATTTCATCCATAAGGTTCCGTTTTTGTCGAATACCTCTACTTTGCCAAACCAAGGGTCTTGATAGCTGCCCATATAGGCTTCTTTATATATGTTTTTCTTTTTGTTGGCGGTTACCGTTTTCCATACTTTGTTGACCACGGCTTCCGATTCGCCTTTTCTTTCTTTGAAATACTCGACGAACTTGTTTATCCACCCAAAATCATCCAATTCTAAATAACTATCGACCAAAGTTCTCGAGACGCCTACGAATACCCCTGCGCCGCCTGGTTCGGTATTGGTCAAGACGACGATGCCCAAATTCAGATCGGGAATTAGTACTGTTCGCGACAGCATTCCAGGGAGGCCACCGGTATGTGATACGACCATATTTCCCTTTTTATCCGTCAGGTCCCATCCGAGTCCATACCCAGAGAAATGCGAATTATATCTTGGATCTCCATTCGTTCGTGTCGTTGTATGAATCATCCACATTTCATTTTGGTTTTCCACCGTAAACAATGTATCCTTTAATTGTTCTCCATAGGCACCTTTGTTGAGATGTACCATCATCCATTGGGTAAGATCATCCACATTGCCATAGATGCCACCGGCGGCTCCGTTCATCATATCACCATAATTATGAAGCACTTTCATTTCTCCGTAGGCCGTCGTATGTGGCGAAGCAACATTACCCTTGTCCTTGATATCTTTAAAAGAAGGGGAGGAGTTGTCCATTCCCAAGGGATTGAAGATTCTTGTTTGTATGAACTGTTCCCAGGTCATACCGCTTTTTCGAGCAATCAATTCCCCGGCCACCAGATATAACAAATTATCATAGTCGAATTTCGTTCTGAAGGCAGAAACCGGTTTAAAATGCTGAAAACTTGACAATAGGTCATCCATCGTAAAATCGGACCCGTCAGGAAAAATCATCAAATCACCGATGCCCAGGCCCAGGCCGCTTCGATGGGTCAACAGATCTTGAATATTGAAATTTTCGGTAACGTACGAATTATACATCTTGAACTCGGGAATATGGTCGATGATCCTGTCCGTCCATTTTATTTTACCTTCTTCGACCAAAAGCGTCAAAGCGGTAGTGGTAAATGCCTTGCTATTACTGGCAATGGCAAAATTGGTATGCTTGTCAACTTTTTCTTTGGTGGAAAACGATTTTACTCCGTAGCCTTTGTTATGAATTATCTTGCCGTCTTTTACTACTGCTACCGATGCCCCTGTTACGTTGAGTTTTTCTAGTGCATCATTTACAAGGGAATCTATTTGAGCGGAGGAATATTGTGCATTGACATTGATGGCTAGCAAGAAAGTGACGACAATAAATAGATACTTCATATGGAGTTGGTTTAAGATTAGGAATGTACAAAATTTTGTGTGATTTGACTTTTTCGTGTATTTGGGAAAAATCTAAAAATTACATTTTATATCGAACAGTGCTTTAGGAATTTTTGACGTTTTTGCGAATTGTAATTTGATATGTCTGGACATAGGAAGTTTAGTTGGTTAAGGCTATTAGTCATTCACATTTTACTCGATAATCGAGATTAAAATGCTCCGACGCTTGCGTCGAAATCTAAATTTAAGTTTCCTTTCAATGCCTCGTGGGCTTGCCCCGAGGTAGTTTACATAAAGAAAACCGGCAATTAATATCCCTTCTTAATGTAGGGTATCGATTACCGGCTAGAAAATCATAAAAAAGAAAACTTCTTTTTCAAAGACCTTTATAAACCTTACTCTGGTGAGAGACGATAAATAATATTGGGTCCGCCACCCGTAACATAGATGTCACCGGATAGACCCATGGCCACGGCATCAAAGGTCCACGTGGGCGGAAAGCCTTCCCCACCAGGCGAACCAAATTCAAGGCCATCCACAACAACTGTTACCACACCGGTGGACAAGTCGATATGCGATAGACGGGAGGCACCGGTTTCAACTACCAATAAATTTCCGTCGTTATCCAAAGCCAACCCTTCGGGATTTACTAAACCTGATGCTACAACAACTGGTGCAGCTGGGGTTTTGCCCTCGAAATCGATTTGCAGAACAATACCAGAGCCCCAGTCGGCCACCCAAACGGTTTCGCCATCGGTAGCCAAACCACCGGGCGCAAATACACTTGCATTGTCTATAGGAAGTATCATCGAATTGTCGCTGGCCCAGACCACACCGCCCAGCCCTATATCGGACACCACAAAATCATCCATAAATCGGACAGCATCGATAGGAGCACCCATAACAAAATTTTCTAGGACTTGATTTGTTTGGGAATCCCAGACCTGTACCGCACCACTGAACCATGAAGCGACCACAAGGTTGTTCCCATCTGTTTTAAGATTCATCGGTAATATCAGTGACAGCGTACTTTCTTCGGGGACTAAATTGCCTTTATAGCTGTTTTCCTGTTCGCCTGTATTGCCATTGAATTGTCTCAATCGGAATATATCGCCCAAAAATACATTGTCCTGATTATTCGGCCCAGGCAAAACGGCCAGCCCACTGGGTGCTATAAACCCTCCTGGACTGATGGTTCGAGCTTGCCCGTCGGGTCCTATCTCGGCCACCCAGCCTTCGTCATTATTGCTCATATATAGGGTGCCATCCTTGGCATAGACCATATTATCCAAACCTGGTTCCAAGGTGGTGAACAGTGTTTTCTCGCCGGTCAGGGTGTTTATCTTAAAAACCTCCCCTGTTTGATCCAGTACCGTGAGAAGGCAATCCGCTTCGAACTTCGCTGCTGCAGGGTTTTTAAATCCGGAAGCTACTATTTGAACTGTTCCATCAGTAAAAGGGTCTGTAGAGACAGGATCTCCAGGATTACCGACATCCACACTAATGACCAAACCTGCGGCAAATAAAGGCCCATACAAGCGACCGTCGCTGCCGAAGTCAAATGAATTAAAAAAGCCAAGCGGGAAAGGGTTTGCTTCAGAGGCTAAGATTATCGGCCGTGGAGGCTCGATTAGATTTGGGTCAAGTTCATATAACCCATCCCCTAAAAAATCAAGTGCCACAAAGAGACGACAACTGGGTGAGAATGTAATCGGATTGACACCAGGGGCTACAAACTGTTTGGTTATGGTCCCATCTGGAGTCATACGACCTACTTCTCCGACCAATATATCGGTCCAGTAGAGCGATCCATCAGGGCCGAATACCAAGTCATCGGGAGCGATTACTCCCGACTCTTTTCCAAGCCTATTGACAATCGTTCCGTTTTCTTTGTTCATAACAACGATTTCCTGGCCAACAACACTAGCGATGTAAAGGTTGCCATCAGGCCCAATGTCAATTCCATTGGCTCCATGCAGGGTTGCGCCATTGGCCAACTCAGATAAGACATAATTTATATCAGTGACTTCTTCGGATTCCAAGTTTTCATCGGATTCCGAATTTTCTTCTGAATTAAGTATCACTTTTGGTTCAGTCGATACTTCAGGTTCCAACTCAGGTTCCGAGCTGCAGGAAAAAGCAATGAGCAGTAGTACGGCCATGGCCAGGGTAAACATATGCCCAGTGCCATTTTGTTTTTTTGTTTTCATAGTACTTAGTATTAATTGGTTACACAATAAGACAAGGAAATCTGGATTTGCAACTACTTCGAAATAATACGGGTATAGTGCCAACCTCAGGTATTCACTGGTAATTTAGATATGAGGGGGAAGTTTACGTTGCGCTGGTAAATGCCAGATTTAGTGGGATGCAAGTGGCAATTTCAGAAATAGGAGGAATTGAATTATTGATACTTCTGAAAGTGTACTAAAGATAAAGCGTAAAACGCAAAATATTAATTTTGCAGGACGAATGGCGGCTTTTTTTGTCCGAATGCACCAATCTGTTTATCAAAGGTTTAGCTATAACTCGTATAAGATGAATTATCTATCTTGCCCGATGTAAACCCATAACATAAGCTTCACAAACGTATCTTTTTAGCGATTATAAAATTCGTTTATAAAATCACTGAAACTTGGCCCGACGTTCCTTTTCCCGCTCACCATCAACATAATCTTGAATGGAGAACTTTCGATCTTCAAATTGGTCGGGAAGAATCTTAAAGTGTTGAATGCGATCTATGCGAAAAGCCCGGTAGTCTTTTCGAAGATGGCACCAAGAAATCAAAATCCATTTGCTCTCGGTCGAGAAGATAAAATAGGGTTCGATTTTACGGAAGGAAATATTCGGGTCATCGGCCTTTCGGTAATTGATTTCCACATAATTAAAATGGGTGATGGCCAATTGAATTTCGGAGAGTGCGTTGCTCGAAATGCTTTCTTGCCTTGTATCGAAAATGTGGATTTTATTATCGAGCAGTTCACTTTTTTCCAGTACGGAGGACTTGAAGACGGATTTAATTTTGGTCAGGGCTTCCTCAAAATCTTTTACAAAAGAAGAATCATTCGATTGCCCCACCAAGTGTTGGGCAGTAATCAAAGCATTAGCCTGTTTTTCGGTAAATTGAACAGGAGCGACTGTATAACCATCCATTAAAGAGTAGCCTCTACCTTCAATGGTAATAACCGGTACTCCGGATTCGATTAGCTTCTGAATGTCGCGATAAATGGTGCGAATACTCACGTCGTACCTATCGGACAGTTCGGTGGCTGTTAAAATCCTTCGGGATTTTAACAGGGTCAGAATCGATATGAGCCTAGGTAGCTGGGACATAAAAATAAAGGTAGTGAACCTCTGAGAATCCACTACCTTCTTTTATAAATTACTAATTAATTCCAGGAATGGAGCGCGATTTTATTGCCTTCGGTGTCTATGAATTGTGCCATAAATCCATTTTCACCGATATCGGTTTTGGGCATGACTACTTTGCCACCGGCCGTTTCGACACGCCCCAAGGGTTCACTTAAATCGTTACCCCCGTTCAAATAAACTGTAACTCCTTCAGATGATGGACTATACCCTTCCATTTCGACAAGGCCCCCGCCGATACCGTTGTTATCTTCATCGTAGGGGAACATGCCGTATTTTCCTTCTGGCATCGGTGAATCTTTGATTTCGGTAGCCAAAACAGTGTTGTAAAAGCCTTTTGCCCTTTCGTAGTTTGTTGCCGGAATTTCAAACCAGCTGATTGCATTTGACATATTTTATGGTTTTAAAGGTTAAACATACCACAAAGATATCGGCATGAATGTCAGATGATGTCAGGGGTGTAAAAGTTCATACTGAAGTATCAAGTTCAAACTCAAAAATTGTTCTCTTACTGTTCAGTTTAAAGGACTGAGTTGATGGATCACGACTTCGGCCACCGCGCCTTCGGTCGCTTTCTTATGTGCCGCGATATGGGCGCTATCGTTATGCCTTAACCAATGTTCTTTAGTTTCCCAATTTTCATAAAAGAAAAATCGATTTGGATTCTCGATGTCTTGATGTAAATCGTAATTAAGGCAACCTTCTTCCATCAAGGTAGGAGGTATTAGCTTTAAAAGTGATTGTTTTACCAAATCCCTATTTTTGGGTTTGGCGATGATTTCTGCTGTGATTGTCAGTTGTTGGTTTGACATTTTTTAATTTATTTAACTATTCAAAATTAACATTACAAATCGAATTTTGGTAGTAGTTATGCTAATAGACCGACTACCAAAAACCCCAGGTAGGTCCCCAGGGCATTTCCCAAGGTGCCAATCAAAATAGCGGGCAATACCAATTCTTTTCTTCCAAAGGACTCTGCCATTGCAATGGCCGTGGGGCCGCCACCGACGTTGGCCTGACTGGCGATGGAGACCATATCCCAATCACGGTAAAAGATTCCGCCTAACAAGATAATGAAGAGTCCGTGCAGAAAAACCGCCAGAAGGGTAAACAGCAATAGGGTAGTGCCAACTTCTTTTAGAGCGACCACAGCATCGATTTCGCAATACGCGCCAATGACGGCCAGAAATATAAAAACAAGATATAGGCCCAAAGTATGGCTTCCTTTCAATTCTGATACTAATTTGCTCTGCGCCATAAGAATTCCGATTGTAGTTAGGGTAATCATAAAGGGAATTCCGGGCAATATGGTTTTTATCAATTCGGAAATCACAAACGCAAGCAATCCTAAAAACGCTAGCCACATCAATGAATGCATATCGATATTGTCTTTCTCCAATTCATGTGTATTTTGAAAGGATTGTTTTACCATTTTGTCTTTCCAGAATTTTCGTAATACAACTGGGAAGGCCAAAGTCATAATGATCCAAATTGTTGTTACGACATTGTCAACGGCCACGGTGCCTGCATATAGAATTCCACGTTCTTGAAAATCATATTCTAGGGCGACCGCATTGAAATTGATAGTGCCTCCGGTATAAGTGCCAGTCAACATACCCGCAATAATATGGGCATCTTCGCCAATGACGTTTTGCGGTGCCACCACGTACCAAGCGGTAAATATCCCTAAAACCGTTGCCAAGGAGCCGATTAGAAAAAGAATGATCATAGGTGCACCAGCCTTTTTTATGGACTTTAGATTGACTCCCAGTAATAAATAGAATATCGAAATCGGCGCCAAATAGGTAAATATTCCATCGTATAAAGGAATCGCATTCGAAGCGGTCGGAATCAGCTTTAAATTAGCCAATACGGCCGAGAATACGATGATTAATAAGGCGGCCCCTATCTTGCTTCCCCATTTTGTCTTCCCAGCATACACCGAGATCACAACCATTAGGCATAGCACTGCGAGCACATACATGGGATTTTCAACAAATGGCATGCCCTAAAGATATAAAAACGAATGACTTTGATTTTGGCAGCTATTGCAACTCCAAAATCGCCCGTTCCAAAACCTCGTCCTTATTCAGATCGTTCCAATCGAAAAGTACACGAATATCGGGAGGTACTCCATTTTCAAATTCAGCGTTTTTATCCAAGGTCAACGCTTGGGTTATCGAAAAGCGATAGGTCCATCCGTTGGGTAATTGCCCACCATTGGGAAGGCCAAGTCCGCCACCCGTGGTGTCACCCATTAAAATGATATTGGGCAGGGCTTTGGTGGCCAATGCGGTAAAAGAACCCGCACTGTAGGTGCCTCTATCGACCAACATGATAACCTTGTTGGTGTATCTGATTCCATTGTGGGGGGAAACATACACAGGTTCGGGCTCCGAAAAGTCATTGCGTCCCGGACCGTTTTTAATGCGCGAATAATTTGTTAATGTCTTTTCCTCTACAAAGCGACTGAGTATTTTAAAGATATCCGATACGGCACCTCCACCGTTTTCCCTTAAATCTAAGATCAGGCCTCTTGTATCCTTATATCTTTCTAAAACAAAATCGAGGTTGGTATCGTCCACGGTACCGGGAAAGGATGCAAACCTAACGTAGCCGATTTCGTCGTTGGCGATGAAATCATGTCCAAAAGGTCCGGAAATATAATAGTCTCGATTTAGATAATTGTCTTCGATAAGGCGTCCATAGAAATTATCTTGACCTAGATATTCCACACCGAAAAAAGAAACATTGAAGTTGGATATAAGGTTCACATGGTCGTCTCGCAGTTCGGTCAACATGTCTCCCAAAACATTGAACAGCGAATCTTGGGTCATACCTTTGAATAGTTTTGCTTCGTATTCGGCTTTTATGGCGTCCCAATCGATTTGCTTTACCTCGAAATACGAATATTTTTCGTTGCATTCGTTCCAGAGATATTCAAAATTTGCCTTAGGATCCGTAGTGGCCAAGTCTTCTTCAAACAGCACTTTTTCGCATGAAAAAAGGATCGGTAAAACTGCCAGTATGATATATTTTTTCATCATCATATTATTTGGTATTAAATAATAGCGTGAATCGCAGCGCATGTTGTGCCATTTCGAAGGTATCGAGATCGCCCCCGGTCTTATATGCATCCCATACATAAGAAAACTGGACCGCATTTTTATTTTTTCTTGAATACAGGGTATAATCCAAAGAGCTACTCATTCGGAATCCGGAAAACACCTTGAATTGATATCCGTCAAAGAGTTTGGAGTCGTTGAGCAAAAATGATTGTCCCGAATAAACGTAGCCATTTCGATAAGAGGAATTAATCAGACCAACATTAAGCCGTAACGCCAGCTTTTTTTTTCTTTTTAGTGCTCGGTACCGGAAGAACAGGAACTTTTTATCCTTATCTACGTTTCGGCTTACATCAAGTGTGCCCTTAGCACTTCCGAAAAGTGTGGGAATCAGTTCATAACCAATAGCATTGTTATTCAGGTCAGGATTGATCCTAACGTTTCCGGTCAAATTGATCATGCCACCTGCCTTTACGTTGAATTTCTCTGAACTTATTTTCTTCAACCCATACAGCTCGGAATAGTAGAATGATGGAGAAATTACGATACTTTGGCTGAAGTGGCCATTGAAATTATTACCGAAAAAACCAATCGAGAGCGCACTACCTCTTTCGGTTTCCCTTTCTTTATCCATACTGATTTTAAAGCGGGATGAAGAAATAGCGATTCCCGAATAAATAAGGGGTGAGGTGGCAAAATCCCTAAAACTACCGATGCCAAGTCCGCCAAGTGAAATGCCCCGATAGGTCGGTCTATTTTTTCTCGATTCGACTTTTGATGTTTCAACTATTTCGTCTTGTGAAAAACCTAGTAGTGGTACCAAAAACAAAACAGAAATAAAACATTTTATATAGTTCATGGTTAGTTTTGGATTATACAGGTTTCGAATTTAAACGATTACTTTGAGGTCGTTTCATAAAAAAAAGCTAATTCGTCTAGAGAGCCCTAGTGTTGACATATAAATAAACAAAAACCCTAGTTTTCTAGGGTTTTTGTTTAAAAAGTTATCGCTAAGACTATTCTTGTACCGGAGTCAAAACGATGTTACGGTACGATACGTTACCATGGTCGCCTTGAAGATAAATCGGCCCTGGGGCGGTTACGTCAGAACTGATTGCTCCACCAGTTGGGCCCAATGCCGGTTGGTTGTCAATTATTTTTTTCCCATTAAAGATGACGGTTACGTGTCGGTCTACGAGCGTAATATCGAAGGTCTGCCATTCGCCGGCGGGTTTTTCGGCCGCTTCGGTAGGGGTAACCCTGCTGTATAGGCCACCCATATTATGCGAATCTAATTCCTTTCCGTACGAATCGACCACCTGAATTTCATATAGCCCGCGAAGATATACACCGCTATTGTTTCCTTCGGGCACGTTTACTTCCAGTTTCAAATTGAAATCCTCGAATTCTTGCTCCGTTCGAAGATTACCATAATGATGGTGCTCGCCCTCTTTTGGTTGAACGGGATCATTTACCAATTCTCCATCAACTACCTTGAATCCATTTTTATGGTTGGGGTCGATGATACGCCATCCGTCCAAGTTCTTTCCATTAAATAGTTCAATGGGCTTGCCATATTTTACTTGGCTCAAATCTGGTTTTGCCGGTATTAGGGGCATTCTTTTTCCGGTAAACGTTTGTGTGGTCTCCCCAGAGCCGCCCCATGCAGGTCCGGTCATGACACCTTTGATACCGTCTTCGCCATCTTTTTCAATACGTACGACGTGTGTCATAGTGTGGGTGCGTTCGCCACTTCTCTTGTACTCATATGTACGGGTTACCACCATCGTATTGTCATCGACCATATATACATGACCTACGGGTAGAACGCTTCCGCCGATCCATAACATTTCGGCATCTAAGTATCCTTTGTCTTCATGAACATGTAGCCAGCCTACACCTTTTTCATCCCCTTTGATATCCATGGTCCATGTTCCCAAGAAAGAATTTTCCGCTGCAGATAATGTGATTTTTTGATTTGCCGACGCCGTAACCGCACCAAAGAATACAATTGCGACCGTAAATAAAATTTTTTTCATGATTTTGGTTTTATAGTGTTTCATTCCGTTTTAAAAGTGTCATAAAAAGTAAGTGTACAATTTAGGATTTTATTTTAAGAACGAGAGTGCCCTTAGGCCAATTTTGTTTTTGGATTATTTATGTTGGCGACCAACTAATATCCTGCCGCGGCACTATCTGGTTGCGAAGAATCGGAGGCACCTGTAAATACTTTTTTCTCGAAATCATAGGTAATTCCCATAAGGGCGCCCATGTTGGTTCGTTCTCTCAGGGTGTGCCCCATACCTTCAAGAATCTTTCTAGTATCTGGAGACAAAAGGTTTTTCTCATATATTATCTGATCGGGCAACCATTGATGGTGAATCTTCAGGGCTTCAATGGCCTTGTCAATGCGCATATCGAATTCGAGTACGTTGAACACGGTTTGGAAAACGGTATTGATAATGGTTCTTCCGCCGGGACTCCCGATGACCAGATAAGGTTTTCCGTTCTTTCCGATAATGGTCGGGGTCATGCTGGAGAGCATTCTTTTTTCAGGGGCTACCAAATTGGGGTCGGTACCTATTTGTCCGTTGTTTTTGGTCACGCCCGGTTGGGGATTAAAATCGCCCATTTCATTATTGAAAATAAACCCGAGCTCTGAGGAACCCATTTGAGAGCCATAGCTATATTCCAAGGTATAAGTTAGGGATACGGCATTTCCATCTTTGTCCATGGTAGACAAATGGGTCGTGCTTTCCCCGTCGTACAACTGTCCGAATTTTGTAGAATCACTTACCGAAGCCCGATTCATGTCGATTTCGTCAAAACGTTTTTTGGCAAAATCTTTAGAGGTCAATTTGTCAACGGGTATATCGGGATTGAAATCAGGATCCCCCAAATGTTCGGCCCGGTCGGCAAAGGCCCTTCGCATGGCCTCGGCCACCAAATGCAAATGTGCCGCGGAATTGAACTCCATGGTTTTGAAGTCGGCCAATTCCATAAGGTTCATCATTTCGATCAGTGCTACTCCGCCCGAACTTGGTGGGGGCATGGAATAGATATCATACCCTTTATAGCTTCCTTTTATTGGATTACGCTCAATAGCTTCATATTTTTTCAGGTCTTTTTTTGTAATGACGCCACCATTTTGCTTCATCCAGGCAGCAATCTTTTTGGCGGTCTCCCCCTTGTAAAATCCGTCGTGGCCTTTATCTCGGATCAAGGTCAAGGTTTGGGCCAATTCGGGCTGGATCCAAAGTTCGCCAGGTTCGGGAATTTTTCCTATTTCGGTTTTGAAGTAGTTTTTCATGAACTCATTTTCATTTTCCTCAGAAGAGAAATATTCGGCCGCCCCGTACAACGACCAATTAAAGACATATCCATTTTGGGCTTGGTCGATTGCTGGTTGTACCAATTCTGCCCAAGGAAGTTGACCATACTTCTGATGTGCAAGATAGAGTCCCGCAACAGTCCCCGGAACTCCAATGGCCTTAGCCGTCATGTGATGGATATTGTCGATCAGGGTTCCGTTTTCATCGAGATACATATCAGGGCCTGCCGCCAAAGGGGCTTTCTCACGAAAATCGATGGTCGTTACTTTGCTGTCGGCGTTCATGAATACTATGAATCCTCCACCTCCGATATTTCCAGCCGCTGGATGGGTTACCGCAAAAGAAAATGCCGTTGCAATGGCCGCATCGACCGCATTGCCTCCTTTTTTCAAAATGGAAACCCCGACCTCTGACGAAGTTTTATCGGAAGACACGACCATTCCATTTTTGGCATAGGTTTGGGCATTCACCCCGACCCACGCGGTTGAAAATAGAATTGCTATAAGGAGTAATATATTTTTGAATGTGGTCATAATTAGTTGGTCGATCAGTGTATAAAGAGATTTCTTGGGAAAGATAGCAAATCTTCCCTTTGTGAAAAGTATCGCATACCTTTTGTCGATAATTGGGTGAATTTGTGCTTAGAAACATCTGGTATGTTTATATTCGATATGGGTCCGAGTCGGTTTTTATATCGATCCGTATTTAATTGGCAGTTGATACAATGAAAAGGTATATCTTATTTTTTGTGCTATGTTGTCTTTTGGGAACTGCCCGCGCACAGATTGAATGGGGTCCTGATAAGGCGAAGCATTTGGCCGCGGGAGCTGTTATTGGAGGTGTTGGAGGCTATGCCGCCCATAAAATTTTCAAAGGAGATAGAACATGGACGTGGGTCGGCGCCGTTGGCAGTAGCCTTGTCGCAGGTTTGGCCAAAGAGGTTTACGACCAATCCGATTATGGAGTTTGGGACAATGGCGATGTTCTTTTTACGGCCATAGGTGGAATCGTGTCGGGCGTGGCATTGGACCTACTTCTGAAAAAAAGTCGTCGAAGTTACCAAACGAATATTACGAATACTTCGACATATGTGGTTCAAATTCAGTTTGCATTACCGTTCGATGTGCTTGAAAATGGATCGCATGACGTCGTTTCCAATCTTCAGGTTCAGGGCATACTACGAAAATGATTGGATTTGGTTTTTAATCCTTTACAATAGTCCCCTTGCTTTTATTTCGAGATACTTATTGATCGTGTTGATAGTCAGATTTTCCGGTTTGGTCAAGATAGTTTGAATGCCATACTGTTGCAATTCTTTTTGCATCAGTCTTTTATCGAGGGAAAATTTCTCCGCTACGGTTTTATGGTACATCGATTGCAGGTCTTCGGCGTCACGGGTAATGAGTTCTTCCAATTCGGTATTCTCGAAAAAGATGACGACCAGAACATGTTTTTTGGCAATCGCCAATAAAAAAGGAAGCTGGCGTTTTAAAGAAGAGATGTGTTCAAAGTTGGTATAAAGAAGCAGAAGGCTTCGATGGTTTATTTTTCGTTTGATATGGGCATAGAGCAATCCGAAATCCGAATCGGTAAATTCGGTGTTAATATTGTAAAGCTTTTCCAAAATGGCATTAAGGTGCGTCAATTTTTGTACGGCGGGCAAATGGGTCTCGATATTTTTTGAAAAGGCGACCATACCCGTTTTGTCGTTGCGTTTCAAGGCAACATTAGAGAATGCCAAGGTAGAATTTATGGCATAGTCCAACAGTTTGAGTTCGTTGAAAGGCATTTTCATGACCCGTCCGGTATCGATAATGGAGTAGATAGGTTGTGATTTTTCATCTTGAAATTGGTTGACCATGAGTTGGTTCCGCTTTGCGGTCGCCTTCCAGTTTATGGTTCTGATATCATCTCCGGATACATATTCCTTGATTTGTTCAAATTCTTGTGTATGCCCGATGCGCCTTATTTTCTTTAATCCGAAAAGTGTCAATTTATTGCTGATGGCCAAAAAATCATATTGTTGCATCTGAATGATACTAGGGTATACAGGCACCATTTGGTCTTTTTGAAAAACGTACCGACGTTTTACAATTTTCAAAGGTGAAGAAACATAAACGTTCATGTTTCCGAAAACATATTCACCCCGGTCGACAGGCCGTACCGTATATTCAAAACTTCGCTTTTCACCTTTTATGAGGCTAGTTTTGTGTTCGAAATCGCGCTTTTGGAATTGAACCGGAAGTTCATCGATCAACGAAATAAAACTTCGAAAAGGATAATTGGAAGTGAACTCAACGAACACGGAATTAAAATCACTATTTGAAAGTTTCTGTGGCAAAGTTCGCGTTGCCTCGATACCTTTTGAAGTGTAGAGCAAATAGATGTCAAATAAGAATAATCCCGCTAAAATCAGGGTCAAAATCCACGAGATAGGGTAGAGCCAAGGTATCCAGTAGGATAGGATAAAACAGGCCGCCAAAATGGCGATATACCTGAAAAAAGTGTTATGTATGTAGAACGACCTTAAAAACTGCATTCGACTATCTTGGTATTTCTACGGATTCCATGATCATGTTGACCACACTATCCGTGGTCATGCCTTCCATTTCACGTTCGGGAGTCAGAATGACACGGTGGTTCAATACGGGAACCAATGCCCGTTTTACATCTTCCGGAGTTACGAAATCGCGTCCGCTGATGGCCGCAAAAGCTTTTGCGGAATTTAAGGTCGCAATCGATGCCCTTGGTGAACCACCCAAATACAAATGGGGGTGGTTACGGGTCTTGGTAATGATATCGGCAATATATTTGATGATTTTTTCCTCAACCACGACCTCTTGGATCTTTGATTTAAAATCGGCCAATTGCTTAGGTGTAATAATATCCTTAATGAGTTCTTGAGGTTTTGAACCTTTTCGCTCATGATGCGTTTGAATGATGCGAACTTCATCATCCACATTCGGATAATCTACCTTGATTTTAAAGATAAAGCGATCGAGTTGTGCTTCCGGAAGGGCATAAGTACCTTCTTGCTCAATGGGGTTTTGGGTGGCCAACACCATAAAGGGAACATCCATTTTATAGGTGGTACCGTCCATCGTGACCTGACGTTCTTCCATGGTTTCGAACATGGCCGCCTGTGTTTTGGCGGGTGCGCGGTTAATTTCATCGATAAGAATGATATTAGAAAAAATGGGCCCCTTCTTAAATTCGAACTCCGTAGATTTTACATTGAAAACCGAGGTACCTAAAATATCGCTTGGCATGAGGTCTGGTGTAAATTGAATTCGACTAAAATCGGTCTTTAAGGTTTTTGCAAAAAGTTTTGCCGTTATGGTTTTAGCAACGCCCGGCACACCTTCTATAAGCACATGCCCATCGACCAAAAGCGATACGATCAAAAGTTCTACGAAGTTTTCTTGTCCAACAATGACCTTGGCTAACTCAGCCTTGATATTGGTCACTGAACTTCTAAGTTCTTCCAATGGAATACGGTTGTCAAAGTTGAGGTCGTTATTGGATGTTTCGTTATTTTCCATATGCTTTATGTTTAAAGTTTTCGATACTTCTATTTAATTTTTTTAGCTCCTCGTCACCAAAGGATTCGCTTTTTTTCATGCGCACTATTAGCATAAAAAGTTCTTTTATTTCTTCCAGGGAATGATCGCTACGTGATGCTAGATTGCGATAAAATTCCTCATTGAATTCTAGGGTACTCATATAGAAATGCGAACGTACGTACTCTAAAAAATGGGCGATCTTATGTTCGGAAATCGCCTTGGTCTCCCCCTTTTCAAAATACATGTCGGCGATGGTGCGGGTAAAGGCCAGAGTTTGATTTTTAAGGGGAAGTACCACCGGAATGGCCCTCTGTTTTCGCTTGCCCTCGAAAATAACATAGAACAGTGCCCCTATCAAGGCAAGATAGTAGGCCCATTTGAATTCTTTGGTATTCAAGAATATATACATGGGCGAGGTGTAGAAACTCTTCCCCGATTTATAGTGATTATCCATATAAATGGTCTGGGAATCATCTAAATACGAAAGAAGGCCCGCGGTATAGTCCTTATTATTTTTTTCAAGGATGAAATAATTGGTAAACGCCTTGGGAAAAGTTGATAATATGATTTCCCCCTCTCCAAAGGGTTGTTTGATGACATTGAAATTTCTATCTTGGGACGACCCATCTTCATCAAAATAATTCACAAAGCCTAGGATGGTGGTTTGTAAGGAGTCCGTTTTTTGAAAGTAAGTAGCATAGCTATCCTTTTGGAAAGGATATCCACCTTCAGTTTCCAACTGGGGATGTGCCAAATGATGAATTTGTTTCTGTTCCTCATCAAAACCGGCATAGAGACTTGAGGTTTCAAGATTCAACGTGTCCAATAAATCTTCCTCGAATGCACCGGACGCGATAAATAGGGTATTCCCTTCCGAAGTCCAATCCAGCAGCGCGTTGAGTTCGCTTTCTCCAAAAGTTACACTGCTGTTTGCAAAAAAATAGGTGCCCTGTGCATCTATATTGTCTATCAAAAACTCAAAAGGGGGTGCATGAACTTGTTGTATCCGGTCTCCGAACAGCTTATTCATGACATCGTTCAAAACATAGGTGCCGTACGGAATCTTATGTTGTGCCACATACGACGGAAACCAATTGATTTCCTTGGGCTTGCTGTATTGCAGAAGCATGAGAACGGCCAAAGTGATGACGGCGATGATGATATATACCCTTCCTTTCTTACCCATTTTTCAATGTCTTTTGAAGGGATTCAAAATCACTTTCGGCCCGTTTATATTTGCTCTCGTCAATGTCGAAATTGCCGTACCAGATATAGTCGTACCACCTCGTTATGGTGCTGAAGGGATGTTTCAATTCTTGCCGGTCGATTTCGTGCAAATAATCATAGTTCGTTTTTTGAAGCTCCCATGAAATGATCTCTTTGTCGGTCATCAATTGCAAGATGTAGAGGTAATAGTACCGTATGGCCAACCGATAATTCTTGTCTTGTAGCGCTTGTTGTATCAATTGTTGGATATCCTCATTTTTGATGATATGTTCCTCTTCCGACAAAGCGACCAAAGCTTCGTTCTTTTTGGCCTGTTTCAAGGCATTGGCATTCACGTTCAGAAAGAACTTGATGAGAATGAAGATCAATACTACCAAAAGGATGTATGGGATGATCCTAAAAAATACCTGCAGAAAACCCGCTGCTTTTTCTACGCCGAAAAGCCATTCGAAAAATTGCATCAATAGATTGCCCAACCAAGTTTTAAAATCGTCCCACCAGGTTTGATCTTGTTTTATGACCTCATAGTCAAAATCAGGATTATCACGATAGGATTGTAAATCACCTTCCGTGATTTTACCAACTTCTAACGGGGCGGTATCATACTTCACGGTCGCCGTCGAATCTTGTTGGGCAATCGTAAAATTGGCCAACATAGAAATGAGTAAAAGGAGACGAAGGTATTTTAGCATTTTAGTTTTCGGGGGTTTCGCCTAAACTCTGAATACGTTCATACGTTCCGGTAAAGTTTTTCTTTTCATTGAGATTAAAGTAAATCAGTACACCTGCTACAATAGTGATGACATTTAATAAAAACTGGGCTACGGTACCGATAACATTGAGCAGAATGTAGATAGGATCCTTAAAAACGTCCATGATTCCTTCTGCATCCATTTCACCTGAAAAAATGCCCATTTTCATCCAATTGTATATCGCGGTCGGCAGGGCGAAGGCATAACTGGCTATGGTTACGATAATCGTGATCACGATCATTGTAGCGAAGGTTATCCACCATTCGTCCTTGACCAATGTAAAACTATAGCTAAAAGCATCGGTTACGGTTAGTCTATTATATACCATGATGGCAAAAGCCAATGACAACGGCACCCAAAGATATATACCGGGAATCAGGCAGAACATGAGGCCTGCAAATACACAAATGACCACCAAGAATGCCAACCCGACAAACTTCCAAAACGACTCGTACACATCCGATTTAATCGTGTTGAAATCGATTTTACCTTTACCGTTCGCATACGATTTAATATAATGCAATACCGTTGATTGCGACATCGTATATACCACTACTATGGAAACCAGATAAAAAACCCCAATCAAAAGCATCACAGGAACATTGGGTACGGCGTCTGAATTGAACATCAAAAGACTGAAACTGTTGCCAATATAGTACATGTACAAGGCCAGCGCAATTACCATGATCAAAAGATAAGGCCCGACTATCTTAAAAAAGGTGGATACGAAGGGTTTGAATTCGTTTCGTAGAAAAGCAAAGGTGTCGGAGAGAATATCGCCAAGTTCCCTTTGCTTTTTAAATTCAATGTATTGGTCTTTCATATCGTTGTTCTTTTGTTCAATTGAATAGGGTAAATAATATAGTAGTAAATAATCAGTGCTAGTGAGCTTGCGATTATAAGAATGGCGAGCCAATCTGGCATTTCGGTATGTCGGGTCACGAAACCTTCCAGAAATCCGGCTACTATGAAAAATGGGACTGTACTGACCATAATTTTCAATCCGTTTTTGACGCCCCTTTTAAAAGATTCCAGACGTGAATAGGTCCCGGGAAAAAGCATGCCGTTCGCCAGTACCAGTCCGGCAGATCCAGCGATGATTATGACCGATATTTCGATGGTTCCGTGTATCCAGATGGTGCGGGCCGATTCCCATAATAATCCTTTCTCATAAAAGAAATATTGAAAGCTTCCGAGCATGATTCCGTTTTGTAACATGATCATCAACGTTCCGATGCCTAGAAAAATTCCATAGGCAAAGGCCATGAGCGCTACACGTACATTGTTGATCGTAATGCCCAAGAACATATTGAACTCGCCCATTTGCTTGTATACGGCCATGGGATCGCCTTTTTCAATATTTTCCAAGGTCATATTTACATAACCGTCTCCTAAAATAGAACGGACAAAATCGCCTTCGTTCGCTGCCGAAAAAGCCCCAACAAGTGAGAAAAAAATGAATACTAGAAATGCGATGAGCAATTCTCTGTGATGATGGTAGAAAAGGGTAGGGAATTCGGTTTTCCAAAATTCGAGAATACGGTTTTTTGCCTCACGCTTGGTCTTATAGATTTTTTGATGCGCCTGTGCCGCCAGCGAATTTAGATAGAATTCGGTGTTACTACCTTTGTAGAAAGTCTTGGCGTAGCTTAGATGATCTGTAATTTCAATATACAGATCGGACAATACATCGGGCGCAATATTCGTTTTGTTTGACAGTGCGTTTTCAAAAGTGGCCCATTTGTCCTTATTTTGTTTTACAAAGGCAGCTTCGCGCATGAAATACCGGGGTTTACGTAATCGGTTGGATCTTTGTTCTAAAATTGCCTGGATAGCCAAGGTTAGTACGTCTATCTTTCCAGATTTTAACGAAGTTATGTACAAAAAAGTATTTTCAAAAATCAAATAACACCTTTCTTTACCGAAGGAAATATATGGAACAATTTCAAATAGAAACTGCCCAAAATATAAGTATCGATCAGAATACCGCACATCTGGGTGATCGTATGCTCGCCTATATTATCGACAGTTTTATCATACTCGTCTACACCATTTTGATGATTTGGTTACTGCTTTCACTTGAAATCGATTTTTCTGACATGTGGGCGCTGTACTTGTTATTGAGTTTACCTGCCTTCTTATACTATGTATTGCTCGAAACTTTTATGGATGGCAAGACCGTTGGCAAAAGTCTGCTACACATTCGCGTGGTGAAAATCGATGGCTCGAAGCCCAATTTTTCAAGTTATTTTGTACGTTGGATATTACGTATTATAGATGTTGTCCTGACTTCGGGAGGAGTAGCCGTTCTAACCATTTTGATTCGGGGAAAGGGACAGCGCGTAGGCGATATCGCCGCTGGCACCACGGTCATCAGTGAAAAGAAAAAGGTATTCTTAAAGGATACCTTGCTCCGTGATTTGTCCGAAGATTATAGTCCGAAGTTTCCGCAAGTGACAATTTTTAAGGATCGTGAAATGCAGACTATCAAAGAACTGTTCGATTCGGCGAAACGCAATGGAGACCATAATGTCATTCTTTCGTTGAGCAATCGTATTAAGAAAGTAACCGACATTACCTCAGACCTCAAACCCATTGAGTTTGTGGATATTGTGATAAAGGATTATAATTACTACACACAACAACTTTAATCCAAATTCCAAAAGGAAAATTACTTCCGAAGCCTCGTAACTAAAAAGGATTTTTTCAATTTTTGTATCCCTAACTTTGTATTGACAATTCTAAACCACCGACCATAACGTGTTCTACTTCGTAATCGATATTTTAGGAACCATTGCCTTCGCCATTTCAGGGGTATTGGTGGCCATGGACAAAAAGCTTGACCTGTTCGGGGTTTTCATCATTGCTTTCGTTACTGCGGTCGGAGGGGGCACCCTTCGTGATATGCTTATAGGGAACACACCTGTAGGATGGATGCAAAATGCAACCTATACCATTGTCATTTTAGGGACTGTAGTTTTTGCTATTTTGTTCCGAAACCAGTTGAAGTATTTTAGGAAATCATTGTTCTTGTTCGATACCATCGGTATCGGACTATACACCATGGTCGGCATAGAAAAGGGACTTAATGCGGGCTTATTACCGATTATGTGTATTGCCCTAGGTACTATGACTGCAAGTTTCGGTGGTGTTATTCGTGATATTCTCTGTAACGAGATTCCGGTAATCTTTCGAAAGGAAATTTATGCTACGGCCTGTATTATTGGTGGGGTGAGTTATTTTTTGTTACGAAAACTGCCTATTGAAAATACCTACGCCTATATTGGGGCAATTGTAGTGGTCATCGGCATACGATTGCTCGCGGTAATCTTTAAGATCGCCTTGCCGAACATTTATCGGAACAATAAATGAAATTCCGAAAATGAGATAATATTGGAATTTGGGTTAGCTCTTGCTAGTCAACTACTTCCGCTTTTTTGATATACACATTCTTAAAAGGCCAATCGCCTTTTCCGACCTTGACATTATTTATTTTATCGACCACATCCATTCCTTCGATGACTTTTCCAAAAGGGGTGTAGTCACCGTCAAGATGATACGAGCCCGGTTTGGTCACTACGATAAAAAACTCGTAAGGAGAAGCCAGCATATGCGGATTATTGATTTCACTGCTCGGCATGGATATCGTGCCACGATGATGCTTGTATCCTTTTCTTGTGTCGGGAGGCAACAAATAGCGCCCGATTTCACGGCGTTTGTCCGCGATGTACTTGTCATCCGCATTTCCACCTTGGATGATGAAATCCTTTACCACACGATGAAATTGTGAGTTGTCGAAATATTTTTTTTTGGTCAAATACACGAAATTCGCCTTGTGATAGGGTACGTTATCATAGAGCTCGATCGTAAAATCGCCTAGGCTCGTGGTCAATTTTACCTTGATATTGTCGTCGAGTTCTTTTTGATAATTGAAAAAGAAGTCGATAGCGTTCTCTTCGTTAAGTTCGAATTTTTCTTCGGGTTCCTTTTTTCCGGTTTTAGCTATATCTATGGCGGAACTGTCTATTTGAACCGTATTTTTTTTCGTGTCCAAGGATTTTTTATCACTTCCTTCCTTACAGCCCACGATAAAAATTAATGGTAATATTGCACTAAAAGCGATTCGTTTCAACAACATGGATTTCGATTTATTTTCACAACAACTCCCAAAAATAAAAAATCTGCCCTTACCGGGGGAGGCATCTCACTTTAAAATGGCCCCTGAAATCAGGATCCAGTTCATGCGTGAGCGTAAGCGTATTCCAAAAAATTCAAAAAAGGCTGGGGTCATGGCTCTTTTTTATCCTGATGCAAAACGTAAGACTCACTTATTGCTCATCCACAGAAAAATGTATGAGGGCGTACATTCGAACCAAATTGGTTTTCCGGGCGGTAAAATGGAAAGCAGCGATTCAGACCTAATACAAACTGCTTTGAGGGAAACCCATGAGGAAGTAGGTGTGCCACCGGAAGAAGTTACGCTGATAAAATCATTAAGTACTGTTTATATACCACCTAGTAATTTTGAGGTTCAACCCTATGTCGGGTTGCTTGTAGATCCGTTTTCATTTACTCCTGAAGAAGCCGAAGTTGAATCGTTGGTCGAGGTTCCGATTATCGATTTTATGGACGATGCTAAAATCTTCACCCAAAAATTAAGTACTTCCTATGCTACCGATATCGATGTGCCGGCCTTTAACTTAAACGGTTATACGGTCTGGGGTGCTACTGCAATGATGCTGAGCGAGATTAAGGAATTGCTGAAACAGGTTTTGTAAGGCCAAAATATTCAATATGCTAAGAATACCTTGTTCATAATTTAATACGATATTCAGAGTTTCTGTTTTTTACCGTCAACTTCATATTTCGTACCTCGTACCTGTTACATCATAGATCATATTTCGTATTTTAGCACCCTATGGGTATATTCAAGGAAAATCCGTTCGGGCATATTTTATTTCTTAAAAAGTGGCTCATTCGAATTTTAGGATTAATAACGCACCAGCGCTATAAGGGTTTCAATACGTTGGAGATCGATGGCTCTGAGATTATTAGGTCGTTGCCTGATACCAATGTACTTTTTGTGAGCAACCACCAGACCTACTTCGCTGATGTGGTCGCCATGTTCCATGTATTCAATGCAAGTCTCAGCGGAAGGGACGACAACATCAGAAACATCGGTTACATTTGGAAACCAAAGCTGAATATGTACTATGTTGCGGCGGCAGAAACCATGAAAAAAAGTTTGTTGACCAAAGTATTCGCCTATGCTGGGTCAATTAGCGTTGAACGTACATGGCGGGCAGAAGGCAAAGATGTTAATCGCCAGGTCAAAATGAGCGATATCTCGAATATTGGAAAAGCGTTGAACGATGGATGGGTCATTACGTTTCCGCAAGGCACGACCACACCATGGAAACCGCTTCGCAAAGGCACGGCCCACATTATAAAAAAATACAAACCGATTGTCGTACCTGTTGTTATTGATGGCTTTCGCCGATCGTTCGACAAAAAAGGACTTCGGGTCAAGAAGAAAGGAATTCTTCAGTCAATGGTTATTAAAGAACCGCTGGAAATAGACTATGAGAACGAATCGTTCGAATCGATTATCGAAAAGCTAGAATATGCCATTGAACAGCACCCTTCATTTTTAAAGGTGATTTCCGAAAAGGATTTGTTGGCCTACGAGCAAGAAAATGAACTACGTAGATTCCGGAATCGAAACAAGTTCGATAAAACATCTTCTTAAACCTCCATTTTCTTAAGTTCTTGATAATTTCTATTGAGTTTTCTTAGTAATAGGCCGTAGAGTAGAAAATAGATTCCTCCCATGACTATTGTGACGGCTAAACCACTTAAACTGAATACCCAAAACAAGGCATTTCTGGTTTCTTCAATGGATTTTTTTTCAAGCAGCCGATCGACCCCTTCAATACTCATCAAAGCCTCGTCACTTACATATATTCCAATGGCGTAGTACAAGAATATTAGAAAGAGCATGCTCAAAGAAAAAATGATGTAGTAAAGAACCGTCTTTCTAGCTGAAATTATTTTACGCATTAGATTTTTTGCATCGTCCAAGACCGAAATTTCTTTATATCTTTTATAAAAAAGATAAATGAAATAGATGACGACAATATAATAGACAACAGAAAGGGCAATATAACCCGAATTAAAGTTCGAAGAGTTCGATATGACGCTTCTGGCCGAAGGAAACAAAAATAGTAACTGTGGTAAGGTAATTTCCAAAATACTGATGATCAGTATCCACTTCACGATTGAAGAAGACTTCTTCCAAATCATTTTGTGAATTTCAGTGTACGACAATTTGGGAAGATGCTCTTCTTTCTTTTGCCAGTCTTTTTTTAATAGTTCGAGTTCGTCCATCATAATCCTACGGATTCAATATGGTTCTTAATTTATTCTTGATACGGTTCATTTTAACCCTGGCGTTTACCTCCGTAATACCAAGTGTTTCCGCTATTTCGGTATAGTTTTTATCCTCCAAATACAAAAAAACAAGGGCTTTGTCGATATCACCCAATTGTTTTACGGCATTGTACATCAGTTTCAGTTGTTGCTCTTCGGTTTCATCATATTCGTCGGCCGTAATCTTAAAAATTACGGATTCATAATCTTGTGTCCGGATTCTCTTCTTCGATTTCCGGTACATGGTAATGGCCGTATTCAGGGCGACACGATACATCCAGGTACTGAACTTTGAATCGCCCCTGAATTTCGGGTATGCTTTCCAGAGCTGTATCGTTATCTCTTGAAATAGGTCTTTGTGCGAGTCACGATCATTGGTGTACAACGTACAGACCTTGTGAACAATATTCTGATTGTTCTCAAGTTCGGTAACGAATTTGTGCTCAAGTTCTTTGTTCACAAGAAGGTTGGTGGCGTTTGGTGATTAGTAGTTCGTTTTTTCATTTTGTTACACAAAACGGAAAAGTTTAGGCATACGTCATTCCAGGGAGCCAGACGAATACCTATCTCCGCGATGCTAGAGTGCTTTTCGTAATGACGTCTTTGATTTACTTTCGGTAATCTAAGGCTGGTGCACGGTCGCCCAATAACGGAATGTATTTGAAATCCGCCCCACGGGCTTCCACGAATTCTGTTTTGGCCGTACTGACCAATTTGGGGTCTTTGAATAGGTCAATAGCGGTCATCGTCAAGGTTTTCGCGGCGACCATCATGCCTTTTTTGCCTATTGAAGTGCCTCCTGTAGCGACTGCTTGCCAGCTATGGGCCGAGGTGCCCGGGACCCATGTAGCGGTACTGAACCCTACGGTGGGCACCACAAAACTAACATCTCCTACATCCGTTGAGCCGTAAGCCCTTGCGGTTTCTTTAAAGGCCTGTATGTTTCTTGCAGTAGCTAGGTCCGCTTTCTCTTGGCCCAAACTAACCGCGATTTTATCTGCGAAAACCTTTTCTTCAGAAGTGTATTCAATTCCTCCAACTTTCGATAAATTACTGTGCACCACTTTTTGCAACGTAATATTGGGTAATAGCTCATGTACACCATTCACTATTTCATAATCCATGGTCGTTCCTGTACCAAGAGCGGCACCTTCAGCCGCTTTAACGATACGATCGAATATTCCTTTAACCACATCTCTTCGATTATGTCGAGCATAGTAATAGACTTCGGCAAAATCGGGCACTACATTGGGTGCTTTTCCGCCATCGGTAATAACATAGTGAATACGTGTTTCTTGAGGAATATGCTCGCGCATTAAATTGACCATATTATTCATGGCTTCAACGCCATCTAAAGAAGAACGACCTTTCTCGGGTGCACCCGCGGCATGTGCGGAAACCCCATAAAATCGAAACTTTGCAGAGATATTTGATAGAGCTGCCGCTGCACTAGCTGCATTCAGCGCTCCAGGATGCCAATGTAATGCAACATCAACATCATCGAAAAGTCCTTCTCGCGACATATAGACTTTTGCGCCTCCGCCTTCTTCGGCGGGTGTGCCATAGAAACGTATTGTACCTTTTGTCTTATTGGCAACCATCCAATCTTTTGTGGCAATGGCCGCTGCTGTTGATGCGGTACCGAACAAATGATGCCCGCACGCATGCCCTGCGGCTTTACCCGCTGATTTTTTCTCGGGAACGGCTTCTTGCGAAAGTCCAGGGAGTGCATCGTACTCTCCCATAATGGCAATGATCGGAGTACCGCTGCCATATTCCGCAATGAACGCGGTAGGAATGCCGGCCACTCCCGTTTTAATAGAAAATCCGGCATCGGCCAGAGTTTTCTGAAGTAGGGCGGAGCTTTTCTCTTCTTGATAGCCCATCTCGGCCAGGTCCCAGATATTCTGGGCGATTGTGCCATAGGTTTCAGCTTGGGCATCAAGCTTCTTAATCACATCATCGACTTTTTTTTGGGCGATAGTATTTTGGAAAGTAAAAAATAGAAGGGTAGCGTAAAGTATTGTTTTTTTCATTTTTCTATAGTTTTTGAATCAGCTTTTAAATATAATCAAAAGGAATATCCTATTCGTAATTCGCCGAGGTTTGTTTAATTTTACGCTAGAATATTACCTATGAACATTCCAAGATCGAATTTCCCTAGAGTTGTTATTATCGGTGGCGGATTTGGCGGGATTTCTCTCGCTAAAAAATTAAGCAAAAAGGAGGTACAGGTCGTATTACTTGACAAGCACAACTATCATAACTTTCAACCCTTGCTCTATCAGGTTTCAACAGGAGGGCTCGAACCAGACTCGATTGCATACCCCATTCGAAAGGTGTTGAAAGATTTTCCCAATTTCTATTTTAGGTTGGCCAATGTTTCGGAAGTTCTTCCCGATAAAAAAACCGTTAGAACCGATATTGGTGAACTTAGTTATGATTATTTGGTTTTGGCCATGGGTTCTGAAACCAATTTTTTTAGCAATTCCGAAATTGAGAAGAATGCTATGGCCATGAAGACCATTCCGCAATCGTTAAACCTTCGAAGTCTTATTCTAGAAAATTTTGAACAAGCCTTGTTGACCGATGAGATGCACGAACGTGACGCCCTCACGAATTTTGTTATAGTTGGGGGGGGACCTACGGGAGTGGAATTGGCAGGAGCTTTGGCGGAAATCAAAAAAGGTATCCTCCCCAAAGATTATCCGGATCTTGATACACGAAGGGTACAGATAAATCTGATCCAGGCCAGCGATCGTATCCTCAAGGAGATGAGCGAACAGGCATCAAAAAAGTCCGAGGAATTTTTAGAAAAACTGGGAGTACAGATTTGGAAAAATATTAGGGTCACCGGTTATGACGGTAAAGTGGTGACTACCGATACCGAAGATTTAACCTTCGAAACAGCGACGATGGTTTGGGCAGCAGGGGTCAAGGGGGCTTTGATAAAAGGCCTGGATGCAAATGACATCGTAGTTCGAGGAGACCGGCTTAAGGTTAATGAATTTAATCAGGTAGAAGCTTTTCCTGAAATTTTTGCAATTGGCGATATAGCTTGTATGACTTCCGAAGGGTACCCGAACGGACACCCGATGATGGCGCAGCCGGCGATGCAACAGGGTAAAAATTTAGGTGACAATATAGTAAGTCTTCTCGACGGAAAACCATTGAAACCCTTTCTGTATTTAGATAAGGGCAGTATGGCCACGGTCGGCAGGAACAAGGCTGTGGTCGATCTACCTAACTTCAAGTTTCAGGGAGTCTTCGCTTGGTTCGTTTGGATGTTCGTACACCTATTTTTTCTTATCGGATTTAGAAATCGAATGGTGGTCTTTATCAATTGGGTGTACAATTATGTTCGTTTTGACCGTGAGGCACGATTGATCATCCGCCCCTATAAAAAGGATTATAGTGCTTTTAAGGATTAATGTAGTTGATATACGCAAGATTGATAGGGCTCCAGCTCAAAATCGGAATCTTTTTTTATGTAGGGCGCATCATCGTTTGATATCAATAATTTAGCCGAATCAAAATTCAAACCCGCAAGGGAAACTTCGACTTTTTTAGTCGTAAAACTTAGTAGCACTAAGTACTTTTCTTCTTTTAAAGTTCTTAGGTAGGCATACACTTCTTCACTTTCCGGCAACAGTAATTCATAATTGCCATATACCAGTCCGAGATGTTTTTTTCGGACTCCGACCATCCTTCTAAAGTAATTTAGCACGGAGTCTTTCTCGGGTTCTTGTTGGGCCACGTTGATGCCTTCGGTATAGTTTTCATTGACCTTTATCCAAGGGTTGACATCAGTGAAACCAGCATTTTTTGAAGTATCCCATTGCATCGGGGTACGGGCATTATCTCGGCTCGCATGTTTTTCGTTTGCCAAGAAACCCTCTAAATCGCCACCTTCATTTTTTAAGGCTTTATAGCGATTGATGGTATTAATATCACGGTAATCCTCGATTTTTTCGAACTTGATATTGGTCATTCCGATTTCTTCCCCGTAATAAAAATAGGGTGTACCGCGCATGGTCAATACCCATGTATGCAACATGGTCGCAGAATTTTGCCAATGTACTTTAGAGTCATTGCCCCAACGACTTACGCTTCGCGGAAAATCGTGGTTATTGAGAAAAATGCTTCCCCAACCTTTCTGGGCAAAGGCTGCATCCCAATTGGAATGTATTTTCTTGAACTCCGTGAGCTTCCATTTATCCTTTCGCATGGTAAAGGTCTCGCCCGGTTCACGATCCAATCCCAAAAGGTCGAAATGAAAGAACATGTCAAGTTCTTTTCGGTCTTCGTCCACAAATTCCAGGGCACGGTCAAGACCGATTCCCGGAGCTTCACCCACGGTCATGATATCGTAGTTACTTAATACTTCACGATTCATTTCCTGCAGATACTCGTGCAATTTGGGTCCGTTGGAATAAAAGGGAATATAATCACCATTATAGTTTTCAGGAAGTTCTGGAAAATCGGTATCCTTTGAGATAAACGAAATAACATCCATCCGGAAGCCATCTACCCCTTTTTTGAACCAAAAATGCATCATGTCATAGATTTCTCGGCGTACTTTTCGGTTTTCCCATTTTAGGTCGGGTTGCTTTACCGAAAAACAATGTAGGTAATAGGCATCGGTCTTCTCGTCGTACTTCCAGGCATTTTCTTCGATATCGAAATAGCTCCATCGTTTCGGTGGAACTCCTTTTTCGGCAGGCCACCAATGATAATAATCTCGGTAAGGGTTCTCCCTCGATTTTCGCGATTCTTGAAACCATCGATGCTCGTCACTGCTGTGGTTGACGACGAGGTCCATGACCAATCGCAGCCCACGTTCTTTCATACCTGCCAAAAGGGCATCAAAATCGGCCATCGAACCGAATTCTTCCATGATATTCCGGTAATCGCTGATGTCGTATCCGTTGTCATCGTTTGGTGAGGCATAAACTGGGTTCAGCCAGATGATATCGACGCCGAGACTTTTGATATAATCGAGATGTTCGATGATACCCTGAAGGTCGCCGACACCATTACCGGTGGTGTCTTGAAAACTGCGAGGATAAATTTGATATACGATTCCTTCTTTCCACCATGAGCGGCCTGTATTTTGCATGCGTATTGAATTTAAAGATTAAAGATATTGCTTTCCAGCAGATGGCAAAACCCTTGTTCTTACATTTGACAAACTCTAACGATTGCGAATGGAATATTTTATGGAGTGAAGCTCAAATCGGCCAATATATTGGCTAGTTAATTTTAGAATCCTTATAGTTTCATTGCTTGATAAAAACTATGGATTTTAAATCCATGGTTTAGTTTCTCGGATGATATTTGAGCATCACATCGGTCAGATGGGTACGGTCGACATGCATGTAGACTTCGGTGGTGGTGATGCTTTCATGACCCAACATCTGCTGAATGGCCCTAAGGTCGGCGCCATTCTCCAATAAATGTGTAGCAAATGAGTGCCGAAAAGTGTGCGGACTGATATTCTTGTTCAGACCGATCGTTTCGGCCAATTGTTTGATAATCGTAAAGACCATGGCCCGGGTCAACTGCTTTCCCCTACGGTTAAGAAAGAGAATATCTTCAAAACCTTTTTGTATTTTTTGGTGCACCCTGACCTCATTTCGGTAGATATTGATATATTTTTTGTTGATTTCACTAATCGGAACAAAGCGCTGTTTGTCTCCCTTGCCCGTTACTTTTATAAAATCCTCATCAAAATAGAGATCTGATATTTTTAGGCTCGTTATTTCGGAAACCCGCAATCCGCAGCCATAGAGTGTTTCTAAAATGGCACGGTTGCGTTCGCCTTCGGGTCTTGATTGATCTATGGCACCAATGAGGGCATTGATCTCCGATTCGGACAACGTATCCGGAAGTTTTCGGCCTATTTTAGGAGAATCGATAAGGTCCATGGGGTTATCTTTACGATAATCCTCGAAAACCAGATATCCAAAGAAACTCTTGAGTCCTGAAATGATTCGTGCCTGTGACCTCGGGTTTACTGTTTTGGCCACTTCGTAGATAAATTTTTGAACTGTTTCCTTGCCAATGTTCACAGGACTCGCCGAGGCCTTATTTTCCTCCAAAAAAAAGAATAGCTTTTCTACATCCAACACATAGTTTTTGATGGAATTTTCCGCCAGTCCGCGTTCAATTTTTAGATAGTGCCGATAATCTTGGATTGCTTGGCTCCATTTCATAAAGTAAAGATAGTGTACTGATAACATTTCGGGCATGAACTGACCATGCCATATTCTAAATTGACAACATTTTCTTACACTTTCGCAACTAAAATTATTATTGCATGCGCGATCAAATTATGTTTGACCCCTTTTAAAATTCATATATGAACAACCTATTTTTCAAGGTATGCCTTATGTGCACCTTAGTATCGAATTGCTTTGCGCAAACCACGGATACGAATACGATTTCAAAAACTGCAGCTAATTTTGGTGTCATCGGTGGTTTGCTGCACGCCAGGGCCGATGTAAAGCTGAATACGACACGGGCCACTGCAAAGGAAACAGGTTTTTATGCGGGTATTCTGTTGGATGTCGCAATATCGACAAAAACCCATTTTCAACCAGAATTGTTATATGCAAATGTCGACGGTGCCGGTGGTTTGCTAATTCCCGTATTGATAAGGGTTTATCTAACCCAGAAACTGAATATCCAATTTGGGCCTCAAATCGGGTTTTCCTTAGAGGAAGTACCGGACGATTTTACAGGAACAGAATTCGACGTTACGGCAGGTCTTGGTTTCGATCTTTTCAATAATATCATCGTAGAGGCACGTTATGCCCTACAGATCAATAATTCTTACACGGGTAATCAAAATATCAAGGCAAAGGCCACTTATTTTACATTGGGCCTCGGCTATAAATTTTAACTAGTTAAATCATAAATTATGAAGAAAGTAATCGTTGTAGTGTTTTTAATAGCCGCATGGTCATTTAACTCAAATGCCCAAGACGGAGGCAGTACGGACCAAGGAAGTATATTGATCGAGGCCAATACCGGATTTGGGGGTGGAGGCTTGGGAAATTCAGCCAATACAGGTTTTGGTCTGACCGCTGTTGATGGTTCTACGGCATGGGCCATAGGTGCCGAGGGTGGATATTTTTTGATGGATGACCTGGCACTTAAAGTAGGTCTGGGGTACGGAGATTCTGAAGGCCCTTCGGTCTTTACCTATAAATTAGGGGCCAAATATTATATCGGCAGTAAATTTCCTGTTCAACTCGATATTACCGGGGGAAGCATTCAAGACTTTGATGAAAGTGCCCTTTGGTTGGGATTACAAGGTGGTTATGCCATCTTCTTGAACGACTATGTGAGCATTGAACCTGGCCTACGCTATAATTTTAGTTTGAACCAAGACTTTTCGGAAAACGGAGTTCTAGAACTTAGGGTCGGTTTTGTAATCCATCTATAACAAAGAACATCATAATGTACCTAAAAGCGGAAGTTTTAACTTCCGCTTTTTTGGTTTAAATAATGGTTGAGGTATTCAAAAATTCCTTCAAATTGAAGGGTCAATATTCAGGCACCACCGGAAGTCTGCTTAACAGTAAGAGTTCCTGCTTAAATTTGGGTGGGTGGTATAAATTCTAAATCAGTTTGTGTTTAGTTCGGATTATTGCTTATTTTAGTCTATGAACGCTAACAGAGTTCTTAAACTAAACACGATGAAAATGAAAACTAAACTTTACTTTATAACTGCATTATTTCTTTTTACCCTCAGCGTCAAGGCCCAAGATGAAATCCGTTTTGGCCCTAAGGCGGGTTTCAACGCGGCGAACTTGAGCGGCGATGCCATTTATTCATATGATATGAAACCTGGGTTCCATTTGGGTGTGGCACTCGAAGCCCCTATAAGCGGTGCCTTGATGTTACAGCCCGAAGTATTGATTTCGTTGCAGGGCAGTGGCGGTTTTTTTCAAGATGACCTTAATTTCTGGTATTTGAACGTACCTGTCATGGCAAAGTATAACGTCTTCGATGAATTCTATGTCGAGGCAGGTCCGCAAATCGGACTTCTTTTTGCCGATAATTTAGAGGGAAATGCCTTTGCGGGTGCGCCTACGGTAAGTCAGTCTTCCAATGGTTTTGACATCGGACTGGGCATCGGGGCAGGGTATCGCTTGGATGAGAACTTTTATTTTCAACTTCGCTTTAATGCGGGTATCGTAAACGCGATTGAAGATATCAGTTCAAAGAACAGGGTATTTCAGATATCAGCGATTTACTTTTTATAGTATTCAATACATTTTTTATGAAAAGCGGAAGATATCTTCCGCTTTTTTAATGGGTCAAGAGCACACGATTCAATTCTTGGCAGTTAAACGATCTGTTGATGATGGCTGAGATAAACATCAAGAGTCTTTGTATATTTGTGTTAGTATAAACCCCAATATTTAACCTAAAAAGCTCCAGATTATGAAAAAGTTATTCGTGCTACTTCTGTTTTTCTTGGTGACCCTTCCCTCAATCAGTTATTCGCAAGACGTTATTCAAGGTACCTCTTCGATGAGCGGTGGTTCCGATATCCGTTTTGGGGCCAAGGCCGGTTTGGTCGTTTCCGATTTGAGGGGTAACGGTATAATCGATAATACCCCGCACCCGGGATTTCAGGTGGGTGGTATCGTTGAAATTCCTATTACCGGAGATTTTTACTTAGATCCCGAACTTCTGTTTTCTATGCAAGGGACTAATAACACAGGCGATAATCTGCACTTATACTATCTGAATATACCGATTATGGGCAAATATCACATTACGGAGGAAATCGCTGTTGAAGCAGGTCCTCAAGTGGGAATTCTACTCGGTGGAAACTATGACGACCTTTTGGAAACGAGTACCATCGATATCGGAATCGGTGTTGGGGGTGGGTATCGTTTGGATGAAAATTTCTACTTTCAGTTGCGGTTCAATACCGGTTTTATTAAGGTCATCGAGAATGTCAATACGTACAACATCGCGTTACAAATAGGGGCTTCCTATTATTTCTAAGACTAATCCGTTTAGTACAAGACCTTTTCAGTTGAACATCTTTTCTAGGCCATAAAAGGATGGTTTGCCATCGGCAAAAGAACTAAAATGGCCGTTCTACAACCCTTTTAGGGCAGTTGACAACAAAAATGAGGCAATCTTTTAGTTAGTTTCTAGCTTCGTATGAACCAAACTAAAAATCGGTACCCATGAAATACAGGATGTTGACCTTGGCCCTTTTACTTTTAACAACGTTGACCTGCGCCCAAGAGGGATTCAAATTAGGCGCGCATGGTGGAATACCCCTAGGGGATTTTAACGATAAAATCGGCTTGGTTTTTGGTGCCGATGTCGGCTATATGTGGGCCCCGAACAAAGTGTTCGACTTAGGGATCAAAGCGGGCATCGTTCATGGTTTTGGTGAAACTTTCAAAGACGAGGTAATCTCTACGAAATCACCTAGTGTACAATTTGCACCATTGGCCGCTTCGATACGTATATGGCCTTCGCGTTCATTCTCCCTTGGGGGTGATGTGGGCCAGGCTTTCGGACTTAGTGACGGCAATGATGGCGGTCTTTACTACCGCCCCCAGATCGGATTTCAAATGGGCGCACAGACCGAAATAAACTTTTCCTATTCGGCGATCCAGCTCGAAAGTGAGACCTGGACAACCGTGTCCTTCGGTGTAGTGTATACCTTTTTGTCGGCTCGGCATTTTAGATAAATGCATCTTTTTTTATGTGCGGCAATTCGCTATTTTTAGCGGATGAAGATACTTATTATCAATGGGCCCAACCTAAACCTGCTCGGAAAGCGGGAACCCGAGGTCTACGGCAAGCGGACATTCGAGGAATTTTTCTCAGAACTACAGTTCAAATTCAAGGAGGTACAGCTCGAATATTTTCAATCGAATATCGAGGGCGAGCTTATCGGCAAATTGCAAGAAGTCGGTTTCTCGTATGATGGCATCGTTCTGAACGCCGCTGCCTATACCCATACTTCGGTAGGTCTCGGTGATGTGGTCAAGGCCATCGAAACGCCCGTGGTCGAAGTACATATCTCGAATACCCATACCCGTGAAGAATTTCGACATATCTCCTATATCTCCCCGGGGGCAAAAGGGGTCATTCTAGGTTTTGGCCTGCAAAGTTATGATTTGGCGGTACGGAGTTTTTTGGAGAACCTTAGTTGACAAAGAATCAATATAACTACCTAAAATTGGTGGATATTCTTATAAAGGAAAAGTAAATAAACGAGTTGGCGTTAATAGCTCAAAAATTAATAGTTAAGAGCAGGCTAAAAGAGTTAATATTTTTTGGCAATCAATTGAAAGTTACCGCATGAACTGAATATGGTACCTAAAAAATATTAGGGTTTCTTGGCAGGTTTGTGCAAATGAACTTTACTCGGAGCAAACTAAAATTTTAAGCCCACGGCACGGGTTACGTGTTTTAAAAGGTGGCAAAATCTTCCAATTTTTGCTTTAAATAAGAAAAAGTACGCCAAAATAAACACTTTCAAAAAATGCGAAAATGGTTTCCAACTCATTTGTTTTTTCTTTTGCTGCTTCTAGTATCAAATTCCGTTTTATCCCAACAGGCCGAATATATCGTTGGTAAACTAGTAGATGCTGAAACGGAAGAACCTATCGCCTTCGCCAGCATTCGAATAAAAAATCGGGCTTTGGGCATTATTTCAAATACGGACGGAAGTTTCAAAATTCCTTTACGATATAAAGAGTACGGTGAGATTATCGAGATATCCTCTATGGGGTTTCAGACAAAAGAAATTTTGATTCAAGATTTTTCGGTCTACGGATCGAACGAGGTGAAACTGCAACCGGCAACATTTGAATTGGAAGAAGCCATAGTAACCGCCAATAAAAAGAAGATAAAGAAACTTACGGCAAGACAAATAGTACGTAGGGCCCTTAGGTCGATACCTGAAAATTACCCGGTCGAGTCTTTTTCTACCGTGGGTTATTATCGCGATTATCAACTGGACAGCTTACAATATGTAAACCTCAATGAGGCCATATTAGAAGTGTTCGATGAAGGTTTCGATACTAGGGATTCGGTTACAACCAAAGTTAAGATTTTTGACTACCTAGAGAATACTGATTTTAAGCGAGATACTCTTGCACTAAAGTCGTACGACTATCAATTCAAAGAAGGGCGCAAGGTTATCGATAAGGCTTTTTTAAAGCCCTATGGCGGTAATGAATTTACCATTTTACGAGTTCATGATGCGCTACGTAATTATGAGATCGATTCTTACTCTTTTGTGCATCGCCTCAAAACCGATCTAATTTCTGAACACAAGTTCAAAAAAGGACTCGATACTTATCTAGATGACGAACCACTTTACACCATTAAGTTTGATAAACTACTTTTGGACTATAGCGCATACGGTACAATGTATATTTCAAAAAGAAATTTTTCCATTCATAAGATGGAGTATACCGTCTACGATCGCACAAAAAAGTTGCCGAATGGAAGTATCAACAGGCATAAAACAAATAACCAACTGATTTTTGAAATTATCACGGAATATCGCCCTGAAAATGATAGAATGTTCCTCAATTATATCTCTTTTCATAATACTTTTCAACTTTGGGATCCCCCTAAGTTCGTACTGGAGGCCATAACTGTAGATGTTGAATTACAGTGTTTTGTAGCGTCTTTTAATCGAACGCCCGACTTACAGGATGCTTTGAACCAGAATAATTATATTCTGAAATACAAGGACAAAAAAATAGATTTTATGAAAATGGTACCCGATAATAGCGATGTAAACGGAAAAACCGTGTTCTTATACCCTAAGATGTACCCCAACAAGGCAGAGGAAATGTTCAGATCAATCGATGTAGTAGCTCGAAAGAGGCCTGTCGACTCTTTATTGTTAAGCGTGAAGATATCTAATATAAGAGATAAGGAGGGTAATTTGATTAATGAATGGACTTCTAGAGACTACAATCAATTTCGAGAATTTTTTGTTCAAGAAGTAAAACCAAATGTAAAAAGTTCTTTGGGGGATTTATTTATGGAAAAGCTAAAGCCTATTTTCAAAGACCAACCCATTATTAAACCTGATAATTTTAGCGATTATTGGATGAATACGCCTCTTCAAAATATAAAAGCTGGTAATTCAAGTGATAATTAAAGGTAAGGCGGTGTAATTGGTCTGTGTAGAATAAAAATGAAAATGTAGAAACCACAAATGTAGCAACGAACGGACCTTGGAAATAATTGGACAAACTTGGTATGATTATATAACGAGCTTTAAAGAATTATTCTGGCGGGTTGTTTGTACTTGCTGATTATAGGTGCTCTGCTTTTCACTCGCTACGCTCGTCGGAGGTACGTAACAAACTATAGTCGTCAAAACTATCATTATATTGCATAAAACTATGAAACATCTTACATTCATTTTACTTCTGATTTTTATAAGTTGCAAAAGCGAAACCAAAACCAAAATTGAAAACGAAACGGAAATGGAAACGGTTGCGGAAGCTGAAAACGGAATTGACAAATCCGTTTCTGAAATGTGGAACGACTATATCGAATCAAATCCTGAATTCAAAAAAGA
>CAYGPR010000020.1:0-20167 GCA_964351985.1 uncultured Maribacter sp. | reverse complement strand
ACCAGACTCTCATCCTTTTCACAATAATGAAAAAGACGCTAATCGATTAGCGGAATTGATTGTAATCGGAAAAAAAAGAGCAGGCTCTAATTTATATTTTTGGTATGAACAAGCTAATGCCGATTTACCAAAAATCGGAACAAAAAGTATTGTAACTGATTTTGACGGTAAAGCTCAAGCGATTATTGAAATCATAAAGGTAGATACAATTCCTTTTAATAAAATTTCCGAAGATTATGCAGAATTGGATATGGGAACGGATGTTGAACCGCTAGAGAAATGGAAAAAAGCACATTGGGATTTTTTTACTGACGCATTGCAGCAAAGCGGAGAAAAACCACCGACAGAAGAAATGTTAATAGTATGCGAAAGGTTTCAAAAAATCTGGCCGGAATAGAACCCATGTTACAAAGTGCCCATAAGGAAATCTCCCCCTTAAAATTAATCAATATTCTTACTTCCGATAGACTACAAGTCTTTTATGTAGACATCCTCGATTTCTATAGGTTTAGGTACTTTTCGTTGATGTAAAAAGCGAAAAAAGGGCTAGGCAATTTGATTAATGAAAAGCAATAAAAGGTAAACGGTTCAGTTATTAATCAAACCATCCTGCTCAACCAAATGAGAGTTTCATCATGAAAAAATCGTACATACTAATTTTTGTTTCACTACTGGGCGTGTATAGTCACTCGCAAATTTCTTTTGAAAAAGGATACTTCATCGACAACTTGGATGAGAGAACGGAATGTCTGATTAGAAACGTAGCCTGGAAAAATAATCCTGTAGAAATTGAATATAAACTATCAGAAAACGGAGAAACGGACCAGAAAACCATGCGATATGTTAGTGAGTTCGGTATCTATACCAAGGCAAAATATAACCGATTTAAGGTCAAAATAGATAGATCGAGTAAAATGCTGGGCAATTTGGGAACCGATAGAAGCCCCGATTTCAAAGAAGAACAACTTCTATTGAAGGTATTGGTAGAAGGTACTGCCAGTTTATTTATGTATGAAGACGGAAGTTTAAGACGATTTTTCTATTCAGTAGGCGATTCAAGGGTAAAACAACTTGTTTATAAACAGTACAAAGCCGCCGATTATAAAGTGAAGGAAAACAACGAGTACATGAATCAGTTATGGAACGATTTGAAGTGCCCGGCTATTCACATTGAAGAAATAAAAAAGCTGAATTATAGCAAAAGTGAATTGGTTAGGTTTTTTGTGAAATTTAACGAATGTAATAATTTCAATTTCACAAATTATAGCAAGAATCCCTCAAAAAATTCCTTCAATTTAAGCCTTAGACCAGGAGTAAACGCTTCGGCACTTACACTTGACAGCAGTACTCTTAATAGTAGGGACGCCCAGTTCGATTCTAAAATGGAATTCAGGCTCGGTCTTGAAGCCGAGTTTGTTATGCCTTTTAACGGCAAAAAATGGGCGTTTTTCGTCGAACCGACCTATCAATATTTTGAAGCGGAGAAACAATTGGAAAGATATTTTGTTAAGGCCAGTTACAAGTCGATTGAACTACCTTTGGGAATACGTCACTATATGTTCTTAAACGAAAAATCCAAATTATTTATAAATGGTGCAGTTGTGTTAGACTTTGCCATAAATTCCGTCTTGGATTATGATACGGTCGGCGATGTGGAGATGAGATCGAGTCCAAATTTGGCATTTGGATTCGGATATAAAATGAATAACAAATTATCGCTGGAACTAAGATATCATACAAGTCGCGATGTCGTAACTGATTCGCAATCATATTCTTCAGATTACAAGGCGGTAGCCTTTATATTTGGGTATTCCCTTTTTTAAAAAAAACGTAATCTTTTGTCCATACGACTCTCCAACAATTTTCTTTAGATTGGGTTGATGGAAGGCGATGACCTTCACAAAAAAACTATAGCTTCAACAACAATGGCATTTTGAAGTGTACTGCAAAATGAACTATACGAACTAGCAGTCTATTATGCCGTCACCCCATATTTCAGGGGCTTTAGATATTTTTCATCGATATAAAAAGTGCCAAAGGGAAGGAGGGAGGCAATCAACAAAATAAGAAGCCGTTTGATGCTCCACTTCTTTTCCATCCAAAAGACGATGGCCAAAATGATATAGGCGATGAACAGAAACCCATGGGCATAGCCTATATATTTGTTGGGTTCGGGAATCTCCGCCATATATTTTAAGGGCATACTGATGGCAAAAAGCGAGAGGTACGAAATACCTTCTAGAATAGCGGTCAACCGAAATAGGTTCAACATGGTGTTAAGCGAATATGATTAAAATGATTATGGGAAAAATGAGTCCGGCCAAGGCCAATTTCCATCCTCTTTTCTTAAAACTGTTTTTTCCCTTTACCAAGAACATTCCGGTGATGGCGATGGTCAACATGGCAATACCGAAGATGTCGGAATACCAGATCCAGAATTTGTTGGTGGTCTTGTGCAAGAACATGGTGTGGCCCAAAAATGGGACTTTCCGTTTGAATTCCAAAATTCCTTTTCCTGTGGCGATGTCGACATCGAGAATAACGTTATCGTCGTAAAAAATACGGAGCTCGTTATCACGTACCCGGTGGTCATCGTATTCCGAGGCCAATTCCCATTGTTCTGAAATCTCTTTGATGTAATCTTCCGATGCAAAAACGGATTTATCAGTGGGAATTTCTAGTTGTACCTCTTTGGTATCATAACTATAATCCATAGGGTACCAATCTTGACGATGGTTCAGAATAATGCCTGAAAAGGAAAAGGCAAGAATCAATCCAACATAAAAATAGGCGACATCACGATGGATATTTCGATGGGTAAGCTTCATCTAAAAAATTTATAAATGAATGACTTCATCATATGCCGCTGCGACAGCCTCCATAACCGCTTCGCTCATAGTAGGGTGGGGGTGTACGGCCTTTAACACCTCATGCCCTGTCGTTTCGAGCTTTCGTGCGACAACCGCCTCCGCGATCATATCGGTCACGCCGGCCCCTATCATGTGGCAACCGAGCCATTCACCGTATTTCGCATCGAAGATGACCTTTACAAAACCGTCAGGGTTGCCCGAAGCTTTTGCCTTTCCACTTGCGGAAAACGGGAATTTACCCACTTTGATGTCCAATCCTTTTTCTCTGGCCTGTTTTTCGGTAAGTCCTACGGATGCAATTTCCGGCATGCAATAGGTACAGCCTGGAATGTTGCCGTAATCAAGCGGCTCTACGTGCATTCCAGCGATTTTTTCAACACATAGGATGCCCTCAGCTGAGGCAACATGCGCCAAGGCCTGCCCAGGGGTTACATCTCCAATGGCATAATATCCGGGTACGTTCGTCTGGTAAAAATCGTTGACCAAAATCTTGTCTTTATCGGTTTTGATTCCGACTTCCTCAAGTCCAATATTTTCAATATTAGATTTTATTCCCACGGCCGACAGAACAATGTCGGCAGGAATAATCTCTGCGCCACCGGCCTTCTTTACATTTACTTTGACCCCTTCGCCCGAAGTGTCGACATGGGTAACTTCTGAAGAGGTCATAATTTTTATGCCGGCTTTCTTAAAACTTCTTTCCAATTGTTTCGATACTTCTTCATCTTCAACAGGAACGATATTCGGTAAATATTCCACGACGGTAACGTCGGTGCCCATAGCATTATAGAAATAAGCAAACTCGATACCGATGGCACCGCTGCCCACAACGATCATTTTCTTAGGCTGTTCTTTTAAGGTCATGGCTTCGCGATAGCCAATGATTTTTTTACCATCTTGTGGCAAACTGGGCAATTCCCTACTGCGTGCGCCTGTCGCAATGATAATATGGTCGGCACTGTATTCGGTCTCTTTTCCGTCATCTCCTTTGACCGATACTTTTTTTCCTGATTTTAAAGTCCCGTACCCATTGATGACCTCGATTTTATTCTTTTTCATCAAAAACTGCACGCCTTTGCTCATTCCGTCGGCGACACTGCGGCTTCGTTGCACAACGGCATCAAAATCTTTATCGACGCCTTCTGCCTTTAGTCCGTAATCGCCCGCATGTTTCAGATATTCAAATACTTGAGCCGATTTAAGTAACGCCTTGGTGGGGATACACCCCCAGTTCAAACAGACACCACCAAGGTTTTCCTTTTCGACGATGGCCGTTTTAAGACCTAGTTGTGAAGCCCTTATTGCGGTTACGTACCCTCCCGGACCACTGCCCAAAACAATAACATCAAATTTGCTCATATACTGAATTTTTGATTTTTGGAATAGAATTTTATCTTGCCAAAGGCAGATGCAAAAGTACGGAAATCAAGCACCAAAAAACAAGTGACAATTAGCGAATTCGAAAAAAGTTTGTGAGGGTAATTGGTGACAGGCCATCACATTCCTTACCCTATCCATTTTAAGGTTTAACGTCTGAACTTCTGCTTATTGAATGCCTCGGATTGTCCTTTAGGTATCGAAAGTGATCTCCATTCGGAACCTCGTATCATTTTCCCAATGTGCATGATCTGACCGATATGGCTTGCATAATGTGCCAATTGACGCGTTAGGGCGTCAATGATGGTATGGTCTTCATTTCTAATCTTGATCTGAGTATCAAAATTGTTCTTTTTGATTGAATCCATGGCAATAAAAAGGCAGTCCCATCCATTTTGCCAGGCAGCTATCATTTCAGCCATGTTTTCGTACGGGTGTTCAAATTCAACATCGCGATGACGCCATGGTTTTTCACCATCTTCGGTAAGAAAATTGGTAAACCGACTCAGCATATTGCCAACGATATGCTTAACGATGATGGCGATGCTGTTGTCAGCCTCGGAAAACTTCCAATGAATATCTTCCTCGTTGAGCTGGGCAAACGTTTTTTCACCGTACGATTTGTACTTCATCAATTCAAAACGAACACTTTCCAGAAAATTCTCTTGGTAATACATACTTCGACTTCATGAAAATAGAAAAGCTCTTCCGTTGGCAGCTTATTTTTCGGCAGGGATGAAATCTAAGGCCACTCCGTTAATACAGTGTCTTTTTCCTGTTGTGGCACTAGGTCCATCATCAAAAACATGCCCCAGATGTCCACCGCAGGTAGCACAATGTTCTTCGGTACGTTTGTAGCCTATTTTGTAGTCAACATCGTAGGCTACGTTGCCTTCGATTTCACGATCAAAGCTAGGCCAACCTGTACCTGAGTCGAATTTATGCTCGCTTTTGAAGACTTCGGTACCGCAACCGGCACATACATAGACCCCCTCCTTTTTGTTGTCCAACAAATCACTGGTAAAGGCATTTTCGGTAGCCGCTTTACGAAGTACATAAAACTCCATTTCGGTCAGTTCTTTTTGCCATTCGGCCTCGGTCTTTGAAACCGGAAAAGTTGCTGTTTTAGTATCTTGGGCGGTTTCTTTTGACTTTTTTTCTTGTGAAATCCCGTTGCAGCTTGCAAAAGCAAAGCAAGCGGCTAATATCAATGCCTTAACTCTCATATTTTCTTTTTCTTGTTAGACGTTTTTCATAGACAATCCTTTCAAAGATACGATACCAATAAGAAAGATCGAATTTCTGTTTGAAACGAATTTTATGGAAAATAAAAACCCGTCGACCAAATTGGCCAACGGGTTTATCTTCTGTGGGGGTACATTTAGTCGAGACTAATTTTTTGGACATCCAATTCGTTCACATTTATCATGCCCATAATACCTTCGATATTCGACTTGTCGATTTTTGAACCGGAAAGCGTTTCGGCAGGAAGTATTGCAATTCGAAATACTTGATTATCGGTATCGCCTGGCTGCAAAGTCGTAAGATCAAAGTCCGATTCCAAGAACAGATTCACGTCAAAGAAGGTGTGGTCATAATTATATTGAAGCAATCCTTGATCTAAGATGCGGGTCTGGGGCAATAATCGCCAAACATCGACGGGGTCTCCGTTACTGTCTTCGATCTGATCCCATAGAATATAAACGAGAACCACATCGGTTTCGAAGACTTCGACGTTCTGGGGAAATTCGAAAAAAATGGAATATTCGTTCTCCACTGTAAAATCACCTTCGATGTCGATGACCTTTCCAAGAATATTGATTCCGTCTTGACCGTCCAATCCATCTAGACCGTCGAAACCATCAAATCCCGGAGGGCCCTGTGGCCCTTCACATGCCACAAAGAATAAGGTTAAAAAGGCGCCGAGTACTAAAGTGATTTTTTTCATAATGCTAAAGTTTAAATGATTTTTATACATTGTCGTCAGTGTGATGTTTCGAATACTTTCAAAAAGCGTTCCAAAATTGAATTCAAGAGAAAACGTTAGTGTTGAGAATGGTTTGAAATATCCTGAATTCCTGATTTTTGTTTGATAAGAATTCCCTATTTTTAGAAACTACAGTATATAACCAACAAACCAAAGACCATGCTTAGACAACAACGTGTTGTTATTGAAAATATTAGCCCTCAGTTAGAATGCGGTGCTTTTTTCATAAAAAGAGTAGTAGGGGAGAATATTATCGTAGTCGCCGATGTTCTTGGAGACGGGCACGATATTATTCAGGCCGAGTTACAGTTCAAACATGAAAACCAAAAATCGTTCGAAAATGTGCGCATGATCCATCTGGGAAACGATGTACACAGCGCTACTTTCTCGGTCGGTAAACAAGGATTTTACGAATATCGGATACAGGGTTGGGTAGACCATGCCCTAAACTGGCAACACGGTATCGAAGCCAAATTAAAAGATGGCCAACATGTAAAAAGCGAACTTCTTGATGGGGTGCAATACCTTAAGTTTTTAACTAAAAAACTTACCGGCAAACATAAGTCGGAACTGGCAAAATGGGAAGTGCTTTTTCAAGATGACTCAAAATATAATGAAGCCATCAAAGTAGCTGTTTCGGAAAAACTGCACCTTTTGTTCATTGAAAATCCTCAACGTTTTTTGGCGAATACCAGCAGGACATTACAATTATATGTAGATCGTAAAAAAGCGAATTTCAGTACATGGTATGAATTTTTCCCACGTTCGGCATCCCCTGAAATCGGTAAGCACGGTACTTTTAAGGATTGCGAAAAATTGTTGCCCAGGGTATCCAAAATGGGATTTGACACCTTGTATTTTCCGCCAATTCATCCCATCGGAGAGAAAAATAGAAAAGGTAAAAATAATGCAACAAACGCCGAAGAGGGCGATTCAGGTGTGCCATGGGCAATAGGATCGAATCTAGGGGGCCATAAATCGATTCACCCTGAACTGGGTACGGAAAAAGATTTTAAGGAGCTCATAAAAAAAGCGAAACAACACGATATCGAGATTGCGATGGATCTCGCCTTTCAGGCAGCTCCGGACCATCCGTATATTTCGGAAAACCCGGAATGGTTCAGAAAGCGGCCCGATGGTACGATCCAGTATGCCGAGAATCCCCCGAAAAAATATCAGGATATTGTCAATTTTCATTTCGATGCAAAGGAATATAAGGCACTTTGGGATGAATTGCTCAGTGTCACCCTGCATTGGGTGAAATGTGGAATTAATATTTTCAGGGTCGATAATCCGCATACCAAACCCTATTATTTTTGGAACTGGTTGATTGCCGAAGTGAAAAAGAAGCATCCTGATGTTCTGTTTTTGGCCGAAGCATTTTCTCGTCCCAAAGTAATGCAACAATTAGGCAAGCAGGGTTTCTCACAATCCTATACTTATTTTACATGGCGGGTCTTGAAACATGAATTGATCGAGTATATGACCGAGTTGACCCAAACCGAGATGCGGGAATATTATCGACCTAACTTCTGGCCGAACACACCCGATATCAATCCCTATCATCTACAAGGGGCCAACGAAGCTATGCATATATTACGCTACGCGCTGGCGGCCGCGTTATGCGGTAACCTTGGGTTGTATGGTCCCGTCTATGAATATATGGTCAGCGATGCCATGCCCGGCAAGGAAGAATACCTCCATTCAGAAAAATACGAGATCCGGCATTGGGACTGGACTATCGAAAATAAATTGGTCTATGTGATTTCGAAGATCAATGCCGCCCGAAAAGCACACGGTTCCTTACAACAGACGAACAACATTCGTTTTTGCCATATCGAAAACGATATGTTGATCGCTTTTTACAAATGGAACGATGACCGCACCGATGAGACCCTGACCATAATCAATCTTGATAATCATTATGCGCAACGAGGAACGGTACAACTTCCTTTGGAAGAAATGGGCCTTCATAATGGGCAACCCGTAGAAATGCATGATGTGATAACGAATAATAGCTACATTTGGCGAGAAGAATGGAATTTTGTGGAAGTACATCCTGCGCTTCCATTTCATTTATTCCATATAAAAAGGCAATAACAAGGCCGATCAATTTTTTAGTATGAACAAAACGTTAAACCTAATCGTTGGAATAATAGCTGTGGTGAATGTGATTTACAGTTTTTGGAGCGGCAGCGAAAATGCTTCGATTTTTGGTTTTTCGATGAATATTTGGCTGTATCGAGCCATATGGACTTTAATTGCTGCAAGCTCTTTATATCATTATTTCAAAGCGCGGAAAACAAATAATAATAGTTAAAAATAGATATAGAAAACATGGTGAAAAAGAAGCAAGAAACCCTATTGCAACCTCCGTACATTTTCGATGTGCCCTGGGAAAACTTGCTTGACCATGAACCTTTTATTAAGGCTTTTTTGTCCGATATTCTTGTGGAGTATATTCTCAGACAACGCTGGTACGGTGGCAAGTCGAGTAAACTGAAATACATCGAATTACATCAGTATTTCAGAATCCAGCAAAATGAGGAAGTGTACTACGGTCTCTTGTTGGAAATAAATTTTGAAGAGGCCTTTTATCAGCACTATTTTTTGCCGATCGCCTTTGTCTCAGATGAAAGTTTTGCTAAAGAAGATCGTATTCTACCGTTGACCATGAAGGGTCAAGAAGGCTTTATTATCGACGCCATCAACTTAGAGGCCTTCAGAAAACTCGTCTTCGAACGTATTATGACCTCCTTACCCAATGATAGGACCGCTGTACGGTATCATAAAAGCGAATTGTTCAAAGAAACTGAATACAAATCGTCGCGTTTTATGGGGTTTGAGCAGAGCAATACCTCAATCATCATCAATGATAATTCGGTCATCAAATTTTTCAGGCGAATCTATGCGGATAGGAATCCCGACTTTGAGATGAGCCAATTTCTTTCTGAAAAGAAAGGTTTTAAAAATACCCCTGCTTATTTGGGAAGTATTAGTTTTATTGACAAGGACAAGGATAATATCACAGTTGCACTTTTACAGGAATTAGTGCCCAATCAGGGCGATGCGTGGGAGTTCATGCTCAAAGAGGTTCACAAGGTGTTCGCCAATTTGGAGTATAAAAAAATCGACGTTTCAAGGCTGCCCGAAACAGAAATGTTCCAGCGGTTGCAAATAAAGGATGTTCCACCGGAAATCATTGACTGGGCCGGTCTTGGTATTTTTCTAAGGTTGCAAGTGATGGCCCAACGTACTGCTGAAATGCATATCGCCCTAGGTTCTGAGTTCGAGGATACCGCCTTTACTCCGGCACATTTTAATAGCGACTATGAAGTATGGCTTAAAAACCGGTTGTTATATCAGTTTCAGAACAGAATAAATAGTGTCGAGAACAATCTCCATAAATTGGAGGGTAGGGCCGCAGAACTTGTTACAGAATTTTTAGAGCGAAAGAACGAGATTCGACGCCGTTTCGTAAATTTCGATTGGACGAAGCTAAAGGGAGAACGAATACGGGTGCACGGTGATTATCATTTAGGTCAGATTTTGGTTAACAATGATGATTTTTATCTTCTTGATTTTGAGGGAGAGCCTGAAAGCACCATTCGTGACAGAAAGGTGAAACATCCGCCTTTGAAGGACGTCGCAGGTATTTTCCGTTCTTTTCACTATGCCATTTATGCTACTATTTTTAATAATGGCGACAAATATCCATATTCCCAAGAAGATCTTTTTAAAGCGGGCGAAACATTATATCGATTTTTTATTGGCGTATTTTTGGAAACCTATGTTACCTTGATCCAAGAGAACAATCTCAATATCGGGTACCATCAAGAACGGATTTTCATTCTAAAGTATACAATGCTGGAGAAGGCGGTCTATGAATTGGGCTATGAGATGAATTCACGTCCTCGCTGGGCCGTAATTCCACTAGAAGGAATTCTAGGTATAATAAATGAAACAAAATAATTATATGAGCAAAGTTAAGGTGCATAGTTTATTTACGGACTTCGATATAGATCTTTTCAAATCGGGTAAGCATTATCGATTGTATGAAAAACTTGGCTCACATATCGTGGAAGTCGATGGTGAAAAGGGAGTCTATTTTGCCGTTTGGGCACCCTCGGCTAAATCGGTTTCCGTAGTCGGCGATTTTAATTTTTGGATAGAGGGTGATCATAAACTCAACGTACGTTGGGATTCCAGTGGTATTTGGGAAGGTTTTATTCCCGGGCTTGACCAAGGCACATTATATAAGTATAAGATTCAATCGAACAATAATGATATCATAACGGAAAAGGCCGATCCCTTTGCCCGATTTTGTGAACACCCACCGAAAACAGCCTCTGTGGTCTGGAAATCGGATTATAAGTGGAAGGATAAAAAATGGATGGGATATCGAAAGGATAAAAATGGATTGGATCGACCCTATTCGGTCTATGAAGTGCATTTGGGCTCATGGAGGCGAAAAGCCGACAATACCTTTATGTCGTACCTTGAACTTGCCGACGAACTTGTTCAGTATGTCAAGGAAATGGGCTATACGCATGTAGAGTTTATGCCGATCATGGAATTTCCGTACGACCCTTCATGGGGCTATCAACTAACCGGTTATTTTGCACCGACTTCCCGTTTCGGGAAACCGGAAGATTTCAAGGTGTTGGTCGATAAATTCCATCAAAATGATATAGGGGTTATTCTAGACTGGGTGCCGTCCCATTTTCCAGAAGATGCACACGGACTTGGTAATTTTGACGGCTCGAACTTATATGAACATCCCGATCGCAGAAGAGGGTATCATCCTGACTGGAAAAGTTTGATTTTTAATTATGGCCGTAACGAAGTGCGCGCTTTTTTGATAAGCAATGCCCTTTTTTGGCTGGAACAATTTCATGTTGACGGCCTACGTGTCGACGCCGTAGCCTCTATGTTGTATTTGGACTATTCCAGGGAAGAAGGAGATTGGGAGCCGAATATCTATGGCAACAACGAAAATCTCGAGGCAATATCCTTATTGAAGGAATTGAACGAAGAGGTTTACAAAAGTTATGATGGTGTTCAAACTATTGCAGAAGAGTCCACTGCCTTTTCAGGAGTTTCTAGACCGGTGAATTTGGGTGGTCTCGGTTTTGGCATGAAATGGATGATGGGATGGATGCACGATACCCTTGAGTATTTCAAAAAAGAACCGATCTACAGAAGACACCATCAAAATGATATTACCTTCAGTATGACGTATGCTTTTACGGAAAATTTCATGCTTCCGTTTTCACATGATGAGGTGGTCTATGGTAAGCAGTCGCTGATCTATAGAATGCCGGGAGACGAATGGCAACGTTTTGCGAACTTGAGATTGCTTTTTGGTTATATGTTTACGCACCCTGGCGCCAAGCTCATGTTTCAAGGGGCAGAATTCGGGCAGACCTCCGAATGGAATTTTCAGCAGAGTCTCGACTGGCATTTGACCGAATATGAATTACACCGAGGAATCCAAAATGTGGTCAAGGATTTGAATGCCGTTTATCAATCCTATCCCGCACTTTATGAAAAACAGTTCAGCTCCGAGGGTTTTCAATGGATAGATTATGGAGATCATGAAAATTCGGTCTTGACCTATATGCGCAAAGGTCACGATACCAAAAACGATTTGGTAGTTGCCTGTAATTTTACACCTATACCTAGAGAGAACTATCGCATTGGGGTTTCCAAAGCAAAAAAATACAAAGAGATATTCAACAGTGACGATAAAAAATATGGTGGAAGCGGAATAGTCAATACTACTATAAAGACTACCAAAACAGAATGGCACGGCCAAAAGAATTCTGTTGAATTGACCATTCCACCTTTAAGTGTTATCATTCTGCAATAATCTGCCGCATAAACGATCAAGTTGACAATTCGTGTCGTTAAATTTTTAAAATTGACTGTTATGGTCTTTTTTTGCCATCTAATAAACTAAACACCTATGATTACAAATACTGAACTGGAGTATAAAGGGAATCTATACCCGAACCAGATAGTAGATTATATAAGAGATACACACAAACTTTACTTTACGACCGAAAATGGAGTTATATTAGAATTGACCGTGCTTCAAGACGGCCTTTTTCGATTCCGTTATGCCACGGAACACGTTTTTCAACCTGATTTTTCTTACGCTGTAAGCGAAACCGCAAGTCACGGGTACAACAAATTGGAAGTCACAGAGACAAAGACCGAATACTTGGTAGAAACCGAAAAGATTCAGGTATTGGTCGATAAAAAATCACTACGTGTCCAGATTTCTGATTTGGAAGGAACAATTATTAATGAGGATGAGATTGGCTTTCACTGGGAAGAGAACTATGAGTTCGGGGGCAATACCGTGAAAATGAGCAAGATTACCCAGAATACCGAAAGTTTTTATGGTATGGGCGATAAGGCTACCCATTCGAACCTGAAAGGAAAGCGAGTCAACAATTGGTGTACGGATCAGTACGCTTATGGCAAAGATCAAGAACCACTTTACAAGGCTATCCCCTTTTATATTGGCTTACATAATAATAAATCATACGGGATATTTTTCGACAATACGTTCAGGTCGTATTTTGATTTTGCGCACGAGCGCAGAAACGTTACCAGTTTTTGGGCCGATGGGGGCGAGATGAACTATTACTTTTTTTACGGACCTCAGATGTCCGAAGTAGTCAAGACCTATACTAATTTGACAGGTACCCCAGAACTTCCGCCCATGTGGTCCATGGGATATCACCAATCGAAATGGAGTTATTTTCCAGAAAAGAATGTAAAGGATATTGCCGCCAAGTTCAGAAAATTGAAAATACCTTGTGATGCTATCTATTTGGATATTGATTATATGGATGGCTTCCGATGTTTTACTTGGGACAATGAAAAATTCCCTGACCCCAAAAGAATGATCGATGAATTGTATGAGGATGGTTTTAAGACCGTAGTCATGATTGATCCGGGAATCAAAGTAGACCGTGATTATTGGGTCTATCAAGAAGCCGTTGAAAATGATTATTTCTGCAAACGTGGCGATGGGCCCTATATGAAGGGTAAAGTTTGGCCGGGAGAGTGCCATTTCCCCGATTTCACGAATCCGGAAGTGCGTGAATGGTGGGCAGAGCTTTATAAAGAGTTTATGGCCGAAATCGGTGTTCATGCAGTCTGGAACGACATGAACGAACCTGCGGTGATGGAAGTACCAACAAAGACCGCCCCTTTGGATACCAGACATAATTTTGATGGGCACCCAAGTTCGCATCGAAAAGCCCACAATATTTATGGTATGCAGATGGTTCGGGCGACCTATGAAGGGGTGAAGAAATACGTATATCCAAAAAGACCGTTTGTCATTACCCGGGCCGCATTTGCAGGTACACAAAGATATTCATCCACTTGGACGGGAGATAATGTAGCCACTTGGGAGCATTTATGGATTGCGAATGTGCAGGCACAACGTATGAGCATGAGCGGGTATTCGTTCGTTGGGTCCGATATCGGAGGTTTTGCCGAACAACCCAATGGAGAACTATTCGCAAGATGGATTCAGTTGGGAATCTTTCATCCCTTTTGTAGGGTGCATTCCAGTGGCGACCACGGGGATCAAGAACCTTGGTCGTTCGGTAAGGAAGTTACCGATGTGGTTCGTAAATTCATCGAAATCAGATACCAATTGCTGCCCTACTTGTACACCATGTTCTGGCGGTACACGGTTGCGGGTACGCCTATGCTTCAGTCTTTGGTACATTATGATCAAGAAGATACCCAGACCCATTTCAGAACGGATGAATTCATCTTTGGGAAGCAAATTTTGGTGTGCCCGGTACAAGAACCGAATGCTAAAGGACGAAGAATGTATTTCCCGCGAGGAAATTGGTATAATTATTGGAATGATGAAGTTATCGAGGGCGGCAAAGAGAAATGGGTAGATGCCGATTTGGATAGTATGCCCTTGTTTGTTAAAGAGGGGTCAATAGTACCTAAATATCCTGTGCAACAGTTTGTTGGGGAATTGGAAATAAAAGAATTGATTTTAGATGTGTACTATAAGTTAGGCACCGAAAGTTCGCTGGTCTATGAAGATGCCCAAAACGGGTATGATTACAAAAAGGGACAATATAGTCTCAGAAGATTAAAGCTCTTAGGAAAAGAAAAAGAACTGATTCTCCAGCAATTCAAAGACGGTTCGTTCATGACTTCCTATGAGAATTTCAAGGTAAATCTTCATGGGCTGCCGTTTAAGATCAAGGCCATTGAGGTCGATAATGTTGAAGTACCGTTAAAAGAACTAAAATTGAACGGTGACAATAGCATCATCATTAAAAAGGACTTTACGGAGTTGCATATTATTGGAAATTAATTTTTTTGTATTTTTCAAGACACTAAACACTATATTAAAATGAAAAAAATAATATTAATAGTTGCAGTTTTCCTTACTGTTTTGGCATGTAAGGTAAATCCCTTTACGGGCAAGAAAGTCCTGAACTTTTATCCGAATAGTCAAATATTCCCCATGGCGTTCGCTCAATACGATCAATTTTTGACGGAAAACAATGTCGTTGAAAATTCGGCAGATGCCAAGATGATTACCAAAGTCGGGCAGCGAATTTCTTCGGCGGCAGAGCGTTGGTTGGTAGCGAATGGATATCCAGGTTACCTCAAAGACTATAAATGGGAATATAACCTCGTTAAGGATGAAACGGTGAACGCTTGGTGTATGCCCGGAGGTAAAATCGTTTTCTATACAGGTATACTTCCTATTACGCAGACCGAAACGGGTGTTGCCGTGGTGATGGGCCATGAGGTGGCCCATGCACTGGCGGATCATGGTGCGCAACGAATGAGTGCAGGTACCTTGCAACAAATTGGAGCAGTAGCGGGCAATGTTGCCATTAAAGATGAAAAAACAAGAAATGCGTTCAATCAGTCGTATGGTATTGGTTCAACTGTTTTGGGCATGTTACCCTTTAGTAGGGGTCACGAAACCGAGGCAGACCGTATTGGACTGCAAATTATGGCCATCGCAGGGTACAATCCTGATGAGGCCGCTGACCTATGGAGACGTATGAAGGCAAATAGTGGGGGACAGGCACCACCTGAATTTTTGAGCACTCACCCGTCGAACGATACGCGAATAGCCAATTTGACAGAATGGGCACCCTTGGCAAAACAAGAGGCTGCGAAATTTGGCGTTACCAATTTTCAATAGGCAATTAAGTCAATAATCGTATATTAGAAGCCGTTCCTGTTGGAGCGGCTTTTTAATTATAATATGGTCAAGACCTTAGCGGTTAAAGGAAGCAAAAGATTGTTGAATGCCTGGGCTTTCTATGATTGGGCCAATTCTGTCTACACATTGACCATCGCGTCTTCGATATTTCCGATTTACTATTCGGCATTGTTCACTTCTCCGAACGAACTTGTTTCGGCCTTCGGTTTTGAAATGAAACAAACGGTATTGATATCCGTTATTACGGCCTTTACTTTTCTAATGGTGGCTGTATTATCTCCCATTTTATCAGGTATTGCGGACTATATCGGAAATAAGAAGGGTTTCATGAAATTCTTCTGCTATTTGGGTGGAACGGGATGTATAGGCCTATATTGGTTCAGTTTAGAGCATATCCACTTAAGTTTACTATTTTATTTCATGGGTTTGATAGGGTATTGGGGAAGTTTGGTGTTCTACAATTCGTACCTCCCCGATATTGCCTATGAAGACCAGCAAGATCGCATAAGTGCACTAGGGTTTTCTTTGGGCTATATCGGCAGTGTAATATTACTACTACTTAATTTGGCTATGGTAATGAAGCCCGAATGGTTCGGATTTGATATTGGAACTACCGAACAAGAGCACAATCTGGCAAAATTACGGGCAATGAGAGTCTCTTTTATAACTGTGGGATTCTGGTGGATTTTATTCAGTCAATATACATTTTATGTGCTTCCGAAGGGAATTTCGAACGGACACCGTGTTACCAGAAACGTACTCTTAAATGGTTTTAGGGAATTGAGGTCCGTTTGGATGCAACTAAAAGAGAATGTAAGGCTAAAACGATATTTAGGTGCCTTCTTCGTCTTTAGTATGGCTGTGCAGACGATTATGCTAATGGCCGTTTATTTTGGGGAAAAGGAAATTGCATGGGCTACGGATTCAGAAAAAACATCGGGCCTTATCGTTAGTATTTTAGTGATACAATTGGTGGCCGTTTTTGGCGCTATCGTTACTTCCAGGGCTTCCGAAAAATTTGGTAACATAAATACGTTGATTGCCGTAAATGCGGTCTGGTTATGTCTGTGTTTTTATGCCTATTTCATGGTGACGCCAATGCAATTTTATATTGCCGCAGGCCTGGTAGGTTTGGTCATGGGAGGGATTCAGGCTTTGGCACGTTCCACATATTCGAAATTTCTCCCTGAGACGGAAGACACTACATCTTATTTTAGTTTTTATGACGTAGCCGAAAAGATAGGTATAGTCATAGGCATGGTTATTTTCGCGGTGGTAGATCAAATAAGTTCGATGCGCTATGCGATTCTCTTTTTGTTTTTGTTCTTTCTTGTTGGGATTTTACTGCTACTGAGGGTGCCACGGAAAAAAGCCCCTTTATAAAAAGAGGCTTTTGTGATTGACTTTCGTTTTTTGATTGTGATTTTGTAGTAGTATCTATCCTTTTGAAATGTCTCCTGAACCTGATGCTTTTGTATCTACTTTATCAGGATTGCCCCTGTAACTAATATCCCCAGACCCCGATACTCTAGCTCTTAACATTTTATTTGCTGTGACCTTTATATCGGCGGAACCGGAAACCGTTGCATCCACGTTGTCGGCCGAAAGATTATAGGCCTTGATATCCCCACTTCCTGAAATTGTGGCGTCAAAATCTTTGGTATTTCCACTTAAGGTAATATCACCGGATCCTGACATGGAAGCCGATAAGGAATTAACGTCGAGGTCTAAAGTAATATCGCCAGAACCTGACATGGAAGTTTTAAAATTATCTGCCTTCATTGAAGTCTTACCAACAATATCGCCCGAACCGGATAAGGCCACTGAATTGATCTCCTCCACGGGTACGGTAATATAAATACCTTCTTTCCACGAAGTAGGTTTCAAGTTGTATCCTTTTTCGACCCGTATGGAAAGCTTTCCGTTTTTTACTTCGGTGATAATATGTTCTAAAAGGTTTTCTTCTCCTTTTAATGTTAATTCGCCTTCATTACCACTGACAAGTTCAACATCGAACCAACCCGAAACCCCTATGCCATCATAATCTCCGACCGACCTCTCGATGGTGACCGTATTACCATTACCTTTTACTTTTTTACCCCATTGTGCAGTACATGAAGCGGTAAATAATACTATTAAACTCAAGATTGATATTTTTTTCATGATTTGTGTTTTTAAGATTGATTTATTTAATTTTTCGAGAAACTTATTCCTCCATATTCACTGTTTATTGAGACGGTATTACCACTACTTGGCTTTCCGTGATACCCCTTGTAATATTTGTTACTTGACTTTTCGGTACTAATATTAATTTCAAAATCATCTTTACCGTTAACGCCTGCGTACGAAGTGCGTATTTCAAAATCAAAATGGTATTGTGGGTCATAACCTATTTTAACTCCTGTATAATCAGAATCGATTCTCAAATTGCCTGCGTCTTCCGCCATCTCCTCGATCCTGATGGAGCCATAATCGGCCTCTACATCTAAGTTGCCATGAACTGTACCTAATTTCACGGTAATATAGTCCCCGTTTCCTTGAATATTATTGGCCTCTCCGATTTCAATTTTTCCATAATCACAAGAGTATTCAAGATTTTCCATATACTCGACAGTTGAGTTCGTATAGTCGGCTTTGATAGTAAGATTTCCAGCTTTTTCAATTTTAAATCCGGAATAATCTGCTTTGATTTCGCCACTGTTCATATATCCTATACTTGAATTTGAGGTATAATCGAAGTTAAGTTGATTATTACGACCGTGTAGCTCACCGATTTCCAACCGGCCATAGTCACAATTGATTTTGGCATGACCGTCGATTCTGTCAAGTATGATATTACCGTAGTCGTTATTAAGGTTCACACTGTTTTTGATAGGAAGTTTTATGGTATAGTTAATTTGCATATTGACGTTGTTATTTCTATTCCATCCCCAACCATTTCTATCTTTATTGAAAATTGTTTTAGCGGAAACCATACTCCGACTGTTTTCAAAATCGACAGTAATTTCGTCCAGCTTGCGTTGCACCTTTTCCAAATTATTGCCGTTGGTCTTGATATGAACCTCTATCATCACCCGGTTTTCGTTCCAAGAAGTAATATTTAGATTGCCATAACTGTTGCTAACTTTTAGTAAGGCATCCGAATTCACATCGAACTCTTTTTTAATGGTCTTCTCCTTGGTATGCTTTCCTCCCATGTTGTCTTCATTTGCAAAAAGCAATGCGGGTAAGACTAGCAGAAGAAATGTGGAGTATTTAAATAGTAAAGTTTTCATCATTATATTCTTTTAGATTTTTAATGGTTTCAATTTGTTCGAGAACATCGTTCAAGAGGTCGATTCTTGTTTGAAAATTGGTAATCATTGCACTTAAGATCATTTTACTGTTTCCCCCATTGGCAAGATCTTTTTCCAAAATGGTGTAGTCGGATTCAAGTTTTTTCAGTTGGGCCATGGTATCATCAACCATTTTTTTTGTTTCGGGGACACTCTCGCTTTCCAACTGTTTAACTTGCTCCTCAATAAGACTGGCAAAGTAAAATTGTGTATTGGAAACCTCGGAGGACATTTCTGTCACTTGATTGTCCGTTGCGTCTTGAGATGTATAAAACCCAATACCAATTGAGAGCAGAATCACTGCTGAAGCGGCAATCGAAAGGGGTTTCCACCATGATTTTTTCTTAGTGTCAAGTGCAATGACACTATTTTGTCCTTCCAACTTAGCTAAAAAACGCTCTTGATGTCCTAGTAAAGGCTCATGATAATCCAAATCATTTTTTGCCCTTTTGAAAAAATCTTTGAGTTTTTCTTCTTGCATGATTTATACGTTTGTTAATTTTCTTCGTAAACTTTCTTTGGCTCTTGATATGGTCGTCCTACAATTGGCATAACTGATATTCATAATCGTACTGATTTCTTCATAATCGTAACCTTCAACAAGATGTAAGGTCAAAGAAACTCTGTAATTATCTTTTAACCGGTTCATGGTCTCCATCACCTTTTGAGCCTTCAGTTCGGTGAACACATGATCCGAAGCAATTCCGTCATTATCTTCGACCTTGTACAATACATCATCTAGGGCTACTTCGTTTTTCTTTTGTTGCTTTCGGTAATGATAGATACTGTTGTTTATAACAATTCTCTTTAACCAGGCCCCGAAGGTCACTTCGCCTTTGAAAGTATGCAATTTCGTAAATGCGTTTAGAAACGATTCTTGCATAACATCCTCGGCCTCAGCACTATTTTTTACGATTCGCAAAGCTGTATTGTACATGGCCTTATAATAGCGATTGTAAACTTGCATTTGTGCTGTTTGCTTTCCTTCAAGGCACCATTGCAATAGTGTGTCAATATCTTCTCTTTCGTGGCTCAAAAGGTGGATGGTTTGTATTAGAGATGAGCCAATTTACCAAATGTTACAGTTTGATTACAAAAAAGATTGGTTACACTTCATCGATATTTCTAAAAGTTAATCGATTAATACGCTATCATCGTGATTTAGAAGGTCAATAGCCCTAATTTAGTAGGCTGTAAAGTTCTCCCAAATCTTTATTCTTAAGAAATATCATATACAATGGGAAACTTGCACTTTTTACCGCGACACGTACTTTTAACAATACTCTTATTTTCCTTTAATTTATCTTTCTCCCAGACTCCGGCCCAGGACGGTCAGTGGAGCGCGCCGATAGGCTTCAAC
>CAYGPR010000019.1:52330-69385 GCA_964351985.1 uncultured Maribacter sp. | reverse complement strand
CGGTTTTCTTGGCTTCAATATCTTTTATTTCCATCAAGTAGGGAAGTACGGCACCTTCATGAAATTGCGGGACCCAATTTACACGTATGGTGAACTTATACTTGAATTCATTCAACAAGTTTGCGCCCCAGGCCGATAATTTCAGAATAGCAGGGCCACTTAACCCCCAGTGTGTTATCAAAATTGGGCCTTCTGAGTCAAGAAGCGATTCTGCGGCCACCTCGCTTCGTAGTTTTATGGTAATCTTAGGGTTGAAAATTTTCTTGGCCAATACCTGAACCTTCGCATGGGTACTTAACCCTGGAATGCCCGATATTCGCTCATCATCAATATTGAATGTAAAAAGTGACGGAACGGTAGGAACTATGGTGTGGCCCAACCTTTCGAGTATAGTCCAAATTTTTGGACTACTACCCGGGGCGACCAATAACTTTTTAGCAGAATAATCACTTTTGATGGATGTCACTTTCCAGCCTTCAATAGCCTTCGATTTTTTTTCGGAAACAATGGGCTCAAAATCGCTGACCGTACTATGCTTCAACATCTTTATGCCCAGCTGTTCGGCTTGCTTTAAAAATAAGTCGATTATTGTACCTGAGCTGTTCGATGTTGGAAATATACGTCCATCTTCCTCAATTTTTAAAGGAACGCCGCGCTCTTCAAAAAAAGCTACGGTATCGCCAGTGCAATACGTATGAAAAGGCCCTAGAAGTTCCTTTTCTCCCCTAGGATAATTTTTGACCAATTCGGTCGGGTCGAACTCGGCATGGGTTACGTTACATCTTCCGCCGCCGGAAACTTTAACTTTGGAAAGCACTTCTTTACCTCTCTCGAGAATAGCAATTTTAATTTTGGGGTTGGCTTCAGCAATATGAATCGCGGCATAGAAACCTGCCGCACCTCCACCAATGATGAGTACGTCGAACATTAATTGACACGTTCAGGAAAGTTGGTAATGATACCGTCTACCTTTAATTTTTTCATCGCATCGATATCGGTAGAATCGTTGACCGTCCATGTGTAGATTTTAAATCCTGATTTCTTGATAGTATCGGCAATCTCCTGATTCAGTTTCTTATAACTTGGATTAATTGCTTCTGCATTAAGTTCGTTAGCAATGGGTAGCGCCTCCAAAGGGTCGCTATCGGTTAAGATGGCAATAGGCATATTCTTGTTCAATTCGCGCATGGCCCTGAGTTCATCCCAGTTAAAACTTGAAATCAAGAAGTTTTCCAACATCCACCCTTTGTCCTTGATATAATAATCGGTAATAAAATTTACACGATCTGCGGTATTCGCTCCTTTCAATTCTATATTGAGCCGCACTTTGTTATCCATAAGTTTCAGAACGTCTTGTAACACCGGAATCCTATGATTACCGTCCAATATTACCTTTTTAAGGTCGGTAATATTGTATTCCTCAATATTGCCTCCGGCATTTGAAATACGCTCTAGCCTTTCATCATGGAAAACAACAATTTCTCCACTCTTTATCTTAAAAACATCGATTTCTATCATATCGACACCTAGATCCATCGCCTTTTGAATGGATGCCAAGGTATTCTCGGTCTCGTGCCCCATAGCGCCCCGATGGCCTATTACCAGTGGTTCGTTCATAGTACAGCTTGATAACATTAGTAGCCCAAAAGTGATAAGAATAAATCGCATTTTCATGGTAAACGAGTTTGTTAGATCTATTTTACCGCAAAAATAAAAGATTCCAGCGGATTTAAGCGAATGTCGATCTTCCCTATTCCATTCTCAACTTCCAATGCGTTCATCGATTCATAGAGCATATCTTTCAATTCATGCTTTCCCGGATTCAGTTTCCATTCATCAATAATTTCTTTTGGAATTTTGAGCTCAAATGAATAGTTCTTCTCCGAATCAAAATTGGAGATTACAATTAGTTTTTCATTCTTAGACCAGCGCACAAATGACAAAACCCTGTGGTCATAGTTTTCTGTATTCTCCCTATTATTATAATGAATATCACTATACTCGCCCATCAAGGCACTACTGTTTATCGTAACGTTCAAAAGACGCTTGTAAAAATCACGAAGGTCTTTTTCTTCTTTGGACAATTGCCCACCATTGAATTTTTTATCGTTCACCCAACGTTGGTATGCCGGTACGCCGATATAATCAAAAATCGATGTTCGGGTCGAACTGCCGAATCCGGCATTTTCTTCCGCCGGCTCTCCAACTTCTTGGCCGAAATAGATCATGGTAGGCGAAGTGCTCAAGGACGCCGAAACCACCATGGCCGGTTTTCCTTTTAGCGCATCACCGGCAAAATCAGGACTCGCAATGCGTTGCTCGTCATGATTTTCCAAAAAATGTAGCATGTGATGCTCGATGTCTTGAAGACCTTCTTGTACTTTAGGAATATGGTCCGTCCAACCATGGCCTTGCATAATATGTTTAAGACTATCGTAGAGTTCTACTTTATCATAGAGATAGTCCATTTTTCCTTTATGGATGTAATCTCTATACAATCCCGGATTATAGACCTCTGCCAAAAGAAATGCATCTGGGTTCTTCATTTTGATGTGGGAGTTCATATAGCTCCAAAATTCTACGGGAACCATTTCGGCCATATCGAACCGGAAACCGTCGACTCCCATTTCAAGCCAGTATAGGGCGATGTCCTTGAATTTTTTCCAAGATCCAGGTACATCTTTATCGGACCAAAACTCAAAATGTTTTCTATAATCTTCAACATCAAAGCCTTCCGGAATGGTATCAAAATCATAGGTACCGTCGGGTCGTATTCCGTAATTTATTTTTACCGTTTCGTACCAGTCGTTCATATCGGGGCGGGGTGAACGCGAGCCATTGCCCGTCCACTTGGCAGGGATTTCTTTAAATTTCCCATTTGCCAGAGGGTGCCGTTCGCCACCCAAGGGCTGGTATCCATTTTGCCATTCAGGGACTTGAAATTCACTGTCAGGCACATAATAAAAATCATTGTCTCTTTTATATTCAACGGTAATATCATCGTTCGCTCCAAAAGGCTGGGAACCCTTAGGTGTGGATTTACCTTCGTAGTTTCGGGCCACATGGTTCGGAACGATATCTATCAGCAATTTCAGCCCTACCTTATGGGTTCTGTCAATCAATGCTTTGAACTCTTCCAATCGTTTGGCCGGATTCTCAGCCAAATCAGGGTTCACGTTATAATAATCCTTCACGGCATAGGGTGAACCTGCCCGACCCTTGATAACATCTGGGTCGTCGTTGGTAATATCATAATCCGAGTAATCGGTTACCAAAGCATGATGTGGCACCCCGGTATACCAAATATGGGAAATCCCTAAATTCTTTATTTCTTGAAGTGCTTTTTCCGTGAAATCGGAAAACTTGCCGACACCATTCTCTTCTAAAGTACCCCAAGGTTTATAAGTGGTATTGGTGTTTCCGAAAAGACGGGTAAAAACTTGGTAGATTACCGCTTTTTTCTTGCCTTCTTCTTTTGACCCCATATCGTACTTTTCTTCTTTTTCTTGTTTACATCCAAGTATTAAAACCAATACACAGAAAAACAAGAACTTTTTCATTTTTAAAAGGATGGTTTAAGAAAACTAGTTTTTATGAACGGTCATATTTGAGGGGGAAATTGCAACCCGCTTGCCGTTGACCCGAATAGAAACATCTTCCTTTCCATCCAATTCAAATTGGGTTTCGTTCTCGGTTACGGTAACTTTTAAAATTCGTTTCCTAAAATTGATCTTAAAAGAATAGCCTTTCCATTGTTTCGGAATTCTGGGTGTGAAAGATAATTTATCATCAACGACGCGCATTCCGGCAAAACCCTCGACGATACTCATCCAGGTACCGGCCATCGAGGTGATGTGCAATCCTTCTTCAACTTCTTTATTATAGTCGTCCAAATCCAACCGAGAGGTTCGAAGGTAAAATTGATATGCCTGTTCCATGCGGTTCAATTTGGCCGCTTGAATGCTATGAACACAGGGGGACAATGAAGACTCATGTACCGTAAAAGGCTCATAAAAATCGAAGTGCCGTTCTAATTCATCCAACGTAAAATTGGATTCGAAGAGATAGAAACCTTGAAGTGTGTCTGCTTGTTTTATATAAGGCGAACGCAAGATTCGATCCCAACTCCATTTTTGGTTGATCGGGCGCTGTGATTTTGGAAGGTCGGCAACAGTTATCAGCTCCTTATCCAAAAATCCGTCTTGCTGCAGAAAGATATCATGCTCTTCGGAACGTGGGAAATACATATTCTTCGCCACTTTTTTCCACCCATCCATCTCTTTTTCGGTCAATTTCGTCAAACCAATGATACGGTCATAATCGTCGCGATAGCCATCCTTTACTTTTTGTAGCTGCTCTAAGGTGTAATTGATACACCATTTTGCCAAATAGTTGGTGTACCAATTGTTATTGACATTGTTCTCATATTCATTTGGACCCGTAACCCCGAGAATTACATATTTCTTCTTTTGCTCAGAAAAGGTTGCGCGTTGATGCCAGAATTTTGAAATTCCGATCAGCACTTCCAGCCCCATTTCGGGTATATAGGTATAATCACCGGTAAAACGATAATAGTTATAAATGGCGAATGCAATGGCACCGTTCCGATGGATTTCCTCAAAAGTAATCTCCCATTCGTTATGACATTCCTCACCGTTCATAGTAACCATTGGGTAGAGAGCCGCCCCATTCGAAAACCCTAATTTCTTGGCGTTTTCAATAGCTTTTTCAAGATGGTTATACCGATATTTTAATAAATTTCGGGCGACCTTTTGGTCTTTTGTTGCCATATAAAAGGGGATACAATAGGCTTCGGTATCCCAATACGTGCTTCCGCCATATTTCTCGCCAGTAAAGCCTTTGGGGCCAATGTTCAGACGAGAATCCCTTCCTAAATAGGTTTGATTCAGGTGGAAAATATTAAAGCGGATGCCCTGTTGCGCCTTTACATCGCCGTCAATGGTAATGTCGCTCATTTCCCAAATCTTAGACCATGACTCTTTTTGTTTTTTCAAAAGTGCATCAAAACCAAGATCGGTAGCTTTTTTCAATGCAGTCTTCGCGGCCTCGACCAATTCGGTGGCCTTATGGTTTCTTGAAACGGTATACCCACCAAATTTGTGAAGAGAAAGGGTTTCCCCTTTTTTTATTTTTTGGGAATATTCATGCCCTGCCCACATTTCTTTTTTCGTTGCGGATGGTTTCTTGGAAATCTTTTTGCCATCGAGAAACAATATTGCTTCCATAAAGGTACAGGTAGCAAAGTTGGTCTTCATCGTATGGGCCTCGATAAAAGCTTTACTTCCCTCAGATATCACATTCGTCGTATTCCAGAATTTATCGTCCCAGTTGGTGTCATGATTTTTTATACTACTATCCAAATACGGATTATATGTTATCTCTACCTCAGAATCTAGAGCTGTGATCTCATAGTTAATGGAACCGACCTCATCGATATCCAAACTTAAGAATCGGGTAACAACTACTTGCAATTTTATATCGTTGGAAGTTACAGCCTTGAACTTTCTTTGGTACCACCCTTCTTTCATGTTCAGTTCACGCCGAAAACCTTCTACTTTTTTACAAGTATTAAGGTCAAATGCTTCCCCATTTAAGGAAATATTGATCCCGATCCAGTTGGGTGCATTCAATACTTTGGCAAAGTATTCGGGATAACCGTTCTTCCACCAGCCTACCCTAGTTTTATCGGGATAATACACGCCCGCAATATAGCTCCCTTGAAAAGTCGGTCCGGAATATTGTTCTTCGAAGTTGGCACGTTGGCCCATGGCGCCATTACCAATACTAAAAAGACTTTCAGAAGATTTTACCATTTCTTTATCGAAGCCTTCTTCGATGATGGACCATGGGTCGGATATAATGTAGTCTTGATTCATGTTCTGGTTTTTTAAGATAAAAGTTGTTCGTTGTTTTACTACTCTTGGTTTATCAATTTATCTAAAAAATCAAGATTAATCTCAGTAAAATCGGTAAAATTATATTTTGCTTCAGTAAGTACATCGGGTTCCCCAATTCCAATACTAGTCATTCCTGCGTTGTTTGCGGCCTCAACTCCTGCTAAGGCATCTTCGAAAACCACACAGTTTTCTGGGGCCACACCTAAATTTTTAGCCGCTATGAGAAATACTTCGGGATCAGGTTTTGCCTTTGTTACGCTGTTACCGTCAACCAAGGTTTCAAAATACGATAATAAGTTCACCTTCTCCAAAATTGGTCTTGCATTTTTACTTGCGGAACCGAGTGCCATTGATATTTTTTTTTCTTTGAGATAGTCCAAAACCTTCGTTACATCTGGTAAAATCTCAGATTCGTCCATTTTATCGATATATGATAGATAATCCTCATTTTTCTCTTTGAGCCATGTATCGATTTGTTCTTGTGAAGCTTCAAGACGTCCCATTTCAAGCAAAATTTCGAGACACCGCTTTCGACTTACGCCCTTGAACCGTTCATTATCCTGCTCAGTAAATTCGATACCTAGTTCATCGGCCAAGTTCTTCCAAGCCAAATAGTGATACTTCGCGGTATCTACGATAACACCGTCCAAATCGAATATAAATCCGGTTCTTTTCATTTTTACTTAAAGTGTGAAATTAGTTTATGGTGGATTGCCGTTCAACGATGGTGGCCTCTATGACCTCCGTTCGGTATGTTTGATTCTCATCGTATTCATTCTCGACTTTTTCAATGAGCATTTTAGCAGCAACTTCACCCATACGGTCTCCATGCTGGGCAACCGTGGTTAAAGTGGGTCTGGAATATTTGGAGAGAATACCATCGGTAAAACCGATAAAGGCAATGTCTTGCGGCACTTTAAGTCCTTTCTCCTGGACAACACCCATACATATCACGGCAAACAACTCATTAACGCATAATGCCGCATCCACCTCGTTTTCATCGAAAAAATTTTGTATCGGCGTTTCATCGATTTCTTTATAGGGCAACGTAAGAACCAGGTTTTCATCCACTTTGATTCCATTATCCACCAAGGCCTTTCGATAGCCTTCGGCCCTTTTGACACTCACATTAAAATAGTTTTCGGTAGTTATCAAGGCGATATGCTTTCTTCCTTGCGCGATTAATTTTGAAACCGCCTGATAAGCTATTTCAAAATCGTTTAAAACAACTTTGTCACAATCAACTTCGTCGGCAACCCTATCAAATAAAACTAAGGGTATACCCTGATCCATAACTTCGTTTATATGGCGAAGGTCTTTTTTCTGTTCCGTTTCAGCTGATAATGACATAATAAAACCATCGACACTGCCATTGGCCAAAAGTTCCATATTGAGAACCTCTTTATCGAACGATTCGTCCGAAACACATACGATTACATTGTACCCTTGGGTATTGGCATATTTCTCAATGCCCCTAAATACGGTCATAAAAAAATGATGGACTATTTCAGGTATAATAACACCAATATTCTTGGTCTGTTTGTTCTTGAGGCTTATTGCAATATTATTGGGCTTGTAATTGTAGAGTTTGGCAAAGGCCTGTACTTTTTCCTTGGTGTTCCTTCCTATTTCGTCACTATTCTTCAGTGCTTTCGATACGGTAGAAATAGACACTTCAAGTTCGCGTGCAATATCTTTTAATGTGATTTTCTTTCTCAATTCTTAGTTAGCTTGAAATATCGTGATACGCATTAAGAAATTTCTATATATTAAAAAATTCAAGGGAAGAATCTTGCGCCTTATTTTAAATATGTTGCAAGATAAGCATCAATATGTTAAAATTTTTAAGACGATCAAAAAATGCTATATTTATCAAAAAATTGCGTTTTCCCAATCTTCAGCGGCTATTTATTATGAATTAGATAATTGGAGATAGGCCAATGTATCAATGTGATATTGCTGAAAGTTATGAACACGAAACCGTTATAGTGGTTTCTTTTTCTATGATTTATCATGGTTTAACATAAAATTTACATAATTTCATTTTTTACTTGATTTTTAACTCAACTTAAAACTAACTTTTTATGAAGATTACACTGCTAAAAAGCTTGCTGATGCTAGGGGCATTTCTATGCTTCGGTTTCGTACAGGCCCAAGAAGTGGCCGGAACCGTTTCCGACGCCAACGGCCCCCTACCGGGTGCCAGTGTGGTAGAAAAGGGAACAACGAACGGTACACAAACAGATTTTGATGGTAACTACACACTGACGGTCAGTGATGCGGATGCCGTTCTCTTGTTCAGTTACATTGGTTTCAAAGGACAGGAAATACCCGTTGGCGGCCAAACTACTATCGACGTAACCCTTGAAGAAGATGCCCAGGCATTGGAAGAAGTGGTCGTTGTGGGTTACGGTAGCCAACAGAAAAAGGAGATTACTACCGCGGTAACCAGTGTGGGTGAAGAAGATTTCAACCAGGGCACCGTTAACGATCCAACCCAATTGCTACAAGGTAAAGTAGCGGGTATGACTATTGTCAACAAAGGGGGTGACCCTAACAGCAATGCAACGATTCGCTTGCGAGGTTTATCGACTATCGGTGGTAATCAAGAACCCTTGGTCGTTATCGACGGAGTTTTAGGTGGGTCATTGAATAATGTGGATCCCAATGATATTGCCAACATTACCGTATTAAAGGACGGTTCCGCTGCAGCGATTTATGGTACTCGAGGTTCGAGTGGTGTAATATTGGTAACTACCAAGTCTGGTAAAACAGGTCAACCATTACAGCTAAGTTATGCCGGCCAATTTGCTACTTCTAGTATTGCCAATCAAATCGATATTATGACCGGTAGCGAATTTCTAACGGCTGGTGGTAACGATTTGGGTAGTGATACTGATTGGATCGACGAAGTTACCCAGACGGGTTATTCTCAAGTACATAATATAGCTGCCGTTGGGGGTACGAGCGATGTTACCTATCGTGTTTCAACCAACTTTAGACGTGCCGATGGTATTCTATATAACTCTGGTTTCGACCAGTTCAACGCACGTACCAACCTTTCGGGCCGTTTGTTCGATGACAAGTTGAAAATTGATTTCAATACAGCGCTGACCTCTAGGGAAAGTAAATTAGGCTATACCGAGGCACTGCGCTATGCGGTTACTTATAATCCTACTGCACCTGTATTTGGTAACGATGCGCCTTTTCCTTTTGCCACATCTCAATATGGAGGGTTCTTTGAAACATTAGGACTTTTTGACAGCTTCAACCCCGCATCTATAGCTCGACAGGCCCAGAACGATCAGACCGCGAGTACGCTGAGTTATAACATCAATCTGAACTACCGGTTCACCGATAATTTCGCGATGAACGTCAACTTTGCGGAACAGAACATTAAAACGGATCGCTCTCAATTCTATCCAACTACCTTATTGTTCAGGGGAAATGCTGTTAGCCCCACGGCACGTGGTCTTGCAAGTTTCTACAATCAGGAACAAAAATTTCTTCTGTTGGAGACTTTTGCAACCTACACCAACACCTTAGGTGATCTGGGCAGTTTTACGCTGACCGGTGGTTATTCCTTTCAGGAAAACGATTTCAATAATTATTTCTTTCAGTTAGGGGATTTCCCTCCAGGACTAAATTTCGACTGGAGAAACAATATTGAAAGTGCACAGGATCTTAGAGAGGCAGGTCGTATACAAGCAAATAGCGACAGAGCCGATGGAGATCGTATTGTCGCCTTCTTTGGTAGGGTAAATGCAACTTTCGATGATGCCATTTATTTCAATGCTTCTCTTAGACGTGAGGGTTCTAGCCGTTTTGGTGAAGGTAATCAATGGGGTCTTTTCCCTTCAGTAGCTGTAGGTGCCGACCTCAACAAATACTTGCAATTGGAAAATGTAAATTTGTTAAAAGCTAGAATTGGCTATGGTGTTACAGGAGCGATTCCGCCAGAGGTAGGTTTATTTGAAACTGTATTTACCGTGAATCCCGGATCAAGTGGTTCGGATGGTTCCAGTACAGGTCAGGGGAACAGGGCACCAAACCCAGACTTGAAATGGGAAGAGAAAGGAGAACTTAACTTTGGACTAGAGTACGCTACAAATCGACTTTCCGCAACTTTGGATATCTACAACCGTAATATAAAAGATTTTATTAGTCTGGTCAACGTAGATGCGGCACTTTTTGGAGGTATTAGCCAGCGCTATGAGAACGCAGGTAGAATCAAAACCAATGGTGTCGAACTTACCGTAAATTATGATGCGGTCAAAACTGAAAACCTAAACTACAATACGGGCTTGGTCTTCTCTACGTACAAAACGACCTTGGAAGAAAACCCACAAGGAGATCAGGTCATAGCCAACCTTGGTTCACCGGGCCAAAACAATACCAATGTGATTTTGGTACGTGAAGGTGAGGAAGTCGGCCAAATTTGGGGACCTGTCTTTACCGGTGAAGTCGATGCGGCAGGAACGCCATTACTACAGGATATTAATGGCGACGGCCAACTGGTTACCGACCAGGGAAGCGCCCTATTGGAAGAAGCTGATTTTGAAGTATTGGGTACCGGTTTCCCTGATTTTGAATTAGGCTGGACGAACCAGTTGACTTTCGGCAATTGGGATGCCAATGTGTTCTTCAGAGGCGTTTTCGGTCATAGTTTGGTAAACACGTTCCGTGCGTTCTACGAACCCATTATTGGTTCTCAGGCATCGTATAACTATATTAATACCAAATTTGCTAGACCTGATATTAAAACGGCGCAATTCAGTTCGTACTATGTCGAGAAAGCGGATTTTGTACGATTGGAAAACTTGTCCGTAGGATATAATTTTGATATCAATGGAAGTTTTGTAAAAGATGTTCGCTTGTCGTTAACGGGGCAGAATCTGTTCACCATTACCGGGTACTCAGGTACGGATCCTGAACCAGCTTTACAAGATTTTGGAGCAAATGCTAGTGCCAACACCAATATTCGTGGAAACGGTGCTAACGCTCTTGCACCCGGTATCGACCGAAGAAACAACTATTTTACCCAACGCACATTTACCTTGGGTCTAAATATTAACTTTTAAAAAAAAAACTATGAAACGATTAATTAGATTAACACTTCTCAGTACCGTGCTCATAGCATTTTCGTGTACGGACTTAGAGGACGAATTGGAGGATTCTTTTGTGGAGGATCAGCAATTTTCAAATGATGGCATCTCTGTGGGTGCAGGCGGAGGCGGAGGCGGTGCTCTTTTGGCTCCCTTTGACCGATTAAAATCAGGAACTGCCAGTAACACAGGGTTCTTTGCGACCCAGACCGTGACCAGTGATGCAGTTGCCGTAACCCAAAAAGGGGGTGACTGGTTCGATGGAGGTATTTGGATTCAATTACATCGTCATACCTACGGATCTACCCATGACCGTATCAATGAACTTTGGAATCAATCGTATACAGGTATCGGAGAATGTAACACTTCATTGGCAGGTAGCCTTGATGCAAATCAAACGGCACAAGTCAGGGCATTGCGTGCCTATTTATATTGGAGGTTATTGGATGGTTTTGGAAGGGTAAAATTGATTACCGCGCCGGGGGCAGACGCGCCACAATCAGATCGTCAAGCGGTTTTCGATTTTGTAGAAGCTGAACTTTTAGGCGCTCTGGGCGTTCCCGCGATTACCGCAAGTTTGGATCTTTCGGGTAGCCCGTTAACTACAGAAGTCAATAACTACCGTATCAACCAATATGCAGCTTTGGCCATTATTGCCAAATTGTATCTTAATGCTGAAACGTATACAGGTACGCCCCGATGGCAGGAAGCAGAATGGGCAACGTCATACATCTTGGATAACAGTCCGTATCAATTGTGCGGCGCAGGTTGCACGGTGCCCAATTTAGCCAAAAGACCAGAGGTGCCTTCCGATCCTGAAAATTTAGAAGGTTATTCGGCCATTTTTGCACCGAATAACGAGGGCAATCCTGAAATCATTTGGGCGGTCGATTTTGACGAAAACAACACGGCCAATGGTGGTATGAACTTCAATATGATGACATTGCACGGACCAAGTCAGTTGACTTGGGGTCTTGATGCACAACCATGGAACGGTTTTGTTGTTCTAGAAGAGTTTTATAACAGCCATGGCACCGATGACGGACGCAGACAAATGAACTTTTTACAAGGCCCACAGACCGATTTTGGTGGAAACCCATTGTTAGACTATGCCGCGGATGATGATGACCTTGTTATCGATTACAAACCACCCGTCAATGAATTGGAGCCGAACGCGAAAAGAGATGGTGGTGTACGTATGGGTAAATTTGGTTTTGCCGTCTTCCAACGACAGAATATGAACAACGATTACCCAATCGTTCGTTTGGGCGATGTGCATTTGATGCACGCCGAGGCCGCTTCACGTGCCGCGGGAGATTGGAGCCTTGCCTTACCTGAAGTCAATGTGCTACGTGCAAGGGTTGGTGCTGCGCCATTGACCACTATGGACGCTGCTACTTTCTTGGCCGAACGTGGTAAGGAGATGTTTCAAGAGTCAAGCCGTAGAACAGATCAAATCCGTTTCGGAACCTACGAAGACCAATGGTGGGAGAAAACCGATTCAGATCCGAACAAAAGATTGTTCCCGATTCCTCAAGGGCAAATCGATGCCTCAGGAGGTTCTTTAACACAAAACCCGGGCTATTAATTTAGAAGGTTTATTAAATTGCAAGGGTTGTTCCGAAAAGAACAACCCTTTTTTTATCCATTTATAATTGATGAAGTATTTCTGGATCTTTATAATTATGCTTCATGTTTCTTGCAGTAAAAAAGAAGATATTTCTAAAGAAGTTAATCCGCTTTTTGCTTTGAGGGATTCTTCTATTGGCATATCCTTTGAGAATAATCTTAGCTACGACGAAGCCTTCAACCCATACGTCTACCGGAATTTTTATAACGGCGGTGGCGTAGCGATTGGTGACGTCAACAATGATGGTCTTGAAGATGTATATTTTACGGGCAACATGGTCGATAATAAACTCTTTTTGAACAAGGGGAATTGGAAATTTGAGGACATCACGGAAAAAGCTGGCGTGACATGTCCTGATGTATGGTCTACTGGCGCCACCTTTGCCGATATTAATGGTGATGGTTATCTTGACCTGTATGTTTGCAAATCCGGCAAACCCGAAGGTAAAAATCGCCATAACGAGCTTTTTATCAATAATGGCCCCGATGCCTCAGGACAAATTTCTTTTACCGAAGCTTCAAAGGAATATGGACTCGATGTGGAAGGTCTATCGGTACATGCCGCTTTTTTCGACTATGATAGAGACGGCGACTTGGATGCCTATGTGCTGAACAATTCGTTACGATCTATCGGGGGTTTTGATTTAATAAAAGACCAGCGCAAAATTCCCGATGAAGGTGGCAATGGGAACAAATTTTTAAGAAACGATGGGGTAACTTTTACTGATATCACCGAAGAAGCAGGTATCTATTCCAGCAAAATTGGATTCGGACTCGGAATTACCTTAGGGGATTTCAACAATGATGATTGGACCGATATTTTTATTTCAAACGACTTTTTTGAACGAGATTACCTTTATATAAACGATAAGAACGGGAAATTTGAGGAGCGGCTAGAAGATTATTTTGGATCTATTTCCATGGGATCCATGGGCGCGGACTTGGCCGATCTTGACAATGACCAATTGACCGATTTGGTAGTGACGGAAATGCTTCCTGCCAGTGAAGAACGAAAAAAGACCAAGACCCTGTTCGAGTCTTGGGATAAGCAACAACTCGCCATCAAACAAGGGTATTTCAATCAATTTCCCAGAAATACGTTACAGCGAAACCTAGGGAATGGAAGCTTTTTTGAAGTCGGAAGACAAGCCAATGTAGCGGCGACCGAATGGAGTTGGGGTGCCCTTTTATTCGATATGGACAATAATGGACTTCGAGACATCTTTATTAGCAACGGTATCTATAAAGATTTGCTTGACCGCGATTATCTTACTTATGATGCCGATGAGGAAACGGTGCGCAACAGAATTAAAAACAATCAAAAAAATGCGATTACAGGGCTAATCGATGCTATGCCCTCCCAACCAGTGCCCAATGCAGCTTTTAAAAACCTAGGTGCTTTCGATTTTGAAAACAAGACCATGGACTGGGGCTTGAACCAGCCTAGTTTTAGTAATGGCAGTGCCTACGGGGACCTTGATAATGATGGTGATCTGGATCTGGTAGTAAACAATGTCAATATGCCCTCGTTTATCTATGAGAACAAATCAGATGCTTTGACACATCACGGGATTATTATGAAATTTATTCAACCGGGTAAAAATCCGAATGCGGTTGGTGCAAAAGCCAAAATAAAATATGGTGACCAAGTGGCATATGGCGAAAACTTTGTTTCTCGTGGCTTTCAGAGTAGTGTTGCCGATGGCATTCATTTCGGGGTTGGAAAAACCCAAACAATAGATACGCTTTGGATTACATGGCCAGATGGCACAACATCTTCTAAAACCAACCTGTCAACCAACCAAGTCCACATCGTACAAAAACTGGATTCCATACCACTATCCGTATCAGGATATGACATTATAAAATCCTCAATTACTGAACTAATTTCTCCATTATTCGATTTTGAACATGATGAAAACGAATATATCGATTTTAACAATGAACGTCTTTTGCCACAGATGTTCAGCAATGAAGGGCCAGCCTTGGCCGCGGATGATATAAATAACGATGGGGTACCCGACTTTTTTATTGGGGGAGCAAAGAATCAATCCGGAGCTTTATTTGTTTCCTCTAGTGAAGGTTATTTGAAAAATAGTGCTGCATTCGCTAGCGATATCGGTTCTGAGGATACCGATGCCCTATTTTTCGACGCCGATAACGATGGTGATCTAGATTTATATGTTTGTCATGGCGGCAAGGCATTTTCCCCCTACTCGACCGCCTTGAACGATTCATTTTATAAAAACGATGGCGGTAATTTTAATAAAATCAAAGGTTCATTGGGCATGTCGGTACCGATAAGTTCATCGGTCGTCAAGGCCGAAGACTATGACCAAGACGGGGACCTGGACCTTTTTGTAGGCGAGCGTTACAAGCCCAATCTGTATGGTCGACCAGGCTCAGGTTTTTTGTTAGAAAACGATGGCAAAGGCAATTTTACGCCTTTAGAGAATGTAGCATTGGCCAATATAGGTATGATAACCGATGCCCGCTGGGCTGACATCAACAAAGACGGTTTGGAAGATTTGGTGGTACTTGGCGAATGGATGGGCATCAAAATATTCATCAATACCGATGGAGAATTTACCGACCAAAGTGAAAATTTTGGCCTAGAAGATACTTTTGGACTATGGACAGCTTTGGAAGTTTCCGATGTTGACGGTGATGGCGACGAAGATCTAATCGCAGGCAATCTTGGACTCAACAACTTTTTCGAACCCGATATGCGAATGTATATTTCCGATTTTGATGGAAATGGTTTTCAAGAGCAAATAATTTGTAAGAAAAAAGAGGGCAAATACTATCCGATCGTTGATAAGGACGAGTTGATTTCGCAAATTCCGGCTCTCAAGAAAAAACTCCTCTATTATAAACATTATGCGCAAGCGGATATGCAATCGATTTTTTCAAAGGAAGTTTTGCAAAAAGCATCGGTATTGAACATTAAAATCTTGGAAAGCTCCGTGTTTTATAACGAAGAGGGAGCATTTATAAGACATGGACTTCCGAACGAAATTCAATATGCACCCGTCTATGAAATTATGGCGAACGATATCGATACTGACGGAAACATTGACTTATTATTCGGAGGAAACCAATATTCGGTGAAACCACAGTTTGGAAGGTATGATGCTTCAAAGGGATGGGCTATCTTTGGGCCACATTTCAAAGATGACGTTCGTAGTGTAAAAAGCCTTGGTATTGAAGGGCAAATTCGAGGTATCAAATGTGTTGATTACAAGGGTCAGAAAATAATACTAGTATCAAGAAATAATGACAAAACGGTTTTTTATAAAATTTCTAAAGACCAATAAACCGGTACTATTTCTGGTTTTGGTTTTTATGTTTGGTTGTGCCGGATCCGAATATTCAGAGTTGGTTAAAAACGAAATGGCCAAGGGTGTTGTTCATGATTCCCTGGTATTTGGCATGAAGTTCGGCCAGACCAAGAAAGAATTTTTCGATCAATGTTGGAAATTGAACAGTAAAGGGCTCATTTCTCAAGGGCCGCAGAACCAATCCGTAAAATACAAACTTCCCATTAAAGACAGTGCTGACCTAAAATCTTCTATGATCATGTTGTTCTACGGAAGTTTCGATGAAAAAAATATCATGAACGGTATGGATCTGCAGTTTTACTATGAATTTTGGTCTCCTTGGAACAAGGCCTTACAATCGGACAAACTTCGATTTGCCGTTAAGGATTCTTTGGAAAAATGGTATCCAGGAAATCCATTTATCACCGTGGAAAAAGATAACAAGCAAATGTTGGTCAAAGTCGATGGCAATAGACGTATGGTCATCAAACCTTTGGACGACGAACAATTCGTGAAAGCCAAAATAGACGACTTGAGGGATGTACTCGAAAAATAATAAATATTCGTTAACACTATTCCGCTTCTGGGCAGGTTTCCTAACGGTAGTGCTCTTGGCAAACTGTACTTCAAAACCGCAAAAATCCGAATCCGTCGAGGGTCAAACCGTTTTTGAACTATTGGATTCTACCGAGACCGGTATTGGTTTTACCAACGATCTTTCGTTCGACAATGCGTTCAACGTTTATAAATATCGAAATTATTACAATGGGGGCGGCGTTGCCATAGGCGACATAAACAATGATAGCTTACCGGATATTTATTTTATTTCGAACCAAGAGCAGAACAGACTTTACTTGAACAAAGGTAATCTCGAATTCGACGATATCACGGAAAAAGCAAAGGTCGGCGGCTCAAGACCATGGTCTACAGGAGTTGCCATGGTCGATATCAATGCGGATGGCTATTTGGATATTTATGTTTGTAACTCTGGCGATCTCAACGGAGAGAACAAACAAAACGAACTTTTTATAAATAATCAAGATGGTACTTTTTCTGAAAAAGCGGCCGAATACAATTTAGATG
>CAYGPR010000019.1:0-52320 GCA_964351985.1 uncultured Maribacter sp. | reverse complement strand
TGACAAAGGATTTTCTACGCATGCCACTTTCTTTGATTATGACAAAGATGGTGATCTGGATGCCTATATTCTCAACAACTCCTATCAAGCCATTGGCAGTTTTGACCTTAGACGCAACGAACGCCCAAAAAGGAATCTTTTGGGGGGCGATAAACTCATGGAGAACATCGATGGAAAATTCGTTGATGTAAGCGAAAAGGCCGGAATTTACGGAAGCGTCGTCGGTTTCGGTCTCGGCGTTACTGTCGGTGACGTGAATAATGATGGATGGGAAGATATCTATGTGTCCAACGACTTTTTCGAACGTGATTATCTATATATCAACAATCAGGATGGTACCTTTTCGGAGCAATTGGAAAGGCAGATAACCGCCATCAGTGGTGCTTCAATGGGGGCCGATATGGCCGATATCAACAATGATGGGTACAACGATATATTCGTGACCGAAATGTTACCTTCCGATTATGAGCGGTTAAAATCAGTAACCACTTTTGAAGATTGGAATACCTATAAACTAAAAGTGAACAGCGATTACTATCATCAATTTACCCGAAATACGTTTCAACTCAACAATACCGATAATTCGTTTAGTGAAATAGGTAGATTGAGCGGTGTGGAAGCTTCCGATTGGAGCTGGGGGGCACTTATTTTCGATATGGATAACGACGGCCTTAAAGACCTTTTCATTGCCAACGGCGTTTATCGAGATCTTACGGATCAAGACTACTTAAGGTACGTTTCAAACGAAGAGGTCATGCGGTCCATCATGACCGATAAAGCTATCGATTATTCAAAATTGATTGATATTATTCCCTCCAACCCGCAGAAGAACCATGCTTATAAAAACTTGGGGGAACTGGATTTCGAAAATTTCGAAAAATCCGGACTTCTGCAAGAAAGTTTCTCGAACGGGGCGGCCTATGGCGATCTAGATAATGATGGCGATTTGGACCTTGTGGTCAACAATCTTAATATGCCGTCTTTTATTTATCAAAACACAACGATGGAATCAGGTCATGGACACTATGTAAAGTTCAATCTGATAGGAGAAGGAAAAAACCAAAACGCACTTGGTTCAAAGATCGAGATTGCCCCGATCGGCATTTCCATTGAAAACCAACCCGTTCGAGGCTTTCAGTCGAGTATGGACGTTCGGCCCAATATCGGGTTGCCTTCCCAAGACCCAATATCAATAACGATCAATTGGCCTTCGGGGAAAATTACGCATATTGAAAATGTGAAGGTCGATCAAACCCTGACCCTTTATGAAAAAGATGCCAAGGCTGTAGAAAGTGAAAGTCTTCTTGCGCGTAAATCCCTTTTTGAAAAAATGGATTCCGAAATAGTTTACCTACACCAAGAAAACCGATTCGTAGATTTTGACCGCGACCGACTTTTGCACCACATGTGCAGCACCGAAGGTCCGAAAATTTCGGAAGGCGATGTTAACAACGATGGCCAAAAAGACTTTTATATAGGAGGTTCCAAAGGGAATTCGGGAACCTTATTTCTAGCACAGCAAAATAGATTCGTTAAAAAAAATACTCCTGACTTCGAAACCACCAAAGATTCAGAAGATGCCGGAAGTCTCTTTTTCGATGCCGATGGAGACGGAGACCAGGACCTATATGTCTGTAGCGGTGGCGTGGAGTTTTCAAGATATTCCCAAAGTTTTCAAGATCGATTGTACTTCAATGATGGTAGAGGAAACTTTTCATTGTCCGATCAAAAACTTCCGAGCAAAACGTCGGTACACAGTACCTCTACGGTTATAGCCTCTGACATTGATGGTGACGGGGATCAAGACCTTTTCGTGGGCGAGCGCATCGTCCCACTTAATTATGGGATTCCCTGCTCAGGGTTTCTCCTGCAAAACGATGGCAAAGGCAATTTTACGGATGTTACGAAAGAGAAGGGTTTTGCATTGAAAGCAATCGGAATGATAACCGACGCCCTTTTTCAAGACCTCGATGACGATGGGGATGATGACCTGATGATGGTCGGAGAATTCATGGGCGTCGAGATTTTCACAAACGAAAATGGTTCTTTTTCAAGAAACGCCGACAACCCACTTTCCAAGCTAAGAGGCTGGTGGAATACTATTGAAAAAAATGACTTGGACGGTGACGGCGACATTGACTTCGTTTTGGGAAACCATGGTCTGAACAGTCGATTTAAAGCTACTGAAAACTATCCGATAACCTTGTTCTCAAAGGATTTTGATGGTAACGGATTCATAGACCCCATCTTGGCCTTCCGTTCTCAGGATGGAAAAGACTATCCCTATGCCCTGCGGCATAATCTTACCGAGCAAATGAAAATGTTGACCAAACGGTTTCCAGATTACAAATCATTTAAAAATGCTAGTATTGGCGATATCTTTACTCCCGAAGAACTCAACGGCTCAAATCGATTAGAGGTGAATATTCTTGCATCGGTCATGTTGGTCAATGAAGGCGGGCTAAACTTCAAGGTACAAGAACTGCCACTTCAAGCGCAATTCGCGCCTATTTATGCCATCGCCATAAACGACTTTGATGCCGATGGCGACCAAGACATCGTATTGGGCGGCAATCTATATGGTGCAAAACCCGAAGTTGGCCGTTACGATGCCTCATACGGAACCTATTTGGAAAATTTAGGGAGTCTCCGGTTTAAGACCCATAACGACGGTGATGGTTTTAAAGTGAACGGCGAAATACGGGATTTTATGATTACCGGAGAAAAACTTCTAGTTGCGCGCAATAGCGATTCGCTGGCCCTGTTTAAATTTTAGAATGATGAGAAAACTTCTTTGTGTATTGGCGGGCATGCTAATTTTCCTTTGGGGTTGTTCTGAAGACGAAAAAGATAACGGGACTATGGAAAAGGCCGCCATTTATTTCAACAGTGTTCCTTCGGATAGTAGTGGCATCACTTTTTCTAACGACCTACGTCACGATGATGACCTCAACATCATCGAATATCTGTATTACTATAACGGTGGTGGCGTGGCCATAGGCGATATTAACAATGACGGTTTAGAGGATATATATTTTACTGCAAATCAAACTTCAGACAAACTTTATCTCAATTTGGGTAACCTCAAATTCAAGGATATTACTTCGGCGGCCGGAATTTCAGAAGACGACTCTTGGTCAAGTGGTGTGACCATGGCAGATGTCAACAATGATGGATTATTGGATATTTATGTTTCCAAAGTAGGAAACTACAAAAATTTAAAAGCGCATAATTTACTTTACATCAACAAAGGCGACGCCAAATTCGTAGAATCTTCCGAAAAATACGGACTTGATTTTTCAGGTCTATCGACCCAAGCTGCATTTTTCGATTATGATGTTGACGGCGATATGGATATGTATCTGCTCAACCATTCCATTCATACGCCCCGAAGTTATGGTAATAACGATTTGCGGAAAATTCAAGATTCGCTTGCGGGAGATCGTTTCTACGAAAATAAGTTGAATGAGGGATTAGCGGAATTTACCGATGTTACGGAGGCTTCGGGCATTTATAGCAGTGCCTTGGGTTATGGTTTGGCCCTTACTGTTTCCGACATTAATGGCGATGGTTTTTTGGATATCTATGTTGGAAATGATTTTCACGAAAACGATTATCTCTATATAAATCAAGGCGATAAAACCTTTAACGAATCATTATCGGAATACCTAAACCACACAACCCGTTTTACCATGGGAGTCGATATAGCAGATATTAACAATGACCTACATCCGGATATTTTTTCTTTGGATATGATGCCTTTCGACGCCGAAATCTTCTTAAGATCCGCTGGAGAGGATTCCGATAAGATCAGCCAAATAAAAAAATCGTTCGGTTTTGAAGATCAATATGCCCGTAATACTTTTCAGCTTGGGGAAGTGGATGGAAAATTCTCAGATATCTCCCTAATGACCGAGACCCATGCAACGGATTGGAGTTGGTCGCCGTTAATCCAAGATTTTGATAATGACGGACTCAACGATATTTTCATTACCAACGGAATTTACAAACGACCGAACGATCTTGATTATGTCAATTATATCAGCACCATTGACTATGCGAAATACGATACGAATGAACAAAATGAAATCGAGAAAAAGTTAATCGAAAAAATGCCGACGGTCAATATTCCGAATGTAGTCTTTCGAAATAGCGGCAACTTAGAATTTGAAAGACTTTCTGAAACGGCTGGTTTAGAACCCTCATACTCGAACGGAGCAGCCTATGCGGATCTTGACAACGACGGTGATTTGGATATAGTGGTCAATAATATCAATGAACAAGCGACTTTACTTGAAAATAAAAGTGGCAAAAAGGTAAATAGTCACTATGTTTCCTATTTACTGAAAGGCAATGAAGATTACAAAAATCCTCATGGTGCTAAGCTTTATTTGTATGCCAATGGAACATCGTTAGTAAAAGAACTCGTTACCGTCAAAGGGTTTCAATCCGCATCAACTCAACGCCTACATTTTGGTCTAGGAGCCGTTGTAAAAATCGATTCCATAAAAATTATATGGCCCGATGGCAAGTTACAGGTTGAAAAAGAGCTGGCCCTTGACCAACAGCACACCATTACACGAAAATCAAATCTAAATCTGCCGGAGAATAAAACGAAAGTCTCGAATAGTTTTGAATTTTTTCCTTTTACACACATGGAAAACAAATTTCTTGACTATGAGATTGAATCCCTGATGCCCGAAAAGCTCTCTACTGAAGGACCCGCACTCGTTCAAGCTGATTTTAATGGGGATCAACTTGATGATCTCTTTATCGGGGGGGGCAAATATCAGTCACCTGCCCTATTCTTTCAACAAAAAAACGGCGATTATCTCGAGGATAAAAACAGCAACTTGCGAAAGGATATGATATATGAGGATGTAGATGCCACCGCCTTCGATATCGAAAATGATGGTGATCTTGATCTTTATGTGATGAGCGGTGGAAACGATAAGATTGAAGGAGACCCCTATCTAGAAGACCGTATCTATATCAACGATGGCAATGGAAATTTCAAACGTCTTAAAATCCCGCTACTCAAATCAAACGGGGGAAGTGTTTCCGCAGCCGATTTTAACGGAGACGGATTTGATGATCTTTTTATCGGCAACCGCTCTATGCCCGGTGGATATGGTATATCGCCATTGAGCTATATACTGAGAAATGATGGCACAGGTAAATACGTCATCGGTCAGCAAGAGGAAATCGGGATGGTAACCGATAGCCAATGGGCCGATATCAACAACGACCAACTATTAGATCTCATCATCGTCGGCGATTGGATGCCCATTACGGTGCTGATCAATCAAGGCGACGCCACCTTCTTGGACCAGACCGAAAAATTTGGGTTGGCAAAGACCCATGGCATGTGGAATACCATTGAGATAGGAGATTTTGACGGGAATGGGATAACGGATATACTGGCGGGTAATGCAGGACTTAATTTCAAGATAAAGGCCTCGGAAGAACATCCGGTAAAACTTTATCTTGACGATTTCGACAATAACAAACAAGTCGACCCGATCATTTTTTACGATTTCTTCGGAACGGATGTGCCCTTCGCCTCAAAGGACAAACTGACCGCTCAAATACCGTCGCTAAAGAAAAAATTCTTGAGCTATACGGATTTTTCCAAAATCAATTCCATTGAAGATTTGACCGGAAAACTGGAAAAAGAAATACTTGAAACCAAATTGATTTATGAACTTCGTTCGATGGCCTATATGAATTTGGGCCAAAATACGCAGGCTATTGCCCTACCGAAAGCAGCTCAAATGAGTACCATCGAAGATTTTGAAATCATCGCTGATGATGAAATAGCCTATATCGGTAATTTCTTAGGTTATACCACCGAATTAGGGCAAAGCACTGCGAATTCTGGTGGGCAACTTTCAATAAAGAGTAGTGATATTGTAGCAAAAGAAAATCTTCGCTTGCCCAAAGCTCTGAATGCGAGAAGGATCATTAAATTACCCGATGGGGGTTTTTTGGTAGTTTCAAGCAATGATAAGTCGTTCATAGTGCGATTACAGTAGTATATCTCACTAGTTATGCTTTATTAGTTCAGTAACTATTTACGTTCTGTTCTTTTATAATTCCAAAATCAAACCACCATTTGCTACATCAAAACAAAAACGATAACTTGGCTTTCCTTTAAATCGCTTACCAAAAATTATGTACTCCATAGGATATGATATCGGCAGCTCTTCCATAAAAGCTGCGCTTGTTGAAACCGCTACCGGAAAAAGTGTTTCCGTGGTCAGTGAACCCGATGTGGAAATGGAAATGTTGGCCTTGGAGAACGGTTGGGCCGAACAACACCCCGAAGATTGGTGGAAACATGTTTGTAATGCTACCCAAAGACTACTGGCCGAGAACCGAATCGACCCGAACGATATCACCGGAATTGGCATATCGTATCAAATGCACGGTCTGGTCATTGTTGATACGGATGGAAACCCCCTAAGGCAGTCCATTATTTGGTGTGACAGTCGTGCGGTCGAAATCGGACAAAAGGCTTTTGATGATCTTGGCAACGAAAATTGTTCCGAACAATTGTTGAATTCCCCCGGCAATTTTACAGCTTCAAAATTGAAGTGGGTCCAAGAACACGAGCCCGTAATTTATGCCAAAATCGATAAATTTATGCTGCCCGGCGATTACATCGCCTATAAATTAAGCGGTAAAATTTGCTCGACTATCGGTAATCTTTCGGAGGGAATTTTTTGGGATTTTAAAAACAATACTGTAGCTAAATGGTTGCTCGAATACTATGGAATCGATGAAAAATTGGTTCCTGAAATCGTGGATACTTTTTCGGTACAGGGCAAGGTATCAAGAGAAGGTGCCCGGGCATCTGGACTCGCGGAAGGCACGCCCATTTTATACCGTGCCGGTGATCAACCGAACAATGCGCTTTCACTCAATGTTTTTAATCCAGGGGAAGTGGCTGCCACCGGTGGTACTTCCGGTGTTGTGTATGCCGTAACGGAAAGTCTTTCAAGTAAAGAAAGTACTCGGGTCAATAATTTTGCCCATGTCAATTATGAAAAAGGCAAGCTACGCATAGGAAAACTTTTGTGTATTAATGGTGCAGGAATCCAGTACCGATGGTTATTGAACAACCTAGATGTCGATTCATATCAAGAAATGAACGAATTGGCGGAATCCGTTGCCATTGGATCCGACGGAGTGACCATTCATCCTTTCGGAAATGGAGCGGAACGCATGCTCAACAACAAGACTTTGGGTACGCAAGTGTCAAATATCAACCTGAACAACCATAACAAGGCACATTTGTGCAGGGCAGCTTTGGAAGGCATTGCATTTTCTTTTGTATACGGGATCGAAATCATGAAATCAGATGGAATTAAAGCTTCTGTCATCAGAGCAGGGAATGATAATCTCTTTCGGTCGGATATTTTTTCCAACACCATCGCAACGCTTATCGAGCAAGAAATAGAAATATACAATACTACCGGAGCGATCGGTGCTGCACGCGCCTGCGAATTGCACAAAGGCAATTTCGATAGCTTCGGAAAACAGATTATGGAAAATGATTATGTGATGGGGTTTCAGCCATCAGAAAATAAGGAGGCATATGAAATAGCCTATCAAAAATGGAAGAATGAATTGCACCAATTATTAAAAAACAACTAATATGGCACTCATAGGAAACAAGGAATATTTTAAGGGAATAGGAGAAATCAAATTTGAGGGAAAGGATTCCGATAACCCGTTAGCATTTAAATACTACAATCCAGATCAAGTGGTTGCCGGGAAAACGATGCGCGAGCATTTTAAATTTGCCATAGCCTATTGGCACACCTTCTGCGGCCAAGGGGCAGATCCTTTCGGGCCAGGAACGCAAAATTTTCCTTGGGACCAACCGTCAGATCCTGTAGAAGCGGCCAAAGCAAAAGCTGATGCGGCCTTCGAATTCATTACCAAAATGGGGTTTGATTATTTCTGTTTCCATGATTTCGATTTGATCCAGGAAGCCTCCACGTTCGCAGAATCTGAAAAAAGATTGGCCACTATTGTTGATTATATAAAAGGAAAGAAAGCCGAATCGGGTGTCAAACTCTTATGGGGAACGGCGAATTGTTTTTCCAATCCGAGATACATGAACGGGGCTTCAACCAATCCTGATTTCAATGTCTTGGCACGTGCCGGCGGACAAATAAAACTGGCCTTGGATGCCACAATGGAACTCGATGGAGAGAACTATGTTTTCTGGGGCGGTCGTGAAGGATACATGTCGCTTTTGAACACCGATATGAAACGTGAATTGGACCATATGGGTAGGTTTTTGGGCATGGCCCGAGATTATGCAAGAGGTCAGGGTTTCAAAGGCACTTTCTTTATAGAACCCAAACCGATGGAGCCCATGAAACACCAATACGATTTTGATTGCGCTACCGTTGTAGGTTTTTTACATCAATATGGATTACAAGATGATTTCAAATTGAACATAGAGGTCAACCATGCCACTTTGGCCAGCCATACCATGCAACATGAATTGGCCATCGCGGCGTCGCACGGCATGTTGGGCAGTGTCGATGCCAACCGTGGAGATTACCAAAACGGATGGGATACCGACCAATTTCCAAACAACATAACCGAAGTAACAGAAGCCATGTTGGTTTTCTTGGAAGCTGGCGGACTCCAAGGCGGTGGTATTAATTTCGATGCAAAAATCAGAAGGAATTCAACAGATATGGAGGATGTCTTCCACGCACATATCGGCGGGGCCGATACATTTGCAAGAGCCTTGATCACTGCAGATAAGATTATATCTTCATCACAATACAACGGACTTAGAAAAAAACGTTACAGCTCATTCGATTCAGGAAAAGGGGAAGCTTTCGAAAAGGGAGAGCTCGACTTCAAAGACCTCTACGAAATCGCAAAAGACAACGGGGAGTTAGAACTTCAGAGCGGTAAACAAGAATTGTTCGAGAATATTATCAATCAATATATCTAAGATAACTATTTTACAAAAAATAGCCTCTTGAATGCTTTCAAGGGGCTTATTTATTTACGTTCAACTATTTGGCAAAGCTTATATAGATGATAATCACAATGATACATACCGCCATACCTACCTGCTTCACATATTTATAAGGTTCTATCGATACTTGTTCAGTATATTTTTGCTCATAGGCAACCGCTCTCGGCTTGAAATAACCTATAATCAACATAATCGCAGCGTTTAACAAAAACAATATGGCCATTACATCTAGATAATGTAAACCATATTGCTCGTATAGATCAACACCGAATTCAGGAAGCACGAACTGACTTATAATATACAACACGGAGCCTAGAACGATACCAATTTTCGCCGCTACTGCCGGAACTTTCTTCGTCATGTATCCAACAACGATAATCGTCAAAATTGGAATACTGTAAATACCGTTAATCTTTTGTAAATAATCAAATAGACTTTCAGCATTGGCTATCATCGGTGCAATGAACATGGCGGCCAAGGCCAAACATATCCCGAATATCTTTCCATATTTTACTACGGTACGTTCACTAGCTTCTTTATTGATATGTTGTTTATATACATCTAGGCCAAATAATGTAACCGAACTATTCAAGACGCTATTGAACGAACTCAATATGGCGCCAAACAGGACTGCGGCGAAAAAGCCGACCAAAGCTTTGGGCAAGACCGCACGAACCAATTCGCCATAAGCCGAATTTGAATCTATACTACCTTCAAAATAATAGTACGCTATCATACCCGGAAGCACTAAAATTATTGGTCCCAATATTTTTAGAAAGGAAGCCAACAACAATCCCTTTTGACCTTCGGCCAAATTCTTTGCCCCTAACGCCCGTTGTATGATTTGTTGATTGGTACCCCAATAAAAAAGCTGTACCAACATCATACCTGTAAAAATGGTGTGAAAAGGTACTTCTTGCCCTTGATTTCCCGTAGAGTCGAAACGTTGAGGGTTCGAGTTGTATAAGGTTTCCACTCCCGTAAGAACATTGCCGTCTCCAATCGCCATCAAACCGAAAACAGGTATCAAAATACCTCCAATAATCAATCCTATTGCGTTAATACTATCCGATACCGCGACCGCCTTCAAACCACCGAACACTGCATATATAGAACCGATGATACCTATGCCCCAAATACATATGGTTACAGCGGCACTATCTGAAACACCTAAGAGCGTCGGCACGTCGAACATACCTTTAAGCGCTACGGCACCGGAAAATAATATCACAGGCAGCAACACAATAACATAACCAGACAAAAACAATACGGAAGTAAACGTTTTTGTGGTCACATCAAATCGATCCGATAAAAATTGAGGCACTGTTGTCAGTCCGCTTTTGAGGTATCTCGGCAAGAGAAAAACCGCGGTAACCACCATTGCAATAGCGGCCAAAGTTTCCCAAGCCATTACTGATAGTCCGTCTCTATAAGCACTACCGTTCAGGCCTACCAGCTGTTCCGTTGACAGATTTGTCAACAGTAAGGACCCAGCTATCACCCCTGCAGTTAAACTTCTTCCCGCAAGAAAATAACCATCGGAAGACTGTTCATCTGTAGATCTTGTTGCAAAATAAGAAATAATGGCCACCATCAAAGTAAAGCCTACAAAGGAGAGTATTCCCAACATTTTTCTTTCAGTTTGATTGTTACCCCTAATATATTGGATTATTTACTAATAAGATGATTTGGTCAAGTTTTTCTGAAACAATAGGTACCAGATTGTGCCCGCATAACAACAAAGGTATGTTGGTATCATAATTAATAAAATATGTTAATTCACAAGTCTTTACTTACCATTTCACGTATAACTCCTTGAAAAAGGCAGAAAATAGACGTAAGTTTGTCGGCACAAAATTTAAGCCCTATTCGCCTTAATCGATGTGCTTTTTAGGGTTTGAAAAATATTAAATGAGGATGAAAAAGCTTTTGATGATAAGTGCTTTTGTGTTGTTTCTATCATGTACGACCGAGGAAAAAAAAGAGGTTATCGTGGTTTCTCCCGAAGAACTACATGCTTCGGTCGACAAGGTTACCGAAATTATGATTCATGATATCTTTTCGCCTCCGGTCGCAAGTCGGATTTTCGCTTACCGAATTATAGCGGGATATGATATATTCGCGGTGGCGAATGATGATTACATTTCTTTGGAGGTTCAAGTGGAAGAATTAGGAGCCATACCAAAACCGGATACATCGAAACCGGTCAATTATGAACTGGCCGCCCTGGTAGCCCATATGGAACTGAGCAAACGACTCATTTTTTCGGAAAAACGAATGGAGACCCTTCGAGACAGTCTTTATGGAATATGGGAAGGTAAAAACCCTGAAGTTTTCAATGCTTCAAAAACTTACGGACTTCAAGTAGCCGATTATGTAGGTGATTGGATGAGCAAAGATAATTATAACCAGACCCGTACCATGCCCAAATTTACCGTAGACACCGATGATGTTACGCGATGGCAGCCCACGCCACCGGCCTACATGGAAGGAATCGAACCGCATTGGAACAAAATAAGACCTTTTGTCATCGACTCGGCCGGCCAATTTAAGCCCGAGCCACCACCACCTTTTTCAATGGAAGAAGACTCTGATTTTTACAAAGAACTAAAGGAAGTCTATGATATCAGCAATCAGATAACGGCGAACGGTGATGAATCCGAGGAGGTCAAAATCGCCCAATTTTGGGACTGTAATCCTTACGTCTCTGTGACGCGAGGTCATTTAATGTTCGCAACAAAAAAAATAAGTCCCGGTGCACATTGGATCGGTATCACGAAAATCGCCAGCAGAAAGACCGATAGCGACTTTGCCAAAACGGTCTACGCCTATACCAAAACTTCAATTGCCATCGCTGACGCTTTTATTAGTTGTTGGGACGAAAAATACCGCAGTAATTTGGTTCGACCAGAGACGCTCATTAATCAACATATTGATGAAAACTGGCAACCTGTATTGCAAACCCCTCCTTTTCCCGAATATACTAGTGGGCATTCAGTGGTCTCAGGAGCAGCTGCAACAGCTTTGACCGATATTTTCGGTGAAAACTTCGCTTTTGATGACGATACGGAGGTCGCCTATGGATTACCTGTACGCAGTTTCGATTCTTTTACCCAAGCTGCCGACGAAGCGGCGATAAGCCGTATGTACGGGGGAATACATTATCGGAAGGCTGTTGAAGTCGGGGTGAAACAAGGTAGGGATTTGGGGAAATTCGTAATCAGCAACCTTAATATGACCAAGGATAAGGACTTGGCCGATAATAGGTAGTGCATGCGAAAAATACCATTTCTCTTATTGGTATTTTGTTTATCTGGATGTGCTGGTTTCGGTCAACTGGAATTCATTACTAAACTTCCACATGAATTAAATGAAAACTCAGGTATTGCCTACTTTGATGGTGACCTTGCATGGTTTGTAGAAGATAATGGCAACAATGACAATATCTACCAGATTGATTTTGACGGAAAAATCAAAAAACAGTTTGAAGTTAAAAATGCCAAAAATCACGATTGGGAAGATTTGACCAAAGATGATAAAGGAAATCTCTATATCGGGGATTTTGGAAATAACGACAACGACCGAAAAAACCTGGTCATCTATAAATTACCGAACCCGACCATTGAACCCGGTGATAAAATCGACGCCGAGCAGATAACCTTCAGATATCCTGAACAAAAAGAATTTCCACCGAAAAGTTCGGAAATGAAATTCGATGCCGAAGCTTTTTTCTATCACGACCAACAGCTTTACATTTTTACCAAGAATCGCTCAAATCCCTATAACGGAGAAGCCCTCATCTATAGTGTGCCAAGTGAAAAAGGAGATTATGAGGCAAAGTTGATCGGAAGGATCAAAACCTGTGATGACTGGAATACCTGTCAAATTACCGCTGCCGATATATCTTTCGACCGAAAGACCATTATGCTTTTGGGATATGGAAAGCTATGGATGGTGTCGGACTTTACTTTTGAAGACTTTTCAAAGGCGACTATCGAAGAAATCGACCTTGGGATACGTACCCAATTGGAATCTGTCTGCTACAAGAACGATAGTACTTTATTGCTGTCCGATGAAGAGAGCGACAATCAGGGAAGAAACTTATACTCCTTTCGATTTCCGAAATAAGAAATTAGGTTTTGCTTTTATTCACAGACTCGATTTCCAACCTTCTTTTTCTAAAACCCAAATCCGAGTCCGAATGAAAAGCGGGGGCCATCGACACTATTGAACAATGCGATTTGTGCGGTAATGATATCCGCGGCATTTAGGAAAAAACCACCACCGTAAGAAGTATGCCATACATTCGAAAAATCATCCGCCAGCCAGACCCTGCCATAATCAAATCCTCCATAGAGGCCGAATGATGTGGGCAAAATGCCCGTTCTACCCTTACCGAGGCTCCATCTTATATCCGTATTCTGATAGTACGATTTTTTACCGGTGAAGCGTTGATTTCTAAAACCGCGGAGACCATCCGCCCCCCCAATGCTAGCTGCTTGATAAAATTCATACCCCTCGCCGAGGTTGAAATGTGCTTTCCCCTTAGTAGCCAGTACCAACTTGCCATTGGGTATCAATTTATAATTAAAAGAAAGACTGGGTACGATATAGCCAAAAGTTCCACCGGCTCCACTTACCTCGGTCTTATATCCAATTTGTAATGAGGTCGCCATTCCCATGGTCGGAAAAGCGGCATTGTCCGCATTTTCATAGGAATATTGCCAATCGATCCCTAAAAACTGCTTGCTGCTATCCTCGTTATTGTTCACATAGAAGGTGTTGATAAAACGATTTTCAGTCTCTTCAACGGTAATGGCCTCATACGAAATACCGGCTCGTATCTTACTTTCCAACTGTCCTCGCCATACCATCGATGGGGCGAACCTCAAGGTCTGAAGTCGCACGCGGTTATAGTCCATTTCAAGTTCGTCTTCCGGGTTTTGAGAATCATTTCCGAAACCAAAAAAGTTTATAGCATAATTCGGACTGGTAAATTTCGCCATGAATTCTAAATTGGCCTTATCGGTAATATTGGCAAATTCGCCCGTATACTGCAAATCGAAACCGTTCGTGGCGAAATAAAATGAGCCGCTTAAACTATGTTGTTCTGTAAAAGGATTTTGTCGAAATCCATTGAAGGCATACGTATCGCCGATTCCTATATTAAAGCCATCATCAGGGTTAAATCCTATTCTGGGCAAAATTTGGTTTGTACTACCCCTAAATCGCATAGGCCTATAGGTATTCACATCATAATTATCAGTCAATCGTACCTTGGCGTTGTCAACATTCTTGAACGTATTTTTTTTTGATTTGTAATCGTAAACAAAGGTCTTGTTCTTGCTCTTGACATCATAGATATCATTGTTCTGACCACCTATTAATCGCACCCTTATATCATTGTGCTTTTTCCCCGATACCACGAAACGATCATCATCATCCAGACCATATACCCAGACCTCCTTGGTGACATCCTCTTTGAATTTTCTATGAAAAAAACGTTTTTTGCGTTCACCGTCTATGATTCGGTATCCGGTAACCTCAACGGAATGATCTTTATTTTCAATTTCAAACCAATCATCTTTATCCGTACCGGTTACGACTGCAAATTTTTTGATAACACGATAGTATATATCGGCCGTATTCTCAATATCCGCAAGTCTTGACAGCAGTATTTCCTTGATTTGATCGATCGTTTCATCATGCACTTCCTCCGGAAATGCTTCAAAAGCCTCATCGATGATTTCAGGGGTCAAATTGTCTTGAAGAAATTTTGCTTGCTCGGACCAATCTTCTCGTTTGGTTTCGTTCAACAAGGCTATATCGAGAACACGGGTTTTGGGCGAGGCATTAAACCCCTCGACATTTCGGATTTTTTCATTGAAACCTTCCATTAACCGTAGCCCAGGCATCAATCGCGTTGCCACACTCATGAAGAATCCATCTCCCATGTTCGAGAATGCTTGATCACGATCCCTAGGCACTGGCCGATATATAATCTTGGATGAATTTTTCTTTTTGAATTCCGCCCAGCGCCATTGATCCACATGACGGTCCCAATCACCGAGAACCATATCGAACAAGCGAGCGCGCAAATACATTTTTGAATCGACTTCGTATTTTTCGTCATCCCTAAGATTATCAAGCATATCGTCGGTACCGACCAATTCATCGCTGTTTCCGAAACTCGCCAAATCGCCGTGCCCATCACCCGCGTGTTCTTCAATCATGTACAGTTCATTGCCGAAGTCTGAATTAAAATCTTCAAGCGCTGGTTGTTTGGGGACGTAGTATAGTACGGGATTAGTGTGATAAATTCCTACGGCATCCGATAAACGACCTATGGTGAAAGGGGCATAAGGATGTGAACCTGTATAAAAGTCCTGTAGGAACTCTTGCAAGTAGGTATCTTGTAACTCATCCATAACATATTGGTCTTGAAAAACCATCGACTGTAAATAAAGCTCCGATACTTTGCGAAGTGCCCGCATCACGTATTCCTTGCCGTTTTTATGTCTTAATCGCAATGATTTTGACTGGTGGCCACCTCCCTTTCTTACTGGTGTAAGACCTCCGAAGAGCGTATCTAGATTAACAGTGGGCGCGGTTACCGGTGTACCGTAATATTTACGGTATCGTTCTCCCCAAAGTCCTTTGAAAAAATTACTTTTGTCTATTTCTTCGGGGGTATAAATCGATGCCGTCGCCTCTTTTGGAAAATCATTATCGTATTTATTTTCATTGATTCCCCTATCGGGCGGCAATACGGTGGTTGTATAGAGAAATTCTTCCTTGTCGTTCTCGCCTACACCGTAAAAACGGACTCTTGAAGCACCATCTTCATAAACTTCCAAAACGGCATAACCCATTCTTCCCGTCGAGAATTCACTTCCGTTCAACAGCCGCGTGGCCCCTTGTTTGGCACCCGAGCCACTAACGATCTGTGGGGTACTTTTTTCAACTATATATTGCAGTGTGTGTTCATGGCCCGAAGCAAAAATAACCTTGTCGGAATATTGGGCAAGCGTAACGAGTCGTTTTTTCAGTTCTTGGTAGCGTTTATTTTGCTCATCGGCTATCGAGGCGCCCGCAGTTCTGCGCAATACATTGATCAAAGTTCCCAAAACGGGCAAGGGCCCTATCTTCGCTTTAGGGTATAAGTGTCGCTTGAACGTATATTGGCCCCCATGGGAACCATAAGTGAACATGGGGTGGTGCATGGCCAGAATCGTAGTCTTATCTGCATTTTTTTTGATTTCTCCTTCTACTTCCTCGAAGAACTTCTCTCGACTTTTGATGTCGCACTTGTCATTTATATCGGGACGCTTGTTCCAATTGGTCAGATACCATTCCGTATCAAGTACAATGACGACGGCTTTTTCGCTGACATCAACAACCTCTATGGGGCAACCATCTTCTGGAAAAAAAGACTTCTTACTATCAAGAGCTTTTTGAATGTACCTCTGCTCACGTTCCAAACCTACTAGTCCCTCAGTGTACCAATCGTGGTTTCCGGGGATAAAGAAGGGGTGCCCCTTGAAATTATCCAATGTCTTCAGTTGCGCATCTAAATGGTTCTTTGCCGTTCTGTATGCTACGGTAGAGTCTTTTGGGTCTGGTAATCCAGCAGGATAAATGTTGTCTCCCAAAAAAATAGCAGTACTATTTTCATCTGCACGATCTAAACGTTTTTTGAAAAATTGAAGAGCCGGGTTCATTCCCCCAATTGGCGAAAGGCCTGCATCGCCAATGAAATAAAAAGTATGTGAAATTTTCTTATCGGTATCGACATCTTCCTTTCCTTGTTCATTTGCATATTTCGTTTTATAAGTAGCACATCCTGAGAATATGAAAAGGAAGGCAATAAGCGCAAAATGCTTATTCATAGGAATACTTTTCGAAATCAAAATTTTGTAATTTACGCACTTTAACAAAAATAAACGTAATGTCAGATTTGCTATCGAAAACAGAAGATTTTGTAACCAACCTGCTCGTAAACGAACTGGATAGCAATTATCTCTATCATAATCTTAGACACACCCAAAGGGTCGTTAAAAGTACTAAAGAATTATTGGATGCCCACAATTTAGAAAAAAAGGAGAATGAGTTAATCACCTTGGCCGCATGGCTTCACGATGTCGGTTATACAAAAGGCACCGTGAACCACGAGGCGAATAGTTGTGAAATAGCGAAGGAATTTTTAAATAAAGAAGGATATGAAGAAAATAGGATAGAGGAGGTCAGCGCCCTCATCATGGCGACCAAAAGAGAACATGAGCCCAAAAACCTAAAGGAAGAAATTCTTCGTGATGCAGACTCATCTCACTTTGGGCAGACTAGCTATGCAGATACTTCCGAAATGTTACGACAAGAACTTTCACTTCTTGGCATCGCCGATTTTTCAGCAAAAGATTGGAGAAGTTCGAACATAAAAATGTTTCAGACCGAACATCGTTTCTATACCGACTATGCCAAGAAAAATTGGCAGGAAGGGAAGGATCAAAATCTTAAAAGACTGGTCAAAAACCTTAAAAAACAAAAAAAGACACGAAGAAAGGAAGAACTTAAGGTTAAACTTAAAAATCAAAGTCCGGAAAGAGGTATACAGACCATGTTTCGGGTCACCATGCGTAATCACTTGAAATTGAGCGACATAGCTGATACAAAAGCGAATATCCTACTCTCGGTGAATGCCATTATCATATCAATGTTGTTGACCAACCTGATTCCCAAACTGGACAACCCCAGTAATGACTATCTCATATATCCTACAGGTATTTTCGTGCTCTTCAGTATTGCCTCTATGGTCATGTCGGTATTGGCCACAAGACCTAATGTCACCAGTGGGGAATTTACCAAAGAAGATGTGAAGGACAAAAAGGTAAATCTTCTTTTCTTCGGTAATTTTCATAAGATGAAATTATCCGACTATGAATGGGCTATTCAAGAAATGATAAAAGACCAGACCTATGTTTACAATAGTCTGACCAAGGATCTCTATTTTCTTGGGGTCGTTTTGGATAAAAAATATAAGTTGTTACGCTGGACCTATACCGTATTTATGATCGGTATTATTCTATCAACTATTGCATTTTTTGTGGCATTGAAGTATTTCGGACCTGAGCGTCTTCTAGAATTACCGACTTAATCTTGAAGTTCTTTCAATAAATCATTGTAGGTATAGGTCTTCTCCGATTTTTGTTCGGTCTTGTACAAGATTTCCGCCCGTATCGCCTTAAGGCCCGAAACGCCTTGTAAACCTTGAAGTTCCACAATCTCGATGTTATCGGTAAAATATCCCTTTGATTTCAAATACTTGATGTACCTCAAGTACTCAAGCTCATCCGATTTTTGAGAGTATACGATGACCATTTTCCCAGATTGGGTAACACGTTCATTAGAACCTTTAATGAACGACTTATCGATTCTTTTCTTGATAATTTCGTACCGTGCGTTGTAGGTGCCATCGACATCGAAACGTTTCTCGTCCATTCGGAAACGTATCGACAATGAGGTATTATACACTAATATCAAGGAGGCAACATCTAGCGGAAGCGGTAATTCGTTTTTGAGCTGGTAATGCGCATTTTCCATTTCGCACATGACCTGAAGCTGCCACAATCTAAGATTGTTCAAGTAAATCGGGTCGTAACTGTCGTCACCTACGATTGAATTACCGATATAAAGATTATGCTCTATACCATCTGTCTTATAACGCTCAAAATAGTGGGGAAACATGGCTTGGGCATTTTCCTGTTTCTTGTCTAAAATAGAAACCAGCTCTTGATTAATCATCATGACACTTTCGTCATAATTTCTGCGATGGTCATAATACGAATCAGTACCCATATCGATTTTGGATTCATACTCAAGTATAGCACTGTTCAGTTTAGCGCTACCCTTTTTCAAATGGTTGAAAACGGGAATAATCTCATTAGCCACAAAATTAAAGATCGACTGTTCACTATTGGTATGCAGTACTTCTTTGATGTCGTCGATATGGTTGTTCACCCTAAACATCAACTCTTCATAAATGGGTAATTGGTGTTCGGCAAAAGCTTGGTCCAAAACCAAATTGATTTCAGAAAGTTGAATCATCAAATCAGTTTGAATGGCTCTGTTTCGGGCATGAGAAGAATTTTTCACGTCTATCTGCCCATATAACGGTTTAACATCCTTAAAGACAATTTCTTTAAATGTTGGTTGATGACCTTGAAGACTATCTTTTATGAATCGTTTGGCCTCTTCCTCAAATCTCCAATACACTGAAGAGTGAACCGATGTACATTCATTCTGTATTACTGCATCAATAAGGTTCTCTTCCTCAATCTTTGATCTTAGCACTGCCGCGACGATATAGGGCATGACATCATCCAATTTTTTTGCATTGATGCCGTTTAGAACGCCTTTTGTTCTTGAAACTATCTCTAGAACCCCTAATAATTTGCCCTCAGAAGCAATAGGAGCAAAAATGGCGCTCTTTATACCCTGTTCCTTAAGACCTTTGTAGGGTCGCATACCTTCGGACATTTTATAGTACTTGTCTACGTCGCCAATCGTAAAATAGGCGTTCTCGTCTAGCAATTTCTTGTATGAATTTTGACAAAGTGCCTCATTGCAAACCTTTACATCCTTCCCGTTTAGAATGAAACTATGTATCCCCTTGCCGTATACTGGTTCAAACTGGTCTTCTCTAGGATTGTAGGTAACAAAGCCCACCTGAATATCCTGTATCCTGAAAAAGGATTGAAAGGTTTTTTGTAGCCCGACCATAAAATCATCGCTACCCCTTTTATTACTTGCAATCAGTTCTGATTTTATTTCAGAGATCGAGTGTTCGGCCGTAACATCGAACATATTTGAAATGACGAATCCTTTTGAAATAAAGCTCTCAGGAGGGATTTTTTCCATCCATAATTCAATCTTATTGGGATTCTCCAAAAGCTCATCTACATCTTCTTGCGTAATCTTTTTTGATTTACCGGTGGGGATAATTTCCAAAAAATCGGCATTATATAGAATTCTGTAATGATGCATTATACCATTAGCATCCGGAATATCATAAAAAAAAGGACGACTGAAATCAAGCTTGAAACCATAGTGGAAATTTAGGATGACTATGCACCCCATGATGTAATCGATACCCTCCTCTTGATTTCTAATGACAGGTTTGAAATTAGGTCCGGCATTCTTAATAATATTTTTGAAGCGTTCCGAAGAGTTGAAAACAATGTCATAATAGGGTAAAGAAGCGGCCTTTATCTCATTTTCGGTCAAGACTTCGGCAAAACTATCCTGTAAAATAAAGGCAATTACCTCTTTGTATTCATCCAGGAGTTCGACATTTTCAAAGCCTTCCCGTAGCTCGGGATACTTTTTTTGGATGTTGAGAATATGTTCTGCCCTCTCGGCCAAATACTGGTTTTCGCTTTTGGCCATATCATCATAATGCCTCAACAATTTGTCGAAACTTATAAGATGTTTCAGGGGCATTACCTTGTCCTTACCTTTCATCATGGCCTAATTAGTCTCCATTTTCCCGATAAAATTACAAAACGAAAACTAGTTTTTTGTTAAAGAAAAGAACAGTGGATTGCACGCTTTTTTGGATATTTATAAAAAATTGAAAATGTCATCGAACTTAAGGTTGTCGCGAGCGTACGAAAATGCCAAAACGGTGCCTTTTGATGATTCCTCAAAATTCATTTTATTCAGTGATTGCCATCGTGGTGATAATAGTTTTGCCGACGATTTTGCGAACAACCGAAATATCTATTTTCATGCCTTGAAATTTTACTTCAATGAAGGGTTTCAATACTGTGAATTGGGCGATGGTGATGAACTCTGGGAAAACATACATTTCGAATCGATTTTCGAAGCGCACAAAAATGTCTACGGACTTTTGCGCCAATTTCACTTAGGGAATAGATTACATATGATATGGGGCAACCATGATATGGTCTACAAGGATCCCGAGTATGTAAAAGCACATTTATCAAGTTACTTCGAACCTATTGACAATACCGATAAAGAACTTTTTGAGGGAATTTCATATCACGAGGCCATTGTTCTTAAGCACCGTGAAACACAACAAGAGATTTTTCTGGCCCACGGGCATCAGGCAGATTGGTGGAACTACACCTTTTGGCGTTGGAGCCGGTTTTTAGTTAGGGTACTTTGGAAACCACTACAGGTCTGGGGCATTGCGGATCCGACGAGTCCTGCGAAGAACTATAAGGAACTTATAAAGATAGAAAAACGTATCAAAAAATGGATTCTAATGAATAATCTCCTTATCACAATTGTCGGCCATACACACCGGCCCCGATTTCCTGAACCAGGCGATATTCCTTTTTTTAACGATGGTAGTTGCGTACATCCGAGAAGTATTACCGGTATCGAGATAGAAAACGGAAAAATCTCATTGATCAAGTGGCAAATTGCCACCACGGATGATGGCATATTGCGTGTCGTGCGTATTTTATTGGAAGGCCCTCAAAAACTCATCGATTACAAAGAGCCGAAGAATTAGTTTTTAAGTTCCCTACTTTATCAAAATCGAGATTTTCAGTTCAACATTCGTTTGATTTTAAAGAAGGCATGAGATTCTTCTATATAGTTAACTCATGCTGGACAGTCAAAAGTTTACTCATTAGGGTTAATCACATATTATGAAAATCAATATTTTTCTTTTTCAAAAAAAATCCCATGGGAATAATCGCGACCGATGCAGATAAAGTTATATTATATTACCACTCTGGCACTTCTTTGGGCAAACAAACCAATGCTTACTTGCAGAGCTTTGGAAAGAAAATTCTTACTATTGACATTGCCAAAACAAATGTACCAGGAAGCCATTGGGTAGAAATAAGTGACGGTCTTGGCCTTGAGATTGAAGATTTAATTGACATGGACCACCCCGACTATGTGAACACATACGGTAAGGATAATGCCGATCTCGAAGAACATGATTGGCTGAAATTACTTGAAAAAATGCCACAGGTATTAACCTATCCCATCGCCATTATCGGTAAAAAGTTTATTCATGTCGAAAATCCGTCCGACCTTGCAAAACATATTGAAAATGATAGTGCGGGTATCGACGAATAGAATGAGCGATTAAAAAGTAGCAACCTCGATCAGAAAGTTGTTCAATAGTCTATTTTAAGCTTGTAACCATAAACCATCCTTCATGCAATTGAGCAGATATACCAAACGTGCAATTCTCGGAGGCATTATCTCAATGTTCGTAATTGGTTTGGGAACATTTATGCTCGGCAAGCTTAGTGGATATGAAGCAAAGGTGCTAATCAAAAATTCTCTTGCGGGAATAAATACGCTTTGCAATACGATAGCCTTGGCATCTGCAACGATTCTTGCGCTCTTGCTTACCCTTCTCGCATTGAGCTCAAATTCAAAATCGAAGCTAAAAAAAGACCATTATAAGCATGTACTGCAAATAGCAAGATTGGATACCATAGTATTCATAGCCTCCATTATGGCGTTTCTGCTGTTTAATCTCCCCATCACCGAATCGGATAATGTGCCACAGAATTGGTTCAACATTGTGTATTACATTTCTTTGGGAATATCCAGCGTCTTGAGCGCTGCTCTTATCGTAGTCGTTTTGATGCTCTATAATACCGTCGTCAATATTATAAAGATTGTAGGATTGGGGCAAAAAGATCATCCGCTAGCCGAAATTGAAGGCAACGCAGATGATTAAAAAGAAGGGGGTATGGATATTGGTGACAGGCATCGCTCTAATCGTTCTTTGTTTATTTTTCATTCAGTTAAAGGCCAAAACTTGGGTCGAAAATTTCATATGTACAAAAATTCCTTCACACTTAGACCTTACTTAAGAAAATTTAGATGTAGACGTTTTGAACGGTACTTTAAATTTTAAGGATATAAGGTTGAGTTGTCAAGCCAAGATTCGGCCGTGGCATACACCTATTTTAATACTGAACAATTGACGGTCAGAGATTTGAGCTACTGGCAATTTTTTATCAAAAACGCCCTAAAGGCCGAACAAATACTTTTCGATGGTCTGGTATTGAAATACTACCCAGAGAAGAAGTTACCGAAAAAGGATAGTGTTTCTCTAGGCGTAGAGCAATTGCTGAAAACAATCATCATTGAAAAAATCGAGGATGCCGAACTGGTAGAAGAATCCAAAGGGGAGAAAAAAAGGCGGATACTATTTTCATAGTACCCGCCTTAACCAAATAAATCAACTATACTAATTAGTTGTCATCAACGGCATCTTCGACCTCATCTTTTACGTCATCAGCGGCATCTTCGACATCGTCTGCAACTTCCTCGACACCATCTTCTATTTTGTCTCCGGTAGATTTAGTCTCCCTACAACCCGTGAAGGTTATGGCGGTAATAAATAAAACCATAAAGGCATACATCAGTTTTTTCATAATATGTAGTGTTAAATGATTAAAATAGTTTCTTCTTTCCGAAAATCAACGAGAGTAGGAAGAGTACAATGAAAATGTAGAACAATATTTTGGCGATTTCGGCAGCGCCCGAAGCGATTCCTCCAAATCCAAATATAGCGGCCACAATGGCCAAAACGACAAAAATAATAGTGTAACGTAGCATAATCTAAATTTTAATGGTTCATATTTAGTTCCCGCCGAAATGAAATAAAAATCCCTTTCATTTCGTACCAAGCTAATATCTAACAAATAGAAAGAATCCCTTAACGGAATCACGGTCAAAATTAACGCATTACCAATTGCGTTACTTTCTGAATAAACCAATATATCGTCATTTTAATAATGTATATTAGTCCTACAAATTCTATAATTCAAAACATGGGCGATCAATTGAATATCGATGATATGCAGGCACAAGATGTGGTCATTGAGATTGCCAGAATCTTAAAGGTAGATTACCATGAAGAGAACAACGAAATCTGTATCGACATACCTGACGAGCTGGGTACCGGTTACATTAAGGCGACTACTTTTGATTTCGGTCTTGGTGCCCTAGAAGTAGATTGTAGGCTCAATGACCCGGTTGAACTTCGACTTGACAATAAACTGGTTCAGCCCTTAAAAATGGTTTTTAACAGGGAAGCCGGATTTCGACATAGGTTTGAAGAAATAGAAGAGGAACATCAGATAGAAAATCTTGAGAGTACCATAGTGTCATGCAACGGTAAACACGGACACATCTTTAAGATTCCGGCGAACGAACCTGTCTGTATGTTGAGCCTTGAAATCAACCGCAAACTTTTTGAAAAAAAAATCGAGTCGTTCATCGCCGACATGGATGAGAATCTCGAACAATTGTTCAGAGACGTGAACGGAATAAACCTTTTCTACTATAAAGGATATTACAGTTTGGATATCGCCAAATTTCTTGAAGAATTTACCGAATGCGACTTGGAAGGCTTCATGCGCTCGGTCTATCTGGAAGGTAAGGCCTATGAGATACTTGTGCATCAGTTAAAGCAATATACCGATGACCTCAATGAGCCCGAAACTAGAAAAATATTACGTCAGGCCACGGTGAACAAAATTAGGGAAGCCGCCGAAATAATAAAGGAAGAGCTCGAAAATGTACCGAACATATTGGCCTTGGCGCATCGTGTCGGTTTGAACCAAAACACCCTACAGAATGGTTTTAAAATACTATACAAGACTTCTGTAAACCAATTTGTGAAAAAAGAGCGCATCGAGCTCGCCAAAGAACTGCTCGAAACGTCCGACTTGAATATCACCCAGATAACCTATAAAATCGGCATCAATTCGAGAAGCTATTTCTCAAAGGTTTTTAAGGAACGTTTTGGGGTCTCACCAAAACAATATGCCGAAAAAGCGCGAAAAAATAGAAAGTCTACAAAATCAGCTTAATACCTGTCATCTTACATATTGAATAACAAGGATTTAACACCTATGAGAGACAAAACTGCCTAATTGTGTTAAACATGGTTTCAAAAATGTTAAACGTAAAATTCCTTTAGCAATTTCTTTGCATTGTAAAAATCAAGGAGGAATTTGCAATGCAATTCGTAACTATAAATGGTATTGAGGGGGAAGTAATTCTTCAACAATTGAATGTAAGCTTAGAGGGAACTTTGGAATCCCATTGGGGCGAACACGCTCTACGATTCGATACTAGAATAGGAAAAGGCATAATTCGATACATAGCCTTTGACTGGGGCGTATCACTCATGGACTGGGACGTGATTTTCAAAGAGGATTTGGAAATCATCTTCAAACCTGTTGACGCATCGCCCATCGAGTTCGTATTTATCTCAGAGGGTTCGATAAAATTCAGCTCCAATGGACACGAAGATTATACCAATCTCGAACGGTATCAAAATATCATTATATCACCTGAAAGAAAGACCAAAAAAAGGTATCTGATAAAAAAGGATACTCCGGTCAAGGTGAATTTCATACGCATTGTTCGCTCTGAATATTTTGAAAAGAAAAATAACAATCTCAATTTTTTAAATGACGTACTGCAAGCGGTATTTAACGACCGTGACGGTAAGATGCCCTACAATCATCTGGGCAGCTATAACTTAAAAATTGCCGATGAGGTAAAAGAACTTAATAATGTGTACGATTCAGGTATCATTCGTTCGTTGTCGCTTGAGGGTCGTTTGTACCTTATTTTGGCCATGCAATTGATGGAACACCATAATTTTGAGAACGATGAGACGTTGCCCGATTCTTTGTCAAAAGAAGATATTAAAAAAATACACCAATTGTCGGGATTCATTGTTGATAATACGTCAGACAATTTAAATATATCGACCTTGTCAACCAGATCAGGTTTGAGTCCTAAGAAGCTTCAGATGGGCTTCAGGTTGTTGTATTCGAAATCGGTCAACGAGTATATCAGACACATCAAATTGGAAATTGCGCGGGACCAACTAAAAAATTCTGAAATCACGATATCTGAAATTGTGTACGGCATAGGGTTTAGGAGTAGAAGCTATTTCTCAAAAATCTTTTCCGAGAAGTACAAGATTTTGCCGACGGAATATCGAAACAGTCTAAAGAAAAAAGTCTAGTGCCCTTTTTGATAGCTATGACTCGCCTCGAAGTTTTAGGGTTACTGGCTATTATTGAGGTAATTGAGAACATACTTGAAGAGAATGTAAGCCCGAAGTCTAAAACCCTTAAGCAGTATTGCGCCATACAATTTGATGGGGTCCACAAAGAGAATCTAAGCCTTTACTGTTTGGGCAAGCCCTTTATAGATTACGGGTTCAAGTATCGAATCAAAAGTTATGTTTTGGTTGAAAAACTCCTTGGCAATGAGGTGCGCCTCCAGATTGTTCTCCGACACATGCTCGAACATTTCTTTAACCGTTGACTCCGTCAAATCTATATCCAGCCAATCGCTCCATTTATTTTTTGAAAGTATCAACGGCATTTGCGAACCTAGATTTTGAATTTTTTCGGTAAAGCGATTCGCTTTTGTGGTGAGTATCGAGCAGGTCAAAAAGCCATCTTCCAATCTATTATAGACACCGGCGATACAGAACGGTTTTTTGTCCGCCCGTTTTACATAATATGGGTAAACGTTGCCTTGATGTAGAAATGCCGTAAAAAACCCAGTAACGATGACTAGGCACCTTCTATTTGTAAATGCGGTACCGCACCAAGAACCTTCGTAAAAATTACTTTCGTCAAGATTCAAAGTGTTCAACGTATTCTGAAATACGTTCCAGTCGTCCATAAATTCTTCAGGCAGCAGGCCCCAAATAGCAGGAGTAATCATATTTTCTTGCCCTGCGGCAATAATAAACAACGTTTCTTCATCGAGACCATTTATAATCTGCTTCGGATAATATAAGCCGGGGTACTTCAATGGAATACCAAACTCTTCTTCCAACACCTTTCGCTCTGCAATATTTGATAATCTGTAGTACATACTTCATAATATTACTGCAAGTACGCCAAAACCGGATAATGATATTGCTTTCATTCATATTAATTGTAACCCATTCAATTTTAAGCATTTGAAATACTTCTTAAAAAGAGGTAAAAGTGCCCAATAGTGTTAAAAGTTTATTCAAAACTTATAATCATGGAAATGGGTTAAGCGTAATTTTACGGTGATTTGGGAGAACTACAACCCATTTTACAAAATGATATGCAAATTAATGTTAAACGTACCGAGCGAGAACTCGAAACGCTCAGAAAACATCTAAAGGGAAACATCACTTTGGAGAACGGTATCTATAGCCTTGGCATATCCCATGATTTGGGCGAAGGAGAAGTGCGGTGTATTTGCTTCAATCGGTTTATGACCTCAATGGAAATCGATATTACCTTGCAAAAGAACACGTTGATTACCTTAGGTACGGCAGAGACCGATGTGCTGTACTTTATGTACGCCCTCAATGGCAATTCAAGTCTAAAATTCAATGATGACCACGAATTTACCGCCATTGAACCCTTGCGCCCGATCGTAGTTTCCAGCAATAAAGAAATAACGACGCATTTACTGGTACAACAAGATGAGCGATTTCATTTCAATCTTATTCGCATCGATCGTACAAGATACATAGAAAAGTTCATTGGCGATTTTCATGGGCTCGATGTCAAACTAAAAGACCTATTGGAGGTTTTTGACCAGAAAAATGAGCGATACCATTTAGGCCATCACAATCTTAAAATCGGCGAACTTTTAAAAGAACTGGGGCACAGCACTCGAAACAATGATCTTTCATCCCTTCTGCAATTCGAGGGAATCAGTAATTTAATATTGTCGGATCAGATTGCCCAATTTTTTAAGGAAATGAAAAGTGAGGGAATCAGCACCAGTCTCTGTCAAAGGGAACTTAGAACCGTAGAAGAGCTTAGCGATTATATTCGTAATTATCCCGAAATTCAACATACCGTCAAAGATCTTTGCGAAAAAGGGGGTATATCTTCCGCAAAATTGCAGGAAGGTTTTAAACTTATGCACGGCCAAACGGTATCCAACTATATTCGAGATATTCGTCTTATCAAAGCCGAGCAATTGATTCGCACCTCGGATTTCAACATTTCGGAAGTGGTGTATACCATCGGGCTTACCAGTCGAAGTTACTTTTGTAAAATCTTCAAAATCAAATATCACTGCAGCCCTAAAGAGTATCGAAAGAAAGCCAATTTTAAAACGATTGTATAAAAAAAGAGGAGTGCCAGTCGTACCCCTCTTTTTCATTAATCTTAATCTATTTTAATTCAAATCTTCAAGATGTTTGATAGTTGCAAGACCATCAGCGATTTTTAGTTTCTGCTTGGTAAGCAAAGACGAGGTACTAGAAGGCAAACTGGTTTCTTTCAAAACATCTTCATATTCCTCGACCGCAGCTTTTTCGCCACGGATCGCCTCTTCCAACATTGATTCTGCGTCATCGGCAGAGAAGAAAGCCTTGACATCCATCCAAGCACGATGGGCGGTTCCCGTGAGACTCCCTCCTTTTTCTACGTCTTGTCCGAATGTCTTGATTTCTGTTTTCAGCTCATGGCCAAAATCATAACGTTCTTGTGCTTTTCTTTGAAAATAATTTTTCAATGGAGCATTTTCAGTATTCTCGGCAGCCTTTTTGAAACCTTTTTCGGCATCATAGGTCTTCTCTAATAATTCGTTTAATTTCTCTCCAACTTCTTCGGTATAAGTACTCATAACAATATAGTATTATAAATTAGCAGCGGCTTTTTTAGGGGTGGATGCGCACTGTTTACATCCATAAGTATTTAATTAAGATCTAAAAAATCATTCTTCAAATGGAAATCGCGGTTTTTGTAGAACATATTCCTGTTTTTGAAAACCCTGACCTTGCGAATCAAGTATTCAAAGTCTTTTTTGCTTCCTTTGTCATCAGCAATTATTAGCTCTTCCAAGGGAATTTCCAAGAAATCATTATTCTCTTCATTGATTATATTTTGAAATCTTTTCCGATTTAATTTTTGAGTGATATTGTTCTGTAAGACCGACTCGAAAAACTTGAATGTCACCCAAACTGATAGACCTATTGAAACACCTAATACTAAGTTCTCTATGTCTAGATAGTCCATGATTTTTTGTTTTGTTTCTGATTCAAAAGTACTAGGACTTCCTTTCAAGTCTTTGTCCAATGCAAAGCAAAATTGATGCATTCATACGAAGAACCGATCAGGGAATGTATCGCGTCAAAAATTTGGGAAATAACGTACATCATCCAAATTAAACCGTGAAATTCGTGCTGATGCTATTAGGGTATAAATGCCGATTCTAGAAGCAATATGGATTTGGCAGGTTACGATTTGTAGCACACAAGAAGCGGTCTATTCCTTTTTGGCAGTACTGATTTCAATTTGTTTTGGAATATCAAGCGTACGTATCGGAAAGGGAATATTGATATCGTTCTTGTCAAAGGCTTTCTTGATCGCAATCACCGCATCGGTCTTCGCCTTTGCCACCTCAAGGGCAGAAGTTGAATCGATCCAGAAACGGGTCTCGAAATTTATGGAACTGTCACCGAACTCTTTGTAGAGAAATATGATGTCGTCCTTATCTTCGACAGCCTTGAAATTTTCAACGATGGTCTTTTTGACTAACTTGCGGACATATTCCAGGTCAGAGGAATAACCCACCCCGCACTCCAAAATCACTCTTGATTGAGCTGTGGTCGAGAAATTCTTCATCGGGTTTTCGAGCACCAGTTTATTGGGTATATATACTAAATTATTATCTGGCTGCTTTAAGGTCACTGCCCGTAGGTCGATTTCCAATACCTCTCCTTCAATGTCATTGGTCTCAATCCAATCACCTATTTTGATTTTCTTGATATACGACAATATAATACCTGAATAACTATTGGCTAACGCACCCTGCAATGCCAGCCCAACGGCAAGTCCGGCCACGCCTGCACCCGCCAATATAGTATTTAAGGCCTTGCTCAGGTTCAAAACCCCAAGGATCAAGAAGAGGCCAATTAGAACCACGACGATAGAAACTATCTTGGCAATAACGTTTTTCATTGAAATCTGCAATTGTGTTTTATCCAATAGTTTTCTGACGAGCTTACCAATATATTTTGATAGGATGATCGCCAATATGAATACAATTGAGGCTATGATTATGTTGGGCAGATTGACAACTAGGGCATCCAACCAAGAGTTTAACTTCTCCCACATTTTGTTCCAAGCATCCGTTAATTGGGTTTTCATATCTTCTTTATTTATTCTTTTCTGTTATAGTTAGTTTGGGCCTATAGCTTTGAATAAGCTTCAACATTGTTTTTTCAGAGGCGGTTGTATATTTTTCATTATTGGAATTACCGACCTTTTTAAAAAAGGTCTCGATACTTCCATCTTCATAAGAGGAAATTATATGGGGGTGGACATAATATTTTCTGCAAACGTTTCTCGTATTGCCCAGCGCTTTTGCGGAAGCGTCGAAAGCTTTCAAGATATTCTTCTGAAGATCTTGTTTAGCGTGAGTCGCGTCGAAGTCCATCAATGTGTCAAAAAATACCACCGAGGCGGCCCAGGTTCTAAAGTCTTTTGCGGTAAAACTGAAACCACTTATTTTTTTGAGATATTCGTTCAACATTTCACTGTCAATGGTCTGTTTTTCACCATTTTCATCAAAATATTTAAAGAGTTCCCATCCTGCAATTTCTTCGCATCTCGAAATAAGTTTTATCAGCTTTTTATTGCGCAATGTCACTTGATGCTCTTTCCCTCTCTTACCTGTAAAATGGAATTTAACACGTTCTTCATGGACATCAACATGTTTTTTGCGCAAGGTGGTCAACCCGTAAGTCTGATTCCGTTTGGCATATTGTTCGTTACCTATTCTAATATGGGTCTCGTCCATCAGTAGTACGATGAGGGCGAGTACCTTGGTCTGGGGCCATCCTTTTTGGCCAACATGTTTATCCGCAATTTTACGCATTTTAGGAAGTTGTTTCCCAAAAATGGCCATGCGATAGAACTTGGTCTGGTTGCGAACTTTTGACCAAATCGGATGATACCTATATTGCTTTCTATGCTTGGCATCCTGCCCGGTTGCCTGTAAATGTCCGTTTGGAAGATGGGTAATTCTTACATTCTCCCAAGCGGGAGGTAACACCAAACTTTTTATTCTGTTCAGTTGTTCCTTTTCGGTCAAAGGTTTCCCTTTTAGAACATAAGTGAAATCATTCTTTTTCCTCTTGCGAAGTATTGATAGTTCCCGATCGTTGACATAGACAAGATCAATTTTTTCAACGGCCGTCTCCGGCGTTTCCCGAATGGCCCGTATTAGTTCTGGATCTATGAACCTTTCACTCATTTTAATGAAAAATACGTTTATCTGTTTTGGCTCATATATTTTTCATAGTCCGTCGCCAAAGTCTTCTTCTGGGTCTCGGATAAAACCTTCCCCGCCAGTTGAAATATGGCATGTTCCTCTTCCTCTAAATGATGCTCTACTTTTTCTTGCAGATTTTTGGCAATCTTCAACCATGCTGACGATGCATATTCCGTTTTTTCAAGTTCTTCGATGAGTTCATCTATTTCGTGATGCTCGGCAATACCATGACGGGCCTTATCTTGTGTGGTGTCGCTATCAATCAATGGAATATAAAAATGACGCTCTTCTGCATCAGCGTGAATCTTTAGTTCGTTCTTCAATGCTTTGAAAACTGCGTCTCTTTTCTTAGAGTCGCCCGTAGTTTCTATCAATTCTTTTAAAAGTCTTCTCTGTATGTCATGATCATGACGCAATGCCTCGAATATATTCATAATTCCTTTTTTTATTTAAACCAAAATGGCCTTGACATTTAGGGTATCAAAGCCATTTTTATACAACCAACCAAACTATTCAAATTGAATTCTTGGTAATATTACTTAGACTCTAATTGCAAGTTTAGCTTCATCCGTTTTAAGATTGACCGTATTAAAATGCCTGATACTTCTGATTGATCAGTATTTGTTTTTGTTATCCGGTCAATAATAAGGCCGATTAAACCTTATAATCAGAAAAGATTGAAGTATTTTGACCTTGGTATAAAACCAACAATGCTCTAATGAAGACTATTCTCAAAATTTTGAAAAAGATGTATCGCAAGGTCTTGCGTAGTATCGCATTTTATCCTGTTGTGATCAGCTTTGTCTTTTTGATTCTGGCCATTGCCTGCCTGAGCGTGGAAAATTGGGAAGTAGTGATCGCGATCAAGAAAAAACTTCCATATCTTTTTATTCAAGACTTTGAAACAGCCCGCTCGATGCTATCTACCTTGATAGGCGGCATTATTTCTTTGACGGTATTCAGTTTTTCGATGGTGATGGTAGTTTTGAGCCAAGCTTCCTCCAACTTTTCGCCGAGACTGCTTCCGGGGTTGATTTCAAACAAGAGAAACCAGATTATTTTAGGTATTTACATCGGTACGCTCTTGAACTGTATCATTGTATTAATCTCATTGGGCGCTTATGGCATAGATTCAAATTCGCTAGGTCTTTCGACCATGCTCGCTGCCCTTTCGGGAGTTCTGTGCATTGTTCTTTTCGTATATTTTATTCACGGAATCTCACAGGCAATTCAAATACATAACATCATTGAACGTATTTTTCACGAGAGTATCTTCAAAATCGATTGTGAGCTAAAAAATACTTCGGAACCGAATGTCGCATTATGTTCTTTGAATACCGAGAATTGGGCGGTAATAAAAAGTAGGACCTCGGGGTATTTCAAGGCATTCGACATCAGTCTGCTTGAAAATTCCATCAAAGAACAAAATAATCAAATTGATGTTCTACCCTATGCGAACGAACATATTTGGGAGGGCGACCCTGTAATAAAAACAGAAAAAGCCTTAACGGATAAAGAATACGACAATCTTATTTTTTGCCTTCACATTTCTTCCGATAGACATGAGGGAAACCAGGGCATCGGCGGCATGATAAAACTTATGGAAATAGCTGTAAAGGCAATGTCTCCAGGTATAAATGACCCTGGCACGGCGATCGAAGCCATTAACAAACTAGGGATTCTGGTGGGAAGGTCTTTGCAAATGCCGACTATAATCTCGAAACCAGTTGAAGGTGGAAACTGTACTTTTACCCATCGTACCTTACCTGCGGCCGAGCTAATGCGTATCATCGTACAGCCTATTCGTTTTTATTCAAAACATGATGTCTCGGTTCTTTATGAACTTATCGGAGCTTTACAATTTATGGCAAGTAGGCCAAATGTGTCGGATGATAATAGAATCGTTGTCGACCAAGAATTAGGTGCCCTACATGACGACATCAAGAAAAATATCGAAAATAAAGATGATAAAGAACGTATCTTAAAACGCTTCAATTAATTAAAACTTTAAATTATGGCTGACATGAAAGCCTCACCTACCCTATTATGTATTCCAGACATCAGCGGGTTTACCCGTTTTATGAGCGAAACCGATTTTGAGCTGAGTTCGAAAGTAATTCCTTCTTTGTTGAACAATATCGTTTACTCGAACGAAATCGGTCTAAAGATCTCTGAAATAGAAGGCGATGCGGTGTTGTTCTATAAATCTGGTAATCTACCCTCTTTTAAAGAATTATTGGAACAGTGCCGTTTTTTCTACACCGAATTTTATAAGCAATTACATACACTAAAGGCGCGATTCAATGGCAATGATTCGTCACATCTAATACCCAAGGTACTGGGGTTGAAGATTGTGCTCCATTTCGGAGAGGAAGTCGGATTGGTACCTGTAGGAAAACGCATTAAGCTCATTGGCGAAGATGTGATTACGGCCCATCGATTGTTGAAAAACAATATTGAATCGGATGAATACATTCTGTTATCCGCGGGGCTTTTATCAAAATATAGTGAAGAAGATAAGTCGTATCGTTTTGATTGGGGGGATTATAAGTCAGGATCAATACATGAAGAACATCTTGGTGAGATCAAGTTTAGCTTCATCAATCTCAGTCCTGAGACATGATTTATTCAAGTAAACAGTATATTTGATAAAATGGGGCAATATTTAATTTTATTGCGTTCAATAAAAATGCAGATTGTTTATATGTTGCATAAAATTAAGCCCCAAAGACCATGAAACAAGGTGAGGAAAGCACAAAATTCATAAAGGATGATAACAACCGTACGGAAAAATTCATTTTTCAAAAAAATAAAAAGACCAAAATCGTGGCGGCGATGATCGTAATTATTTTGGCACTAATCATTATTGCCATTGTCTTTTCAGGCCAATTATTAGATACAATATAGTTCCTATACCAATCGACACATTTAGAAAGTGATCAATCCGTTGTGTTTTGGTCACTTTTATTTGTTGCACTTAATTCATACTATGTACAGTTGCTACAAGTACCCCTTCATTCAACTTTTAATCCTGTTCGTAGTGACAGGATGCGCAACCTATGCTCCGCAATTCAAGTCTGCGGAAGAAGTTTCCCCAACCTACAAAAAGAAAATCGCCCATACTTTTTACTTAGCCGGTGGACTAGGCAATATGTATGGGGAATCGAATAAAAAAACGGTAACCCTACTTGAATCATATCTAAAAGAGGCCAATAAAAATAGTTCACTTATACTAACGGGCGATAATATTTCCGGGCAAGACGAAGCGTGGGAGATAGATAAGGCCTATATCGATAGACAGATTGCCCTGACCGATAATTTCAAGGGAAATACCATTTTCTTGCCAGGCATTAATGAATGGAAGAGTTACGATACCGAAAAAATCGAAAGGGTCGAGGAGTACATCGATAGTCTTGACCTTGATAAAATAAAATTCTATCCCAAAAACGTCTGCCCTATTGAACATAAGGTCATCAACGATAATCTCGACTTGATTCTTATCGATTCGAAATGGTTTATCTCGAACTGGTCGCGTATCAAAAATATTAACAAGAAATGTTCGAATATCGTAACACGTAGAAGGTTTTTAGAAGAACTGGAAGGCTATATCAACGATGGACAGGATAAAAATATCGTTATTGCCATGCACCACCCTATTTTCAGCAATGGCGAATATGCCGGCAAAAACACTTTTAAAAGAAGCATAACACCCTTACCTCTTATCGGGAGTATAATGAACGGCGTAAGCGACCTAGGCGCCTTCTCTCCCGACAGACTTAATTCAAGACGATACAATTATCTGCGGATGTTGGTGAGTTCGTATGCCAAAGCCTCCGATAGAATTACCGTTGTATCCGGTCATGAAGAAAGCCTACAATATTTGACCGGGGGTAAAATTTATCAGATCATAAGCGGTTCGTTGAGCGATAGGAGCGCGACGAAAAGAAGCAAGGATAAAATTACCACCATCGGGGGATCTCTGCCCTTTGAGGGAAAATTCACCCATGGCGAAAAGGGGTTCGTAAAACTTGATTATTTCGAGGATGGTTCTTCGCGCGTCACTTTCATAACAGTTGATGGAAAGGAAACCTCATTTCCGATATTGGATGAATTAAAACCAAAAAAGACCGAAGTCGAGTATCCCGAATTGAATACGAAAACGATGCAAGATGTGGTTATCGACGAAAAAAACGCCCCGGACAAATCCGGATTTTACACGTTCTTATGGGGAGAGCGCTATCGCCGCTATTTTGGCGAATCGGTCACGGCACCCGTGGCCGTGCTCGACACATTATATGGGGGGCTCAAAGTAACTAAAAAGGGTGGTGGTCACCAATCATACTCCATTCGCTTGGAAGATGATAATGGAAAAGAATACTCAATGCGCTCTTTACGAAAAAATGCGCTTAAATTCCTGAAATTCAAGATTCCGGGCATCGCCTATACCGAAGATGACTATGATGACACTTTTACGGAAGAGGTGATTTCTGATTTTTTTACAACGGCCCATCCTTATATGCAATTGGTGATCAATCCTTTGGCACGTGCGGTAGATGTGAATCATTCAAGCCCATCGTTATTTTATATCCCAAAACAAGAACGATTGGGTGACCTCAACGAAGCGTTCGGCAACGAACTTTATTTCATCGAAGAAAGGCCCTCCGACGAACAAATGAACTTTAAGGGCTATCGTCGGGTTATAGATGAACCAGGAAAAGTAAAGGATTTTGAAAGCACTACAGATATGCTTGAAAAAATAAAGGGAGATGAATCGTATACCGTAGACCAAAAAAGCTTCATTCGAGCAAGAATCTTCGATATGCTTCTGGGCGATTGGGACCGCCATCAAGATCAATGGCGTTGGGTCGAATATGAAGATGAGGATGGGGATAAAGAGTTTTTGCCCGTACCTCGTGATCGTGACAATGCCTTCCCGAAATTCGACGGGTTTGCTCTAAAAGTCATACAATTATTCGTTCCGAATACTAGACCTTGGCAGACATATGGACCGAAAATAAAAAATGTAAAATGGCTGAACAATTCGGGCAATAGAATTGATAGGGCCGTTTTGACCGAATTTGATGCTAAAATCTGGGAACAGGAAGCCTTATATATTCAAAAGAACCTGACAAAAGAAAAAATTGCTGCCGCATTTGATAGATTGCCGCAAGAAGTACATGATGGGACTTCCGAAAAAATTAAATCCGACCTGATAAAACGATTGGAAAATTTACCTCGATACGCTTTTGAATACAGCCGATATCTGGACAAAATCGTTGCCCTGCGTGGTACCGAAAAAGATGATAAAATCGAAATCACGCGCTTGCCAGAAGGTAAAACCAGAGTTGTACTGCGAAGATTATTGTCCGACGACCCCAATGAAAAAATGTATGAGCGAATCTTTGATCGCAACATTACCAAAGAGATATGGATCTACGGTCTGGGCGATAATGACATTTTCGAGGTAAATGGTGAGGGAGATAAGAGGATTACCATCCGCCTCATTGGGGGATATGGCAAGGACACTTATAAAATTTTCGATAAAAAAGCCATACGGGTGTACGATTGGGTGCATGAGGAGACCAAATTCGAAGAGAAGACCCCCATCAATCAAATGACCGATGTCTATAAAACCAACACCTATCATTGGCGATTTTTTGAAGAGAACAATAATATTTTTGTGCCGAATATCGGTTTTAGAACCGATGACGGAGTGTATTTAGGGTTGACCGATACCTATATCTATAATGGCTTCAACGGTAATAAATTCAAGCAAAAACATAGCTTGGCAGCTAACTACTATTTTAATTTCAAAGCCGCCGAGGTATCATATAGCGGAATCTTTGCCAACATTATTCCCAAATGGAATTTAGAGGTAGATGGATATTTTACCAACAACCGCTTCACGAACAATTTCTTTGGCATTGGCAACGAAACGGATAATCTAGAAAACAATCTCGGGCGGGATTATTACCGCTCCAGAATGCAAAAAGTACGATTTAGTGCCGGTATCGCCTATCATGCGTTACGCTTTAAAGCATTGTACGAATCGTTTAAAGTACGTGAATTGAGCGACCGATTTTTCATCCCCGCAAATTTGGACGAACTGGTTTTCGGTTCGCAGAACTTTGTAGGTCTTGAAACTTCTGCATTGTATGACTTGGCCGATGCCAAGGACTTTCCTACCAAATCGATTGTTTTTGGGTTGACAGCAGGTTTTAAGGCCAATACAAGTATCGATGCGAACAAGTTTGGCTACTTAATGTTCAAGGCGGGTTTTAGCCACAAATTGATTCCGTCAGGTAATTTGGTGTTTGGAACGCTCGGTGAGGTGAAAACTAATTTCGGTAATGATTATTTCTTCTATCATGCCCCCTCCCTTGGTGGCAATAATGGCCTGCGTGGATTTAGGGATGAACGTTTTGCAGGGAAGACCTATTTTTACCAGACCTCGGATTTACGACTTCGTTTAAAGCGTTATATAACAGCCGTTGCACCAATCACGGTTGGCGTATACGGTGGCTTAGATTATGGCCGGGTTTGGTCTCCAAACGACAGTTCGGATGTCTGGCATACCTCACATGGTTTGGGTTTTTGGGCAAGTGGGCTTAACTTTCTTTCATTCAATGCGGGTTTTTTCAATTCAATAGAAGGAAACTTAATTCAGGTAGGTCTAGGATTTGAATTTTAGAAAAGTAATTCTAAGCCATATATCACCCCGATCCCTATTCGGTATGTTTTAAAAAAAGTCACAAACAGTCTACTGATGGCTTATTTCAATGAAATTTAAGATCGAATTGTTTTCATATACAAAGTCAAAAACAATTTTAGACCTATTGCAACCTAAAAGTGACCGGTATACTATAGGGCACCTTTACGGCCCTGCCTCTCTGTGTTCCGGGAGTCATTTTAGGAAGCGCGGCAATAATACGGCCTGCCTCTTTTTCTAGGTTCTGATCCGGCCCACGAGTTCTAATATTTGTAATATATCCCTTGGAGTCTATGGCGAACTGAACGTAAACTTTTCCTTGAATACCAAGTTCAAGTGCCATCTCAGGATACTTGAATTGCTTGATGACATGCTCCTGCATTTTTTTCTGAAAACATGCCTTACGTTCATCATTGTTGGTGGCGCTCTCACACCCGGGAAATATTGGTACGTTTTCAATAACCGCAAATGGCACCGAAATCTCTTCTTCAATTTCTTCAACGGTAACATCGTCTACTGAAACTTCTTGTACTACCGTTTCCTGGCTAATCTCTGTACTTTCGATAATCGTCTCTTCGATTTCGGACTCATCTTCGACAATTTCAATGACCTCAGGTGCCGATGGTGGAGGCGGAGGCGGCGGAGCCTTTATAGCTTCGGTCACGGGCACGTCTTCCTTAAGGTCATCCGAAACATTTAATATCTCGGCAATCAGATTGTCTTTTGGATAGGTCTTGTGTTCCAATGCTAGCCAAGTAGCAAAAAGGACTAGGGTCAGACCTATTACGAAGAAAAGACCACTGTCGCGGTTCAAATCGGCTTTGGGATTTTTCTTAGGTTCCATAATAAATGTCAGGTATTGGTGAATAACACATTGAAAATAAGATGTTTGAAAACAAAAAAATATGATATTTATCAGTTCTCGTTCATGATCGCCTTTTTTGGCTTAGGGGCACAAAATAACATCGAAATGATCCAAAGCACATAAACACCGGCCACTGAATTAACTACAATCAAAAAAAACAGGCTCCTGAGCCTGTTTTTTAAAAATAATAAAGCGGAATACACTATGTCATGGCCACGTTCGAAAGCAATGCTTCGTCAAAATCGACACCTTCGATAGGCACGAGTTTTTCGGCTGAGGGATCCCAATCAATTCGTCTTCCCAATTTGTAAGATAGTCCGGCCATATGAGAGGATATGGCCTCTTCGAAGCCTTCTTTGATCCCGCAACTTACATTTCCTCCATTTCGTACGCTGCTCAACCATTCCCTCATATGTAAGAAAGTCGAATCAACACGTGCCCCATTAATATAGGTCCACATTAATCCTTTATCGGCAAAATACTGCGATGTTGCCGAGGCGACGGCATCAGGGATATTGGCGCCGGGATTGTATTGGTAAATGGGTACGCCCGGGTTCATTTTTTCCTCTTCGACCATATCGGCATAACGGGTAGACCGGCCATCGGGCCACACAGTTAATCGATTGCCTAGCTCCATAGTACCGTCATGGCCCATGAGCACGGTAGGGCGGTTAAAGCCGTTACCTAGGGTCGCACTATAAACAAAGGTCATTCCCTTTTCTTTTCCTTTTACTTGACTGCCGCCCGTACTAAAATTAGGAAACTCCATGTTTACTTGCAGCACATCGGGCACATTGCGCCCATCCCTGTGTGTATAAATTCCTCCTGAGGCCATCACCGAATTAGGTATTCCCATGTTAAGAACACAGTTCAAACGATCGTAATCATGGGATAATAGGTCTCCGGAAAGCCCAGATCCATATGCCCACCATTTGCGCCACCTAAAAAAATGGTTCTTGTTAAAGGGAATTTTAGGGGCATTGCCCAAAAACATATCCCAATCAATGGTCTGTGAGCTCGCATCGGGGTGAATAGCATACATCCAAGCACCGTTATCATCATTGCGGTTGGTATTGGTCTGTATCAACGACACATGGCCGATTGTCCCTTTTTCAACAATATCCTTGGCCGTAAGGAAACTCAAGGTCTGTCTATGCTGATGTCCGACTTGTAGCACTGCACTGGAATTTTGCGCAGCTTCGCGCAAACGATAGGTTTCCTCTACGGTATGTGTCATGGGTTTTTCAACATACACATGAATACTATTTTCAAGAGCATCAATTGCCATCGGGGCATGCCAATGATCTGGTGTAGCAATGACCACGGCATCAACATTGCCACTGCGAATCATTTCCTGATGGGTACGGTAGCGCACCATCTTATTGTCATCAGTATTGAAGGATTTCAGGGCCTTATTGGCACGATAATCAAAAATATCACATACACCGGTCAACTTCAGGTTCAACTTTTCTTGGCCTACAAAGTCTTTCAAAGCAGAATGTTTTGGGTCTTCTTCGGCGGCAACTTTCATATCGGCTTTCCATTCATTGGTAGCGAAACCCAATGCCCGACAGAGCTGTTCGCCACGGATACCAAAACCTATAATACCTACCCTAACAGGCTCACCGCCTATACCTTGAACGGCAGGTGGCAATGATGGTTTTATGTTCAGTTGTTCGAGAATCGCCGAACGTTCATTTTTCTTCGATACGGTACTTGAGGCGCCTGCCCACCACACGGCACCAAGAATTGGAATTCCGCCTAATCCTTTTAGTGCATCTCTTCTTGTCCAGCTCATAATGTTTCTGTTTTGGTTAGTTCTTCACTTTTAGCAAACAATCGCTTGATTCCGAAATACTGGCCAGTCGGAATTTGATAGATTACAACACATGCAATCAGCTCAATAAGGTTTTTGTTGATGAACCAATAACTGCCCTCCACATTTAACTGGGTCACCCAAGGAAATGACGGATGGGCCAAATAATATAAGGCAAGAAGAACTATGGCCGCCAAAGCGCCCCACTTTTCGAAAATGCCCAAGATTAACGAAAGACCCACGAAGATCAAGACAATTATGTTCATCCAATCGGCAATACCGATCAAAGGTTCATTGGTCATCCATAAAAAAGTCGATCGGAAAGGTCCTTGCGAAGAAGCAAGGTATCCAAAGGAAGTCCAATCGGGATCGTATAGCTTAATGACCCCTTCATACAAAAAGTGCCAGCCAATAAAAAGGCGAAGAAGCACTAAACTATTCATCAAGTGTTTTTCATTTTTAATAGGTATCATATAGAAAAAGTTAAGTTGGTTATTCTTTATTGTCTACAACAATTTTCTAAAACTATTTCATTCCTCTTTAATAAAGTATGATATTGGTCAGTTACAGGTACTGGCTTTGTGCAATCGGTCAAATTGAAATACCTTTAAGGCCTAAATACAAACCATGTTCAAGAAAATCTATCTCGCTTCACTTTCACTGTTCATTTTGGCATCTTGCTGGAAGGACAAAAGTCCGGAAGACCTTATCCGCCTAAAGGACAAATTCAAATCGACCGTATCATCCTTTGAAAAAAAGAAAGAGACCGCCAATAAAAATGTCAATAAAGGCCTTGAAACCTTGAACGCCCTGAAAAAGGCTTTGGAAGACACCAAAAATGAGGATAAGGAATTCGCCAAGGTATATGGCGATTGGGAAAAAGTGAACAAGCGGGTCGAAAACCTTAACCAAGAATATGAGGACTTGAAAAAACATGCTTCGAATCTGTTCAGCGCCATGGAAACCCAAACCAATAGCCTGAGCGACGAAAAAAGTAAAAAGACACTTTTAAAGGCCATCGAAAAGGCACGTGCCAAATATAATGGCACGTTGACCAATACTTCACAGGCTATCGACAAGCTGCGTTTGTTACATGGTGACGCCGTTGAAGTAGTAAAGGCATTGGAGGTCGCCGCCGCCTTGAACTCTTTCGATAACATCAACGACCAAATGAAGAGCATCGAAGGCCGTGTCGACGGAATCATGCAAGAACTGAACTTGGCCGTGGTCGAAAGTAAAAAATTGTATGAAAAGAAGATTACGGAGTTGGGGGACTAACGCTATCTTTTACGTCTCTGTAGATAAGCTATACCTGATTAAAACCAAGCTATCTAAATTAAAAATCAAATAATGAAAAAAATAACATTATTAGTCCTAGGCTTCTTTTTTATGACTTCTTACGCCCAGGAAAAAAAGATATGGGCAAAGTCATTTATCCATAAAGAAGCTCCAAAATTAATCGTAGAAGAATGGGTGTCCAATGAACCAGATACATCAGGAAAGTTTGTACTCATCGATTTTTGGGCGACCTGGTGCGGGCCTTGTAAAGAGGCAATACCTGAATTAAATTCATTTCATAAAGAATTTAAAAATGATTTAATTGTAATAGGAATAAGCCATGAAACAAAATCTATGGTTAAATCGCATAAAAAACCCAAAATTGAATATTTCAGTGCCATTGACACCAAGGAAAGATTAAAAAAGTTACTAGAAATTCAAGGAATACCTCATTGTATTTTGGTAAACCCAGAAGGAATTGTAGTTTGGGAGGGATGGCTACAGTTAGAAGGTTTTGAATTAACCTCAGAAGTTATTAGGGATATCATTGAAAATAACAACTAGCTACAATAATGGCTCATTTCACACTAGATTAAATGAATTCAAAACTATTGGTCGGCTTTTTTCTGAGCATACTCTTATGGAGTTGCAAGAATGAGAATAAAACACCCACTAAATCGACCGAACCTGCACTAACAGAAAAAGAAGAGCCGACGAAAGAAGAAAAAATCAATGGAGGCCTATTGTTGCCCGATGGCTTCGGTGCAATCGTGGTGACCGATGGCATCGGCCCATCAAGGCATCTGGCGATACGCGACAATGGCGATATCTATGTAAAATTGCGTACCGAAACAGGCAGAAATGGCAATATGGCCCTTAGGGATACCACGGGCGACGGACGGGCCGATATTTTCCAAAGCTGGGGAGATTACCCCAACGACGGTAATTTCGGTACCGAAATGCGGATCCATCAGGGGCACCTTTATTTCAGTTCAGAACAAGTAATTTATCGCCAAAAACTTACCCCGGGCAAACTTGTGCCCGAAGGTACTCCGGAGATCATATTGACCGACCAATACCCGAAAAGATGGCACAATGCCAAATGTTTGGCATTTGATGGTAAAGGGAATATGTACGTTACTTTCAGTGCCCCGACAAATGCCTGCGAGGACCAAAATTCGCAGCCGGGCAATGTAAAGGGGCTATCGCCTTGTCCACTTCGGGAAGAGCTCGGTAGCATCTGGAAATTCGATGAAAGCAAACTGGGCCAATTTCAGGCCGATGGCGAATTGTTCGCCACGGGTATCAGAAGTGTGGTAGGCATCTCCTATAACGAAGAAGACAACAGTCTATATGCCGTTCAACATGGGCGTGACTATCTTCATAACCATGCCCCGCCTTATTACAGTAAGTGGGAACAGGCGGTGTTGCCCGCCGAGGAGTTCATGAAAATAGAGAAAGGTGACGATTTCGGTTGGCCCTACACCTATTATGACCCTTTCAAGAATAAAAAAATGCTGGCCCCCGAATACGGTGGCGATGGCACGAAGGAAGCAAAGGAATACAAAAGACCGCTTATGGGCCTACCTGCGCATTGGGCGCCCAATGATTTATTGTTTTATAGGGGAAATCAATTCCCGGAACGTTATAAGAAAGGAGCTTTTATCGCATTCCACGGATCTACCAATCGTGCCCCGTACTCCCAAGCGGGATATATTGTTGCTTTTATTCCTTTTGAAGATGGAAAACCTAAGGGCGAATGGGAAGTTTTCGCTGACGGATTCACAGGTATCGATACCCTAAAAATTATGCAAGATGCAAAGTATAGGCCTATGGGGCTTGCGGAAGGACCTGATGGATCCTTGTACATATCCGAATCCAAAAAAGGGAAGATATGGCGCGTTAATTATGGGGAAGATCCTTCAAAATTCGAAGAAACACAATTACTCGGAATGGCACGACGGAAATCGAAGCCGTATCTAAAAACGCCTGACGAAATCGCCGACGATTTAACTGTAAATTAGCACATATTCAAAACAATCTCTAAAACAAAACCGTATGGAATCACCATCAGAAAGAATTAAAACCTTAGGCCTTATCTTACCTCCTGCACCACCCCCCGCGGGCTTGTACAAACCCGTTTTGGTCGTTGACAATTTTTTATACGTCTCGGGCCAAGGTCCAATGAATACCGATGGTACTTTGATGATCGGTCGCGCAGGCGATGATTTAGATCTAGAACAGGCCAAGCTAGGTGCAAGACAGGTAGCATTGACCATGCTTTCTACCATCGAGACCCATTTTGGTAGCGTAGACAAAATCAAGCGATTGGTCAAAACATTGGGTATGGTGAACTCCACCCCTGATTTTGGGCAACAGCCTTTGGTCATCAATGGCTTTAGTGAACTGATGGCGGAGATATTCGGTGCGGAAAATGGTGTGGGTGTTCGTAGTGCCGTAGGAATGATACTGCCGGGCAATATTCCCGTTGAGATAGAAGCGATGTTCGAACTGCACTAAAGACAGCATATGAAAGAACAGCAATGGTATGAGCTGACCGATACCAAAAACGTTATTTCTCCTTCGCTTTTGGTATATCCTGAGCGAATCGAATATAATATCCGGACGATGATTCATATGACGGGCGGCACTTCCAATCTGCGCCCTCATATCAAAACGCATAAGACTGCCGAAATCATCAAAATGCAATTGGATGCGGGTATCGAAAAATTCAAGTGTGCGACCATTGCCGAAGCTGAGCTACTAGCGATGTGTGGCGCACCCGATGTGTTACTTGCCATGCAGCCTGTCGGTGCCAATATGGATCGATTTTTGTCATTGATGCAAATGTATCCTGAGTCCAGATTTTCGGCCCTTGTAGACAACGACACCACACTTAGGGCCTTTACCGAAAAAGCCAAAACGAATGATATAGAAATCCCTTTATGGATAGATGTCAATAATGGCATGAACCGCACGGGAATAATTCCTGATGAAAGGGCCGTCGACTTATACCGGTCCATGGAAAGCGGCCCAAATATAACGGCAATGGGATTGCATGTGTACGACGGCCATCTTCGAAATCCAAATCCTGAGGAACGAAAAAAAGAGTGTGATACCGCCTTTCAAAAGGTTCTGGAACTTAAGGATAAACTTGGCGAAATAGGTATCAAGGTAAAATCGATTGTGGCGGGGGGGTCCCCTTCGTTTCCTTTTCACGCAGAACGAAAAAATGTAGAAGCAAGTCCCGGTACCACTTTACTTTGGGATGCCGGTTATGGCAACCTCTTTCCTGAAATGGATTTTCTTCCTGCCGCAGTTTTAATGACGCGCGTTATTAGCAAACCTGCCAAGAATATCCTTTGTCTTGATTTAGGGCACAAATCAATTGCCCCTGAAATGCCATTTCCGAGGGTTCAATTTCTGGGTATGTCGGGCATAGAACAAATCGGTCAAAGCGAAGAGCATTTCGTCTTGAAATGTTCAAATCCACAGAACTATGAAATTGGCGATATATTTTATGCCGTTCCCGTACACATTTGCCCGACCGTTGCCAAATATGAATATTTGCAGGTCGTTACCAATGGAAAGGTAACGGACTCGTGGAAGGTCGCCGCTAGAAACCAGAGCATAACGATATAGCGATTCATTGATTTTATATATTTACCGAAATTCCGAAATCAGAATCTGACAGAAATCACGTTTAAACAATAAGACACGTTTGAAAGATGAAAAAATCGGTACTACTTGTTATAAGTATTCTGCTACTTACGCTTTCTTCATCGTTTGCGCAAAAGGTCGATGGCCAAGATGGAACCCATGAACGATGGGAATATGTTTTGGAAGATACCGGTGATGTATTGCAATTGGCCCTACCGATTACCGCTGGCATTATGACCTTGGTCAAGAAAGATTACAAAGGCACCAAAAAGTTGGCGTTTTCGTATGGCACCACCTTGGCTGTTACTTATTCTTTAAAATACCTGACCAAAAAAGCAAGACCCGAGGGTCGAAACAATTTTGACTCATTCCCTTCGGGGCATACCTCGTCCGCTTTTTCAGGGGCATCTTTCATACAAAGACGATACGGATGGAAATATGGAGCACCCGCCTATGTATTGGCCACCTTGGTCGGTATCAGCCGCACCGAAGCCCCTGACGGCTATCATGACGGTTGGGACGTTCTTGCAGGAGCAGCAGTAGGTATCGCCAGCACCTATCTATTTACCAAACCCTATCAAAAAGAACATTTAGATTTGGGGTTTTCGGCAGGCAAAGACACCTATGTACTTACTTTTAGATACAAGTTTTAGCTCCCATGAACAGAAAAGAATTTATTGTTACGTCGACCCTCGCTGTACTCGCAGGTACGCTGGTAGGTTGTCATCGAACCCGAAATTACAAGTTTACAAAAAATCAGGTCATAGGTTGTTTTGGGGATAGTATTACGGCGGCCAAGAACGGATATGTTTCTATGCTTCGGGAATCTTATGCCAAATCAGAACCCGAAATGGGTCTTCGATTTCTGAACTATGGCAAAAGCAGTGAAACCGTAACGGGCCTGACCGAAGAAATCCACCCCGGGCCCAGACCCTATCTTTTTGAGCGACTGGACAACGAGTTGGATAAGGAACCCATTGACGTCGCTTTATTTTGTTACGGAATCAATTGTGGTGTTTACGGTGAACCCTCACAGAAACTTTTTGACGGTTTCAAAACAGGAGTTTATACCTTTCTTGAAAAAATGCACCAACGGGAAATTGGTACGATTCTTTTGACACCACCTCCACTTGCCTTGGAAGCTCAGATTGTTGATGATACAGCTGATATCGATCATTACGGATATTTAAATCCGTATCCGGAATACGATGAAGAGGTGCTTCAAATATTCAAGGAGATTATTTTGCAAATAGACCACCCTTCCGTGCTTAAAAAAATCGATATCCATACTCCGTTGCTTCAAAGACAAATGTCTTGCTATGACGAAGACCCCATTCATCCGAACGTTACGGGACATCGACTGATTGCAGATGCTATCATCAAAAAGCTATCCGTTTAACGGGAATAACATCGAATTTAACAGCCCTTTAAGTCCCTGTGGCAAGGTAATTGCTATCTTTATCGTGTTTATTTTGGATGCTATGGCCAAAAAATATTTGCTCTTCGTAGTTGCTACTGTACTACTCTCCCAAAAGGGGTTCGGGCAGACCGATATTCCTACCCAAAAACCCTTAAAAATAGAGGCCGCCAATAAATTGGACGACGAAGGAAAAACCGATAAAGGCACCCCACTGAAGATTCCCTCCGTTATCGATGACAAACCAAAGGTGGACATAGACATGAATCCGAAAAAGCCTATCAAGATGTTACCTGAGCGAGAACTCGTACAGGCCGGAACCGGAATGAAAATCGACCCGAAAGTGCGAGGTTCGGAAAAAGATGGCGGTAGCAACCAGCGCTTTGGTGATATGTACATGGGCGACATCAAGAACAACGGTAAGTTTGTCGGCATTGTGTGCCGTGATCATGAATATGTTGATGGGGATCGAGTGAAGATTTACCTGAACGATGTTATGATCGAGCCGAACTTGTTATTGACAGGAGGTTTTAAAGGTATCAATGTGGACTTAAAAGAAGGTTTCAACAAATTGGATTTCGTAGCCCTCAATGAAGGAACATCATCTCCCAATACCGCTCAAGTGGATGTTTATGATGACCAAGGACAAGTTATCTATTCCAACAAATGGTTATTATCAGAAGGGTCAACGGCCACATTAATTATTACAAAGGAGGATTGACTAAAAGAAGGTAATCCCTAATTCTTCTTTGTTAATTTCTTTTACCTGGCTTATACGTTTCTTTCGCCCGTTTTAAAACATCCTCTTTATAGAACGGAACATCTTTCCAGTCGATATCGGCGTACCGTTGAATCTGATCATCAAAATGTGGCGAATTCGGGTCGCCACTTTGTCCGCCCGCCAAGATACTTTTTGCTTTTACTTTATCTCCAAATTCCACCGCAGCCACGAAACTGTTTCCTCGTGTGCCGTATATTTTTTTGGTGCCATTATCATACCGTGCCCCGTAGGCCGCCAAGGCGCCCCAACGCCCTGAAGCAAAAGCTATGGGAATACTGGGTTTGTTATCATCGAACGGTTGCCGAATATCTCCGGTTAGGCGCTGGTAACGGTTGACTTCGCCCCAAGGTATTTCCCATGTACCGAAATCAGCGGTTAATGTATCAATAACCTTTTCGAAAATTTTCAATCCCTCATCAGGGTTATTTCCAAAATAGGTCATGGCCTCCATATCACTTGATCCTTCCGGTCTTTTGGCCTCGTTGCCCATAGCCGTTCCGTAGAAATGGGCCAAAGTCATGGCTACAGATTCTTTAGAAGTCTTAAAATCCCAATCGGCCAATACATCCATAGGGCCTTGAATTTTAGGATTTCTATCGTGATGTTTATAGTACTCTTTGACCAATCCCGGTATTAAAGCCTTGAAAGCGGGCAACAAAGGATCATGTGCCAATTGTATCAAGCTGTCGAGCGTATATCCCTTTCTGCCTTTCAATAATTCGATAGCGTGAACGCCCCGAAAATTCTCTTGATCTCTCGACATGTAATAGGGGTAATCTTCCTTTTTCGGGCTGAATTCGAGTGCAGACGTAAAAGGTGTGGAATTGCAATTTTGGATCCATCCGTTTTCAGGGTTCAACACCAGAATATTCTCATCGACGGTGTGCAAGCCTTGCCAATCTGTTTTTGGGTTGCTACCGTCAACTGGTTTTGAGTAGTCGAAAGATACATCGCGTTTGGGAACAAAATTTCCATGAAAGTAGGCAATGTTACCTTCGGCATCAGCATAGACAGTATTATTTGAAGAGTTGGTGCGAATATTCATCATTTCCAGAAATCCTTTATATCCCTCTTTCTTGGTTCTTATATACGATTGTTCCAAGGCTTTTACCGGTTCCCACATCATGGCCGTTGCCGTCCATTGTCCGTCGGCCATCCGAGTAATGGGGCCATGATGGGTATGGTAGGCTGGAAAGGCTTTTTCCTTTACCATATCACCCTCCTTATACTTTAAAACGATTTCGGAAGTTTCTACTGGACGAAGTTCCTCGCCGTAGCGGTAGTACAGTTCCCCTTCCATATTCACGATGGTTTCCTTGAACTCGTCCATCACATCGGTATAGGTGGAGGTATGCATCCAACCTGTCTTTTCGTTAAATCCCTGGTACACGAAAAATTGCCCCCAAGTAACTGCGCCGTAGGCATTCAAGCCTTCTTCGGAGACCACATGCACCTCGCCCCGAAAATAAAAGGAAGTATGCGGATTGATCAATAGCATCGCGTTACCCGACTGTGTTAGTTTTCCGGAAATCGCGATTCCGTTCGAACCTTGCGGTTCGGCCATTTCTTCCTTATTCTTAATCTGAAGTTCAACGCTTTCTGGAATGTCGGTTTTCGTATCGTAAAACGCCTTTATTTTTCGGGTATAGACACGTTCGATATCGCCTCCTATAGAACCTTCACTAAAATACATCGGCATCCAAGGTTCGAAATGGGTAATCAATTTTGGTTTTACTTCGGGATGGGTTTCCAAATAATAATTTACCCCATCGGCAAAGGCATCGCAGAGTTTTTTCAACCAATCGGGACTTTTTTCATAATTCGCTTTGGCCCCCTCTTCCGTCATGAACAGTTTTGCCCGTAAATCGCTATACAAAGCTTCTTCGCCTTCCACCTCGGCCAATCTACCCGTAGCCCAGATATAGTTTTGCTCCACACGGTTGAAGTCATCTTCGCATTGGGCATACAACAAGCCGAATACGGCATCGGCATCGGTTTTGCCATAAATATGCGGCACGCCAAAATCATCGCGGATGATGGTTACATTTTCGGCTTTTTCCGCTAAACCTACCTGACCAGTTTCAGGTTTGATCTCCGATTTACAAGCACAGACCAATAGGATAATAACTAATGCTCGAAGCATATTGTATGTTCGTTCCATATTTTCAATTCTTGATGTGAAAATAACGGAATGGTCGAAGAAATACTAATAATTTTTATGGGGAAAGAATACAAAGTGTACTATGGTTATGGATTACCAACTCCCACTCGCGCCACCGCCACCGGAACTTCCGCCACCGCCCGAAAAACCACCGGAACTTCCACCGCTAGAACTTGACCCAAAGGAATGAGAGCCCGAAGAGGAAAAGGTTTTTCTGATATAGGTCTTGTCGTTCTTGTAGAGTGATAACTTAAAATCTTCCTTTCCCCTGAAAACTATTTTCAGGGCCGCTATTAATATCGCAAAGCCATAAATACTGATTGCCATCGGCACAATATATTCAGTTTTCAGCCCAAAATGCTCATCCTGCATGGCTGGGTCGACCACCTGGTTTATTCCCAAAAAAAGGCCCAAGGGCACTAAAACAAAAACTAACGAAAAAACTATTGAAAATGACGAAATAATAACCATAAAAAAGCCTTGTAGCACACCAAGTTTGCCAATCATCATCCCACGAAAAATTTCGATAAGGTTTCTGTACACTTTATAGAGCAGGAATCCGCCAACGGCAATAAAGACAAGAAGAAAAAGCCCGACAACCAGCATCATTATCAATTGCTGTTTAGAATCTTCAGCGACCATCTCTTGTTTGAGTTCTTCAAGGGCTTCCGGACTTTCCAACAAAAGAATTAGTCGATCGGTGGCGTTATTCAAACCTCCAAAATACTGTTCTTCTTTGAATTCGGGTATCATATCATTCCGTATGATTCGCGAGGCAATCGCGTCGGTAATATAGGCCTCCGTACCTAGACCGGTCTCGATGCGTACCTCTCGATCGTTCTTTGCGAAAACAATAAGCAAACCGTTATCGGAATCTGCTTGTCCGATTCCGTTTTGATTGAAGGTGCCATAGGCATATTGCTCGATCGTTTCGAAACCGAGGCTATCGATGGTCAAAACGACCATTTGAAATGTGGTACGCTCCTCGAAATCCGAGAGTTTTGTTTCGAGATAATCCAACTCCGATGGGGCAAAGATGTTCGCTTGATCCGTTACGAACTCCTTTAGCACGTGATACTCTTCCTGGGCAAGTCCGCCTAGAGTTATCAAAAAGAAAAATATGGGAAGAATGCTTTTGAACATCATAGGGAAAACGTCGCAAGGTTTCAAATATTACAAAAATCCAGATTGAAAAATAACCAGGATACGAAACCGCTATTTTTACGGTAACTTGCACCCTCCAATTACAAACCTGAAAATGTCAGAGAAAAAAGTCAGTATTCTTTCTGCGTTCAAGACCATTATTTGGCCTCGACGCAAGCTTGTTTTTATTGGGTTACTTCTAATTGTGATAAGTAAAGCTGCCAGTTTTGTCGCACCGCTATCGCTTAAATATCTGATGGACGATATTATTCCGAATAAAGACATTGACTTCCTGAAATTATTGGTGGGTGCAGTTATTCTTGCCATAACGGTACAAGCAGTAACCTCATTTTTATTGACAAAAATATTGAGCGTACAAGCACAATACATGATTTCGGAGTTGCGGGCGCAAGTACAGAAAAAAGTGCTTTCGTTGCCGATCCGGTTTTTCGATAATGCGAAATCGGGCGCTTTGGTATCAAGGATTATGACCGATGTCGAGGGAGTCAGAAATCTAATAGGAACAGGATTGGTACAACTTGTCGGAGGAAGCATTACGGCCATCGTCTCCTTAATATTATTGCTGAACATCAGCTGGACCATGACCCTTTTTACATTGGTGCCCTTGGCTATATTCGCTATTATCGCGTTAAAAGCATTTAAAATCATCCGCCCCATCTTTCGAAATCGCGGAAAAATAAATGCGGAGGTTACCGGAAGATTGACTGAAACCTTGGGCGGTGTTCGTGTGATAAAAGGTTTTAATGCGGAGGCCCAGGAAAATAGGGTTTTTGAAGAGGGTGTTGAACGTCTCTTTCAAAACGTCAAAAAAAGCCTGACGGCCACCGCTGCCATGACCAGTTCCTCAACTTTTCTATTAGGCATAGCAACAACAGGAATTATGGGTATCGGCGGATATAAGATTATGATGGACGAACTCACGATCGGCGAATTTTTGACTTTTACTTTTTTATTGGGATTGATGGTAGCCCCCATCGTTCAAATGAGCAATATCGGGAGTCAGTTGACAGAAGCCCTGGCCGGACTCGATCGAACCGAGGAACTCATGAACATGATCCCCGAATCGGATGAAGAAAACCGCACGATTGTTTTGGAAACTATCAAAGGGAATATTGTTTTTGACGATGTATCCTTTGCCTATGAGG
>CAYGPR010000018.1:0-71530 GCA_964351985.1 uncultured Maribacter sp. | reverse complement strand
GTATTTCGAAGGCTGATTTTTTGGAAGAAGAGGCCCCGAGATTAGAAAAATGGCTCAATAAAAATATGCATGGTGAAATGGCCTATATGGAAAACCATTTCGACAAACGACTAGATCCCAGATTATTGGTTGATGGCGCAAAATCGGTCATCTCTTTGTTACTGAATTATTATCCAGAGGAAACCCAAAAAGAGGATACTTACAAGATTTCCAAGTACGCTTATGGAAACGATTACCACCACGTCATTAAATCAAAATTAAGACAACTTCAAGAATTTATATCGGATGAAATCGGAGAAGTCAACGGTCGAGCCTTTGTAGATTCCGCTCCGGTTTTGGACAAGGCCTGGGCAGCCAAAAGCGGACTCGGTTGGATCGGGAAACACTCAAACCTCTTGACCCAGCAAGTAGGTTCGTTCTATTTTATCGCAGAGCTGATCGTTGATCTGGAATTAGAATATGACAATCCCGTTACGGATCACTGTGGCACGTGCACAGCCTGTATTGACGCCTGCCCAACAGAGGCCATTGCTGAACCTTATGTCGTTGATGGAAGTAAATGTATTTCCTATTTTACCATTGAGCTAAAAAGTGAAATTCCCACATCGGTAAAAGGCCAATTTGATGATTGGATTTTCGGTTGCGATGTTTGCCAAGATGTTTGTCCATGGAACCGTTTTTCTAAATCACATAATGAACCCTTGTTCAATCCACATCCCGATCTACTTTCTATGACCAAAAAAGATTGGGACGAAATTACTGAAGATGTCTTCAGAAAAGTGTTTCAGAAATCAGCCGTAAAAAGAACTAAATTCTCAGGGTTAAAGAGAAATATTGAATTTTTGAAATAAACCTTTCCTTGGCGAAAACGTTTTCGCTAAAGCTACTTCTTCAATAATTATAAAGCTTAGGTCAAGCGAACATTTAAAATGTTATCTTGTTAGGCAGAATTTCCACCAAACCTCTGAAAAATGAAAATAGGAAAACCCAGTTTAAGCTTTTGGCAGATATTTAATATGAACGTTGGATTTCTGGGAATCCAATATAGTTTCGGACTGCAACAAACCGCGATCAATCCGATTTTCTTGTATTTAGGCGCCCCTGAAGATATGCTACCGATTTTGAATATCGCCGGACCGGTCACCGGGTTGGTGGTGCAACCGATCATCGGGGCAATGTCCGATAAAACATGGTCACCGAAATGGGGTAGGCGTAAGCCTTATTTTTTGATCGGGGCCGTTATCGGAAGTCTTTGCTTGTTCGCCTTTCCCACAAGTCCTGTGCTTTGGTTCGCAGTAGGTCTGCTCTGGATTCTAGATGTCGGTAACAATATGGCCATGGAACCATATCGCGCGTTTGTCGGTGATAAACTACCCGAAAAACAATTAAGTCTCGGATACCAAATGCAAAGCTTGTTCGTAGGGGCAGGAATACTTTTGGCAAACGGGTCAATCGTACTTTTCCAATATCTTTTTGGAGGTGATTCCGTCGAGGTTGCGGGAGAGATTCCCCAATGGCTATACTATTCATTTTACATAGGTGGAATTTTATCTATCACGACCATCTTGTGGTCGGTTTTTAGGACGCCCGAAATCCCTCCTTCAACGGAAGAGTTGGCCGAAATCAATCACACCAAGACTTTGCCAATTGGGCAGCGTATTGCCAAGCCATTTGCCGAGATTTCGGAAGCAATCAAAGAAATGCCCAAATTTATGTGGAAAATAGGGGCGGTCTATCTTTTTCAGTGGTACGCACTCTTTGTTTATTGGCAGTATATAACACCACTGTTTAAACTTACTTTGGGTTATTCTACATCTGAGGCTGCTTCACAAGCCGCACAAATGAGCTTGACCTATAATATTGTTACTATGGTAGTTGCGTTGGCGTTGGTGCCGCTCACCTTAAAATATGGTGGAAAAAAGGTATATGCCCTAAGTTTGGTAGGTACCGGGTTGGCACTTTTCGCAATTCCTTTTATTGGTGACGCCAAACTTGTACTCGCACCTATGGTCTTATTTGGTATCGGCTGGGCGGCCATGATGGGTATACCGTATACTATGGTTTCTAAGGTGGTGCCCCAAGAACGGCGAGGAGTTTATATGGGTATTTTGAATATGATGATCGTTATTCCCATGGGAATAGAAACGTTGACTTTCGGTCCTATTTATAAATACGTATTAGGTAATAATGCTGTGAACGCTATTCTTTTTGCGGGGGTATTTTTTATTATTTCTGCTATTTTGGCCATGCGGTTAAATGTTTCAAAGGCGATGGATGACTAATTCCCAAACTTTGAGCCGTCTCACTGATTTTTCCGAAGAATACCCCTAAATTTGTTTCCCAAAACCAGAAGACCATGAGCAAACAAAAGCAACGACGGGAAGCATTGATTTATCATGCCAAGCCTCAGCCCGGTAAGATAAAAGTGGTGCCCACCAAACCCTATGCCACTCAGCGTGATCTTGCTTTGGCATATTCTCCTGGTGTTGCAGAACCTTGTCTCGAAATAAAAAAGAATAAGGAGAATGTCTACAAATATACCGCCAAGGGCAATCTGGTAGCTATTATTTCCAACGGAACCGCTGTTTTGGGTTTGGGTAATATAGGGCCCGAGGCTTCCAAGCCGGTTATGGAAGGTAAAAGTCTGCTCTTTAAGATTTTTGCGGATATCGATGGAATTGATATCGAGGTCGATACCGAAGATGTAGATAAATTCGTAGAAACAGTAAAAATGATTGCCCCAACCTTTGGTGGAATCAATCTAGAGGATATTAAAGCACCCGAAGCCTTTGAAATAGAACGAAGACTTAAAGAAGAGCTGGATATTCCCGTGATGCACGATGACCAACATGGCACGGCCATTATCTCTGCGGCTGCTTTATTAAATGCACTGGAAATAACAGGAAAGAAAATTGATAAAGTAAACATTGTAATCAGTGGGGCAGGGGCTGCGGCAGTCTCCTGTACCAAACTGTACAAAGCTTTTGGTGCAAAGGTCGAAAATATTGTGATGTTAGATAGTAAGGGAGTCATCCGTAAGGATGCACCTAATCTGGCAGCGTCCAAAATCGAATTCGCCACGGATAGAAAAATAGACACCCTCGAAGATGCCATGAAAGATGCCGATGTTTTTGTAGGTCTCTCCATTGCTGATATCGTAAGTCCGAAAATGCTAAAATCAATGGCCAAGGACCCTATCGTCTTTGCCATGGCGAATCCGAACCCTGAAATAGATTATAATCTGGCCGTAAAAACCAGAAAAGATATCATTATGGCTACAGGTCGTTCCGACCATCCGAATCAAGTGAATAATGTTTTAGGCTTCCCCTTTATTTTTCGAGGAGCCTTAGATGTTCGTGCGACAAAAATAAATGAGGAAATGAAAATGGCGGCGGTTCGTGCCTTGGCCGAACTGACTAAAGAGAATGTGCCTGAACAAGTCAATATTGCCTATGGAAAGACAAGATTGGCCTTTGGTAAGGAATACATCATACCAAAACCTTTCGATCCTCGATTGATTGCTGAAATTCCACCAGCAGTGGCGCGAGCTGCCATGGAAAGTGGGGTGGCAAGAAACACGATTGAAGACTGGGATAAGTACAAAGAAGAACTACTCCAGCGTTCGGGCAATGATAATAAGATTGTTAGACAATTGCATGATCGCGCTAGAATGACTACAAAACGGATCGTATTTGCAGAGGCCGATCAGTTGGACGTAATGAAGGCCGCTCAAATTGCCTATGAAGAGGGTGTCGCCATTCCTATTTTATTGGGTAGAAAGCATACCATAAAGGCCCTGAAAAAAGAGCTTGATTTTGAAGCCGACCTAATGGTCATCGACTCACATTCCGATGAGGCGAATGCCAAAAGGGAGCAATACGCACAGCAATATTTTCAAAATAGACAACGACGTGGCGTTACGCTGTACGGTGCGCGGCAAAAAATGCGGGAGCGTACTTACTTTGGGTCAATGATGGTTCTTGAGGGCGATGCCGATGGTATGATCTCGGGGTATTCTCGTGCCTACCCGACTTTGGTAAAGCCTATTTTTGAGGTCATTGGGCGTGCTGCGGACGTAAAAAAAGTATCCACGGTACATATCATGACGACCGATCGAGGCCCTATATTCTTGGCTGACACCTCTATCAATATAGACCCTACAGCCGAGGAATTGGCGGAAATAACCCAAATGACTGCAAACGTGGCGACGACTTTCGGTTTTAATCCCGTTATAGCATTACTGTCGTATGCAAACTTTGGGTCTTCTACACATCCATCGGCGGTCAAAGTACGTAAGGCAGTAAAGATATTGCATGAAAGTAATCCCGATTTATTGGTCGATGGTGAAATTCAGACCGATTTTGCCTTGAATAAGGAATTGAACCAGAGTAAGTTTCCATTTTCGAAAATATCAGGACAGAAAGTAAATACATTGATTTTTCCGAATCTTGAATCGGCGAATATTACCTACAAATTGCTAAAAGAACTTAATCATGCCGATAGCATCGGCCCGATTATGGTAGGGCTCCGAAAATCGGTTCATATCATTCCGCTTGGTGCGAGTGTCGACGAAATTGTGAATATGGCCGCTGTGGCGGCTATTGATGCACAGGAAAGGGAGAAGAGAAAGAAAGCGAAAACTGGGAAATAGAAGTTTAAAAATTTCCGGTTTCTATTGTTTCAAGTTGATTTCTAACCTGAAACCTGAAACCTGAAACCTGAAACCTGAAACCTGAAACCTGAAACCACTTATAGATGATTCACCACCTAAAAGGCAAATTGGTAGAAAAGTATCCCACCCATGTTATCATTGAATGTGGTGGAGTCGGCTATTTTGTAAATATTTCCCTAAATACATTTTCTAAAATTCAGGATGCCGAGAGCATTTCACTTTTTACCCATTTACAGGTGAAGGAAGATTCGCATACCCTTTTCGGTTTTGCCGAAAAATCGGAACGCGAGATTTTCAGATTGCTACTTTCCGTTTCCGGTATTGGTTCAAGTACGGCGAGGACCATGTTGTCCTCATTATCTCCGGCCGAAATCCGTGATGCCATTGCCAATGGCAATGCCCCTACCATACAGGCTATCAAAGGTATAGGTGCCAAAACGGCCCAACGCGTGATTTTAGACCTGCGCGACAAGATTCTGAAAGTCTACGATATTGACGAAGTTTCCACAAATTCAAACAATACAAACAAAGATGAAGCGTTATCTGCATTAGAGGTTCTTGGGTTCGCCAGACGACAAGCTGAAAATGCGGTTGACAAGGTGTTGAGGCAAGATTCCTCGCTAAGCGTCGAGAATATTATAAAACTCGCGCTGAAAAATTTGTAATAAGTTTGAAAACAGGGGCAAACCAATATCTTAAACCAGCATTTAAGCTCATCTTCCTATTCTTATTTTTCTTTTTGGCAGCCGAAACTTCGTTTGCCCAAGAGACTGATGAAGAGGACACGAACGAGCAGGAAACCGATTCGGTTAAAACAGGATTTTCCCTGGGTCGCTTGGTACTCGAAAACCCTGATAGTATTGTTTCCAAATATATTTACGATCCTAAACTTGACCGATATATCTACAATGAGAGTATCGGTGACTTTGATATCGGATACCCGATTATCCTCACTCCCGAACAATATTTTGAACTGGCCCGCAGAGAGGGCATCAAAGATTATTTCAAGGAAAAATCAGATGCCTATTCCGGAAAAAAAGAAGGTAGCGAAGAAGCTCGTAAGAACCTACTCCCCAATTTCTATGTCAACAATGATTTCTTTCAATCCGTTTTTGGCGGAAATACCATAGAAGTGATTCCACAAGGATCCGTGGCTATGGATCTGGGCGTTATTTGGCAGAAGAACGATAACCCTTCCTTATCCCCAAGAAACCGTACGAACCTATCTTTCGATTTCGACCAGCGCATCAGTTTGAGTATGCTGGGTAAGATCGGAGAACGTCTTCAGGTTACCGCTAACTATGATACTGAGGCCACTTTTGATTTTCAGAACATCGTAAAGTTGGATTATACCCCTACCGAGGATGATATTATCCGAAAAATTGAAGTGGGTAATGTAAATATGCCACTGAATAGTTCGTTGATTACGGGCGCCCAAAGTTTATTTGGTGTCAAGACCCAATTGCAATTTGGTAAAACCACGGTCACAGGTGTTTTTTCAGAGCAACGGTCACAGAACAATACGGTGGTCGCACAAGGTGGCGGAACCATTAATGAGTTTTCATTGACCGCTTTGGATTATGATGAGGACAAGCACTTCTTTCTTTCTCATTTTTTTAGGGATAATTATGACGAAGCACTTCAAAGCTATCCTTATATAAGAAGCCAAGTACAAATAACAAGACTTGAGGTATGGGTCACGAACCGCAGCCAACAGACCTTGAATGTTCGAAATGTGGTGGCGATACAAGATTTAGGAGAGTCGAACGGAGACAATACCCGAGTTGGTCAATCTAGTGGCGCCCCGGCAACGTTCTTCAATACTACTACTGAAAATTTACCAAGAAATGCGGCCAATGCATATAATCCTGAAACGATTGGAACAGGTGCCTTAAACAGTAATATCCGTGATATTGCCACTGTAGAGAGTGGATTCAACAGTGGAAGTTTTGTCGCTGGCTATAATCCGAATCAAGGATTTGACTATGCAATTTTAGAAAATGCCAGAAAACTCGAACCGACCCGTGATTATAGTTTTAATACACAATTAGGTTACATTTCGTTGAACCAGCGTTTGAGCAATGATGAAGTGTTGGGTGTCGCCTACCAATATACATACAAAGGTCAGGTCTACCAAGTTGGGGAATTTGCCAATGGGGGCTTGGATGCGACCACTGTAGCCCAGGGAACCAATGGGGCAAATCCGATTATCGAGAACAATACCTTGATCCTAAAATTATTGAAGAGCAATATCACCAATGTCTCCGATCCCATTTGGGATTTGATGATGAAGAATATTTATTCCACGGGGGCCTTTCGTCTAAGTCAAGATGATTTTAAGATGAATATTCTGTATTCAGATCCTACGCCAAGAAACTATATCACGCCGGCAGATGAGGGCACTTGGCCCGATGGCCTTCAAGAACGAATCCTCTTGGATGTTTTTAATTTGGATCGTTTGAATGTCTATAACGATGTGCAGAGCGGTGGAGATGGATTCTTTGATTTTATTCCGGGGATAACTGTGAATACACAAGGTGGACTCATCATTTTTACCAAGGTAGAACCCTTTGGAAGATACTTGTACGAAACTTTGGGCGGCGGAACGAATTACGAAGACGAGACGGAGCAGACCTATAATGCGAATCAGCGAAAATATGTGTTCCGAAACATGTATACCTCAACGAAGGCCGATTCTTTTGAAGATGCTGAAAAAAACAGGTTCTTGCTAAAAGGGCGCTACAAGTCAGAAGGAACAAACGGAATTCCGATCGGGGCGTTCAACGTTCCCCGTGGATCGGTGCGTGTTACCGCCGGGGGGCGGCAATTACAGGAAGGAATCGATTACACGGTCAACTATCAAGCCGGTACGGTTCAGATCTTGGATCCAAGTTTGGAGGCATCCAATACGCCTATTAATATTTCTGTTGAGAACAACGCCGTTTTTGGACAGCAGACAAGACGCTTCACCGGAGTCAATGTAGAGCACCAGTTCAATAAGAATTTTGTCATGGGTGCTACCCTCTTGAATTTAAATGAGCGGCCTCTGACCCAGAAATCAAATTACGGTACAGAACCCGTCAACAATACCATTTTTGGGGTCAACGGTAATTTCTCGACCGAGATTCCCTTCTTGACGCGCATGGTTAACCATCTGCCCAATATCGATACGGATGTGCCCTCTAACCTTTCCGTTCGAGGTGAGGTGGCTTGGTTGAGACCGAATTCCCCTAAAAATGCCGATTTTCAAGGCGAGACCACCACGTATTTGGATGATTTTGAGGGAGCTCAAGCCTTGATCGATATCAGGTCTTCCTTAGGTTGGACTATGGCCAGTACTCCTTTGGAGTTTGGGGAATTGCCTAACGAAAAACTGTATGGCACTACACCTACCGACCCCAACAACTTGTTAAACGGGTACGGAAGGGCCAAAATGGCCTGGTATACCATCGACCCTATTTTTTATACCAACCAGCGTCCTTCGGAAATTAGTGATAGTGATATATCGAGCAATGCCACACGAAGAATTTTTATCGATGAGGTCTTTCCGCAGATCGATGTAGCAATAGGGCAGACTACAGTGCAAGGAACGTTGGATTTGGCGTACTATCCAAATGAAAAAGGACCCTACAATGCCAATCCTGATTTCGACAATCCCACGAGTACTCCTCCCGAAGAAAAATGGGGCGGTATTATGCGTTCGTTAAGCAGCACTAATTTTGAGCAGGCGAACGTGGAGTTCGTGCAGTTCTGGGTCTTGGATCCGTATGTTGATGGTATTGCGACCAATGATAATGATGGTGAGCTCGTTATAAACTTGGGTAATATCTCGGAGGATGTGCTGAAAGATGGTAAAAAACAATATGAAAATGGTTTGCCCGATTCGGACAATACCGAATTCCCGTTTGAAACTTCATGGGGAGAAGTGCCACAGACACAGGCTTTGGTCTATGCCTTTGATGCCAATGAGAATAATCGGGCTTTGCAAGATATAGGGTACGATGGTCTTGATGATTTGGCAGAGGCCACAATATATGATGGACCTGTGGAAGACCCTGCCAGGGACAACTATACGTACTACCTGAACCGTGATGGTGGTATTTTGGAAAGATATCGAGATTTTAACAATCCCGATGGCAACTCGCCAGTGACGGTAACCAACACCAATAGAGGGTCTACGACTTTGCCCGATGTGGAAGATATCGATCGCGACCTGACCATGAACACGGTCAATAGTTACTATGAATACCGTATAGATATCAAACCGTTTACTAACACAAATGATAAGTATGTTACCGATATCAAGGAAGATGAGACTCCTGAACTTCCCGACGGTTCTACTTTACAACGAAGATGGATCCAATATAAGATTCCACTAAGTGATTTCACGAATGCCGTCGGCGGAATAACCGATTTCCGTTCTATAAGTTTTATGAGAATGTATCTTACCGGCTTCTCCGATGATGTGGTGCTGCGATTTGCCAGCCTTGATTTAGGTAGAAGTGATTGGCGTGCGTATACCAAAACCTTGCAAGATGAGACCATTGATAATGACCCTTCGGATGATGGAACTACAGTTGACGTAAATACGGTGAATATCGAGGAGAACGAAGGAAGAATTCCGATTCCGTATGTCTTGCCTCCCGGAGTGATTCGAGAGCGTTTGAACAACAACAATACGATCATTCGCCAAAATGAGGCATCCCTTTCTTTTTTGGTCGAAAACTTGCAGTCGCAAGATTCACGTGGTGTTTTCAAGAATTTGGATATCGACATACGGCAGTATGAAAAGATAAAAATGTTCATGCATGCCGAGGAAATCGATCAAAGTGATTTTCCTGAGGGTATGAAACCCTTAGTGGGTTTTTTAAGAATAGGGACTGACTTTTCCCAGAACTTTTATCAAATAGAACTACCGTTGGAATTCACCGATTGGGGTGCGTCCTCAGAAGATGAAGTTTGGCCCGAAGCCAATAGGATGGATGTAGCTTTATCCGATTTGAATAAAATAAAATCGCTTCGTCTCACCCAAAATGTACCCGGTGGCACGGCGTTGAACGAGTTGACTTTTTTCGATGTTTTAGATGGTGAGATTATTCCGGTAACCGAATTCGCGCCGAGGCCCGAGGGTAGCCTTCGTATTGGAATTAGGGGTAATCCTTCTTTGGGAAGTATTCGAAGTATGATGGTAGGGGTCAAGAACATTGATAACTTACCTGCACGGGGCGAGGTATGGTTCAACGAGATGCGCTTGGTAGGATTGGACAATAATGGAGGTTGGGCGGCTGTTGCGGCCATCGATGCCAATATTGCCGATTTTGCGAATGTATCGGCGACCGGGGGTAGAAGTACTTCTGGCTTCGGTGCCATTGACCAAATGCCGAATGAAAGGTTGCGTGAAGATGCGATTTCATATGACGTTGTGACCAATGTGAACCTAGGCCAAATGCTTCCTAAAACATGGGGCATTCAATTGCCGTTCAATTATGGTATCTCCGAAGAGATGATTACTCCAGAATTTGACCCGGTCTATGATGATTTGAAGCTGCAGGATAGAATTGATGTTGCTCCCGAAACTTCTACCGACGGAACACCTACGAAAAATGATATTCAAGAGCAGGCCGAAGATTATACCAAACGTACCAGTATCAATTTTATAGGGGTTCGTAAGGAGCGTGGCGAAGAGGCCGATGCGAATTTTTATGATATCGAGAATTTTACGTTTAATTATTCGTACAACGAGACCGATCATCGTGATTTCGAAATTGCCAATTTGCGGGATCAAAACGTAAATACCGGTTTTGTGTACAACCATGCTTTCGAACCGGTGGAAGTCGCTCCATTTGCCAAAAAAGATTCCGTTTTTACTGGGAGATATTGGAAATGGCTAAAAGATTTAAACCTGAGTCTATTGCCGGCCACGGTATCGATGAACGCAGATATTAATCGGCAGTTCAACCAACAACGCTTTAGGGATGTTGTAGAACCCGGGGTAGAAAAATTGGTCTTACCCGAATTACAACAACGAAATTATCAGTTTAATTGGCAGTATGCCCTTAATTACAGCCTGACCAAATCGCTTCGCTTGAATCTGACGGGAAGCAACAATCGTATTGTCAGAAACTATTTTGGTGATGAATTGGATGAGAACAATAACCAAGAAATCTTGAACGAGCTTAATCTTTGGGATGGTTTCTTTGATATCGGAATCCCCAATCGCCATGCCCAACAGATGGAACTGAACTATGAGTTGCCCTTCGCCAAAATACCTGCGCTGGACTTTATTAGTGCCCAATATAGTTACAGGAGTAATTTTGATTGGCAACGTGGTGGTGATGCCCTGAATTTGGGCATTGCCGAGCAGTTGGCCGAACAACAGGCCTTGAATACGGGTCGACCTGTTGTACCTGTTGATCCGCGCACAGTAACATCGATCAACACGGTACAGAATGCGAATAGCCACAACATTACGACCTCTATGAGCATGCAGAAGTTCTACGATCTTTTGGGTCTAAAAAAACGGGATGGAAAGACAACGGCCAATGCCGCACCTGTTCGAAAGGATAAGGCAGGTAACCCTGCGAAGGGCCAAGAGACGAAAAATAAGACTAGCGGACTGTTCAATACTGCGGTGGATGTCTTGACGATGGTCAAACGATTAAATGTCAACTATAGTGAGACCAACGGTACGGTATTACCTGGGTACACGCAATCCATTGGTTTTGTAGGTACCGCAAGACCTACAATCGGTTTTGTTTTTGGTAGCCAAGCGGATGTGCGTTTTGAAGCCGCACGTAGGGGCTGGCTAACCGGTTTCAATGAATTCAACGAGCAGTTTATTCAGAATACGAACAAGCAATTGAATATAACGGCAACCGCCCAACCCATGCAGGATTTGACTATCGATTTGGTGGCCGATCGGCAGTACGCCATTAGTTTACAAGAAAATTTTAATGTTGAAGCTTGGCTGGATCCCGACGATGATTTAGAGGCACTGGCCAATAATTTTGGCAACTTCAGTATTTCTACAATGATGATCGGTACGGCCTTCGGCAAAAGTGATGAGTTCACTTCTGCCAACTTCGAGAAATTTAAAGAAAACAGAATCGCCATTGCGAATCGTTTGGCTGCCGATAGAGGAGAAACGCCTGGTACGAACGGTAACTTCCCGGTAGGGTACGGCAATACACAACAAGATGTGTTGCTGCCTGCTTTCTTTGCTGCATATACAGGGCAAGATGCCAATCGGGTAAATCTCGATGTTTTTCGTAAGATTCCCATCCCAAATTGGAACGTTAAGTATACGGGATTGATGCGGAACAAATGGTTTAAAAAGAAATTCAAACGTTTTTCATTGAGCCATGGGTATCGCGCTGCTTACAGCATAAATTCGTTTCAAACAAATTTGGAAAGAACCCAACTGCTTTCCGAAAATATAAATCCCGTAGATGAAAATGGTGATTTCTTACCAGAACTCATATTGAACAATGTGGTTTTGACAGATCAGTTCAACCCCTTGATGCGGGTCGATTTTGAAATGAAAAACTCGATCAGTGTTCTAGCCGAAGTTCGTACCGACCGAACCTTGTCTTTAAGTTTTGATAACAGCTTGATGACCGAGATCAATGGAAGAGAATATACGGTCGGCCTTGGCTATCGCGTCAAAGATGTGCAGTTCGTGACCAATATCGGGGGTAACAAAACTAGGCTGAAAGGAGACCTGAACTTAAAGGCCGATGTGACACTTCGGGACAATATTACCATCATACGAAACTTGGATATCGACAACAACCAGATTACCTCAGGGCAAAATTTGTTATCCATTAAATTCGGGGCCGAGTACGCCTTGAGCAAGAATTTGGCGGCATTGTTTTTCTACGATCATTCGTTCTCTCAATTCGCAGTTTCCACGGCATTTCCTCAGACGACCATCAATACCGGCTTTACGCTACGGTATAATTTTGGGAATTAGAAATTTCTAACGTATTTTCCATCGAACATTTAATATGGGCGTTTTGTGAAACATATTTTTTGAATTCACCTAAAGAATCATTTACATTTGTTTTCCTAAAAAATTTAGAATGAATATACCATCAGAGTTGAAGTATACCAAAGACCACGAATGGATAAAAGTAGAGGGTGATGTTGCCACAGTGGGCATTACCGATTTTGCCCAGGGAGAATTGGGCGATATCGTCTACGTAGAAGTGGAGACCCTGGACGAAACCTTGGAACAAGAGGAAGTCTTCGGAACCGTAGAGGCCGTAAAAACAGTTTCCGACCTTTTTTTGCCTTTGAGCGGTGAGATCATTGAATTCAACGAGGCGCTTGAAGATGAGCCTGAAAAGGTGAACGCCGATCCTTATGGAGAGGGTTGGATGGTAAAAATCAAGATAAGCGATGCCTCACAAGTCGATGGCTTGTTGAGTGCAGAAGATTACAAAGCATTGATAGGTGCTTAAAAAGCATTTCTATAAAATTGCATATCTAAGCTGGATGGTGTTCGTAACATGGTCCAGCTTATTTTCTTTCAAAGATACCGACCTGCCCAAATTTGAAATTCCGTATTTGGACAAGGCCGTTCATTTTACCTTTTATTTTATGGCCGTAGTTCTCGGTATGATGGCTATTCGCGAATATTCGAAAGGTATGGCTGACTACAAAAAATCTTTGTTTTATATCTTTTTGGCAATGCTATTTTTTGGTATAATTATTGAAGTAATTCAGTATGTATTCACCTTGGACAGAACAGGTGATATCTTTGATGGTGTGGCCAATGCCGTAGGTACTTTATTCGGTGTTTTGGCCATTAAACTCCTTTTTTCGAGGGGCGGTAGATTAAATTGGAAGCAATAGTTGCTTTTTTTATAATTATTTAATTAAATTAGCGAACATTAAAATTGAAAGATTATGGAACCTAAAAAGAATCCGAAAGCTGATTTGACGAAAAACAGTGCCCTCTACTTCGTTATGGGGTTGTTCGCTGTTATGTTGTTAACTTACATTGCTTTTGAGTGGAAAACGTACGACAAGACGAATGACTATGACATCTCAATGAATGTGGAAGATATGTTGGACGAAGAAGTTCCAATGACGGAACAAATCAAGACACCGCCACCTCCACCGCCACCGGCCGCACCAGAGATAATCGAGGTCGTTGAAGATGAGGAGGAAGTAGAAGAAACTATTATAGAGTCTACCGAGACTAGTCAAGAAGAAATTGTCGAAATTGATGATGTAGAGGTTGAAGAAGTTATAGAAGACGTCGATGTACCTTTTGCGGTCATTGAAGATGTACCGATTTTTCCCGGTTGTGAAGGAGAAAAGGGTAAGGGTGCAAAGGCAATGAGGGATTGTTTCAATACGATGATTCAAAAGCACGTTGTAAAGAACTTTAGGTATCCTGAAATTTCTCAAGAAATGGGCGTACAGGGTAAAGTATATGTCAATTTCGTTATTCAAAAAGATGGAAGTATCGGCAATGTTAGAATGCGCGGCCCGGACAAAAATCTTGAAGGCGAAGCTGCTAGAATTATCGGAAAGCTTCCAAAAATGACCCCAGGTAAACAAAGGGGTAGAGCGGTACGGGTTCCATTTAGTTTGCCTATAACTTTCAAATTACAATAAATAAAATACAACTATAAAATGAAAAGCCGGTCCATATGGACCGGCTTTTCATTTTATATAACCTTTGCTAATTGGGCGTTTTCAAGCTCTTATAGAATATTTCTTTCAACCGTTCCGGGTTGATGAAGTTGGCACCGTGCGAAGTATCGTATTTTTCGGTCAATTTGGTGTTCGCCTGAATTTCCTCCAACGATCTGCCCGCTGCAATCTCCTTTAGAATAATATCCTTAATCTCTTCGAGCATTGCAATAGATCTTTCCAATTCTTTTTTGGTGGAGGGCCTACCATGTCCAGGAATTATTTTAGTATCATCATTGATTACGGTCAAGGCCTTTTTTTGCGCTTTTATAAATCCGTCGACACTTCCCCCGCTATCCAAATCGATATATGGATATCGACCTGCAAAATAAGTATCACCCATGTGCAATACATTGTTTTCTAAAAAATAGACCATCGCATCCCCGTCGGTGTGGGCATTGTGCACATGAAATGCCATTATTGTCTCGCTTCTATCATAAAAGGTGATATCATCAGAAAAAGTAACCTCAGGAAGTATTTTGAGTGCGATATCGGCAGTCATCTTTTTTTCGTTCACAGCTTTTATTTGATTTTGGACCAATCGCTTCCTGACATTGTCATGGGCGACGACATGAATATCGGTCGAATTGATAGTGGCATTACCACCTGTATGATCACCATGAAAATGCGTGTTGAATAGAAATGCGATAGGTTTGTCGGTCAAAGAACGGATGGCGGTCTTGATTTTGTCACTAAGGTGCTCGAATTGATCATCGATCATAAAAACATGATCATTACCGACATAGATACCGATGTTGCCCCCTTGACCTGTGAGCATGTAAATGTCATTGGAAAGTGTATCGATGGTGATGACAACATCTTTTTTGTCTTGAGCGTTTAGGTTTCCGATAAAAAAAATTGAAAGAAGATAGATGGGGAACATTTTAGTTTTGTGCATAGCATTAAGGTTTTTAGTTAAGAGGCTGTTTTGAAATATGTCGATAATTTTTCATGCCTCTTTTTGCGCCGTTCTTCATTAAAATTTTATACCGTAGCCACGGATATGCTAGAAAATTTTACCTCAAACGGCATCAAATATGACCTATGAAAATTCTAATCACATATTTCAAAACAGTCCCTAAAATTTAAGGTATTCAAAGATAAGATAAATAGGGCCGAATGGTTGTGAAAAAAGCATTGGCGGGTTATCTTTGCAATCTTATTTCAAAGTGATAATGAAAACTGCGGTCGAAACGGCCAAAAGCAACTCAATGAGTTTGGTTTTAGCTGATTTTAAGGAAATTACCAAAGCGCGACTGGCTATCAGTGTGGTTTTCTCCTCTATCGCTGGATATTTCCTTGGAGCCTATCAACTAGACTTCAATTCGATTTTTTTACTTGCTTTTGGTGGTTATTGTATGGTAGGGGCATCCAATGCTTACAATCAAGTTATCGAAAAAGATTTGGATGCGTTGATGAACCGCACCAAAAATCGACCGATCCCTTCAGGTCGCATGTCTGTCAATAGGGCATTGAGCATTGCCATTGTGATGACTGTTCTGGGTGTTGTCTCGCTCTACGTACTAAATCCGAAAACAGCTATGTTCGGTGCAATTTCCATATTTCTGTACACGAGTGTCTATACGCCGCTGAAGACCAAAACGCCCCTATCGGTATTTGTAGGGGCTTTTCCCGGGGCCATTCCGTTCATGTTGGGCTGGGTGGCGGCAACGAACGATTTTGGCATCGAACCCGGAACGTTGTTCATGATCCAGTTTTTCTGGCAGTTTCCTCATTTTTGGGCTTTGGGGTGGATGCTTGATGAAGACTATAAAAAAGGAGGCTTTAAAATGCTTCCTACCGGAAAGAAGGACAAGGGCACGGCATTACAGATTATCATGTATACCATTTGGATGATGGTCATCTCCGTTATACCTGTTTTCGGTATCACGGGAAGATTGCAATTGTCAATAGTTGCCGCGATTATCATTTTCTTAATGGGCGGTGTCATGTTGTTTTTTGCTTTCCGTTTGTTCGAAAGGCGAGATAATGCATCAGCAAGGCAATTGATGTTGGCCAGCGTGAGCTACATTACCTTGATGCAAATCGTTTACGTAATCGATAAGTTTATTTAGATTCCTGCTTTTGTAGGAGTGCAATTAAAAAGTTAATAATGGATCTGACCGAAGGTACACAGTACGAGAAAGATGGTAGGGCAAAAAAAATGATGTTGTGGTTCGGTATTGTAAGCCTTCTGATGGCCTTTGCCGGGTGGACGAGTGCCTATATCGTAAGCAGTTCGCGAGAAGATTGGTTGTCCGATTTGGAGTTGCCTTCATCTTTCTTCATTAGTACATGTGTCATTATCATAAGCAGTATTACCTATATATTGGCAAGACGGGCGATACAAAAAGATAACAAAAGTACTTGCACAAAGCTGCTATGGGTAACCCTGGCGCTGGGTATCGTTTTTGTCATTCTGCAATTCAGGGGATTTTCTGAAATGGTGGCCCAGGGCTACTATTTTACGGGGCCGACCAGCAATATCAAGTTATCGTACGTTTTTTTGATAGCGATGGTACACATCGTTCATGTGGCAGCGGGTATCATTTCTTTGTTGGTAGTACTGTACAATCAGATAAAGGGAAAGTATTCGGCTACCCGATTTCTAGGCATATCGTTGGGGGCCACCTTTTGGCACTTTTTAGACCTGTTGTGGGTGTATTTGATGTTGTTTATGATGTTCGTGAAATAATATTTTCGAATATTCTGGGTTTTCATAACGAATCGCTTTTGTATAGATGAAAAAAATGTAAATTTGTGCGACTTATAATCATACTTTAAAACTTTATGGATTCTACGGTATCAACGACTACGGAAGAAAATGTTTGGGGAGGCGGTAATCAACCTTTACGAGCGAGTTATGGCAAACTAATGATGTGGTTCTTCCTCGTCTCCGATGCCTTGACTTTTTCCGGCTTCTTGGCCTCATACGGCTTTTCAAGATTTAAATTTATCGAAACTTGGCCCATAGCGGATCAGGTTTTTACCCACGTACCGTTCTTTCACGGCAACTACCCGATGTATTACGTGGCGTTCATGACCTTTATATTGATTATGTCTTCGGTCACCATGGTATTGGCGGTAGACGCAGGGCACAAAATGAAAAAGGATGCCGTAATCTGGTATATGTTCTTGACGATTATCGGAGGTGCCATCTTCGTAGGTTCCCAAGCTTGGGAGTGGGCGACCTTTATAAAAGGTGATTACGGTGCTATCGAAACAAAAGGTGGTAGAATATTACAGTTCGTAAAAGCGGATACTGGAGAGCGCGCGGCCTTGGCCGATTTCTCGAAAACGATTCCTGATGAGCGCACAAAACTCGATAGAAACGAAGGGGTCTGGTATATGTCGGAAGGATATATGCCCACATACTCCTTGAATGAGGTTGTTGAAGGCTTCCGGGCGAATCCCAATATTTTGATACGTACAGAAGCAATCAATGAAGAAGGGGAAAAGACTGTTCTCAATAGAGAGGAATCATTGAAAAAACTGAATGATGGAACATTGGTGGTCGAAGGAGCCAATCTTATTAGAAATGAATATGGAAGCCGACTTTTTGCTGATTTCTTCTTCTTTATTACAGGCTTTCACGGGTTTCACGTATTTTCGGGCGTAATCATCAATATTATTATATTTTTCAATGTGATTTTAGGTACTTATGAACGCCGTGGCCATTATGAGATGGTAGAGAAAGTAGGGCTCTACTGGCACTTTGTGGATTTGGTCTGGGTATTCGTATTTACCTTCTTTTATTTGGTTTGATTTATTGTTATTCTCGCGAAGGCGGGAATCTCAATATTGTATAGTTAAAATTTTAGTTTCATTCCCGCTAAGGAGGGAATCTGTTTAATAATTTAATCTAAGCATGGCACACGCACACAAACTGGAAATTTTCAGGGGACTTTTAAAATTCAAGTCCAACACACAAAAAATTTGGGGGGTATTGGTTTTTTTGACCATAATTACGGCTATCGAAGTTGCCTTGGGTATAATAAAACCTGCGGCACTCATCGGCACCTCTTTTCTTGGGATGAAATTATTGAACTGGATATTTATTGGCCTGACCTTGGTCAAGGCCTATTATATTGCATGGGATTTTATGCACCTAAGGGATGAAAAGAGTGCCTTGCGTAGAGCCATTGTCTGGACTCCGATTTTCTTGGTTCTTTACTTAATCTTTATCCTTCTTTTTGAAGCGGATTATATATACAATGTATTCAAGGACGGTTTTGTGAAATGGAACTTTTAGAGAAGTTATTTTCTATAAAATTAACAGCATGCAAAGACGGTTTCAATACCGTCTTTTTTATTTTTGCCTAGACATTGTTTAATGTGTACTTTGCTGTAAAACTTAATATTTAGTGTAGCGTATTATGAAAAAAACCTTCGTACTTACCGTTCTTTTTGTTTTACCTGTGGTGGTATATCTTTTTTTTGCTTCGGGGGTAAATAATTTCGGAAAACTTTCGGTGCTTACCGAAAATATTGCTGAAGTAGATGATAATCCTGCTGGGATATCCCTAGATAATAAAATAACGGTTTTGGGTTTTTTGGGAGATAATGTCGATTTGAAAAAGGGCAACGCCTTCAACCTGAACCAAAAAATCTACAAGCGGTTTTACGAATTTGATGATTTTCAGTTCTTGATGGTGATGCCAAAAGGAACGGAGGAGAAAACCGCGGCTTTAAAAAAAGAGCTGGGTGCTTTGTCGGATGTTGAAAAGTGGAATTTTGTCTTTATGGAGAAAGAAGAAATCGTCACGTTCTTCAAATCCCTTAAAACGGATTTATCCTTGGATGCAAATATGGGAACCCCTTATGTATTCATTATCGACAAGGATAGAAACCTAAGGGGCCGTGACGATGATGAAGATGTAGGCACGAAATTTGGTTTTAACGCAATTTCTGTGGCCGATCTGAACAACAAAATGGTTGATGATGTCAAAATCATTTTGGCCGAATACAGATTGGCTCTCAAGAAGAATACCGCGGGCAGAAAAAATTGAAGATGAAGAATAAATACACATACGTTTGGGTGTCGCTGGTAATCTTGGTTTTCGGTATAATCTTTATTCCGAAAATCGTAGATCGCATTAGTGAAGGTACCGTGGTACAGAACGACCGTATGAATGTCAAGGATAATTCCCAAGAACTGTCGTACGTTCTTTTGAACGGAAAAAAGAGAAGGGTTCCCAATTTTGAGTTCATTAATCAAGATAGTCTTCTGATTACGGATAAAGACTATAAGGGAAAAGTATTTGTAGTGGAGTTTTTCTTTACTTCATGCCCGTCCATTTGTCCGGTTATGACAAATAACCTTGTTCAGCTCCAAGAAGAATTTGGGGATTCGAATGCTTTCGGAATCGCTTCATTTTCGATTACCCCAGAATATGATACCCCGCAGGTATTAAAAGAATACGCCGAGAAATATGGAATAACCGATTTGGATTGGCATTTGATGACAGGTGATACGGAAAAAATCTTTGACTTGGCCAACAGTGGCTTTAATATTTTTGCAGCTGAGGCTCCCGATGTCCCTGGAGGTTTTGAGCATTCGGGTCTTTTTGCCCTGGTCGACAAAAATGGATACATAAGATCAAGGGTTGACGATTTTGGCAACCCCATTGTGTATTATCGAGGTGCGATTACAGAATCACAAGGCCAAAACGATCACGGTGAAACCGAACAAATGAGTGCACTTAAAGAAGATATTGCAAAATTATTGAACGAATAGTATGGAAACTATTTCGACAAAAGAAAAGAAGTTCAATAGATGGATTACAGTGGTGTCAATTGTTGTGCCCTTGGTAGTTGCTATTTTGTTCGGGGTGAAGATTCCGAATGTAGAACGGCTCGGATTTCTTCCGCCGATATATGCATCGATTAATGGTCTTACGGCAGCAATATTACTGCTTGCGGTGTGGTCCATTAAAAGCGGAAAACGGAAATTACATCAAAATCTAATGACTTCGTGTATCATGCTATCGGTTTTGTTCTTGTTGATGTACATTACGTATCATATGACCTCCGATTCAACCAAATTTGGCGGAGAGGGTCTTATCCGATATGTGTATTATTTTATTCTGATTTCCCATATTGTGTTGTCGATTGCCATAATTCCATTGGTGCTAAAAACGTATGCGCGTGCTCATTTAGGTAAGTTTGAGACACACCGGAAATTGGCAAGAATTACATTTCCAATATGGTTTTATGTTGCCGTTACGGGCGTTGTGGTCTACTTGATGATTTCACCTTATTATTCTTGAAAGTTGCTTAAGGTCGGTAAATGTCCGTTTAAAAGTGTTATTAAGCGCCAGATGTTATGAAAAAAAAACTTGTGATATCAATTTTAGTAACGCTGTTACTTCCTCAATTCATAGAAGCTCAATGTGCCATGTGCCGTGCCGTACTTGAGAGTGGCGGTAATACCGAGACTGCCGAGGGTATCAATAACGGTATTGTTTATTTGATGGCCATCCCCTATGTTTTGGTAGCTGGTCTTTTCTACTTTGTGTATAAAAAAATGAGGAATTAATCTACGCTTCTCCAATTTTAACACTTTTTAAGAAATTTGACTGTAACAATAACATAACATTATAGTCTTATAAAAGCACAATAACTTTATTGTGCTCATCAATCAAAATCAACCTCATGTTCGACATCGAAAGATGGCAAGAAATCTTTGATACTATCCGTAAAAATAGATTACGGACGGTGCTAACTGGCCTTTCGGTAGCTTCCGGTATATTCATTCTAGTAATTTTATTGGGTTTTGGGCAAGGCATGCAAAATGGTATTGCCCAAGAATTCGAGGAAGATGCGAGTAATCGTCTCGGGGTTTGGACTCAAGTAACGACGAAGGAATACAAGGGACTCAATCCTGGGCGCCCTATCCGATTGAGAAATGAGAACTATAATTATATCGAAGAAAAATACGCCGATCAATTGGAGTACAAGTCTCCTAATTTTAGGGTATTCAATGCCAGCATCAACTACAAAAAGGAATCTGGGGCCTATTCTGTTCAGGGCATTTCTCCCGAATACCAGTTTATTGAAAACGAATTCATTTCGCAAGGGCGATTCTTAAACTACAAAGATCATGAGACGGTTTCCAAGGTCGCGGTAATCAGTAATAAAGTCCATAGAGAACTGCTTCAAAATGAAGAGAATCCCGTTGGGCGTGAATTGAAAATCGCAGATTTGAGCTTTCAGATAATCGGTGTTTACGGTGATAAGGGTGGTGAGCGCGAAGAAGATCGTATTTACATCCCTTTAAGTACCGGGCAGCGTGTTTTTAATGGTGGGGATAGTCTGAACATGATGTTCTTTACCTTAAAACCTGCGGCCACCTTCGAACAGACTTTGGAAGAATCGATAAGGTTCACTGAAGAAATGAAGACCTACCTCAAACAAGCTCATACAGTCGCCCCAGATGATGAAAGCGCGATAAACACCTTCAACACTTTAGAGAACGTACAGCGATTTATGAATTTGATCGGTGGTATTAAATTTTTCTTTTGGTTCGTCGGTGTATGTACCATAATCGCTGGTATAGTAGGTGTAAGCAACATTATGCTGATAATTGTGAAAGAACGTACACGTGAAATCGGAATTAGAAAAGCACTTGGGGCAAAACCTTGGTCGATTATCGGGATGATTTTGCACGAAGCAATTTTCGTAACTGCGGTATCGGGCTTTGGTGGACTCATTTTCAGCATGGGGTTGTTGGAATTGGTGGGCCCACATGTTGAGGTCGACTATGTACTGAATCCGTCCATTGATTTCAATGTTGCCTTTACGACAGTCTTACTATTGATTTTTGCGGGTACGTTGGCCGGTTTTTTCCCGGCATGGCGCGCTGCAAAAATCAAACCCATTGAAGCTTTAAAAGAAGAATAAATCTAAGTACAAATGTTCGATCGAGATCGTTGGAACGAAATTTTACAGGTGTTGACCTCCAATTGGTTCAGGACGCTACTCACTGCGTTCGGAGTTTTTTGGGGCATACTTATTCTGATTATTTTGTTGGCCGCCGGCAAAGGTCTCGAAAACGGCATCAGGGCTGATTTTGGTGATATTGCTACCAATACCATGTTCATGTGGACCCGTACGGCGACAAAACCATATAAGGGACTTCCTAAAGACAGACGGTTTAACTACAAGACAAGGGATGTGGCCGATATTTGGGAAAATGTGAAAGGTTTGCAATATGTTTCGCCAAGAAATCAGCTTGGCGATTTTCGGGGGACAAATAATGTTGTACGTGGATTAAAATCAGGAGCCTTCAGTGTGTATGGCGATTATCCTGAGATTATAAAACAAGAACCCATGGATATTACCTCCGGCAGATTTATAAATCAAGGCGATATCAATGAAAAGAGAAAAGTGGCCGTCATCGGTGTAGATGTCAGAAATAGCCTGTACGATCAGGGAGAGGATTATTTGGGTACCTATATTAAAATCAACGATGTCAATTTCATGGTCATAGGCACCTATAAAAAAACCAACGTAGATGGGGATAGTGAAAATGCGCAACGGGAAATCTATATTCCCTTCACGTCTTTTTCCCAGGCCTTCAATATGGGTGAAACTGTTGGTTGGATGGCTATAACCGCTGTTGATGAAGTTCCGATTACCAATATCAAGGAACAGATTATCAACTTAATGAAAGAGAATCATAAAATCCATCCGGAAGATACAAGGGCAATAGGTTTTTTTGATTTGAACGAACAATTTCAGAGGGTGGTAAGTCTTTTCGGAGCTTTGGAGCTCATCGCTTATTTCGTCGGTATTTTGGTGTTGCTGTCTGGAATAATCGGGGTCAGCAATATTATGCTGATCGTGGTCAAGGAACGTACCAAGGAGATAGGGATTCGTCGCGCTTTGGGAGAAAGCCCCTGGTCCATCAAAAAGCAGATTTTGATGGAATCGATTTTTCTGACAATCATTTCTGGTATGGCGGGTATAGCTTTCGGGGCCTTGATAATTTATGGAATAAACTATTTGTTGGAAGTTAGCGGCCCCGTTATGATGTTCGTTAACCCTAGCGTGAATTTAGGTGTTGTGACGATAGCGTTGATCATTTTGATAGTATCAGGGTTGTTTGCAGGGTTCATTCCTGCCAATAGCGCCATAAAGGTTCGACCTATTGAAGCACTGAGAAGGGAATAAAGGATATGATTTCTAAAATGACTAAAAATATACATCAATCAATCTAAATAGAAATGAAGAAAAAAGTAACCGTCATCATCTTATTGTTCATCGTCATAGCTTTTGGCGGAGCTATGTACTATCTGTATTCGAAAAATGCCGAAGATCCGGTAGTATACGAAACGGAAACCCCATCGACCCAGACCATCGTAAAGAAAACCGTTGCGACCGGAAGTATCTTACCGTTAGAAGAAGTACTTATCAAGCCCAATATTTCAGGGGTTATCGAGGAGGTATTCGTTGAAGGCGGAGATTTTGTTAAATCTGGAGATCTTTTGGCACGGATAAAGGTAGTACCTAATCTTAGTGCTCTTAACGATGCCAGAAATACTATTGAGGATGCCAGAATCGCACTGGAGGATCAGAAAAGAAATCTCGATCGCCAAAAAAGCCTCTTTGAAAAAGGGGTCGTCTCTCAAGTCGATTTGGAGCGGGCACAACTTACGTTTGATCAAGCCAAGCAATCGTACGCGGCGGCGAACAAAAGATACGATATTGTGAAGACCGGAACCACGAAAGGTTTCGGTAATTCAGCAAACACCCAAATACGAGCCACTGTTAGTGGTATGGTTCTCGAAGTTCCGGTAGAGGTCGGCAATCAAGTCATCGAGGCCAATAACTTTAATGAAGGTACTACAATAGCCGCCATCGCCGATGTCGAAAAAATGATTTTCGAAGGCAAGGTAGATGAATCTGAAGTTGGTAAAATAAAGGAGAACCTACCTTTGGAAATTACCGTTGGTGCTATAGAAAATGCTGTATTCGATGCCGTTTTGGATTATATTGCACCCAAAGGAAATGCTGAAAACGGTGCCATCCAGTTTGAAATAAAGGGTACCTTAAAGAAACAAGATACTACGTTCATTAGGGCCGGACTTAGCGCCAACGCTTCTATCATTCTAGGTCGGGCCGATAGTGTGATGGCGGTTAAAGAGGCTCTGGTCCAATTTGACGGAAAAACCAAAAAACCCTTTGTTGAAGTAGCTACTGGCGAGCAGCAATTTGAACGACGAGATCTTGAGTTGGGTATTAGTGATGGAATTTTTGTAGAGGTCAAATCCGGAATTGGAAAAGACGATAAAATCAAAGTCTGGAACGCCATCAAACCCGAAGAATTCGGGGGCTAGATTAATTTAACATAAAATTTAGAGCTAATCTTGTAACAATTTAACACCTTCGGTGTCTTATTCACGTCTTCCCCTGAGACAATCACATCCGAATAACTAATGTAACCAGCATGATTGAAATTAAGGATCTTCATAAATCTTATAAAATGGGAAGTAATTCCCTACACGTATTAAAAGGAATCAATTTCTCGGTAGAAGAAGGAGAACTTGTGGCCATTATGGGTTCCTCCGGTTCCGGAAAATCTACCTTGTTGAACATTCTGGGTATGCTTGACGAACTCGATGAGGGAACATATACGCTTGATGGCGTACCGATCGTAAACTTGAATGAGACCAAGGCGGCAAATTATCGCAATAAGTTTTTAGGATTCGTTTTTCAATCCTTCAATTTGATAAATTACAAGACGGCAATGGAGAATGTTGCACTTCCTTTGTATTATCAGCGAATGCCAAGAAAGCAACGTGAAGAAAAGGCCCTAAAATATTTGGAACAGGTGGGTTTGAAGGAATGGGCAACACATCTGCCCAGCGAACTTTCAGGCGGACAGAAGCAAAGGGTGGCCATAGCACGCGCCATGGCGGCAGAACCGAAGGTGCTTTTAGCGGATGAACCGACCGGTGCTTTGGACAGTACGACTTCATATGAAGTTATGGATCTTATCCAAAAAATCAACGACCAGGGCAATACCATCTTGATTGTAACCCACGAAGAAGATATCGCCCATATGTGTAAACGTATCGTACACCTAAAAGATGGAATTATTCTAGAGGATAAAAAAGTAAAACAAGTTAGGGCCGTATCAAATGTTCAGTAGGGATACCTGGAAGGAAATATTCGAAACGATTCAAAAGAACAAACTACGTACGTTCTTATCGGGCTTTACCGTTGCATTGGGTATTTTGATTTTTGTGGCGCTCTTCGGGTTAGGTAATGGACTTATAAATACTTTCGAGAAATTTTTTGAAGATGATGCTCAAAACATTATCTATCTTTTTCCAGGTCAGACCTCGATGCCCTACAAAGGATATAAATCAGGGAGACAGATTGAATTTGACAATAGCGACCTGGCCGATATCGAAAAGAACTTCCCCATTTTTCTTGAATATGTCACCCCTAGAATTAGTAGAAGTGGCTTGGTAAAATACAAGAATGAATTCAACAATTATTCGACCCGGGCGGTAGCCCCATCTCATCAAGATGCCGAAAAGACCATTATGATGAAAGGGCGGTATCTCAATAAAATAGATATAAATAAAAAAACTAAAAATGCGGTAATTGGTCGTCTGGTAGAATTGGATTTATTTGGAAGTCAAAATGCAATCGGGGAATATATCGATATTGCCGGAAGTGCCTTTAAAGTAATAGGCGTATATCAAGATGATGGTGGCGATGACGAGGAACGGAGAATATATATTCCATATACCACACGGCAATTAATTGAAAAGAATACTGATAAAATAGATCAAATAATAGTGGCCTTCAAGCCAGAATTGGGCTATGCCGGTGCTTTGGCGCTTGACAAGAGCCTGACGGAATTCATCAAAGAAAAAAAATATATCAGTCCAAATGATCAAAATGGACTTTTTGTCCGCAATGTTGCCGAGGGTCTAAAACAGACCCAGCAACTCGCCAGGGTGCTACAACTGATTGTTGCCTTTGTAGCCTTTGGAACCATTATAGCGGGAATCATTGGTATCAGTAACATTATGGTGTTCGTAGTAAAAGAGCGTACCAAAGAAATAGGGATTAGAAAGGCACTAGGTGCGACTCCTAAAGCCGTGATTAGTACAATACTTCTGGAGTCGGTCTTCATTACGACAATTTCCGGTATAATTGGCATGCTTATAGGTATTGCAATACTAAACTCTTTGGGGAAAAAGCTCGAGGACTTTTTTATCACGAATCCATATATCGATATGCCGGTAGCCATATTCGCCACAATAGTTTTGATAATTTTTGGGGGACTTGCGGGGTATATCCCGGCGAAAAGGGCGGCACGAATAAAACCCATTGTAGCATTAAGAGACGAATAATATGAGATTTATATTCGACAGAAATACATGGCAAGAAATCTTTGGTTCTATCAGTAAGAACAAGACCCGAACGATAATTACTGTCATTGGGGTACTGTGGGGCATCTTCATTTACATTGCCCTTTCAGGTGCTGCCAAAGGTCTTGACAATGGTTTCGATAAGGTATTTAAGACAGTGGCCATCAACAGTATGTTCGTATGGGGCCAAAGTACAAGTATGCCTTACGACGGTTATAAGACGGGCAGGCAAATGCAATTGAAGCTTGATGACGTTGAAACCTTAAAGAATAGAATTCCCGAAGTTCAATACATCGCCCCTAGAATTTCGCAGGGGCAATTTGGTAATGAACCCGTTTATACTGTCCGAGGTCAAAAGTCGGGGAGTTATACTTTAAATGGCGATTTTCCTATTTACACCAAGATAACTACAAAAAAGATATACGACGGGGGTAGGTTTATCAATCAAGAAGATATAGATCAAGAACGAAAAGTTATCGTTATTGGTGAACGTGTGGAACAAGAACTTTTTGATAAAGATGAAGATGCGGTCGGAGCCTATATTCGCGTGGGCAACATTTATTTTCAGGTCGTAGGGGTTACAAAATTGGCTGACGGGGTGAGTTTTGACTCTGATAGCGCCATGTTCATTCCGTTTTCGACATACAGAAAACTCTACAATTCTGGTGACAATATCGGATATATGTGTATTGCGGCCTATGATGAAGCTGATGCCGTTCAAGTTGAAAAAAATATTAAGGCTTTACTCAGGAACATTCATCGGGTGCACCCGGATGACGAAAGGGCATTCGGATCTGCTAATCTTGGCGAAATTTTTAACCGCACAATGGGCTTTGCAGACGGCTTGACCTTTATGTCATTGGTCGTAGGCATCGCCACGATTCTGGCGGGAGTCATAGGTATCGGAAATATACTTTTGATTTCTGTAAAAGAGCGAACCAAAGAACTGGGTGTCAGACGCGCTTTGGGAGCTACCCCGGGTGAGGTTCGAAATCAAATTATTCTAGAATCGGTTTTTTTGACCGTAATCGCAGGAATTTTAGGTATCATTCTAGGTGCTGGTGTTCTTTCCTTGATAAATTCATTGACGAAAGATGCTGATTTTCCCTATACCAATCCTACAGTGCCGATACCCTATGTTTTAGGGGCATTGGTCATTATGGTCGTATTGGGAACCCTAATAGGCTTAATACCTGCGCAACGAGCCGTTAGTATTCGACCCATTGAAGCACTAAGAGAAGAATAGCAAAATAATTTTTAGTATAACGAACCAATTAAAAAACAACTAATACACTTGAAATGAATAAAATTGTAAAATACGTACTCATTGGGGTTTTAGTGCTAGGTGCATTATGGGCCGCGGCATTTTTTATAAAATCAAATAGTAAGTCCTCGGTAACCTATGAAACCCAGAAACCCTTCATCTCCAGTATCGAAATGAAAACGGTAGCCACCGGTAAGGTGGTGCCAGAAGATGAAATTGAGATAAAGCCCCAAATTTCGGGTATTATCGATAAGATATATTTGGAGGAAGGTACGAAGGTCAAAGCGGGCGATTTGATCGCGGTCATTAAAGTTGTGCCCAACGAGCAATCGTTGAATCAAGCGAGTGGCAGGGTACGCAATGCCGAGTTGGCATTGAACAATGCCAAAATAGAATATGATAGAAACAAGACCCTTTTCGACAAGGGGGTAATTTCGAGCCAAGATTTCAATACACTGCAATTGACTTTTAACCAAGCGGAACAAGAGTTGAAAAATGCCAGGGCAGATTACCAGATTATCCGAAGAGGCTCTGCTGGGGGGTCTGCAACAGCCAATACGAACATTCGGGCGACGGTTGATGGCACCATCCTTGAAATACCTGTAGAAGAGGGTGATCAAGTCATTGAAACCAATAATTTCAACGAGGGCACCTCAATTGCTACTATCGCCGATATGGGCAAGATGATTTTTGAAGGAAAGGTAGATGAGGGCGAAGTTGCAAAACTTAAAGTAGGAACTCCGCTTGTAATAAGTTTAGGTGCTGTCGAAGGACAGGAGCTGAATGCAAAACTTAGATTTATCGCACCTAAGGGAGTCGAAGAAACAGGGGCCGTTCAATTTAAGATCGAAGGCGATGTTGAGGTAAACGACAGCATTTTTGTTCGCGCCGGGTATAGTGCCAATGCCTCTATCGTTCTAGAAAGAAAGGACAGTATCCTGGTCATACCCGAAGCGCTTTTGCAATTTGATAAAGCGACGGATAAGCCCTATGTTGAGGTGGCTGTCGGTTCAATAGAAGAGCAGAAATTTGAAAGAAGGGATATCGAAATAGGTATTTCCGATGGGGTCAATGTTGAAATAATTTCCGGACTTACGGAAGACGATCAAGTCAAACAATGGAACAGAACGGAGCCTATTAAGAAAGGGGATGAAGAAGACGAAGAAGCCGCAGTAACTGTTGAATAAAAACATCAATCAAAATCAAAAAATCAAGACATGAAATTTAAACTAACGGCACTGTTGCTGGTATTTTCAATAGGAATATCGGTCGCCCAACAAAAAAAGTGGACGCTTGAAGAATGTATAGTATATGCAGAAGAAAACAATATAAGTATAGCACAATTTCAACTGGACTTGGAGAATGCAAAAATTGATCGTTCAGATGCCTTTGGTGCTTTCTTGCCTAGTGCCAACACCCAAATAAGTGGTTCGGGAAATACTGGTCTTTCTTTAGATCCAACGAATAATCAGCTGGTAACCGCAACCATTTTAACAGCGAACGCAAATGTTACCTCATCGGTCACGCTGTTCGATGGTCTGAGGAATATCAATAGATTAAATCGTGCGAAAATGAACGCCTTGGCCAGTCAGTATCGCTTGGATGACCTGAAAGACGACATTCGACTTAACGTTGCGAATGCTTACTTGCAGATTATTTCAAACAAAGAGACCCTTATTACACTTCAAGCACAATATGCGGTTACTGAACAAGACCTGAAACGCACCGCTGAATTGGTTGAGTCTGGAGTGGTTCCACAAGGCGATCTTTTGGAAATCGAGGCCACAGCCGCAAACTTGGAACAACAAATCGTAAATACCGAGAATTTGGTATTGATTTCTCGAATCAACTTGGCGCAGCTTTTGCAGATTACGGAGTATGAGAACTTTGATGTTGTCGATATTGATGTAGAGGTACCACCTTCAGAAGTCTTGAACTATACTCCGAAAGAGATTTTTGCCAAGGCGCTCACTTTTAGAAATGACATTAAACTTTCCGAGAGCAGCTTAGATTTGGCGGAGCAAGACTTGAAAATAACCAAAGGTGCACTATATCCTACCCTGGGTGCTTTTTTCAACTATAACACTAGATACTCGGACCAAGAGCGTTTTAATAATATTACCGGTATGCTGGAACGGGAAAGTTTTCAAGACCAATTATGGTTGAACGATGGTATCTCTTATGGGGCACAATTGAACATCCCGATTTTTAACGGTTTTTCGGTAAGGAACAATATCAAACGTTCCCACATAAATGTGGAAAAAGCAAGGTTGCAACTGGAACAAGATAAGCTGTTTTTGGAAACGGATATCAATCAAGCTTACGTCGATGTCAGAAGTTTTGCAAAGGCCTATGAAGCGGCTCAAAAAACATTGGAAGCAAGACGTCTCGCTTATGATTACTCAAAGGAACGATATGAAGTAGGCTTATTGAACGCTTTCGATTTCAGTCAAGCTCAATCTCGAGTTGATAACGCCGAGGCCGATGTTGTCCGTTCCAAATATGACTATATTTTTAGATTGAAAGTATTGGAGTTCTTTTTTGGTCTTCCTATTGAATTAAAATAAAGTCCTTCCAGATACAACACATGACCTGTCAGGTTTTTAAAACCCGACAGGTCTTTCTATTTGTATGTTTATGCCTTCCACGTATCTTTGTTAATCTATGGCACTAATCTTGAACTTGGAAACGGCTACCACCAATTGCTCGGTAAGTTTGGCAAAAGATGGCCAACTTCTATCCATAAAAGAACATGATACCCCCAACTACTCCCATTCAGAACAGCTACACATCTTTATTGCTGAAGTTCTACAAAGTGCTTCAGTAGAAATAAATGAGATAGATGCCATTGCGGTAAGTAAAGGGCCAGGTTCTTATACCGGTCTGCGTATCGGGGTATCCGCCGCCAAAGGATTGTGTTTTGCCTTGGATATTCCTTTAATTTCCATTCCTACTTTAGAAAGTATGGCCAATCAGGTCAATATGTTGAATTACGATTTCATTGTTCCTGTATTGGATGCCCGCAGAATGGAGGTCTATTCTGCAGTTTTTAATGGCGGTATAGAAGTTCGTGAAACTCGGGCCGAAATTATCGACGAAAACTCATTTCAAGATTATATCGGAAAAGGCACTGTATTACTTACTGGAAACGGAGCGGAAAAATGTAAACCTTTTTTAGCACATGAGAATGTCAGTTTTGATATCGACATCGTGCCCTCCGCCCGTGAAATGTGCAAGCTGTCATATCGGAAATATCTCCAAAAAGACTTTGAGAATACTGCTTATTTTGACCCCTATTACCTAAAGGATTTTTTGGTACATAAAAAGAAGACTTCTTAGGGTTTATCCTCAAAGGAAGGCTCCTCTTGTTCTACGGACTTTAGAGTGTCGTAATATTTTAGAACCTGTATCACCTCTTCTTTAGTTCGCATGTTCAGCTTGTTCTGCCTCGCATATTTACGAAGTTCCGAGTACCTGTCCCAAAGAACCGCAAAAACCTCTTTTCTGCTTAAATTCTGAAGTGGTTTTGCCGGCTTATTTTTTTGTTTGAGATAATACTCCATTTTGGATACGAACTTTGGGGGTTTGGGAAGGTCATAGCCGTGTTGTGGCCTATGGGGAGGTATAAGTATCTTGGTGTTTCGTAAATACAAAACCGTGTTGCCTTGATTCAACGGAGTCATATAACCGGATTTGCGATTTCCATGATCCAGAAAGTCCACAAACTGATAACGCCTACCTTCGATTTCCGCCTCTACGTCTAGGCTTTTACGCAAAAAGAATGTATCGCCGTTCTGGTGTAGTTGTATGGCGTCGTAATAGGCATTATAGCGCATAGAAGCTTCTTGACTTGACCGGTTGGCCAATCTCCATCTTCCGGGTTTGAATTCCTTATCTAAGTAAGGACTGCCTTCCACCACAAAATCTCTTTCGTCATCTATTGCCTGCGAAACTCTTACTGTGAATACATCCCCATTTTCTAAAATCTCAAATCGTTCGGAAACCTCTTGAGCGGAAATGCGTAGGGTCGAGAAAATACCAAAAATGAAAACTAAGATTTTCATTACACTTTACTTTAATGAATGATTGGCGTCTAATTTCGTTAAAACGTGAGTTACTTCCAATTGTGGTTAAAAAGTCTTAACCCTCTTTGCATAATGCAATAATTTCCGCTTTTAATTCTTTCGCTTGAATATCGCCTTGTGAGATGGGAAACGCTCGTAGCTCGGTCAAATCGATATTGCAGCGCTTCGTTAATTTGAGAATTATTATTGAAGGTTAGCGAATTGAGTCGAAAGCCTTACAAATATTCTTTTGACTTGTTTACCAATTTTTTATTTTATCGGAATACTTATTTTCCGACTGTAGTGCCCATCTCAGCGTGATGCATCGAACCCGAAGTTTTTTTGATGGTATTATAGTACGCAAGAAGTTTCGTAACATCCTCCATACTCTTGAATGTTAGGTGATGCTCCGAAATATATTTTTTCAATACGGGTTTTTGGTCGGATAACTTTTTAAGGATGCTGCCCTTGCTCAATCTGACCTCTGTTGCTGGCTCATCCCCAATTTTTATGTAGTAGGTTGAAATATCCTTAAATGTTGCGGGTTGATATTCATCATACCCATTTTCGGGATTTTCGGCTTGTATAAACTGCTTTTTAGGTCTGTAATATAAAACCGTCTCACCTTCGTTTAATGGACTAAGGTATCCTAACCTTGACTTGCCCTTTTCCTTGAACTCCACAACTTCATAACGAACATCATCTATTATGGCCGTAATATTCTCTCTCCGCAACAATTTGCGAGGTTTACCATTTTCTAAAAATTCGACAACTTCATGATAGGCATCATATCGCATTAAAATCTCACCAGTTGACTTGCCGTTCATTATTGCTTCTCCCTTTTGGTACATCTCATTGACATATTGTGTGCCACTTATCGGAACCTCTCTGTAGACAGTACCGATTTGTGCGGCGGTACGAGGACCTTCGTATTGAGCGAAAGCAAAATAGGTTGCAAAAAAAAGTAGAATAGCTAAATTTCTCATAATCAGAGGTTTTTATTCAAATAAATATAGCAAAAATTGTTCCAGAAATGAAATTTATAGATAGTAATCAGCCATTGCTGACCATTCTTATTTTCACTTAAAGCATTACTCGTTTGGGCTAGGGGAATGAAGTACTCTTTGCGGAAAAGGTATCTCAATACCGGACTCATCGAATCGGTATTTTAATTCCTCAAGTACATAAAAATGGGCCGTCCAGAAATCTTCGTTTTTCGCCCAGAATCGTAAGGTCAGGTTTACCGAGCTATCGGCGAGTTCTCCTACATAGACTTCTGGCATTGGCTCGGTAAGAATGGTTTCTTTATTCGAGCAGATTTCCAAAAGAATATCTTTGGCCTTTTTGATATTGGAACCGTAACCGATACCCACATCGATTTTGTCACGTCTTGTATTTTCGGCATTGTAGTTAATGATGCTATTATTGCTCAATTGACCGTTGGGCAGAATGGCGACTTGATTGCCAAAGGTGTTAAGCTTTGTTGTGAAAATTGTTATCTCTTTTACGGTTCCATCAACACCTTGTGCAGAAATAAAATCCCCAACTTTGAAAGGCTTGAACAGCAAAATAAGCACTCCGCCCGCAAAATTGGCCAAAGATCCCTGTAGGGCAAGTCCGATGGCAAGTCCTGCGGCACCGACAATCGCCACTAGGGAAGACGATTTGACGCCTAATTGGGTTACCACAAGCACGAATAAAATAATTTTTAAGGCAACTTTAATGAAACTTTGCAAGAAAGTTTCCAATGTAGGATCATAGTCTTTCTTCATGAAAAATTTGCGGACCAAGCGGTTTATCAACCTCATTATCCACGTTCCTATAATTAAGATGGCAAGGGCCATTAGCAGATTCGGCATGGCATTCCAGACCCAATCGATAGCCTTGTCCATATGTTCTTGATAATTGGTAAATTCTTTCATTATTCCGGGTAATTTTAATTTAGAAGTGATTAACCTAAAAATTAGGAAGCCCACAATCAAGAAAAAAAGTTTAAACTATTGTTAATTTCGAAATCAAAACGGCAATTGGGTCAATACTTCTGCCGTTTGGGTCAAAGGGAGTTTACAAGACCCATGTTCACATACATAGATTAAGGTTTCACCTTCTTCATATCGATTTTCCAGAACAGGAATAGTGCTCTCCATCGAGGTTCCGGCCAAGATGGAATTTGGTCGATAGTGAGCCCCTAGCGTCTTCGCCTTCTGCTTAAAATCTTTGCCCACAATCGCAACTTCGTAAAAGGGACGGTCAAAGTAAAGTGCCAGCTGCAGCCAATTTGCATGGCTTTGGGCATTTTCTTCCAAGTTGTCTTGAAGGTTTTTTAGCATTTGAATTGCAACTTCCTCAAAATTTTCATCAGTATAAAGCCGTGAGAGTTTAAAAAGATTTTTCGCCAAAATGGAATTCGAACTCGGAACAACATTGTCGGTAGTTTCAATCGTTCTGCGGATGACAAAATCGTCTTCTTTTGAAGTAAAGAAAAACATACCACTTTCGGTATCATAAAAGTTCGCCGAACAGTGGTCGCTCAAAGCTTTTGAACGCTTTAGCCATTTTTCGTCAAAGGTAATCTCATACAGCCCCAAATACGCTTCTATTACCGAGGCGTAATCTTCAAGATAACCGTTTATGGTACTTTTTCCATTTTTATGATTATGATACAGGCCGCCATTCTTCTTCATCAGGTTCGTATGTATGAACTCGCCATTTTTTAGGGCCAGATCCAAATATTCAGGATTTCCTAGATAACGATAAGCGTCGGAAAGTCCCTTGAGCATCAATCCGTTCCATGAAGTCAAGATTTTATCATCCAGTCGGGGCCGACTTCTTTTGTTTCGTTGTTGTAAAAGTATTTTATGGCTCCTTTCAAGAATTTCCTTCAATTCGGTGGTTCTGATTTTGTGTTTTTTTATAATTTTTTCATCCTCCGAATCCCGGATAAGTACGTAGTTGCCATGTTCCCAATGGCCATAGCCGTTGATATTATAGTAGTCTTTAAAAATCGAGAAGTCTTCCCCTAAAAGTGATTTCAGTTCTTCATCGGTCCAAACGTAATAAGCACCTTCTTCTAGTTCCCCGGCTTCATTGAGACTGTCGGCGTCCAAAGAAGAGTAGAATCCGAATGACGTGTCTGTCAATTCATTTTTGACAAACTCGACGATACGTTCTACCGTTTCTTTGTAGAGTTCATTTTTGGTAGCGGCATAGGCCTTGGCATACAGACTCGTAAGCTGCCCGTTGTCATAGAGCATTTTTTCAAAATGGGGCACATGCCATTTAGTGTCAACAGCATATCTTGAGAAGCCCCCGCCGACATGATCGAAGATTCCGCCCCATGCCATTTTTGTTAGTGTGGTATTGACGTATTGGAGAATTTCTGTATCCTCTTTTGCGATACCATAATGCAATAAAAAATTCAGGTTCACAGGCATCATGAACTTAGGCGCACGCTTATAGCCACCTAAAAAAGTATCAAAGTACGATGACCAGTGTTTGACCAGTTTATCGATTTGTTCCGAATCCATCACCGTGGCATTCGGTTTTATTTCTACCAAATTAATCGCTTTGATGCCCTCGGATAATTTTTGGGCATACTCCTTTATTTTTGTAGGGTCTTTTTCATAGAGCTCCGAAAGCTGCATCAATACCTTTGTCCAATCCTCCTTCTTGACATAGGTTGCACCCCAGAAAGGCCTTCCGTCTGGCAGTGCGACAATGTTCAAAGGCCAACCTCCGCTACCTGTCATCATCTGTAGGGCATCCATATAAATATGATCGATATCGGGGCGTTCTTCCCTATCTATTTTAATGTTGATGAAGTTTTCGTTCATGACCAAGGCCACATCTTCATCTTCAAAACACTCATGCTCCATCACATGACACCAATGGCATGCAGCATATCCGATACTGATTAGCAAAAGTTTATTTTCTTTTTTTGCCCGTGCTAAAACGTCCGGACTCCATGCTTCCCAGTTTACGGGATTGTGGGCGTGCTGTAGCAGGTACGGACTAGTTTCGTTAATTAGGGCATTTGTGTGTTCAAAGTTCATCTCATCTGTTTTTTGGGCCTGAACGTGGGCCATTAGGAGTAAAAGGACAGAAAGGCGGAAAATTAGTCTCATTCCTAAAGGTCAGAATTAAAGATAACCATAAAAAAAGCGCCCACTTCGGATTACAAACCTAGATGGACGCTTGTCAATTATTTTTAATAGGCTATTTCACCTCAAAGGTGATTTTCACGTTCACCCTATAATTTTCAATTTTTCCGTCTTTTACTGTGGCACTTTGCTCATTGATATATACCGAACGAATGTTCTTAACGGACTTTGAAGCTTCGGAGACCGCATTTTTTGCAGCATCTTCCCAGCCATTATCAGAATTGGCCAATACTTCTATAACTTTTAAAACTCCCATAATATATTTGTTTTTAGATTTCGGATAATATAAGAAATAATGGAGAGAAACATAAATCGATTTCCGACTAATATTTGACTCAAATGATATGGGTCCCTATATTCTTGTATTGCAAGATTCCCTTGATGCTTTTTCCCTTTATTGAAAATCGGCTTTCCCCCTTTTACCCATTTAAAGCGACCACTTCGTTTACCTTATCGCCCATCATATTTTTTAGCATGGTCTCGATGCCGTTTTTTAGAGTAAATGTCGAAGAAGGGCAACCACTACAGGCGCCCTGAAGGATGACGTTCACCGTTTTACTTTCTTCTTCATACGACTTAAATAGAATGTTGCCGCCATCACTTGCTACGGCAGGCTTGACATATTCTTCCAGAATATCGATAATTTGTTTTGAAGTGTCGTCTAAATCTTCGTTCTGTAACTGTGTTTTTGGGGCTTCCGCACTCTTTTGGATAACACTTTCCGAAGAGACGACTTCTTTTCCGTCGGCCAAAAAATCGCGGATCGTCTCACGAAGTTCCAAGGTGATGTCGTCCCATTCGGCGACGTCGAACTTGCTTACTGACACGTAATTTTCATCAATAAAGACTTCTTTTACGAACGGAAAATGAAACAGCTGCTTGGCAAGCTCGGAGCCTTTGGCTTCATCGATATTTTTGAACTCGAAGGTCGTCGGGACTATTTTCTTGTTGGCAACAAATTTCATTACCGCGGGGTTCGGAGTAACCTCGGCATAGACCGTTATCGGCAATTTTCCTTTATTCTCTTCCTCATTAACGATAGGTTCACCCGCATTTAGGTATTCGACCAATTGCTGCGCCACTTCGTCTTTAACATCGTCCCAAGTGACAATATCGAAACGTTCAAGCCCGATAAAATTTCCGGAAACGTATACGGTTTTTATAAAAGGAAGATAAAAGAGTTGCTGCGCCAAAGGCGAATTCTTGGCCTCGTCGATATTCTTGAACTCATAGTTTTTGAACTGTACCAATTGATGATTGGTCTCGAACTTCAAAATAGCCGGATTGTTGGTCGGCACGACGGTAATCGAGTACTCCTTCATAAGATTCCAAATTTTTTACAAAAATACAACCATTTTCTAAGTTAATTGACATATAATAATGTGGCATTTCAACCGTTATACTTTATATTTAGAGGATTTTAACTAGCTCCCGATCTTTGATGAAACAGCGAATACTGCTCTTATTTTCTTTTTTGGTTTTTGGCTTTCAGTCATATGCCCAGGAAGGAATTCCCGTATATTTTGATTATTTATCAGACAACTATTATCTAGTCTATCCTTCAATGGCCGGAATCGGGCAAGGAGGAAAGATAAGAGCCACTGCACGTATGCAGTGGTTCGATGTGCAAGATGCACCCAATTTGCAGACTTTGAACGCCAATTTTAGAATCGGGGATACCCCTAGTGGTGTTGGTGCTATTTTCTTTAATGATGCCAATGGGTATCATTCCCAAACAGGACTTAAATTGACCTATGCCCATCATTTGAAATTGGGCGGTGATATTCGAAACTTGAACCAATTATCTTTTGGCCTTAGTCCGACGATTTTACAGAGCAGTCTTGATGAGACCGAATTTCAGTCCGTTCAACCGGATCCTGCAATCAGTAGAACTAAGATCAGTGCCACCTATTTTAATGTGGATTTCGGTATGTCTTACAATCTCATGGAATTTTATGCCCATGTAGCGGTGTTGAATGCATTGAACAGTAAAAGAACCTTGTACTACCAAGACCGACAAGACAATCCCGAACAATTTCTTATCGATAACCTGAGAAGGTATCTCGTTTCTGCAGGATATATTTTTGGAAGACAAGAATGGCAATTCGAACCTTCGGTACTTTTTCAAATGACCGATTTTACACAAGAAAAATCATTGGATATCAACGCCAAAGTTTATAAGGATGTTGATTTCGGAAGAATCTGGGGCGGACTCTCATACCGCAGAAGTTTCGACGGTGCCCAGTTTCAAACGACGGATAGTTTTGGGGAGCAACGACTTCAGCTGGTTACCCCGATAGTTGGGGCCAATATCAAAAATTTTATGGTGTCTTACAACTACTCGTATCAGATGGGTGATATTCGATTCGATAATGGCGGTTTTCACCAGATAACCCTCGGATACGATTTCGGTCAGTCCGAACGACGATACGATTGTTATTGTCCGGCTGCACAGTAAAAAAGGGCCTGTACATTTCAGAACAGACCCCTTCACTAAACACCGACCAACCTACTGCGTTCAACAATGTAATCTATAACGGTGTTTACTCCCATGTATAATTTTTTCGGGCTGCCTGTTTTTGAATGGCCTCGAGCATGGCATTTTCCAGTTCTCCCTTTGAACCCTCTTTTTGATTTTTAGCTATAAAGGCCTCACGTTTCTCGTTGAGCTCTTGAATCTCTTTTTGTATTCTAGAGCGTTCCGATTTTTTTTGTTCGATGTACGATTCGATTTCTTGGGTCGATTTTCCTTTTAGTTCTTGGGGTAGCTCATCTTTTTTCAGTTTTGCGACGTCGAACTCGTCATCCTCTGAAGCATCGACCAAATCCCATGAGGAGTTACTATACAAATGTGAACTTTTACTTACAGCTCGTTTGACAGCGACACCTTCTGTAAGTTGCATTGCATTGGCATCTTGATCGGCCTGCGCCTTTATTTTCGATTGGCCTAATGCTCCATAAGAAATATAAGTCCTGTTCAATTTTGAATTCAATTTTATGATGACATCGTCATACGGGGTATCGATGTGTACGACCTGTCGATTGTGGTTGATGGCCATATATTCGCCTCCGGTTAAGATGGCTCCATTTTTCCAGTCCGTGTTGATACCTTGTTCGTACTCCCCACAGAAAATAGTATTGACAATAATATCTTTTTCCTTTGCATTGGTAACGGCATCCCTATAATTCAATTTTCCTTGATTAAAAGGTTCGTTGCCTGCGATAAAGATCATCTTGAGGTTATCGGGGTTCTTGCCCCAATCCAATTGTTTTAATGAAGTATGGATGACCTCTCCGCAATATTCTTCGCCACCGTTCGTGGTCAGCGAAAAAAGCTTTTCCGAAATTTCGTCCAAATCGCTACTGAAGTTCAATATCTGTTGAACGTATCCTTCTTTAGAAGAAAGGTTGTCGTTACCATATTGGTACAAGGCGATTTCCAATTTTGGTCTTTTCTCGTTACCGCATTTGGCATAGGTGAATTTGTTGACCACATCCCATAGTTGTGCTTTTGCCTGATTGATGAGACCATCCATGCTGTTGCTAGTATCTAGTAAAAGGGCAATCTTGACTATATTATTGTCTGTTTTTTTCGTTTCCTCAGCGATGTTTGCCTGCGCTATTATAGGATTCGTGCCTTTTGATGCGGTTTTCATTTCACAACCATAAATGGTCATTAGGCTTAGGGATGTAAACCCTATGGTAAAAATTTGTTTTAGATTTTTCATAATATCTTACTTTTAATTCTATTTTATTTTAGGATTGATCTTTTCAATGGATAGTAATAAAAGGTATGCAAACGCGCACATAAAAGTAAGTGCGGCCATGAGCATCAAATAGGTTTTGACCGTCCATTCCAAGGCGACTTTAATGCGCTGTAAGATCCCGATAGTAATTTCGCGACCTTCGGTAAGGGAGAATTTCACGGTACAGAATTCGTTTTCATCATCAAAGTTCCCTAGGCTCACCCCTAATTCTTGTAGTTGCTGTTCGATTTCTAGAATCCGATTTTCCAACTGCATATATTCATCGATTTTACCACCTTTCGATTTGAGTTCGATAAGCGATTCTCGTATTTTCTCTAAAGAAGATTTTTTGGCGTTCAGTTCTTTGTACTCGTTGGTCTTGTCCTTTTTTGTAATCTGCTTGGCCTGTACCTTTCCGATTTTAATGAGTTCATGATATATAGAATCAAAATTTTCAGGTGGGACACCAATGATCAGATTGAGATTGCGATAACCGGCATTTCCATTTTTATTTTCGAATTGGATTAATGCTTTATAGTTCTCGACTTGTTTTCTGATGCGCTGCTCTTCTTGGTCAAAGTCGGTCGACACGGTCTGTATATCGGCTATTTTTTCATATTTCTGATCCATGCGGACCGCCGCTTGTCCGGCACTGGCCTTATACTTTTTTGAGGCGTAGTTCTTCCGGACCTCTAGAGGGGTTTCCGATTGTAGAAAAATTGGAGGCGATGGTATGCTATCGGCCACGGTTTGATAGCCGTACGCTAAGCGAAATAAGAATAATAGTATAAATCCTATGGTTAGCGCCCCTGTTAATTTCTTGAATCTTTTTTTATATAATGGCTTCATCTTTTTCGTCTGTTTTCAGGGATAAATCTATTTCTAAAGTTTTTCAGAAAAAATGTATAATGAGTGAAGTAGCCCATTCAATGAGTAAAGCATATTAATGAATGCGTGAAGCCTAAAAAAGGTCTTTTTTTATACGATATTCTTTGATTTTAGCATTTTTTAGAACCGCATAAATGCCCTAAGTTTACGTTGTTGAACACAGCGTATGAAGTATACGAAGTACATATTCACATTTTTTTTCTTGGTCGGTCTGAGTGCGTTTTCCCAAGTACAGGAAAATGTCTCAAGGGTACGGATCAACGGCTCTGTGAAGGGCCAGGAAAACCTGACCCCGATTGCGGGGGTGGAAATTACTACACCAACGGGTGCCTATGCGATAACCGACGGCCTGGGAGAATTTAAGATTGAAGCCCCGTTGGGAGAAGTACTTATATTTCAAAGTCCTGAATTTAAAACAGTCCGTCATCGGATCACCAGTGATGAAGATATCGATGTTCTGGTTCAGGGCTATTCGAATAAAAATTCTTCGTCGGACCGGAAAAGTTCTTCGAAAAGAGCGGTTTCGAAGCATAAAACCTATCTGGATTCTGCCAATTATTACAAACGCACCGATATCGCCAAGAGTATTGATTTTATTACCCAATCAATCGCACAATTGGGCAAGCAGGCCGATAGAAAACAATTAGCGATTTCATTAACGGCATTGGGCGAAGTATACCAGTACCACAAACAATACGATCTTGCCATTGCAAGCTATCAAGATGCGTTGGAAGCCAACAAGACTACAAGAACGAGTTTGCTTTTAGGAAGGGTCTATGTGCTGAACAAAGCATTCTCCGAAGCTGAAAAAATATTGCTGCCCTTGGTTGAAATCAAAGATATGATACCCTATCAGCGCACGGAACTGTTCGAAATTTTGGGCGATACCTACGCGGGGTTAGGTCAAATCGACAAAGCGGTCTCCTTTTATGAAGAGGGATTGGTCGTTGCCAAGAAAAATCAGATTACTCCTAAGATGACCGATTTGAACTCAAAAATAGGGGATGTTTACACAAAGGGAAATCGACTAGTAGAAGCCGAGGCCTACTATGGTAATAGTTTGGAGCTTTCAAAAAATCTTGCACCCCAACGCGCCGTGCAGGAAAAAGAAAAAGTAGCCGATTTCTATAATCAGCGTAACCAGTATGGTGAAGAAATCGAAATGCGAAAAAAAATTCAGAGCGAATTGCAAAATTTACCCAAGACTGTTCCCGAAAAAACGTATGGCATAGTTGAGTTCGATACCCTCACATCGCAACGTAATAATTATAAGATTGCGAATGCCTATATCGTTCAAGACAAATATGATCAAGCGATACCCTATTTGAAGCAAAGTATCGAAGAGGCCGATATTGAAGACGATATTGTTGTTCAAAAAGATGCCACGCGAAAATTATCGGAAGTCTACAAATACAAAGGCGAATATTCAAAAGCGCTGGAGACCTTGCAGGAATACGCCGCCTTGGTCGACACTTTATATGTCCGAAAGGAACAGGAAATATCAAGGGCAGCGAGGTTCAATCGTGAAATTGCTTCGAAACAAAGCCGAATTTCTGGATTGGAGCAAGAGCGAGAACTATCCCAAAGCAAATATGACCTCGCCCTGACCGAACAAGAATTGGTGCGCCGTAGTAATAAAATGCAGCAATGGGTAATTTACTCCCTGATTGTGGGTATGATTTTGACCGGTCTGGCGGCCTTCTTTTTTTACCGAAGCAATCAGCAACAGAAATTGGCCAACAATCTGTTGGCATTAAAATCGTTGCGTTCACAAATGAACCCACATTTTATATTCAACGCCTTGAACTCGGTCAATAATTATATTGCCAAAAGTGATGAACGTAGTGCCAACCGATATCTGAGCGAGTTTTCGACCCTGATGCGTGCCGTGCTTGAAAATTCCGAAGAAGATTTCATTCCACTTTCTAAGGAACTTGAACTGCTTGAACTTTATACAAAATTGGAACATTCACGATTTCCCGATAAATTCGATTATGAAATAAACCTCGATACCAATATCGATGTGGATGCGTATCAGATTCCCCCAATGTTGCTCCAGCCGTATATCGAAAATGCCATTTGGCACGGTTTGCGGTACAAAGAGGAAAAAGGGTATCTACATATCGATTTGAAAAAGAAAGACAATGATTCAATTGAAATAAAGATAAGGGATAATGGCATAGGAAGGAAAAAATCCGCAGCGTTAAAGACCCAAAACCAAATGAAACAAAAATCAAAAGGGATGGGCAATATCAAAAAGCGTATCGCAATTTTAAATGATATGTACAAAGATAAAGTAGATGTTTCCATTTCAGACTTAGAAACAGATGGTAGAGGAACAAAAGTGGTTTTTACCTTAAAAAAGATTGATTGAAAATTGAGAATAAGTGGCTACCCACCTCAGACTTATGCTGAGCGTAGTCGAAGTGCGGGAATGAAAAAAAAATATAACTATTCATGAAACTTAACGCAATCATAATCGAAGACGAGGCCAATAGCCGAGAGATCTTGAAAAACTATATCGCCAAGTATTGTAAGGAAGTAGTTTTGTTAGGTGAAGCCGCAACAATACAAGAAGGCTTGGAACTCATCAAAAAACATAATTTAGATCTCGTTTTTTTAGATGTAGAAATGCCCTTCGGCAATGCCTTTGACCTTTTGGAACAAGTACCTGATCGCAACTTTGAAACCGTTTTTGTGACGGCCTACAATCATTACGCTATCGATGCCCTGAACAATCATGCCGCATACTATCTAATGAAGCCCATCAACATTGACGAGTTGGTAAAAGCAGTAGAATACGTCAGCGAGATTAGATCAAAAGAAGAAGCGTTGGATGACCAATTGATACGGCCCAAGATTAAAAACGTTGAGGGCAAGATTACCTTACCACAACAAGACGGATTTCAGGTGTTGAATGTGGCCGATATCGTTTTTTGCAAGGCTGATGACAATTACACCGAAATCCATTTGGAGAATAAGAAAATACTGGTCAGCAAAACCTTGAAATATTTTGAAGAAGCATTGGCGGACTTTCCTTTTGCGCGAATTCATAAGTCGTATTTAGTCAATGTCAATGAAGTCGTGAAATACAAAAAGGGAAAAGGCGGCAGTGTAATTGTTTCCAATGGCAAGGAATTAATGGTGTCCGCTTCCAAGAAAAAAGAATTGTTGGCGTATTTTTAAATCCGCGAACTCTAATTTACCTAACACCTAACACCTAACACCTAACACCTAACACCTAACACCTAACACCTAACCATGATAATTAAAACCATAAACGGAAAAACGCCCCAAATTGGTAAAGACTGTTTCATAGCCGAGAACGCGACCATCGTTGGCGAAGTGTCGATGGGCGACCAATGTAGTATTTGGTTCAATGCGGTGCTGCGGGGAGACGTGCATTTTATCAAGATGGGCGACAAAGTCAACATACAAGATGGGGCCGTCGTGCATTGCACCTATCAAAAGTCACCGACCACAATCGGAAACAATGTCTCTATAGGTCACAATGCCATTGTTCACGGATGCACGATAAAAGATAATGTTCTGATCGGTATGGGCAGTATCGTAATGGATGACTGTATCATTGAAAGTAATAGCATTATTGCAGCCGGTGCAGTAGTGACAAAAGGCACAAATGTGCCTTCCGGAACGGTGTTTGCAGGTACGCCCGCAAAGAAAATAAAGGACATAAGTCCTGAATTAAGTTCAGGGGAGATCGATAGAATCGCCAATAATTATGTTACGTATTCTAGCTGGTTCAAGTAGGGTATTTCCAGTTTCCGTTGTTCATAATGACAGTAATGATAGTAACTATTTTCTCTGATGAATATAGCATTGTTTCTCGCCCCGAATCTGGATCATTCTAACAATTAATACCTATTTTTGCGCCTTTAAAATTGAAAAGCAATGAACGCATATATATTTCCAGGACAGGGAGCGCAATTCGTGGGTATGGGGCTCGATATTTATGAAAAATATCAACGTGCCCAAGAACTCTTCGAAATAGCCAACGAAATACTGGGTTTTTCGATAACCGATATTATGTTCGAGGGCACCCCCGAAGCTTTAAAAGAAACTAAGGTTACCCAACCAGCGATTTTTTTACACTCGGTCATTTTGAGTAAAGTGATTGGTGAGGCTTTCACACCTGATATGGTCGCCGGCCATTCACTAGGTGAGTTTTCGGCTTTGGTGGCCAATGGCACACTAAATTTTCAAGATGGACTTAGCCTTGTGTCAAAAAGGGCTATGGCCATGCAAAAAGCTTGTGAATTACGGCCTAGTACGATGGCTGCCGTATTGGGCCTTGAAGACAATATTGTTGAAAAAATATGTCAAGAAACCGAGGGTATCGTTGTTGCGGCAAACTATAACTGTCCCGGTCAATTGGTGATTTCCGGGGAAGTCGAGGCAATCAATAAAGCCTGTGAAACGTTAAAGGAAGCTGGTGCTCGAAGAGCTTTGGTCTTGCCCGTTGGCGGAGCTTTTCATTCGCCGCTCATGGAACCGGCACGCGAAGAATTGGCATCCGCAATAGAAAATACGGCGTTTGCGAAACCGAATTGTCCGATTTATCAAAATGTGACCACTACGGCGGTTACCCGTGCCGATGAGATTAAGAAAAATCTAATGGCACAATTGACGGCACCTGTAAAGTGGACACAAAGCGTGCAAAATATGGCGAATGATGGTGCAACTATTTTCACAGAAGTAGGTCCCGGTAATGTTTTACAAGGTTTGGTGAGAAAAATAGTTCCCACGGCGGAAACCACGGCGGTTTTATTACCGTAAGTACCTTAGAACAAGATTTACTGTATTTCATCCGAAAAAGCCATATTTGACCTTGAATTTCGGTTAAAGGGCGATTTTTTTAGTAATATTGAGTCCCATTTTTAAACCTACTACATGCTGTCGTGAATTGAATTTTAGAAGATTCTAAGAACAGTCTATGAAATTGAAAAAAGAGAATAAGCCTTTGTTCGGAGCATATATTTTAGACAAGGCGATCTATATTTTTCTGACCTTGTTGTTCAGCTGTTTTTTTGGCTTTGGGCAACTTCCGGTGGCCAACATTGCCGTAACGGATGGCGCAGCTGGGGAAACTTCTGGAACGGCAAACCCAGGGAATTTTCGTATTACTTTTGGCACCGGACTTAGCTTGGCAAAGACGGTAAACGTAGTTGTTGAGCCAGCAAGTACTGCTCAGGCTGGTGCAGACCGCGCTTCTATACCCGGGGTATATAATTTACCGGCATCCGCTACTTTTCTTGATATTCCCGTTACGGGTATCGTTGACGATAATTTGGTCGAGGGGGATGAAACAGTTATTCTTACTATACTTGCAGGTACGGGGTATACTTTACCTCCTGTGGCTCAAAGAACAGAAACTATCACCATACAAGACAATGACGTAGGGGTTTTTACCGTCGACACAACCGTAGGCACCGACTCGGATGCTAATGAGCAAACCCCTGCTACGGCAGCTAGTGAGGGAAGGTTTGTAGTTCGTCTTGATAAGGAAAATGGTACTGGTGCTACGGTAACTTTGCCCTATACTTTGTCGGGTACCGCAACTAACGGGGGGGCTTCTTCCGACTACACTACAACCGGCCAAGCAACATTTACATTTTTAGAAGGCTCTCCGGGTACAACGGCAAGAGCACTTAGTATCATACCTATAGATGATGTTATATCTGAATCCGATGAAACGGTAATCTTGACCTTGGGTACACCGAGCAATGCGTTGTTCAGTGTGGCCAACCAACCAGTGGCTGATCGTACGGTGACCATTGAAGATAATGATTGTCCCGCTGGTGCACTGCCACCAGCATTGAATAATAACGCCACCGCTTTTTGTGATCAGGCTTCCGTAAACTTAAATACGTTTGTCGTTGGCGGTACGGGCAGTGCACCGACGGGTGCTGCACTCAGGTGGACGACAGATCCCACGCCTACGGTTGCCGGCGATTTGTTGGCTAGCGCCACCGTTAGTGCCAGTGACACTTATTACGCGGTGTATTATTCCTCATCACAAACCTGTTTTAGTCCTGTAAGTGATGCGTTACCCATAACGTTCAACGATACTCCTGATCCCGGTACTCCTGTTGCCAATTTGACCAGCTGTAATGACAATACCTTTGGCACTACGACCTTTGACCTCGATAATGGGCTTACTGGAGAAGATTCGGGAGGTACTTGGACGTATCAATCCGGCCCCGGAAATCCCGGTATTGGTGGTGGCAACGTTGTCAATTTTAACAACGACGGTTCTGGTACTTACGTATTTCGCTATACCCTTACGGGCACTGCACCCTGTACGAACCAATTTGAAGAAATCACCATTTCGGTAACTGATTGTGACCCTTGTTTGGCAGGTGACGCTGCACCTGTTCTAAATGCAGGGGTAGATACCACTTTCTGTGACGATATTACGGTAAGTTTGAGCGATTATACGTCCAGTACACCTCCTGACTCGAATTCGGTGTTACGATGGAGTACTGATTCCGATCTTGAAAATACAAGTGCCCATTTGTCATCTGCCGAAGTCAATGCTACGTTGACGCTTGCAGGTACATACTATGCCTTTTTCTGGGATGCCGCAAATACTTGCGCGAGTCCGGCTTTGGTGGTCAACGTCATACTTAATGACACCCCGATAGTTAGCAACGCACAGGCAGAAACACGATGCGGCCCTGGTCCGGTCACTTTTACGGCTACGGTTTCCGGTAACCCAACAATTAGTTGGTATACGCAAATGACAGGAGGTACGGTAGCAGGAACCGGTGCCAGCTTTACCGATGATCTGACGCAAACCACAACGTATTATGTGGAGGCCACGGAGAACGGCTGTGCATCATCGCCTAGAATAGAAGTGACAGGTACGGTAGTTCCGCAACCTTCCGCAGGTGTTCCTACAGATACTTCATCATGTAACGATCCTGAATTTGGGGTTACCACATTAAATCTAAATGAGCAATTAGCGGGTGAAGATCCTGGTGTATGGGCTTTCACTTCTGGTCCGGCGAATATAGCTCCCGGTACGGGTAGCATCGATTTTATCAATCAACCAGATGGTATTTATGTTTTCACCTATACTACCACTGGTGCCGAGGCCCCTTGTGAAGATGAATCGGCATCGGTCACCGTCTCGGTAAGCAGTTGTGATACGGACGATGATGGCGATGGACTTTTTGGGGGTACGGAACAAGCCTTGGGTACTGATCCGCAAAATGCGGATACCGATGGTGATGGAATCGATGATGGTATAGAGGTAGGCGCTGATCTTGAGAACCCGTTGGATAGTGATGTCGATAGTGACGGCAATCCGAGTCCTGATGGAGTTATTGACGCCTTGGATTCGAACATTCTTGATGAAGACAATGATGGTATCGTAGACCAATTGGATCCGGGCAATGATAATCCCTGTGTTCCGACGCGAGAAAATAGTGTATGTAATTTTGATGGGGATGACTTTTTTGATTTTGAGGAAATCGCTAATGGTACGAACCCCGATGACCCTTGTGATCCGGACCCTCTCAGCGATGCATGTCAGCCTATCGATCTAGAAGTCACCAAAGTTGTTGACAATGAGTTTGCCGTAGTGGGCGATCGTGTGGTCTTTACGGTGACCATTAATAACCTTGAAGATAGAAGAGCGGGTAATATCATAATCGGTGACCTGCTCGAAACAGGTTTTGAGTACGTATCGCACAACGCTTCGGCAGGCACATATACAGTGGATACAGGAGAGTGGCAACTCTTTGAGCTTCCAGCCTCAAGTTCTGAAACCTTGGAAGTTACGGTAGATATTATCGAAGGAGGCGTTTACACGAATACGGCCGAACTACTGTCATCATTACCCGAAGATAGTAATGCGGCCAATAATAGTGCAACCGTTCAAATTGCTATCGATTTGCCAGAGGGTATTAATCTTGTGGTAGAAAAGACCGCCAGATTAGGCCCTGACAAACAAAGAAAAAGTAAGCTAACAGGCCTTATCAACGATGTAGATAACGAGGTAGAAGTGGAGTACTTCATAAAGGTAATCAACAAATCGATAAGTGAAAGCGTATCCAATATTCGGGTACAGGATACATTCACGGGCCAAGATGGTGCGGTTTTTGAGATTATGGAAGCCGTGGTTCCCTCGGGAACTACATTTGATTCTGTTGCGAGGGTTTGGACAATCGAGAGTTTGGCGGTGAACGCGGAAATCGAATTATCATATAAGGTAGTTTTCAGAAGTGTTGGTATTTTTGTGAATTCGGCGGAGGTAATACGATCGGCTCCTCCTGAAAGCATTGCCGATGATGCCGATAGCAAATCGGAGGTCGAAGTGGAGATTACCACGAGAAATGTTGTTGACATAGGTATCATTTTCAATCAATTTTCGCCTAACGACGACGGTATTAACGACGATTTAAAAATTAATAGAATACGCAAAAATGCCGATGGAATTGACGAGTTGGTGGAAATTGCCTACAACATTAATATTTTCAACCGATACGGAAATTTGGTTTTCGAAGCTAATGATATGACCGAAGAAAAAGTCTGGGATGGCACATGGAAGGGCAAAGAAGTTCCGGAGGGTACTTACTTTTACATTCTGAACATAGCCATTGAGAACGAAAGTTCTAAAATTGCAAAAGGCTGGATCCAGTTGATAAGATAATTGAACAATGGCTCGTATACGATTTAGATTGACATTTCGGAATATTATATTTTTCTTGGGGCTCGTTTTCTTTTTCTACGAAGGCCATGCTCAGAATGAACCGCAGTACACCCAGTATATGTACAATATCGGTAGCTTTAACCCAGCCTATTCGAGTTCGGTTCTCAATCCTGAAATAGCGTTGATGTATCGTGCGCAATGGCTCGATATAGAAGGTGCCCCACGAACACTTCGATTAGGAACGAATGTTCCGTTCTTGAACCGAAAACACGGTATTGGATTTAACGTGGTAAGCGATCAACTGGGTCCGGTCTCGCAAACGTATATTGATGCGTCTTATTCTTATCAAGTCATGGTGACCGACGAAATAAATTTATCTTTCGGAATGGATGTGGGTGGGGCGTTGCTGAATTTAGATTATTCCAAGGGTACCTTTGAAGGGCCCGAACCGCGTGGTGACGGTAGAGTGAACAAGTTCTACCCGACGATTGGTGCAGGGTTGTTCATGTACCAAGACGATTTGTGGTATTTCGGGGTATCGGCACCTAATTTTTTGGGAGATGGTATTTATAAAGATGAAGTGGCTGCCATCGTTGAAGGTAAAATGCAATTCAACTTTATCGGTGGCTATGTTTTCGATGTGTCGGAAAATCTTAAGTTCAAACCTGCATTCTTATTGAACTATATTCAAGGAGCACCTTTGAATGCTAACATTTCAGCTAACTTTTTGATAAACAACGCATTCACGGCGGGTGCTTCCTATCGTGTAAGTAACGCAGTCAGTGCACTGGCGGGATTCCAGATTTCCCCATCCGTTTTCGTGGGTTATTCCTATGATTATAATACAAACCCACTAGGTCGGTTCAATAGTGGCTCACATGAGATGATTCTGAAATTCTACTTGGGCAAGGGTGGTGAAAGCAACAAACGCAGCAAATCCAAAAATAAAGGCAAACCAAAACAAATTGATACTCCAAGGTTTTTCTAAAGCAACGATCATGAGTAAACTTAGGATTTTTATTCTTTTATTAATTGTAGGGTCGGGGCAATCGTGGGCACAAGAAACGAGTTCAAAGGCCGATAACTTTTTTTATGCCTATGCCTATGAAGATGCTATTAGGGAATATCAAAATGAGATGCAAGAAAGTAGCCTTACCAATTCGCAACGGTTAAATCTGGCAGATTCCTATTTTCAGACCGGTAAATACAGTGAAGCATCAAAAATCTATTTGGATATCAATAAAAATGATACCATTATAACAAGTCATCGGTATAACAAGATGTTGCAAAGTTTAGCAAAAACGAAGCAGAACGATACGTTGTCATCTTTGCTTGCATCGAACAGCAATATATTATCGAACGAGTTGGTGGAAAACGCCAACTTCAATAATGAACTGTTGTCGGCAAATGACGAAAATGCATCGAAATTCGATATCTTCAATATCAATGGGAATAGCCCCCAAGCCGATTTTTCTCCTGCTTTTTTTAATGACAAATTGCTTTTTAGTAGTAGTAGAGGGCATAAAGGAAAGGAGATTTATGGCCCTTCGGGTGAGGCTTATCTTGATATTTATTTGGCAAGGGTCGGTAGCGATGGCGATATTGTGAACCCGAGTTTATTCGATGTAATTCCTCCGTCAAGTTACCATAAGTCTACCCCGCACTATGCAAAATCATTAAACCGAATTTTCTATGTATTGTCGAATGCCGAAGACGATGAACTGCTTTATAATGAAAAAGACAAAAACTCTTTGGCCATTGGTATTGCAAGAAGCTCGGCGACTCCCGAGAAATCTTTCCACTATCTCTTAAAAGATCTGAATACTTCTTTCTATTACCCTTTTTATCAAGAGGAGACCGAAAAACTATATTTTGCAGCCAATTTCGACGATGGCTACGGTGGTACCGATATTTATTTTGTGTATACCAATAACGCACAGATTATGTCGGAGCCTATCAATGCCGGACCGAAAGTGAATTCGCCTGGTAATGAAATAGCCCCATTTATATTTGATAACAGCCTCTATTTTTCTTCGGATGTGTTTTATGGTTTGGGAGGGATGGATATTTATAAAACAAATATTCAACCCGATGATACCTATAGTATACCGATTAACTTGGGTGGGGGAATAAATTCGGAATATGACGAGTTCGGCTTTATCATTCGAGAACAAGCGCCAGACGGGTACTTAGGTTATTTTGCATCGAACCGACCCGGGGGCAAAGGCAAAGACGATATTTATGGTTTTAAGGTCAATTCGCTACCTGGTTTGAAAACGTTGGTTTTAAAGGGTGTAGTGGCAAAACCTAGAACCGGGGTCGGCGTGTCCGACGTCGCCGTTCGTATTTTAAATGGCCAAGGCACTTTGATTAAAGAGACTGTATCGGATGTGGGAGGAAATTATCAGTTGGAAATTCCTTGGCGTGATGAGGTTACGGTTGAGGCGTTCAAAGAGAATCATTCTAGGTACCTAAAAGCCTATACCAAAGAAGAATTGGAACGTGTCAACGGAACCCCATTGAAAATAGATATGTTGGTTTTAGCCGATGTGGTTGCCGAAAAGGAAGGTAAGTTGGTCTTAAAGCTAAATGATTTCTTGTTCGAGGAGAGTAAAAGTGAAATAACACCCGAAATTGCAATCGAGTTGGATAAGGTTGTCGATGCGCTTCAGAAATTCCCGGAAATGAAGGTTAGGATCGAGTCACATACAGATAGTCGCGGCAATAGGAATACAAATTTAAAACTTTCCCAGAATCAGGCCCAAGCAATAAAAACGTATGTATTGGATAAGGGGGTACCATCTTCAAGTATCGTCAAGACACTAGGTTTCGGGGAAAGTCAGTTGACCAACAATTGTAAAGACGGTGTATACTGCTTAGAATTTCTACATAATCAAAATTCTAGAACCCTTTTCATAGTTGATAATTTTGAAGAGTTGAATTAAAGAATATACTTTTTGTTTCTAAAAGACTACCATCCAAAAATAAATCAGTGAAAAGACAGAGAGAAATACAATGCCCAGATAGGTCAGTATCTGGAGTCCTTTTTTAGGGCGGTGAGTTTTGGGCAAATCATCGCTCATTACATTTTTTAGGTTCATATACCCAATAATCGGGGCCACTACAAAAGACACAAAAGTTGCTAGTGCCACTAACTGGCCCATATTGGCGGCAAAGGCGGTTACCACCACAAAATTGACCAAGGCCAAGACGATTACCCCAGTTGCAAAATATCCTTTTCTACCGGTCATTTTAATCTTCGGATTCAACAGGTCAATAATATCCAAGGCTACTCTTGTCACCGCGTCGTGTGCGGTCATACAGGTACTGAACATGGTCGCAAATGCCGACACAGCAATAAAAATATATGCCCAAGAACCAATATGGGTAGTAAATAAATGGACGACCTGATCTGCAAAGGTTACCGCATTTCCGCTCAGTTCAGTGCCGGTGCCGTATAGGGTAAACCAACCAATAACCAAAAAAAAGATAGCTAATAAGGCTGTCATGAAATAGCCAATATTGAATTCCTGAAGCGATTCGCGTAATGATGGCTTTTGCTTTTGGGTCTTCCATTTTTCAATGCTCCAAAGGCTGACCCAGCTTGAGGCTTCAACGGTAGTGGGCATCCATCCCATCAATCCTATTAAAAAGAGTATTCCCATTTCATTGAAAATAGGAGTGGGGGTGAAGCCTTCGACTTCCGAGACCTGTCCACGAAACATGACAAGTGCCGTGGTTACGATAAGGGCAATGAACAATATCGCGACTACAAATTTGAGCGAAACCTCCAAAAAGCGATACTTACCTATGATCAATAAAGCACTTATAAAAGCGAAAAGGCCCAATGCTACCATACTTATCGAAATATCAGGGATTTTGAACAAGTTGATGAAAAGTCCTGCGGTCACGGTATACAAGGCGGCTAAAATGGTAAAGGTAGTTACCAGTGTGATTGCTGCATAGAACCATAAATAGCCCTTGCCACGATTAAGGTACCCCTCGATAAGCGTTTTGTTGGTTACGTTAGTATAACGCACCCCGAACTCAAAGAAAGGATACTTGAAAACGTTCGCAAGAATTATCGGAATGACCATGATCCACCCATATTGCGCCCCGGCTTTGGTAGATAGTACCAAATGGGAAGTGCCTATGGCCATACTCGCGAAGAGGAGACCTGGGCCTAAATTCTTTAAAAATGTTTTAGTTTTTGACATAGTGTGGGTTGTCCCTCCGAAAATAGGAAATTTTTCACTTGCTTTTTCTTGAGCCGTTTACGGGTATTTTCAAAAAATCGGAGGGTAAATCGTAAAAGTGCTACCTAATTTCGATTTTATCCCCATAAAACTTAGGTTGCGTATTGAACGTGAGGTCGATAAAGACTTTAACCCGGGCAAAATATTCTCGAAATTGAACTTTGAACCCCTGTTGTCCTGAAATATCCTTGGCATTAAATCCAATGGCCTTTAGACCTTTCTTTTCGGCAAGATAGATGGCGCGTTCGTTATGGAATTTTTGTGAAATCACGGTAACCTCTTCCAGTCCGAAGACTTCCTTCGCGCGAACCATCGAATCCAATGTCCGGAAACCGGCATAGTCCAAAAATATCTTGTCTTCGGGAACTCCGCCTTGAACCAAGTCTTTTTTAATAGTGGTCGGCTCATTGTAATATACGGTACCGTTATCACCACTGACCAAAATAAAATTGACCTTATTGGCCTTGAAGAGTTTTACCGCTGCATCAATGCGATAGGTGTAATAGGGATTGGGCAACCCGCCGATCAATTTTTTTGAGGTGCCAAGAACGAGTCCCACATAATTTTTTGGAATCTGATCGATGTCGGAAAAGGTCTTTCCCTCTGCCGAAGAATCAATAATATAATTGCAAAGAAGTATGGTCAAAAGTGGTATTGCAACGAGCAAACCCAATATTTTAAGGTACTTCTTTTTCATTTGGCCTGGCAGACTTGAACAAAGGTAACTAAAAGGGGATAGTAATTCTACCATCCTTTAAGTAAGCAAAAGAAAAAAGACCAATACCCAATTATGGATTACAATATGGTCAGCTATTTTTCGGATTGAATAAGCTACACTTTTTATTGTAATTTACGACTAGGGAAGTATATTCAATCTATGAAAATAGAATATATTGCGATTAACCGTAAGGCGTTCAAAATATGAACGTGGAGTAACCAAGATTTACAAAACCTTTTATAGTGGATAACCCACAAATAATAATGACCAGATGAAAAGAACTAGTATATTATTCCTATTTTTTTTGGCTACCACCCCCATACTTGCCCAGTGGAAACCTGCCGAAAATAAAATTAAAACTGCTTGGGCCGAAAAAATCGATCCTGCCAATGTGTTGGGCGAATATCCACGCCCGATTATGGAACGTACAGCATGGAAGAACCTGAACGGGCTTTGGGACTATGCCATACGTCCGTACGGTGAAGTGCGTCCCGGAAAATTTGATGGAAAGATTTTGGTGCCCTTTGCCGCGGAGTCAAGTTTATCGGGTGTGATGAAAGAGGTGGGGGCCAAAAACGAATTGTGGTATCGAACGGCATTTGAAATTCCTTCCGATTGGAAGGAAAAAAAAATAATACTCCATTTTGGAGCCGTGGATTGGAAAACCGACATCTGGGTCAACGATATTCAAGTGGGTTCACATTCTGGGGGATATGATCCCTTTTCCTTCGACATCACCCCATTTCTGACCGAAGGTTCACAAGAAATGATAGTTCGGGTCTGGGACCCTACGAATGAAGGCCCGCAGCCGAGGGGCAAACAAGTCAATGAACCCAAAGGTATTTGGTACACCCCGGTAACTGGTATTTGGCAAACGGTCTGGTTGGAACCTGTGAACGAAAAACGCATCGAATCGTTAGGTATGCTGCCCGATATTGATCATAACACCATTACCATTACCCCCAAGACAATTGGAACATCGTATGGAGATATCGTTGAGGTTATGGTCATGGACGGAGCATCCACAATTGCGACGGCAAAGTCCGCAATCGGGCAGCCGTTAGAAATCACTTTGAACAATCCAAAACTCTGGTCGCCCGAATCACCTTTTTTATATGATATCGAAATAAAATTGATGGCAAATGAAAAAGTTACGGATGAAGTAAAAAGCTATGTCGGCATGCGAAAAATCAACATGAAGCGAGATGATTTCGGCATCATAAGGATGCAATTGAACAATAAGGATTATTTTCAATACGGCACCTTGGACCAAGGTTGGTGGCCGGACGGACTATACACTGCACCGACAGATGAAGCTTTGGCTTACGACATCGAAAAAACTAAAGAATACGGGTTTAATATGATTCGTAAACATGTAAAGGTTGAGCCGGCACGTTGGTACACCCATTGCGACCGTTTAGGAATTTTGGTTTGGCAAGATATGCCGAACGGTGACGGGGGAAATGGTTGGCAAGCTAGAACATACCATGATGGTGCCGAATTCAAACGCTCCGGCGAATCGGAGCAAATCTATCGAAAGGAATGGAAAGCGATAATGGATTATTTGTACTCGAACCCGAGTATTGTGGCGTGGGTGCCTTTTAACGAAGCTTGGGGGCAATTTAAAACGGAAGAAATTACCGAATGGACCAAAACCTATGACCCAAGTCGCTTGGTAAATTCCGCCAGCGGTGGCAACCATTTTCAAACGGGCGATATCTTGGACCTCCATAATTATCCCGAACCCGAACTATATCTTTATGATGCCAACCGAGTGAACGTTCTGGGCGAATATGGTGGTATCGGATTGCCCTTGGAAGGCCATCTTTGGCGCGAGGGAGACAACTGGGGCTATATCAAATTCAAGAATTCAAAAGAAACCACAACTGAGTATGTGAAATATGCTAAAATGCTAAAAAATATGGTAAAAGCCGGTTTCTCTGGAGCAATCTATACTCAAACAACCGATGTCGAAGGTGAGGTAAACGGACTGATGACCTATGATCGGAAAGTTGATAAACTAGATGTGGACGAAGTTAGAAAGGCGAATCAAGAGGTGATTGATGTGCTCCGGAATTGAGTTCTCGCTGGGCCTACAAAAGGTGATTGAAAAAAAAGAAAAAGCCAAGATTTTAAATCTTGGCTTCTTCCTGTACTCGAGGCGGGAGTACCAACACCTTTATTTTGATTTATACCCCTTTAAACGCTTAAATATAGCTATCATTGGTGGTTTGTATTCCAATTAAATTCATTAAATTTAATTTATCAATTTATTTTGACACCAAATTTGACACCAAATTAATCCGCTTTTATCAACTTAAACGCAAATGCAAGTTATCTACTATATCATCGAGAGCAAGACCGATAAACAGGGAAACGCACCTATTTTCTATAGCATAACTTCTAACGGGGAAAGAATCCGTCGCAAAATAAAGGGCGTAAAAGTTATGCCAAAGGATTGGAACGAGGCAACTCAACGTGTGAAGCCACCGCTAAAAAAAGAACCTTACAATTACCATATTGAATACAATAAGATCATAGAGGAACTCGATCAAAAATTGAAGGCAATCTTTCGGTTGATCTTGTTAAACGATTTGAAACCTACAAAAGAATATATACTGGACAAACTGGATGATGCCACACCAATTGATATAGTCCATAATTTTCTAGATTCATTCCAAGAATTCATCGATAGGTCAAAAATCACAAAGGCAGAGCGGACAATAAAATCCTATGTAACCACCCTAAACTATCTTAAGGATTTTGAGGTGGAAACATCTTTTAAGTTGAATTTTGAAACCTTGGACTATAATTTTTTTGAAAAATTTCGGGAATACTCATTTCAGACGAAAGAAATCAAAAACAATTACTTCTCGAAATTGACTACAATTCTAAAGACCTTTATGACTTGGGCGGCCGATAGGGAATACCATCAAAATTTCGCCTTTAAAAAGTTTATGGCCAAGGAAGATGAAACCGAAGTGATTTGCCTTACGTTATCAGAATTGATGAAAATGTACAATCATGAATTTAAATCCACGAAATTGACCCACGTACGTGATGTGTATTGTTTTTGTTGCTTTACCGGATTGCGTTACAGTGATGTTAAAAAGTTGAGGCCCTCAAATATTTATGATGATTATTTGAAACTGAACATACAAAAGACCAAAACGATTGACCATACAATTCCCCTGAATGCCTACGCAAAAGCAATCTTGGGCAAATATCTGGACACGATTTATGAACCGTTACCAATAATTTCTTCGCAGAAGTTCAATAAATATGTTAAAGAATGTGCTGCGGAAGTGGAAATTGATAAACCTACTACCATTACCCGATATATCGGCACCAAAAGGATTGATACCACCGTACCCAAATACGAGCTTGTTACAAGCCATACCGCAAGAAAAACATTTGTTACCAATAGCTTGGTTTTGGGAATGAAAGAAATGGTACTTCGTAATATCACAGGTCATAAGAAAGAGGAAAGTTTTCGTCGCTATGTTAAGATTGCGGAAGACTTGAAAAAACAGGAAATGGATACCGCATGGGGCAAAATTTGAACCTACGATCAATTAAATCTTCCTGATACTAGAGATTTGCCCAGACACTACTTCTGGAAATAGTACAAGATTTCCCATAAAAAAGCGTTTGAATAAGACTATTCCCAAACGCAAAGACCATTTAGAAACTACTCTTTCAAAAAGGCGAGTATTACGAAGGACGGAAAAAGGAGGATGCGTTGGGCAAACTAAAGAAGATTGAACGGTTGCCTAAACATAGACGAATCCTTAGATCCTATAAAGTTGTTTTTCTTCAGCGACTTTCAGACCAAGGAGTTTAAAGAGTATATCAGATTAAAAGTACGGAAGCTTAGTCCGTATCAATTTTATCATTTATTGGCATGGCTAATGGAAAATATCAAGGACGATGCACTAGTATCAAACCTCGATGTCCTTTTCGATTTTTCAATTTTGAAGCCCAAAAAGTATCTTCCTACGGAAGAACATTCAATTCCTGCTTTTGAAGAACCCGTGGAAGGGCCATTTCTCCCTGGTCGTTTTAGCAAGGACTGCCTAAAATTCTATCATATGGATTTCGGGACCATAAAGTTTATGTTGGACGATGCAGAACCTATGGAATCCGTAGATAGGTTCTTGTTTTATTACAAAGTAAGGCGAGTTGTCGTCAAGCCCGAAGTTGACTATGAACGCTTATTAAATTTGATGTCTCTAGATGAGCGGCTTTGTTTCCCCGTGTATACTTTTCCCGATCAGGATACGGCACCGTTTTATGGCCATGCATTAAATTATCTAAAAGGAGATATAGAGAGGGAGGCCAAGTGGTTAGGATATTCATTAACGGATGAACTCAAAAAAGAAGGCGTCAAAATCAAAAAACTCTTTATCGGGAAACGGAGGCATGAACTCCCTTACGCCCTGATGGATAGATCGGCAATGTTGTTACCTCTTCTCGTCGGTTTCGAGAAATGGAGGGGATTGGTAATTGATGCCTTTAAGAACAAGGAACTTTTCAGCCTATTAAAGACTAAGCTTTTATTTTCATTGGACGAGTTGAAAGCTGTTACCGAAGAGGAATATTTTCAAGATTTGACAACTAACGTACATAGTAGAACCTTTATCATAAAAAATAAAGAAACTGGAATTAATACGCTTAGGTCTATCTCACCTCCCCTTGTTCATTCTTCCAAATTTTCGAACTGGTTAAAAAGTATTAAGTCGTCCGATTTAAAAGTTACCGTCAAAAAAGAAATAGAAGAGGAACCTAAAAATCAAATTATCATCGCCAAAAAGGGATCACAGCTAAAGTTGAAAAAGGCATTCGTTGAATTTCTAAACCATATTAAGCTCAAAATCGATGATGAGCGGAGCAGAGCATTGGAGAGTTTTTTATACCGCAACTTTTCTTTCGAGTATGATGAAAACATTGACTTCTCAAAACGCGCAGTAAATAATTTTGGATATAAGACTTTGGACTTTATTCCCCCGAAACAAGCCAAGAACTTTACCAAACTGTTGTTGTACCTGTCGGACAAGGATTACTTGCTGAGTAATAAGACTCAAATCATTAGAACTTTGGACGAGGACATCCATGAAAAAAATGGAAAGGACGGCTTTAGCTATAGTTCTTTGATACGGATTCCGAGTAACGAGCATCATCTTTTCCCTGATAAAATAATCAGAAGACGCATTCGGTCTATTTTGAAAATCGATGATTAATTGCACTAACTACTTTCCCTGTGTCCCTCAGTTCCTATTAATGGCGGCTAATTCATTCGAACTATGCACTAATCGATAAAGTGCAACCCATTTTTTCCAAATTATCCCCAATTTAGTTAGCCAGCGTTAAGCTCTGGTTTAAATACGATAAAGATGGGAAATGTACTTTTTTACACGCACACGAAAGAAGATTTGAAAAGAACCGTTAAAATGGTCTTGGAAGAAATGCGCAAAACGGAATTCATAAACGAAACCTCGATAAATCCAGAAGATGACCGATTAAGCCAACAAGAGGCCGCTAAGTTTTTGCGCATTTCCGTGACTTCCTTAATAAGTTGGAAGAAGAAAAAAATTGTTCCGTACTACCAGATTGGTCGAGCGATATTCTACTCTAAAAAAGAATTACTTGACCTTGCTCGCAAAAATGCATTTGTGCGAAGGTCTAGATATTGATTCTTTATTCGTTAGTTATTGATATTTTTTTGAAGGCAAAAGTGTTCCGTAAAACGTTGATTAACGAAACTACTAAAAAGGACCAAGAATGGTACATATTACGATAAACTTTTGCTCTTCCTTAAAACAGTCCCATACGCCTGCTGTTTTTGGTGTTGGTGGTATAGGCGCATTTAATTCAGCGGAGGCAGCACCTCTTTTTGTAGGGTCAGCATTTCATTGCACATTTCCACCGCATTTCGATAGGAATTCACAGTAGGTTCAATAAGAATGGCCTGTAGTAGTTTATCTTTGGATTGTTCGTTATAGGCTTCTACTAAAAGCTGGTGAATACTAGCGTGCAGTCGAATAGTCGCCGCTATACCTTCAGGAATGGGTTCCATGGAAATAGGTTGAATTCCTGACCCATCACAATACGCCGGAAGCTCTACTACCAAATCATCAGGTAAATTGGGTATGTAGTCTTTGTTTGGTACATTTACCGATTCGAGCCATTGTCTTTCATTGCTACTGATCGATTCCATAATAAGGGTCCCTATTTCCCTCGTTACTTTTAAGCTGCCATCTTCATTTTCCCACTTCGTTTCTTCGGTTTCCCCCATGGGAAATAACCTTTTACTAGTATCTTTAATCCAAGGGCGATTATAGTCTACCCGATCAGCCGAATAAACCCCTTCGGGTATTTGATTGTTTTCCCAAGGATGTCCTTCATAGGGATCATAGAAGAATTGTAATTGAGGAACGACAAATTCTTCGGCCCAGCGAATATATTCCCCGTAGTGGTTGGAGCCTGGAGATGGCCATTGTCCAAATCTTCGCAACAAGATCCTACCCAATGCTAAATCGTGCCATTTAGCCAACCAATCTCCTTTTAATTCTATTTCACGTAATTTCGGATAAAGATCCTCACCTGTCGATTTATGCTTTATTTCTTGAAACCACGTAAAATGATTTATACCGCACGCTTTCGTTTGCAAATCATTCAACGGAACCTTAAGCATTTCTGATAACTGGTCCCGACCAAATAAAACACCATGGCAAAGGCCCACTGTCTTGATACGTGTTAGTCGCGTTATCGCTTCACAAATTTTATGTTCGGGATTTGAGAAATTCAATAAGAGTGCATCCGGACATAAACGTTCCATGGCCCGAGCCAAATCCATAATTACCTTAATATTTCGCAAAGCGTGAAAAAGAGATCCTACACCCCCATTTTCGGCATAAACTTGTTTAAACCCATATTTCTAGGTATATGAAAATCTTGCGACCAATATACGTTACGATCTTTTTCTACCGCGCAGAGTACGAAATCGGCCCCTTTAATGGCCTCGTCCCTATTTGTAGTTCCAACAATCTTGGCTCCGTGATTTAATTTTTGACAGACATATTCAGCATGTGCAACAACAGGCTCCAAATGTGACTTATCAATATCCATTAAGTGGATTTCCAGTCCATTTTTGGCAAGTATCTTGCTCATTAAAATATCCTGAACCATTAATGGGCCAAACTGTAAACTCCCCGCTCCTATGTACGCTATTTTTATCATATGAATTGCTTTAAAGGCTGAATCTTTTAAAAGCCTCTTTGTTTAACATTATAGATTAAATATTGTTCAAATTTAAACTGAAGTAATCAATTTATTCGTATGAGTTGATTCTGATATTTAGCAATCTAATAATTAATAAAAGAAAATTTTATATATTTATTAAATAGACTGAAGTGTTTTTGAATTATAATAGATTTAATGTCGTTAAAAAAACTTCATACTAACAAATTGCTTCTTAGGGAGTTCAAAAAAGGAAATAAAAAAGCTTTCCGTAAGCTGTTTGACCTATTTTGGGAACCCATGTTCCTTAATGCCAAATCTATCGTTTCCAACGCTGATGTAGCTAAAGATATAGTCCAGAATATTTGGGTAGACTTATGGCAAAAAAGGGAACATCTGGAGATTAGAAGTTTTGAACCATATATTTTTAGAGCAGTAAATAATGGTTGCTTTAAACATCTGAGGGACAATAAATTCAATACTATTCAACTTGAGGCTATCAAATCTCTACAGCTGCCCTCAAAATCGAATGTAGAAAATCAACATGATTTAGAAGAGACTCTAATTGTTATTGAAAAATCCTTGCACCAACTGACTCCAAGATGCCAACAAGTTTTTAGGTTGAGCCGTATGGAAGAAGTCAGTAATGAAGAAATTTCTCGTCGCCTGGGTATATCTAAACGATCGGTAGAAAATCAAATATCTCTCGCCCTAAAATCCATTAAACATAACTTATCGAATGCCCATTCCTCTCTAACTCTCCTTTTTATTCTCTTTCTGTAATTCTTTTTCCTTTCCCAAGTAAAACTAACCCCGGGGTACTCAATTCAACATAGTTAATAAAATGTTAAACTCTCAAATATAATGTGAGTTGCTGACCCTTTTGGGTTCTTATCAATACACAACCAGAACAATGCAGGAGCAAGAATTCAGAAAATTATTGGACAAATACCTTGATGGGTCAATATCCGAAGAGGAAGAAGAACTTTTGGATAAGTTTAAGGAAGGCCTAAAGTCAAATAATGAAAGCCACTTTCAGAACGGAGCCGAAAAAAATAATATAGAGAAATCCCTATGGAGTGGTATTAATTCTGCGATTAGTAGCAGTTTCGAAAATAAGAAATTTGCAAACTGGAAAATTGTAGCATCGGTGGCCGTATTAATTGGCCTTGCAGCAACTGGGTATTTTTATTTGCAAAACCCTGGGGTCAATACTCCAGTTACTATACCGGAAAATGTTATCACACTGCAACTTGAAGACGGTAGTATAAAAATCATTGAAGAAAATAATACAGCCAAGGTTACTGATAAAACCGGAACAATTGTTGGTCTGCAAAAAGGCAATCAATTAGTATACAAGGAAACAAGTGACGTAGAAAAATTGGTGTATAATACACTTACGGTACCCTACGGTAAAAACTTTGAACTTCAATTATCAGATGGCACAACGGCTCATCTAAATGCAGGTACTTCACTCAAATATCCTATCAAATTTCTGAAAGGAGAGGACAGACAAATATTTATAACTGGTGAGGCTTATTTGAATGTGGCCAAAGATTCATTACACCCCTTCATTGTAAATACAGGAGAGTTGAGTGTTAGGGTACTGGGCACACAATTCAATGTTTCGGCCTATCCAGAAGATGACGTAACCGATATTGTTCTTGTAGAGGGTTCGGTCAGCTTATTTACAAAAGCTGATGGTTATGATATTGATAAGAATACACTTTTGAAACCTGGGATTAAAGGAAGTTTCGATAGGAAAAAAAACAGTATAATCTCAAAGGCTGTCATCACAAGTATTTATACGTCTTGGATAGATGGAGAGTTGGTTTTTCGGAACATGAGTTTTGAAAATATTCTTAAAAAACTAGAAAGGCATTATGATGTGGTTATCATCAATAATAATAAAGAATTATCCCAAAAGTATTTTAATGCAAATTTTGGCAGTGAACCAATTGGAAATGTTCTTGAAGAATTGAAGATGAATTATGGGATAGATTATGTGGTTAGCGGTGATGAAATAATTATTAAATGAGAATAAAAATAATACCCAATTAAACAGTACCTGAAACTTAGCGCCTATGAGTTAAAATCAAATCAATATTGGAAAGAATCGCCAAGAAAATAATGTCAAAATTGACATAAAAAAATCGAGAAATGCTACGAACATTTCCCGATTAGATACTAGCGGTCAAACGAAAATGATTAACCACCTTAACACTATAAAAGTATGAAAAAAAGTTCTAGGCTTACAAGAAGCCCTTATCTACTGCTTAAATATGATTTAAAAATGAAACTAAGTACCTTGTTCATGTTGGCTGCTTTTTTAACGATGCAGGCCAATGACACTTATGGGCAGCGTACAAAAATAACTTTGAGCTTGAATAATGTGTCCGTTGGGCAGCTCATCGATGAAATAGAAAATAACACCAAATTTCAGTTTGTCTATAAGATAGAGGATGTAGATCTGGAACGAATCGTATCCATAAATGCAAAGAAAGAAAAGATAACACCTGTCTTAAATCAAATCTTTCAGAATACAAAAACTACTTTTAACTTAAACGACCGACGAATATACTTGGTTAGACGCACGGAACCTGATATTTCGGTTTTATTGGAGCAGGCTAATCCCGAAGTAATAGAGCAAAGCTCTATTACTGGTACTATTACCGATAAAAACGGAACCCCCTTACCTGGCACAAACATTTTGGTAAAGGGAACCACCAACGGTACCCAGACAGATTTTGATGGTAATTTCTCTATTGAAGTTGCCGATGAAAATGCCACTCTGGTGATTTCTTATCTAGGGTTTAAGACGGCAGAAATTGCTGTTAATGGGCAAACGACCCTGTCCATAACTATGGAAGAAGATGCCGCAGGTTTAGATGAGGTAGTAGTTGTGGGTTATGGAACCACAGCGAAAAAGGATGTTACGGGTGCTATCTCATCTGTAAAGGGCGATGACTTCAAAAATGTTCCTGTCGAAAGTATTGACAAGGCCATTCAAGGAAGACTGGCGGGGGTTCAGGTCGTTCGCAATGGCGGTGCTCCAGGCGGATCTACCTCCATAAGGATAAGGGGAGCAGGTACGGTCAATAATTCAGAACCACTTTATATTATAGACGGCGTGCCCACAACAGGAATTAATGGTATCAATCCTAACGATATTAGCTCAATCGAAGTATTAAAAGATGCTTCCGCTTCTGCTATTTATGGAACAAGGGCAGCCAATGGGGTTGTTATCGTAACCACAAAAAAAGGAATAAAAGGAAAGCTCAATGTTACAATAGATGCTTATACAGGCGTATCAAATGTTGGAAAGACACTTGATGTACTTGACGCTCCCACACTTGCCGAAATAAAAAGGGAGCGATTTGCAAATGACGGCATTCCAGTAAATGCTATTTGGGAAGACCCTCAATACCAGACTCAACGTACCAATTGGCAAGATGAGCTTTTTAAAACGGGGATAACAAAGAACGTTGACCTATCAATCAGTGGAGGAAGCGAAAAATCATCCTTCTTATTTTCTTTAGGGTACTACGATGAAGAGGGTATTATAGACAAGGCAGAAACCGATCGTTTTAGTTTGCGAGTGAACTCAGATCATAGGGTTGCCAAGTGGCTAAAAATAGCTCAGAATTTATCATTATCAACTTCTTCTAACAATGGATTTAACACAACATCAGCCCAAAATGGATTGATATTTAGCGCCATACGATTCCATCCCGGACTTCCGATCAGGGATGCCAATGGGGATTTTAGTTCCAATCAGATAAGCGGAGAATTCGGGGATATCAATAACCCATTATTCGAGGTAGATATTAATGATGCTTCAAATAGATTCACAAGGTTGCTTAGCAATGTAACGGCAGAAGTAACGTTGACAAATGCCTTGAAATTGAAGGCCAATTTTGGTTATGAAGCGGCAATTGGTGACAATAGGTCTTTTAATCCGCTGATTTTGAATCAGATAAGGCAGCGCTCTACCAATAGTGCCAATAGGAATTACGACCAGGCAACTTCTTTCTTGATGGAATACTTCTTACAATATGACAAGACATTTGCTGAAAATCATAAAGTAGGATTTGTTGGAGGCTATACGGAACAATCATTCAATGCCCAAGGATTTAGTGCTCGGGCAATTAATCTTCCCGATGAAGACCCAAGTCAGCGTTTTTTGAGCACGGGAGAGGCAAATGCTACCGAAGAATTTAAATCGGAAGATGGATTGAGGTCTGTTTTTGGCAGAATAAATTATGCATACAAAGATAAATATCTACTCACAGCGACAGTACGGTCAGATGAATCCTCCAAATTTGCCGAAGGAAATCAACGGGGTGTTTTTCCAGCTTTTTCCGTGGGATGGAAAGTGTCTGAAGAGTCCTTTTTTGACAATGTGACCTATATGGATAATTTAAAGCTAACCGCCGGTTGGGGTGAATTAGGAAATCAGAACATTCCTAGTTTCCAATATTTAGCAAGAATAGGTCGTGGTGACAGATATTCATTTGGAGTAGATGGAAGTAATCAGGTTATTGGAGCCAATCAGATCAGTTTCGCAAACCCTGATGTTACTTGGGAAACTGTTGTTATGACCAATATTGGAGCATCAATGACTTTTTTAGATGATCGTTTAAGTGCGAACTTCAATTATTTTATTAAGGATACTGAAGATATGTTACTTTCGCCTCCGACAATTGGTGCTCAAGGAAGCACACCTTCGCCTTTTCTCAATGTAGGGGCAGTAAGAAATAAAGGGCTTGAAATCGAATTAGGTTGGACCGATTCTAAAAATGATTTTACCTATAGCATCGACGCCAATGCGGCATTTGTAAACAATGAAGTAACTCGTTTGGTAGAAGGTTCGTTTTTGGCTTCTCCATTTTATGGGAGACCTAATCAAGAAATTTCACGAACTTACGTAGGCAGCCCTATTGCCACATTTTATGGCTGGCGAGCCGATGGTCTTTTCCAAACACAAGCAGATATCGATGGTCATGCAGATCAGCCCGGTGCGGTACCCGGCGATGTTCGCTTCATAGATCTTAATAATGATGGGGTAATCGATGATGATGATAGGGAAATAATCGGTAGCCCGCACCCAAAAGTGACGTACGGAATCAATACTAACTTTGCGTATAAGGCTTTTGACCTTAACATGTTCTTTCTAGGTGTAGGTGGTGTTGAAATTTATAATGCGGATAGAATGCAAGGTTTGGATGCCTCATACCCGTTCAATTTATATTCGGATATCACCGACCGGTGGACTGGCCCCAATACGAGCAACTCTATTCCTAGAGTATCAACCTTGCGCACCAATTTAAATCATAGAACATCAGATTTATTTTTGGAATCAGGTGATTTCTTACGACTTAAAAATGTTACGCTAGGGTACACACTACCAACGAACATTATTGAGAAAATGGGACTATCACGATTGCGTTTGTACCTGTCTGGACAAAATGTGTTTACCATCACTGGCTATTCAGGTTTAGACCCAGAATTGGGATTGACGGGAGACGAAGATAACCCCAACCTACAGCAAAATGTTGATTTTGCACAATTTCCCCAGGCCAGAACATTCTTGTTGGGCGTTAATATTGGCTTTTAAGAACTGTATAATTTATTTAAAAAAATTAAATCATGATAAAGTATATAAAAAATAAATATTTAATACCAATGGCCAGTTTGATGGTTTTGCTTAGTGGCTGTAATGCAGATTTACTTGAACCAACCCCGTTCGCAGAATCTACTTCAGCTTCATTTTGGAGAAATGCAGATGATGCCGTTGCTGCGGCAAATGCCATGTATCAACCTTTAACAGCTGAAGATACATATGGCCATAATGAAAATGTATTTGACAACTGCTCCGATGATTTATATAGAGCAGGGGACCATGGATATGAACCGGCCATGGAAAATTTCACAATGGATGCCAGTAACCAGGGCGTACGAGTTGGTTGGAAACCAAAATACGAAGTTATCAACAGGGCCAATACCGTACTGATCAATGTGCCAACTATTGAGGGAATGGATGCGGGATTGAAGAACAGGATACTTGGAGAAGCACATTTTTTAAGAGCTTTTGCATATTGGAGACTTGCAGTTATTTATGGCGGTGTGCCCTTAATTTTGGAACAAAATGCGCTTGATGCCGAGTTCAATGTTCCAAAATCCAGTTTGGCAGAAATACAGTCACAGATCGAGTCAGATTTGATTGCTGCGGTTGGCTTGCTTCCGGATACGCATAGCAGTGAAGATTTGGGAAGGGCAAATAAAGGTGCGGCCAATGGCCTGTTGGCCAAATTGTATCTTTATCAAGATAACCTTGCTGGGACGATTGCTGCAGGAGATGCCGTACTTAATGGCCCATATCCTTTAGCATCAAATTATCGGGATAATTTTGTCCCGGCCACCGAGAACAATCCAGAAGTGCTATTTGCTATTCAGGGAGAGGAAAATTGGGGAGATGTGGTACATTTCTTCCATACCTATCCAAGGCCTTGGGGAGGATGGGATTTTCATAACCCAACACAAAACATGGTCGACGAGTATGAAGCTGGTGACCCACGATTTGAGAGCTCTATCTGGAAACCTGGAGATATGGTAGATCGTGGAGCGAATGGGGTTTCTGAGTTTACCTCAGATTTAACTGCCACCGGGTACTCACAGAATAAGTATACAAACTTCAAAGACGATGGAAACACTAATCAAGGTCAAAATGTCAACGTTCTTAGATCGGCCGATGTATATTTATTAGTTGCCGAAGCTAAAATCAGGCAAGACGGCGTAGGAGCTGGTGATGCTGAAATCAATGCAGTACGAGACAGAGTCGGATTGCCTCCCGTTGCCAATGCCGGGATGCCCGAATTGATACATGAAAGAAGAGTAGAATTATTTGGTGAGAACCAACGTCATCAGGATCTAATGCGATGGGATAAGGCCGGAATTGTAGATATTGTGCAGATTTACGGGGAAGATAGAGGGCAATTTGACCCCCCAAGAGTATTTGAGAGGCCTAAACATTACTATTTCCCCATACCTCAACAAGAAATAGACTTGAGCAATGGTGTACTTATCCAAAATGAAGGCTACTGATATTTTCTGAAAAGGGTTAACATACCCGCAACAATATAGTATTGTTAGTTTGAGTTAGTTTGATTCTGGCAGATTTTCTTTGGGCCCAAACCTATTAGATAGTCTGCCAGTTTTTTATACTGTTCGTGGATCGATTTCAATCGATTGGAATGATATCTTTGAATTGATATCGATTAAAATTTTAAAACATTCTCTATGGTAATTATTACTAAAATCTACAAATCAAAGAGGAGATTCCTAATCATTTTGGTCATTACCATTTTATTTGTACAGTGCAAGGACAAAAATGAATCCAACAGCTCAAGAATGCCATCGGAAGATGACAAAGTTATGACAGCGCCACTTTTTACCCTGATGGATGCCTCAAAGACCAAACTGAACTTTATCAACCTCATAAATGAAAGCCCGACGGTAAACGGAATAGTTTATGAGTACCTGTACAACGGGGGAGGTGTTGCGGTCGGGGATCTTAACAACGATGATCTTCCGGACATGTACTTTATATCAAATTTATATTCGAATAAGCTTTTTATCAATCAGGGAAATTTAGTTTTTGAAGAAACGACCTTACCATCCAATGTGAAGGGAAACGAGGGTTTCCCAACAGGAGTATCAATGGTCGATATCAATTCTGATGGTTTACTAGACATTTACATTTGTAAGTCTGGTAACTATCCTAACCCTGATGATCGAAGAAATGAATTATATGTCAACCAAGGAAATAATACAGAGGGAATCCCAATTTTTAATGAGGCTGCGTCAGAATACGGATTGGATTTGCCACACTACTCTACCCAAGCCTCATTTTTTGATTATGACAGGGATGGTGACTTAGATATGTTCTTGATCAATCATGGTATCGAACCTGCTGATGTTGAACCTAATGTTAAAAAATTATTGAACACTAAATCTCCGTATAGTAGTGAAAGACTTTATAGAAACGATAATGGCAAGTTTACCGATGTTTCCAAAGAAAGCGGGATCATAGACAATGCTATTGGTTTTGGTCTTGGTATCGCCATTGGAGATATGAACAATGATGGGTGGCCAGACATACTTGTCGGCCATGACTATTCGGAAAAGGACCATCTGTATATAAATCAAAAAGACGGTACCTATAAAGAAGCCATAAAGAAGGCCACCAACCATATCTCAAATTTCTCAATGGGAAATGATATTGGGGACATTAACAATGATGGGCTATTGGATTTTATTTCTGTGGACATGGTTTCCAACAATAATTATGACCTTAAAACCAATATGAGTGGTATGAACCCCCAGCGGTTCAATGATTTGGTCGATGCCGGGCTGCATCATCAATATATGTTCAATGCCCTACAATTAAATAATGGAACTTCATTGAACAATGATATACCTGCATTTTCTGAAATTGCAAAATTTGCGGGAATATCGCATACCAATTGGAGCTGGGCACCACTTTTGTTCGACATGGACAACGATGGTTGGCAGGATCTTTTTGTTTCCAACGGTATTGTACGCTCTTTTAGAAACAACGATTTTGTCGCATATAAAAGAAAAAGGGTCGCTGAACTGTACAAAACTTTGGAGCAGTCAAAGCATAGCGATTCCCTTATAAAAAAATATTATGAAGATCTATTGGCGGTAATGCCCGAAAAGAAAGAAGTAAACCTACTTTACCTAAACAACAGGGATTTTACTTTTTCATCCAGGAACGATGATTGGAAATTGACCATGCCAACTTGTACCAATGGGGCCGCTTATGCAGATCTTGACAATGATGGCGATCTGGATATTATTGGCAACAATATCAATGATGCAGCTTTTGTTTATAGAAATAATTCCAGTGAACTCAACCCCAAAAAAAGCAATTTTATAAAAATCAAGTTAAAGGGTCCAAAGAGAAATACAGTCGGTATTGGATCTAGGGTGACTATTGAAACGGATAGTATAAAACAAACAAAGGAACTCTATCTAGCAAGAGGGTTTCAGTCTTCAGTGAGCGAGATTTTACATTTTGGTCTTGGCTCGGCTACAACGATTCAAAGGCTGTCCATTGTCTGGCCTGATGGAAAATCTCAAACACTTCGAGGACTAAATGTGAATGAGCAGATGACCTTAAATTATACTGAGGCTACAGATAGAAACATCCAAGATGCCGAGAACGAAAACAAAGTCTTTAATACTATCGATAAAATGGACATCCCTTTTAGTCATCAGGAAAACAATTTTGATGATTTTGAAAGAGAAATTCTGTTGCCGCATAGATTTTCTCAAAACGGACCGGCATTGGCCATAGGGGATGTAAATAATGACGGACTGGACGATTTTTATATCGGAGGAGCCAAAAATCAGGCTTCCAGTTTATTTATTCAGCAAAAGGAGGGCACTTTTACTTCGGTGCTAAACGAACTGTGGAAAAAGGACCAGGGGCATGAAGATATCGCAGCAGAGTTTTTTGATGCTGATGGCGATGGGGACCTTGATCTTTATGTGGTTTCAGGAGGAAATGAAGAAAAAGAGCAAGATGCTTACTATCGGGATCGTTTTTATGAGAACACTGGAAAAGGAAAATTCTTGAAAGCTTCAGACGCCATTCCCGATATTCGGATGAGCGGATCATGTGTCACGGCCGCTGATTTTGATAATGATGGTGATCTTGATCT
>CAYGPR010000017.1:0-73569 GCA_964351985.1 uncultured Maribacter sp. | reverse complement strand
GAACAACCAGGTTCACGCAGTTCAAAACCTGCGTCGGTCAAAATGCACAGAATGCCTTCTTCCTTGATGGCCGATTCTACTTTATGGCTTCCGGGTACGAGCCATGCGGTTACGTTCTCCGCTTTTTTTCTTCCTTTGACAATGGAGGCAAAAGCACGAAAATCTTCGATTCTTCCGTTAGTACAACTTCCCAAGAAAACAAAATCGATGGGTTTTCCGATCATGGAATCACCCTCATCGAATTTCATGTATTGCAACGATTTCTTATAGGTCGAAGCTCCACCTTGTACCATATCAGAAGTTGGAATGTCATTTGAAATACCCATTCCCATTCCCGGGTTGGTTCCATACGTAATCATGGGTTCGATCAATGAACCGTCGAACGTCAATTCCTTATCGAAAATGGCATCCGGGTCCGTGTAAAGGGTTTGCCAGTAGTCCATGGCTTTGTCCCAATCCGCTCCCTTGGGTGTGAATTCCCTTCCTTTAATATAATGGAACGTAGTTTCATCGGGCGCGATCATTCCGCCACGGGCACCCATTTCTATACTTAGGTTACAGACCGTCATTCGGCCCTCCATGGTCATATTCTTGAAAACGTCTCCGGCATATTCCACAAAATATCCTGTGGCACCTGAGGTAGTCAATTGTGATATGATGAACAGCGCCACATCTTTAGGCGTGACTCCGTATTGAAGCTCGCCCGTGATATTGATGCGCATTCTTTTTGGTTTGGGCTGCATGATACATTGTGTCGCCAAAACCATTTCAACTTCTGAAGTCCCGATACCGAAGGCAATCGCCCCGAAAGCTCCGTGCGTAGACGTGTGAGAATCGCCGCAAACGATCGTTGCGCCAGGCAGGGTAATACCATATTCCGGACCTACGACATGTACGATTCCGTTTTTTTCATGGCCCAGTCCCCAATATGAAATACCATATTCATTGGCATTTTCTTCCAACATTTTCAATTGATTGGCAGACAATGGATCCGCCACAGGTAAATGTTGATTGATAGTAGGCGTGTTATGATCCGCGGTCGCAAACGTTTTTTCAGGATGCATAACGCGAATTCCTCGATTTTTCAAACCTAAAAAAGCAACGGGACTCGTGACCTCGTGCACCATGTGGCGGTCGATGAACAGTACATCTGGCCCGTTTTCGATTTGGTGGACAACGTGTGAATCCCAAACTTTGTCAAATAGTGTTTTTGTTGCACTCATGTTCTTTCATTCTAAGCTGACAAAACTAATGAAAGAAGGGGTTTTTAGGAAATTATCGGGAATGGAAATTACGATGTTCAACTAATATAATTCCAGATATTCTTGAACTTCACCAACTGTGCATAGGCATGCCGAATCAACAAATTTTCAGGTTTTTCGAGGGAAGGATCATTTTTCAGAAGTTTTATGGCGTGATATCGGGCCGTCTTTAAAATATCGTTATCCCTTACGATATCCGCTATTTTCAGGTTCAGGATTCCACTTTGTTGGGTACCCATTAAATCTCCTGGACCCCGCAGTCTAAGGTCGACCTCGGCGATTTCAAATCCGTCATTGGTGCGTACCATAGTTTCCAATCTGGTTTTGGCTTCTGAAGAAAGCTTATGACCGGTCATCAAAATACAAAAGCTTTGGTCGGCTCCACGGCCGACACGCCCTCTTAATTGATGTAATTGTGATAGACCGAAGCGTTCAGCGCTTTCGATAATCATTACCGATGCATTGGGCACGTTGACTCCGACTTCAATAACGGTCGTGGCCACCATAATTTGGGTTTCCCCTTTAACAAAACGTTCCATTTCAAAGTCTTTATCGGCAGGTTTCATTTTGCCGTGAACGATGGAAATCTGATAATCGGGTAGGGGGAAATCTCGCACGATACTCTCATACCCGTCCATCAAGTCTTTATAATCCAAAGCTTCGGACTCTTGAATTAATGGATACACTACATATATTTGCCTTCCTTTTTTGATTTCGTCCCGAATAAACCGGAAGACTTTTAATCGATTACTATCGAACCTATGAACCGTTTTAATCGGTTTTCTACCTGGTGGAAGTTCATCGATTACGGAAATATCGAGATCCCCATATAAACTCATTGCCAATGTTCTCGGAATCGGAGTCGCCGTCATAACCAGAATATGTGGGGGAGGAGCCCCTCCAACCTCCCCTGAGGGGAGGCTATCCAATCTTACTATTATTCTTTGGAGAACAGCATCAATCGCCCCGATTACTTCTTCATTTTTAAATCGTAAAACTTGGTATCCAAATTCATTTAGTATTTGTGTCCGTATCTTATCTGCTTCCAACTGAGAAGGATCATCATGATATTCACCATCTATTTCGATAATTAATTTTTTAGATAAGCATACGAAGTCAACGATAAATTGGTCAATAATGTGCTGTCTTCTAAACTTGACTCCTAGTTGTTTGGTTTTTAATTGTTCCCAAAGAATTTGTTCTGCTACCGTAGTTTGCTTTTTCCGTTCTTGTTGCAGTTCTTTTAAGAGACCATAGGTAGAGGGTCTTGCTGTTTGATATTTGCGATGAATTTCATTCACCCTCCCTTTGGGAGGGGTTAGGGGTGGGCTTCCTTTATGCCATAGTTTCGAACGTTGCGCCACACCAAAACGATGCTGTTCATCGACGATAGCCAATCCCAAGTTTTTATATTGAACCTTGTCCTCGAGTAGCGCATGGGTGCCGATTAGAATATGCAACTCGCCACTTTCTAATTGTTCATGAATTATTTTTCGGGCGGATTTTTTAACCGAACCGGTCAATAGGGAGCAGCTAATACCTATTTTATCCAAAAGTTCTTTGATACCGTTATAATGTTGGTTCGCCAGTATTTCCGTTGGAGCCATCAAACAGGCTTGATACCCATTGTCGATGGCCAACAGCATCGCCATCACTGCTACAATAGTTTTTCCGGAGCCTACATCGCCCTGCAACAAGCGGTTCATCTGGGCGTTGCTGCCTAAATCTGCGCGGATTTCCTTAATGACCCTTTTTTGTGCACCGGTAAGCTCAAAAGGCAAATGAGTTTTGTAGAAATCATTGAAGAGTTCGCCCACTTGGTCAAAATTGAATCCTTTTATTTTCTGTTTATGCAACATCTTTTTCACCAAAAGCTGCATTTGAATGTAAAAAAGTTCCTCAAATTTTAACCGGAACTGTGCCTTGGCCAATAATTGCTGACTTTTTGGAAAATGAATATTCAGTAACGCATCACTTTTATTCATTAGCCGAAGTTCATGGAGTATGCTATCGGAAAGTGTTTCCGAAAAATCAGCTTTGGTTTCAATGAAAAGTTGCTGTATCAACTTGCTCATTACCCGATTGGTAATACCCTTATTACTTAATTTTTCTGTGGAAGGATAGATGGGTTGCATAAACACCTTGAGCCCTTGTTCGTGTTCTGAAAGTAGTTCCATTTCAGGGTGGGGCATTGAGAATACCCCATTGAACCAATTGCATTTTCCGAAAATGACATACGGAATATTCAGTTTTAGGTTTTCACCGATCCATTTTTGTCCGCGAAACCAAACGAGTTCCATTTTCCCAGTATCGTCCAAGAAGGTGGCGACCAAACGTTTTCCTTTTTTCTGTTCGACTGTTTTAATGCTCACAATTTTACCAATTATCTGCACTTCTGAACTATTACGCTGCAGTTTGGCTACTTTGTAATATTGAGTTTTGTCCAGATACCGGTTTGGAAAGAGATTGAGTAAGTCTTGATAGGTATGAATGCCCAGTTCAGACTGCAATGCGTCCGCCCGGTTCGGGCCTACACCCTTCAGATAGGTTATTGGGGTTTGAAGGTAATTGGCGTTCATAAAACGAATTTAGGGGTTCGGAATTTGAAGTGCAACAAAAAGTCCCCCTCTAACTCCCCAGAGAGGGGAGGACGCTTACTCCAGCGCAAAAGCAAACTTATTTAATCATCAAAAAAAGTAAGAGGTAGTTCCCTCCCCTCGGGGAGGGTTAGGGCGGGGACAACTAAAAGGTTAAATTTGGTCTGGACTTTGTACTCATAGTAACTATGAAGCGATTTATACGGCTTGTTTTTATTTTGTTTTCTTTTTTGGGAATTGCCCAACATCAGGATAAGGTTGATTTTATTCGGGGGGAAGTTTTCATTGAACCCATTCCCAAAGAAAAAAAAATAAATGGTACGGCCATTTATCAATTCGATGTTTTGAAAGATATCGACTCTGTTTTTCTTGATGCTAAGAACATGGATTTTTCATTAGTGCAGTTGAACGATAAGAAAGTCAACTATTCGAATACCGGAAACATCATTTCCATTAAGAATAATTTCAAGAGTAGTAAAGATTATAAGCTCAAATTAGTGTATACATGTACGCCCAAGCAAACCATCTATTTTATGGGTTGGGGAGATGATATCGATGGGAATGAACAAATATGGACCCAAGGTCAGGGTAAATATACCAGTCATTGGCTTCCTAGCTTTGATGATATGGAAGAAAAGGTTGAGTTTGACTTGAGCATAGCCGTGAAGAATGAAAAAACCGTGATTGCCAATGGGGAATATGTTTATACCTCAACCACAAGAAATAGCGAAATAGATGAGTGGCATTTTGATATGTTGCAACCTATGAGTAGTTATCTATTGGCTTTTGCCATCGGAAACTATAATAAACAAGAACTTAAATCAAAAAGTGGCATCCCGATAGAAAATTATTATTACCCGCAGGATAGTTTGAAAGTCGAACCGACCTACCGCTATACCAAAGAAATCTTCGATTTTCTGGAAACCGAAATCGGCGTCCCTTACCCATGGCAAAATTATAAGCAGATTCCCGTTCATGATTTTTTATATGCGGGTATGGAAAATACCACCGCTACCATTTTTTCGGACCAGTATGTTATCGATTCCACCGCCTTTGTTGATAAAAATTATGTGAATGTCAACGCCCATGAACTGGCACACCAGTGGTTCGGTAATCTCGTTACGGAAAAGGACGGCAACCATCATTGGCTACATGAAGGTTTTGCCACGTACTACGCTTATCTGGCTGAACAGCACTTATTCGGCGATGATCATTTTTATTGGAAACTTTACAACTCGCTCGAACAGTTGAAAGATATGGTCGATAGGGGCGAAGGGCAAAGTTTACTCGACCCAAAAGCAAGTAGCCTGACTTTTTATGAAAAGGGAGCTTGGGCGCTGTTTATGCTTCGAAATGAAATTGGGGATTCTGCTTTTAGAATAGGAATCAAATCCTATTTGAACAAACATGCATTTAGAAATGTGACGGTAGATTATTTTTTAAAAGAAATGGAAATCGCCAGTGCAAAAGACTTAAATGGCTTCAAGGAAGAATGGTTGCAAGACGCCGAACTTCCTTTTGAAAAGGCAAATAATCTACTCATTGAAAATTCTGCATCCATCAAACTGTTGTCAGAGATGAAAGCCGAATTGCAAAAAGCACAGAGCGATGATATTGATTATGAGAGGTATTGGGATGCTACCAATTCCATCCATCTAAAAAAACATTTACTGCAAAACTATGCGGGTTCGTTTCTATTCGAGGGTATGAGAAAAGCTCTTGAGTCGGATACCGTTCCCGTAAGACAGGCAATGTTGCAAGGCGCACCCTTTGATGATTTTCTTCCCAAAGGGTACCTTGTGGATTTTCTTGAAGAAGATAGTTATGTTACACGAGAAATGGCTTTATTTCAATTGTGGCAAGGATACCCCGAAGACCGGGCAGTGTATCTTGAAAAAACCAAAGATGTTATTGGCCTGCCAAATAAAAATGTACGTTTGATGTGGCTGACCTTGGCCATGCTGACGGATGGATACGAGTCACTGAAAACGAAAGCTTATTTCGAGGAATTGAGTAGTTATACGGACCCCGAATATTCTTTTGAGGTTCGTCAAGGTGCTTTCTTTTATCTCAAGCAAGCCTTTGGGCTGAATGAGCGGAGCTTGAAGAATTTAGTAAAAGCTACGGGGCATCATTCTTGGCAATTCCGAAAATTTGCCAGAAATTTATTGAATGAGTTATTGAAAGATGTCGATTACAAACCCCGGTTGGAAAAAATTTCCAAAGAACTAAATTCTGAAGAAACACGTTATCTAAATAGTAAATTCGAAGAATAATGCGAGCATTGGTCATTTCTGGAGGTGGTAGTAAAGGGGCTTTTGCCGGAGGTGTCGCGCAATACCTAATGCAAGAACTTGACCATAGTTACGACCTTTTTCTGGGCACCTCAACGGGAAGCCTTCTGATCTCGCATCTGGCCCTCAAAAAAACCGAAAAAATAAAAGAGGTGTACACTTCGGTAAACCAAGATAGTATTTTCAGTAATTGTCCCTTCATCATTCAGAAAAAACATGGAGTCGATAGTATTGCCATAAACCATTGGAACGTTTTCAAGAATTTTTATAACGGAGGAAAAACTTTTGGGGAAAGCCATAACCTTTTAAAACTTATTAAAAATACGCTTACCCAAGACGAATTCGAAAATTTAAAAAACGGCCCAAAGGAAATTGTGGTGACCGTCTCAAACCTCTCATTAAACCAAGTGGAATATAAATCGATCAACGATTACAGTTATGAGGAATTCTGCGAATGGATTTGGATTTCATGTAACTATACTCCCTTTATGTCATTGGTTCAAAAAGATGGCTGTGAATATGCCGATGGCGGACTTGGTAATATGGTCCCCATAGAAGAAGCGATAAAACGAGGTGCTACCGAAGTGGACGCCATCATACTGCAGACGGAAACCACGATGTTCAATAGGTTGCCATCCAAAAATGCTTTTTCATTGTTGACCACGATGTTCGGTTTTATGCTAGATCGCATAGAAAATCAAAATGTGAGAATTGGCAAATTTGTGGCCGCGCATAACGATGCTATTATAAACTTTTACTATACCCCAACGGTATTGACGACCAACTCTTTAATCTTTAACAAAGAAAAGATGACCGCATGGTGGGAAAGCGGATTCAATTTTGCGAAGTTCAAGAATATCGAACTAAATCAAATCGAACCAGAAGGGGAGTAGCCGGCTGGCAGTTGCAGTAAGACATCAAAGTTTAAGAAACTCCTGCGTAGTATTGTTCTTGCGCTTGAATCTTTCACCAAAGCTCACCGATTTCTTTTTTGACGAATGACAGGGCAGTAGCCGATGGGGAAGCTTTGTCCATGGTTTCGGTAAGTACATCTTCCCTTAGTTTGTCAGCAGAATCTGTTTCGCTCATGGCAGCCTTACGTATCATTTGAACGGTCGCACTTTTTGCGGCCTTGATGATGTTCCAACACTCGTCAGAGATATAGATTTGTTGCGATAGATTGTGTTCGAATTCGTTCTCGATACTTTTTATCAGAAGATTTTCATATTCCGCTTTGTCTGCAGATTTTGGGGCAACTCGTACTACCAAACTCGGAATTGAAATGCGTTCGAGGAACAAAGCCATACGTTCGTAGGCTTGTAAGCGAATGGGCAATGTGTTTTTTTGAGTGTCTTTATGGAGTAAAAAACGGCGTCTACCGTCTTCGTTTTTGGTATGTAACTTGAAAAAGTAAAAGGCGACCACACCGGTAACTACTGCAGGCAGTAAAAAGCCGAACATTTGTAAAATTCCCTCTTCTGACATGTTTTTGGTTTTTGGTTACAGCAATTAGAACGAAGATTATTCTGAAAAAGTATTTTTAAAACTTGACTTTGAGTGATATTGTTTTCGCTACCGTATTCCTGGGTTTTAGTATCCTTTTGCACAATGTAATCCATAAAATTTAAAAATATATCTCAAGACTTATTTTTTATGAAATATAATACACTATGTGTTTTTCCGTTTGATTTTAACCGATTACGAACCAATAGCCGAATCGGACCAATTAACCGAACGAATCATGACCATGAATACAAAAGCCCCCATTTATGCCTTTATTATCTTTATTCTTTTTTCTTGTAGTAAATCTGAAGAGATAACAAAAGAACCTATCTCAGAAGTTCTCGAGGATGAGCCAATTGTTGAAGATGAAACAAACCCGGTACTGACGGTCACAGGTTTTGCGGATATTATAGAGACCAACACCTCGGTATCGATCAGCATTGTTGATGACTCCACGGTAGAGACCAAGGTTCTGTATGAAGAGGAAGAATTGGTATCGACTACTGACAAGCAAATCGACCTATCGATAAACCCATATATCCTTCCCGTAGGGCCGACAGAGTTCAAGGTGGTTTCCAAGGATGTCAAGGGTAACGAGATTACCGAAACTTATTCAGTCGAAATTAAGCACTTATTGATGACTTATGAATACGGTGCTCAAGAAAGTGAGAATGGCCCTCAAAGATGGTTGTTTTTTAATAATTTGGATGGGATAGAATTGGCAGCAGTAGCTCCGGAGGTAGGCGATAACAAGATTTATACCGATGAAATTATTTTAGGGAATAAAATCTTATTCTCTCAAGCCAATTTATTTGAAGCCACTTATACTAGTGGTTCTTTTAAAAACCTGCAATTAATAACCTACAAAATCTCTTTGGCAACAATAAGACCTGTAGGCTTTTTTAATAATTTCTATGAACTGGAAAATACGGTAGAAGTTACCTTAAAAGATGTTCCATTTGTAAATGGTTCCCCTGATTATATTGCTCTGGGCCGAAGCTACAATACTATTGATTATACAGGCGATAACTTACATACAAAACTGATTATTGAACACGATGCTTCTGGGCCTATCTATATCCGTACCAATCGATTTGGGGGCAGTACTCCGAAATTTGATGGCAAAAAAGAAAACTTTAGCTATTTAGTTTTTACACCAGACTCGGGAAATACGAATATAGAATTTGATGCTAATCAATTAATACAAGCTGAAAATACCGTAAAGCTTGATATGCCAGTACATGATCCAGGCACCTTGTTTTTCGCTAGAAAAGGGTTCAAAAATGCCGAAGATTTAGCTGAATTTAAAAGTTTTGGCATTTACGACAAAGACTCGGCAAATGAAACCCAAATGGCAGATTATCTCGATTTACCAGTGCTACCCTTATTGAACTTTTACGAAAATTATCTCTCGTATGCTAATAATGGACATCATTATAATATAACCAGCTTGGATGATAATCTAGATGTAAATATGCCAAATTGGGCAGCCAGTATTCTAATTGACGATGCCCAAATTGAAGTAATAGCCAATAATCAAGAGGTTGATTATTATTCAGTAAGACTGAATAAGAATGAATATGAAAATAACGATAGTAAGGTAATGCATTGGATTTTAAATGTTTTTGAGGAGGATGGTAGTACAAAGTCAATACCACGCTTGGCATTACCCTCAATAATAATTGAAGGAATTGAAGATTCCTTCTTTCAAACTGCTCATGATATGGAGCTCCAGCAACTCTCAGCATTTGATTATGCCAAATACGACACTTACAATCAAATAGTAGATTGGCATTTATTTCATAAAAGCAAACCAGCCGGTAATGAATATGAATATAGGCAGTTAAGTTTCCCTATTTCTGATAATTCAGGTAAATCGAATACATCTAATCGTCCATGGAATTTAAATGAACATCATGGTTATGGTCTAGATGAATGGGGACAAGTGCGAAAACACTAGTCTATTGGATATATTATTTCTGAAATGACTTGATATTGATTATGAACCATCGTAATAATAGACTTTTAATTCTTCACATTCTCGCGCACCATCAAATAAAAAGCCTCGTGGTCGGGATGAATTTTCAGCAAGACCCCTTCTTTTAAGTTCCCGTCACGTCCTAGGGTTTGTATTCGTTCTGGCTGTACCTCAAACTTGTTTTGTAAAACGTTACACACAGAGGCCGCCTGTTTGGCAGGTAAATCAAGGTCACCGGTCATACTGAGCCCTTCTATAGTAAGATTTGCCGTAGGGTTTGCCTTCAATATTTCACCTATCTTACCCAAAAATGCTTCAGCGGTAGCATTTACCTCGAAACCCGTCTCACTGGTAAAAAGTGCGTCCAATTTTTCAGAAATAATCACAGCACCATCGGCTACGCCTATTTTGGCATTTTCGCCCAAGGTCTTCTTAGCGTTCGTCAAAACGACCAAAGCAGTGGAATCGTTGCTGCTAATGGCATCATTAATGGCCTTAAGCTGGTTTTCCTTAGCCTCTAGACTTTCCATGGCACTATTTACAATGTTCGAATTCTTATTTGAAACCTCTGCAAAACTATTCAGGTTTTTCATCAAGGTGGCGTTGGCATCTTGCAGTTCTTGAACCTGTGATTCAAAAGACTCAGCTTTTACAGTAGCCACTCTTTCATTTTTTTGGGCCACGGTCACCAATGATTTCACCGAGTCAAGTTCTTTTTTCAGACCATCGATTTCGGCGATCAGTTCACTTTTTTTCTGGGCATGGGTAAGTGCCGTAAAGCAAAATAACATGCTAAATAGGAGTATAATTTTCTTCATATGCCTAAGTAAAATTTTGTTTAATAACGTTCGATACGTAGCAAAGGTATATCAAACCGATACTTTTTGGGAAATATTTCCTCCCAAATATTCGCAATCGTAGAGTTCTTGCATGTTGCCAAACGGAACGGGATTCTTATTGTACCCGTATGAAGAGCGCAAAGTTCTACTTAGTTCATCATCGTCCACATTGACCTGCACATCGTCCATGGTGAATTGACAGGGATGTTCATACCCCGCGGCATGCGTGATTTCAAGAAATTCTTTTCGGAAAGTTTTGAAGTATTGTGCCAAACGATCTGACTTTAGGGGGACATCGATTCCTTTTTGCAGCCACTTGTTTTGCGTAGCTACTCCTGTAGGGCATCGGTTGGTGTGACAAATCTGCGCCTGTATACAACCGATGCTCATCATCGCTTCTCGGGCGACGTTGATGCAATCGACCCCCATCGCAAAGGCCATAGCGGCTTTGGCTGGGAATCCGAGTTTTCCACTTCCTATGAATACGATTCGATCCGTTAAATGTCTTCTTTGAAAAACTTTGTAAAGACTCGAAAAGCCATAAACCCATGGCAATGATACATGGTCGGCAAATGATGGGGGAGCGGCCCCTGTACCACCTTCACCACCATCAACGGTTATAAAATCAGGGCCTTTACCCGTATCGACCATCAATTCGGCCAATTCTTCCCATTGATCCAGTTTCCCTATTGCACCTTTGATTCCTACTGGTAGTCCGGTCTCTTCTGCGATATTCTCTATCAATTGAAGGAGTTCGGGCACGTTGTCAAATGCTTTATGTGTTGCAGGCGAAAGTACATCTTTACCTACCTCAACACCTCGTATTTCCGCAAGTTCTCGGGTGATTTTTGCTCCAGGAAGTACGCCGCCCTTGCCTGGTTTGGCACCCTGTGACAGTTTTATTTCAATGGCCTTTATGCAAGGGTTCTCTTCGACCAATCTTTTCATTTTCTCCATGGAAAACTTCCCATCGGGCGTTCTCACTCCGAAATAACCCGTGCCAAAATGAAAAACGATATCGCCCCCTTTTTGATGATAGGGAGAAAGTCCACCTTCACCCGTATTATGGTATGCATTAGCTTTGGCCACCCCTTTGTTCAAAGCTTCTATGGCGGCTGCCGATAAGGATCCAAAACTCATGGCCGATACATTGATTACCGAACTGGGTCGAAATGGTTTTCTTCTTTTGTTATAAGCTCCAATAATCTTGGCACATGGAACAAAGGACGCATCTGTCGTATTCGGGTGATGTTCCGGCACTTTGTAAGCCATCATCCTATTTTTGATGAAAATGTGCTGATGGGCGTAAATATCCCTGTCGGTTCCAAAGCCCTCATAGTTATTCTCTTTCTTGGCGGAGGCATATATCCAACCTCTTTCAATACGGTTAAAAGGAAGCTCTTCACGATTATTCGCCACAAAATATTGACGCATTTCAGGGCCAATACTTTCCAGCCAATAGCGTAAATGACCTACTATCGGAAAGTTGTGGCTAATCGTGTGAGCTCGCTGGAAAAATATATCGCGGATTGCGACCAAGCCAAGAAAACCTAAAACATATGCCCACCAAGGTACACTCTTTAATACATCTAAAATAGATTCCATTTATAGCTATGCGATGTTATATATGAATTTCAGGTTTTCTTAAGTTTCAATAAAGACCTTACTATAACCGACTACTTATTTAGATAATCCAAACTCATTTCAGTTAAGGCCTTTACACCTAGTATCAAACCGCTGTCGTCAATAAAAAAATCAGGAGTATGATGTGGAAAAGATTCGGTATTGCCCGGGGTCATTCCACCTAGAAAAAAGAAAAAACCGGGAACTTTTTCTTGAAAGAAAGAGAAATCTTCCGCTCCTGTCGTTGCCTTTTTAAGTTTTACATTTTCCGAACCCGCTACTCTCTGAATACTAGGTAACATTTGTTCAACTAGGTCAGGGTCGTTGTAGGTAATAGGATAACCGAGATTAAATTCCAATATAGCCTCTCCACCATACGCCTTGGCAATAGCGGGTACCATTTCTTTCATCCTTCTTTGGATCATTTCTCGCATACCGTAATCCAAAGTACGGAGTGTGCCCAACATTTCTACCGATTCGGGAATGATGTTCGAGCGAACGCCTCCTGAAATCTTACCTACGGTGATAACCGCGGCCTCGTTAATGAGTTCGGCCTCCCTGCTGATAATAGTCTGCAGGCCATCGATGATCTTGGCGCTTATCAAGATGGGGTCTATGCCCGACCAGGGCTGTGATCCGTGGGATTGTTTTCCCTTCACATGGATTTCAAAACTGTTTACCGCGGCCAAGGCTCCACCAGGTTTGTAACCAATGGTACCTACCGGGGTCTGTGAATTGATGTGCAATCCGAAAATAACGTCGACTTTGGGGTTTTCGAGTACGCCTTCCTTGACCATTAGTTCGGCACCACCTTCTTCTCCTGGAGGTGCACCTTCCTCAGCGGGCTGGAATATGAATTTAATGGTTCCCTTAATTTTATCCGTATTTTTCGATAGAACTTCGGCAACCCCCATTAAAATAGCGATATGAGTATCATGGCCACACGCATGCATAACGGGCACTTCTTCGCCCAAATACTCGCCTTTCGCAGTAGACTTGAAAGGTAAATCATTTCTTTCTAGCACGGGTAGCCCGTCGATATCGGCACGTAGTGCTACAACCTTTCCGGACTTTTTACCTTTTAGAATACCTACAACACCAGTATGTGCAATGCCCGTTTGCACTTCTATGCCCAACGATTTTAGGTGCTCCGAAATTTTTTCGGCCGTCTTGAATTCCCGGTTCGAAAGCTCCGGATTTTGATGGATGTCCCTTCTCCATTCTATGACCTTACTTTCTATGGCCGAATAATCCTTATCTAATTTTTGCCCTTGGACCATTGTTAAAAAACCCAGAAATAGTATTCCGGTAAACATGTATTCTTTCATTTGAATAAAATTTATAACTATTTGGTATTGATTTATTTATATTTTTTTAGGATTGACTATTTTTTAAATAAATGTTCTTTAAGGGACTTTTATATCTTAGGATTAAAATTTAATGAGGCTGAACCCTTGGCCTTGAAAATCGATGAGCGCGGTCATCGCCGATAAGGATAATTGCACTCCATCAATGAGTTCTTCCTTTGGAAATCCCCGTGCTGCGGAAGATTGACCGCAAAAAATAATTTGAACATCAGCATCAAGTAAGACCTGAACGAGTTCTAGATTCGGATTGTCGGTACCATACTTCTTCTGATATGCTTCATTTGTAATGATATCCTTTGAAGCCGCATTATGGACTACCAAAGCGGCCTTCAATTGATTTTTAGAAACCCCCGCTTGGGCATGCATATTTAAAAATCTAGCGGCTGTCTCGATACTTTTATTTATGTCGGTATGGGATTCGGGGGAGTTCATGATGTCGAACACCGCCTTATACTCTTTCGCAACATCTGTTTTAAATTCCGGATTTTCGACTTCGAAAACCTCTCCATATTCGACAATGATGGGACCTTTTGATTTGTTCTGGGAAAATATATGTGTTGAAATAAAAAAGAATGATACTATCGAAACGAAAGTGAACGGCTTAGTCATGGTTTTTAATTAACTGCCTAAATATATTCAAATTCCTAAGAATTTCCCTTTGTGTTGTTCATAATTGTAGTAAAACAGATTTTCGGGTCAAGGGATTTATGGCTAATTTCACATTTCAAAATAAAACAAGTTTGAGCAGTTTTTTAGACGAATTGAACGATGCCCAAAAGGCTCCAGTATTGCACAAAGATGGGCCGTTAATGGTCATTGCAGGTGCGGGTTCTGGCAAAACCAGGGTATTGACCTACCGTATTGCCCATTTGATGGCGCAAGGGGTCGATGCATTCAATATTTTGGCGCTCACGTTTACGAATAAGGCCGCAAGGGAAATGAAAAAGAGGATTGCCGATATCGTCGGCAGTTCTGAGGCAAAGAATCTTTGGATGGGAACTTTTCATTCCGTTTTTGCCAAATTGTTGCGATTTGATGGAGATAAACTAGGATACCCCAGCAACTTTACCATTTACGATACCCAAGATTCGCAGCGACTTATTGCATCCATCATCAAGGAAATGGGCCTGGATAAAGATATCTATAAGTACAAACAGATTCAGAACCGTATTTCCTCATATAAAAACAGTTTGATTACAGTAAAGGCCTATTTCAATAACCCCGAATTGGTAGAGGCCGATGCCATGGCCAAACGCCCTAGAACCGGAGAAATATACCAAGCCTATGTGGAACGTTGCTTTAAGGCCGGAGCAATGGATTTCGATGATCTTCTATTGCGTACCAACGAATTATTGAACCGATTTCCTGAGGTGCTCATGAAATATCAAGAACGGTTCAAATATATATTGGTAGATGAGTATCAAGATACGAACCACTCTCAGTACTTGATCGTAAAGGCACTCTCCGATAGATATCAGAATATTTGTGTGGTAGGAGATGATGCGCAAAGTATCTACTCTTTTCGCGGGGCGAACATCAGTAACATCCTGAACTTTCAAAAAGATTATGACGACGTTGGTATGTACCGTTTGGAACAGAATTACCGCTCTACCAAGAACATTGTCAATGCCGCCAATTCCATCATCGCCAAGAACAAGAATCAATTGGAAAAAGTCGTGTGGACGGCCAATGATGAGGGGGCTTCGATAAAAATACACCGCAGTATTACCGACGCAGAAGAAGGTCGTTTTGTAGCTGGTTCAATATGGGAAAACCGCATGCAAGACCAATTGTCCAATGGACAATTTGCCGTACTTTACCGTACCAATAGTCAGTCACGTGCCATAGAGGATGCATTACGAAAACGTGATATTCCATATCGTATCTATGGAGGATTATCGTTTTACCAACGGAAGGAAATTAAGGATTTGCTATCGTATCTACGTTTGGTCATCAATCCGAAGGATGAGGAGGCATTGAAGCGGATCATCAATTTTCCAGCTAGGGGCATCGGTCAGACCACTATCGATAAATTAGTCGTTGCAGCGAATCATTATAATCGTTCGATTTTTGAAGTCATTGAGAATTTGGATCGCATCGATTTAAAAATCAATTCAGGTACCAAGCGAAAATTGGAAGATTTTGTGACCATGATCAAAAGCTTCCAGATTATGAACGAGGGAGCGGATGCTTTTGCCCTAGCCGAGCATGTCGCAAAAAAGACAGGAATCTTGCTTGAGTTCAAAAAGGATGGTACTCCCGAAGGAATTGCCCGAATGGAGAATATCGAGGAATTGCTTAATGGTATCAAGGATTTTGTCGAGGGTCAAAAAGAATTGGCAGATGCCACTGGCAACATCGGAGAGTTTTTAGAAGATGTAGCCTTGGCCACCGATTTGGACAAAGACACCGGAGATGATGATAGAGTGGCCTTAATGACCATACACTTGGCCAAAGGACTGGAATTTCCATACGTCTACATTGTAGGTATGGAAGAAGACTTATTCCCCTCGGCCATGAGTATGAATACAAGAAGTGAATTGGAGGAGGAGCGAAGGTTATTTTATGTAGCCTTGACCAGGGCAGAAAAACAAGCTTATTTGACCTATACACAAAACCGATACCGATGGGGAAAATTAATTGATGCCGAACCCAGTCGCTTTCTCGAAGAGATAGACGAACAATATATCGAGAATTTAACACCGATCGAAAATACATATCGTTATAAATCTTTGATTGATACCGATATTTTTGGTGACGTTGACAAGTCAAAACTTCGACAGGAAAAGCCTTCGAACGGAACGCCCCCAAGCATTCGAAAACCCAATGAAACCCAATTGCGAAAATTGCGCAAACTAAAACCACAGTTGGCTCAACCCGTCGGGAACACAAATACTGTAGACCCAAATCTAACGGAAGGTTCGCGGGTCAACCATACACGCTTTGGTAGGGGTAAGGTGCTGAAAATTGAGGGTGTTGGCAATGACAGAAAGGCGGAGATACAATTTGAACAAGGTGATGTAAAGAAGCTTCTATTACGATTTGCAAAGCTGGAAGTCTTGGAATAACGCCTCATGTATTTTTCTTACATTGCCAATGGTATTTAATTTAGATCAAAATAATATGATATTTAGAAAGTATTTCTCTGCATGTTTGATTTTTATCATTCTGACAGGATGTGGAAAAGAGAGTGCCACGGGGCAAGAAATTGTTCAAGAAGACCCCGTACCAAAACCAGAGTTAAAAGATGTCTTTGCAGAAGATTATTGGGATGCCGCAGAACTCGTTTGGAGCGATGAGTTCGACGGTACGGAACTTTCCCCGGATAACTGGATTTTTGAGACCGGCGCCCACGGTTGGGGCAATAACGAACTGCAAGATTATGTTGCCGATAGCAATGTTGAAGTTGGCGATGGCATACTTAAGATTACTGCAAAGAAAGAATCAAGTGGCTCTGCGAACTACACATCGGCCAGGCTGAACAGTAAAGAATCTTTTAGGTACGGAAAAATCGAGATTAGGGCCAAGATACCCGATCACAAAGGTAATGGCATATGGCCGGCCCTATGGATGTTGGGTTCGAACATAGGTTCCGTCGGCTGGCCGGCCTGTGGAGAAATCGATATTATGGAATATGTCAGTTTTGACCCGAACAAGGTGCACTTTTCAATACATAGTACGGCCAATAACCATGTAATCGGTACCCAGGTAACTTCTGGGGCACTTTCATTGGAAACGATAGAGGAGGAATTCCATACCTACGGATTTCTATGGACCGATAAATACTTGAAATTTTATATCGACGACCCTGAAAATATTAAACTTAACTTTTCACGGCCCGCGGTTTCCAATTCGGAAAATTGGCCTTTTAATCAATACTTCTATTTTTTAATGAACATAGCGGTTGGTGGAAATTGGGGAGGACTCGAAGGTGTCGATGACGCTATTTTTCCGGCGACTATGGAAGTGGATTTTGTAAGGGTCTATCAAGTGAAATGATCATAAATAGGAACAACTGATACTTCAATTCAAGGAGTGGAACCGAATACATTAAAACAAGTCTATCAACATCCCTTACTTCAAAATGAAGATTTGGAAGCTATTTTTGGTGCCCACAAAAAAGTTATGATCAACAAGGGCGACTTTTTGCTTAGAGAAGGTCATATAGCCAATGAATATTTTATTTTAGAACAAGGCCTGATACGCGCCTTTGTCCATAATTTTGATGGGAAGGACATCACCACTAGTTTTTTTGTGAAAGACGAAATAGTAATCGACGTTTCTTCTTTATTTCAACGTATACCGAGTAACGAGAATATTCAGGCTTTGACGGATTGTGTTTGTTGGAAAATCGAATTTCAAGTATTTCAAGAACTTTTTCATTCTATTGAGGGATTTCGTGAATGGGGCCGGGCATGGATGGCCCAGAGCCTATTTGAATTTAAAAACCGCTCCGTTTCTATGATAACGGATTCTGCCACTGATCGATATCTTAATCTTTTGCAACATAAACCTGATGTTCTTAAGTACGCTCCTTTAAAACAGATTGCATCCTATCTCGGTATTACGGACACTTCTTTGAGCAGAATTCGAAAGGAAACTGCTCAAATTTGATTTCTTGCCATATGGTAAGTCCACATTCTTATTTTTCATTTAAGTTAGTACTGTAATTGAAAAGGTTTATTGCTTACTATCAATTGCAAGGAGTTTGGACATCGATCAACTTAAATCATCTATTATGACAGAAGAAAAAATCATGACCCTGCATCCCCAAGGAAAAAAAGGCGTGAACATTTTGAAACGACGATATGAGGCTATCAAGGGTTTTATCATGAGCACCCTGAAAAATAATAAAGAAATAACGTACCAAGAGTTGAATAGGTTGGCCGTAAAGGAATTGAAGAGCTCTTTTGACGGCAAAGTGGGTTGGTACGTTGTTTCAGTGAAGCTAGACCTCGAAGCTAGAAATATTATAGAACGCGTCGCAAACACAAGTCCACATAAAATTAGATTATCGAATACCAATTAAACCAACTAAAATGAAAACCCTAAAAAGAGTACTATTAATCTTTGCTATACTTATAGCCCTTCCGCTAATCTTGGCCTTGTTTACCAAAAAAGAGTATAACATAATAGAAGAAATCACGATTGACAGACCTAAAAACGAGGTCTTTGACTTTGTCAAGTATTTAAAGAACCAAGATGAATACAGTAAGTGGGCCAGTATGGATCCCAATATGGAAAAATCGTTCAGCGGAACGGACGGTACCGTAGGTTTTGTCTCAGCTTGGAAAAGTGACAATCCCGATGTGGGTTCAGGGGAGCAAGAAATTTTAAAGATTGAAGAAGGAAAACGAATCGATTTGGAACTCCGTTTTTTTGAACCGTTCGAGTCCTCCGATTTGGCCTATGTGGCGACTGAGAGTATTTCCGAAAATCGGACAAGGGTAAAATGGGGCTTTGAAGGAAAAATGAAATATCCGATGAACCTAATGCTATTATTTATGGATTTTGAAGGAATGATAGGCGATGACCTACAGGCCGGTCTAAAGAACCTAAAGAAAAAACTTGAAAATTAAATCAATGAAAACTGTTGATGACTATATTGCTAATTCTTCCGAAAGTACACAACCCATTGTTTCACATCTTAGATCGTTAATAAACAAGACTTCCCCTGAAATAAAGGAGAACATCAAATGGAACGCTCCTAGTTTTGAATTGAACGGTAAAATAATCTGCAACATCATGGCCTTTAGAAAGCACGTGAACTTTATGTTCCATCAGGGTAAAGAACTTAATGATGCTAAGAACTTGTTGGAAAACATAGGCGAGAAGTCGAATATGAAAGGGATAAAACAGATTACCAAAGTTTCTGATTTACCGGCGGATGAAGCACTAATGGAGCTTTTACAGGAAGCTGTTGAAATTTCAAAAAGGCAATGAATTTGCCGAGCTATATCTCCATCATTTTTATACTTACTACTAGTCTCACTTTATTTTTATTCTTAAAAGCTAGCCAAAATTCAAAAACGGTGCTTTTTGTTCTAACCAGTTGGCTCGCCCTTCATGGATTATTGGCTTATTTCGGATTTTACCAAAACCTTGAAGCTGTACCGCCCCGAATATTCCTTGCTTTTGTACCTACGTTGTTATTGATGGTGGCATTGTTCGTGACCCCGAAGGGAAAAAAATGGATGAACGGCCTAGACCTTAGAAGGTTAACCATGTTACATATTGTGCGAATTCCTGTAGAATTGGTTTTATATTGGCTTTTTCTAAATAAGGCAATTCCCGAACTGATGACCTTTGAAGGCCGTAATTTTGATATTCTGGCAGGCATTACGGCTCCTTTTGTTTATTATTTCGGTTTTGTAAAAAGTAAGATAGGGAGGAAAGGCATTCTGTTTTGGAATGTCGTCAGTCTTCTTTTACTATTAAATATTATTATAAACGCAATACTATCGGCTCCTTTGCCCTTTCAACAATTCGCTTTTGAGCAGCCCAACGTGGCCATCTTGTATTTTCCATTGGTTTGGTTGCCCGCTATTGTTGTTCCGATTGTATTGTTTTCCCATTTAGTGGCTATAAGCAGGTTAGTAAACTACCTCGGGGCAAGCCAACCAGGTAATCTAAAGAATGAACTTTAAAAATTCTAGACGAACCTCGGAACATTTAAATCTCGATTATCGAGTAAAAAAAAAGCCCTAAGAAGTTTTGATTCTCAGGGCATTTCACTCATATATTCGCCAGAAAAGGAGCTTTTTTAATGTATTTTTTATCATCTAATTGCCCGATTAAGAAATTTGCCAAATCGGTCGCACTTATTTTATCTCCCGAACAATTCTCCAAATTGGGTTTGACTTCTCGTCGGTCGTCGGTCAATTCGATTAATGGGAGTCGCACTAATGTCCAATCCAATTCGCTTTCTAAAAGCATATTATACTCTTGTTGCCGGTTCTGCGTCGACTCATGATAATTGGCATACATCCAATCCGTGGCCATCTTTGTTTTTTTTCCTTTTTTATCAAAGGGAGTGTCGACGTGTAGCCCGGTAACTACAATGTAGCGACGAAGTTCCAATTCGTTCATGGCCCTAAGTATATTTTGGGTCGCTGTGGTAAAAATCGTATTCAGGCTTGGTGGAACGCCCCAACCCAAAGTACTGATCACGGCCGTACAACCTTCGAGCAAAGTGCTTACCGTTTGGAAGTCTGAAACATCACCATGGATTATTTCAACGTACGGGCTTTCTATTTTAAAATCATTAAGATTTCTAACCAGGGTTTTGATGTAGATGCCTTGACTTAGCAATTCACGAACAAGGTACTTTCCTGATTTACCAGTGCCGCCTATAACGGCAATTCTTGTATTTTCTTTCATTCTTCTCTTTGTAAAGTTTATGGTACAATGTGGTTGGCCTCAATTGAAGGTTTGAGCCCGATATTCGAGACGACCGTCTCTATTTTGAATATGTTACAAAGAGATTCTAATGCGTTAAAGATAAGGACTATCTTTATACCTAGGGGACAATCATAAATGTTTTTCGATAAATGCCTTCAGTTTGACCGAGGTGTCAAAAAGATCTAGCCCTACCCAGCCATGACCACCGTTCGGATAAAGTGTAAACTCATGAACTACTTCAAGTTCTTCCAATTTATCTTTTAAATCGATTCCCTGTGAATTAGGGATTAACGGGTCTTGACCACCATAGAACAAAAGAGTAGGAGGCGAGGTTGTTTTTACCTTATATAATGGACTGACGTTCTTAAGAACTTCAATATCGGTGCCGAACTGAAAAATTAAATCCTTAAGGTCTTGGTTGTCCGAATTAGTATAGGCCTCATCGGCCAGATTGGTCGGTCCGACCATACTACAGACCATATTTATTTGGTTGTCGGTATCATATTCGTAGGCCCATAGCAATGAAAGATGTCCGCCGGCACTAACGCCCATTAATCCAAGATTTGTACCGATTTGATATTCTGTTCGCTTAGTCTTTAAATCGTTTACTACGGATGAAATATCATCGATTTGCATAGGATGCGGCGGGTTGTTTTCGTCCGCCAAGCGATAATTCATATTTACCACAACAGTATTTGGAAGCTGCTCCCTAATGAAATCACGGAATGCGTTCATGTCGGTTTTATCGCCTTCCTTCCAGCCACCGCCATGGATCAGAATCAAAACCTTCGATTCCGTTGTTCTGTTAGCAGGTAAATATATATCGTAAACCTGTTTTGCATCGTTGCCATAGGATACATTGGTCAAAGCTTTGTATACCATGGGTTCGTTGTCCAAGGAAGGTGTATCATCGGTCGCGCAGGAAAGCAAAGTGAACACCAGACAAACAACTAAATATTTTAAGCTTGACATAAGTAAAATTTGTGTGTACTTTGTATAACGTTATTCTATCGAAAATGGTATGGCAGAGCTTATAAAGATATATCCGGAAAATCCTAATCCTAAGGCAGTTAAGCGGGTAGTGGATATTCTCCGAAACGGGGGATTGGCCATATACCCCACAGATACGGTATACGGGCTGGGTTGTGATATCACGAATACTAAAGCTCTAGAACGTATTGCCCGGATAAAGGGGGTCAAATTGACCAAGGCCAACTTTTCTTTTATCTGTGCAGATTTGAGCAACCTTTCAGATTATGTACGTCAAATCGATACCCCGACCTTCAAAATATTAAAGCGTGCCTTGCCTGGGCCCTATACGTTCATCCTTCCGGGAAACAATAGCCTCCCAAAAGATTTTAAAAAGAAAAAGACGGTAGGTATTCGGGTTCCTGATAATGCCATTGCGAAGGCATTGGTCGAGGGCCTGGGCAACCCTATTGTATCTACATCCATACGTGATGAGGATGAACTGCTCGAATATACAACAGATCCCGAACTGATATTCGAGAAATGGGAAAATCTGGTCGATGTCGTCGTCGATGGGGGGTATGGTGATAATATAGCCTCAACGGTAATCGACTTGTCGCGTGGAGAACCTGAAGTCGTTCGGGAAGGCAAGGGAAGCTTGGATATTTTCTAGAAGCTATTCCTTTTCCTCACCCTTGTCTATCGCTAAATCAGGATTTGCCGGAATAAAAAGATTACCAGGGTCTTTGGTTTCTCCAATGACCTCTTCTATCTCTTTTTGAATGTACAGCAAATGGGCCTTTGTCATTCGATGGTTGATTACCGGAATGGTTCCCTTTATTTTACGCTGTAGCATCGTAAGGTTATGAAGTGCCAAAGAACGTACATCGGTGTTAGCGGTATACCCTTCCGACAATTTTGCTAAAATACCTTCTACCAGACCCTCGGCCTCACTCGGCTTGTAGAGTGTGATCATATTGGAAACATAGGCTTTTTGAAGTTTTCTACGATACGCGTCGGTCTTATAGAACACGTTCATCTCGCCCCATATCAGTTGATTCAGGTCATCAATGTACTCGTCCGGGGCATAAACGTCTTCATCTTCATAACGTTCATTTATAAAGGTCATTCTGCTCATGCGACTACCGCCCATCAAGTTCAACAGCACTCTTTCCATGGTTTTGGTAATCGACTCCTTGGATTGAGGAGAAGAAGTCTTGTTCAGAATTTCATTATTGATCAACCACTTGGGTTCTTTGAAAATATGGTTGTTCAAAAACACCAAGGCTTCTTTTTGTTGACTTTTTGGAACAGGGCAATATACTTCGCCAGATTCTCCCATGGTCTTCGGGGTGACATAAATTCCTCCAATATTTTTAGCTACATGAAAAAGGTAATTTTCATATTGTTTGACAAGGCTCTCGTATATTTCGTCCAAATTGGAATAGTCATCACTATTTCGGGCTTTCGTCCAGTCGGTCAATTTGGGAACGATACGTTGTAAGTTCATAATACCATAGGTGCTAGCTACCATGGCGTTGTCTCCTAAATCCTCTGTTTGAGACCTTGGGTCAAAATCGCGCCCTTCTCCCCCGAACCATAATCGTGGATTTGTAGAAATACTATCTACGACCCATTGGTTCAGAATTTCCCTCTCATCAGCCAACTCTTGGGTTTTCGGTAGTTTACCATATCCCCATTGAATGGCCCATTTATCGTAATCACCGATTCGTGGCATCAGGTCTTTGGGCGGAATGCTATCCTGGGGTTGTGCTACATAATTGAACCTTGCATAATCCATTATGGAACTTGTATGTCCATTTTTTCTAAGCCATTCAGCATCCCTAAGTTTTTCTACCGGAGTGGCGTAGCTAGCTCCCATATTATGGCGTAGGCCTATGGTATGGCCCACTTCATGCGAGGAAACAAAACGAATTAATTCCCCCATCAATTCGGGTTCAAATTCCATGTTTTGTGCTCTTTGATCTACCGCACCGGCCTGAATGGTGTACCAATTGTGTAAAAGGTTCATTAAATTGTGATACCATCCGATATGGCTCTCTAGAATTTCGCCACTTCGCGGATCCGTAATATTAGGGCCATATGCATTCTTCTTCGGTGAGGCAAAATAGCGGAGTACTGAGAATCGGGCATCTTCAAGACTCATGTCAGGATTATCTTCTGGCCATTCTTTTCCGACTATGGCATTTTTAAAGCCTGCCTGTTCAAAAGCTTTCTGCCAGTCGTTGATACCTTGGATCAAGAAGGGCCTCCATTTTTTTGGAGTGGCGGGATCGATATAAAAAACGATAGGCTTTTTTGGCTCCACCAACTCGCCGTTTTCCCATTTTTGGATATCTTCCGGCTTTGGTTCAAGGCGCCAGCGATGTATAAACGTATTGCGGTCTACCTTTTGTTGTTCATCACCATATTCCAAATACGAACTGGCGAAATATCCAACGCGCTCATCGAAGAACCTTTTCTTCATTGGCTCCTTCGGAAGCATAATAAATGAACTGTTCAGTTCAAGGGTAACAACACCCGAAAGCACGGCGGCAGGTAGTTCTTTTTTACTTTTGCCCGAAGTCTTGGCCTTGTACGTTTTAACTGTTCGAACTTCGGTATTTATGGGAAAAGAGGTGATTTTTTCAATATAAGACTTGTCCTTTTCCAAAGACGATAGTTTATATGATTCTTTCTGGGGTTCACTAAGGGCAAGCAGTGTATTTTCACTATTTATAAATTCAGTAACGTCGATCACCGAAGTTTTCTTTTTTTCATTTCGGGCCTTAATTTCGAAGGCTTCAAGTATTGGGGTGATGTTCGAATTATTGACCGCTTGTGAAATAGCGTCGTTTTCATCGGCCATGCTGACCAATGTACCGATACGGAGAAAAAGTTTGTTTTCGGGCCCTTTTTCCCAAATGATGGTTTTTTTGCCTATTTCTTCTCCGCCATAATTTCCGGCGCCTGCGGGAGTTTTTACAAAACGGGTAACGACAAGGATCTCATGATCTAATACGCTATCGGCAATTTCGAAATAATGTTTGTTGCCTACGCGATGTACTGTAAACAAACCTTTCTGGGAAACCGCTTCATCCGTAATAAGCGTATTATACGAATTTGTCTTCGACTTTGAAGATGTGTTATTCTTATTGATAACAGTATTAGAATCATTGGCGTTTTTTGCCGATCCCAAGATGCTACATGAACTTGTTACGAAAAACAAGCAAATTAATCCAATAAATATCCTCATAATAGAAAAAACGCTATTATTATCTAAATAGTATTTTGTACGGGTATATCGGCTCGGTTATTCAAATATACTACATTCTTTTGCTCAAAAAAAAAGCCGTACCTCTAAGAGATACGGCCTTTGTACTATAAAAAAATATCAATTGTTGATAGCAGGATCTTTCATTCCTTCTTCGATCATACTATAGAACTGATCGATTTTCGGTAATACCACAATTCTGGTTCTTCTATTTTTGGATTTTTCGGTTTGCGAAACAGGCACGAATTCGGCTCTACCAGCTGCGGTCATGCGTTTCGGATCTACGTTATAATCATTCTGAAGTATACGAACAACTGCCGTTGCACGCTTAACGCTCAAGTCCCAGTTATCTAAAAGTGGCGGCTTTCTGTAAGGTACATCATCGGTGTGACCTTCGACCATAAATTCGAAATCGGGCTTGTTGTTCACTACCTGTGCTACCTTGCCCAATACTTCCTTGGCACGGCTGGTCACATTGTAGCTTCCACTGCTGAACAATAACTTGTCGGAAATAGAAACAAATACAACTCCTTTTTCAACACTGATTTCAATATCTTCATCATCCAAGTTGCCAAGAACACCTTTGAGACTTTGTACCAAAGAAAGGTTTACAGAATCTCTTCGGGTAATGGCATCTTGTAGTTTTCGAATGGTCAAATCTTTTTCCTGAAGACTTTCAAGTGATTTTTCAAGGTTCTCGGCACCTTTGGTAGTCAGGGTGGTCAAGTTGCCCATATTGTTGATCAACTCTTGGTTGTTCGCCTTAAGAAATGCATTTTGGTCTTCTAAGGTCTGTAATCTTGAGGAAGCCGTTGCTTTCTCTTCCAAACAATCGTTCAGTTTAACGGTAGCGGAATTCAAAAGGTCTTGGGCTTCTTTGTGTTTGGCCTCCAAATCCTTGAATTTTTTTGAAGAAACACAAGAGGTTAAAAGTACTGCTGCACTCAAGCAGGCGAAAATGATTTTTTTCATAGGTATGTTGCTTAATTAATAATGATTGTTATTTGTTTTATCGGTTTGAAATCGCGGACAAAATTAGAGATTTAACAATCTCGTGGTTCTGCGAAATTAGTTAATCTTTTACTAAATTGTTAAAATTCTTTACATGATGTACGAAATGTGACCACACTATGGACTTTGTGATGTAGTATTTTAATACAAAATTGGCTTTTTCGCGCTTTTTGTACATTTTGCCGAATTGCCGGTAAAAGCTAAGATGCGCTCGCAATATGGCCCAACAATGATTCAGTTTGAATTGAAGTATAAATCGAAGGGCGGCAACCCCATCGAGCAACAGCCGTATACCGATAATCAAAAAAGCCTTTCTTCTTGGCAAGTTCTTCGTTATAGAGAACAGAGAATTTCTGAAATTCAGGTATGTTTTTTTTGGGTTCATATTGCTCAATGTCGATCCACCGAGGTGGTATACATGAGACAATCCTGTGTAATACACTTTATGACCTGCATTTTTAGCTCGCCAACATAGGTCAACTTCTTCTTGATGTGCGAAATAGTCCTCGTCGAAGCCTCCCAGGTCGTGAAAAACTTCTTTCTTAATGAACATACAGGCCCCTGTAGCCCAAAAAATCTCAATGGTATCGTCATATTGTCCCTCATCTTTTTCCAAGGATTGAAATATACGGCCCCTACAGAAAGGGTATCCTAGTTGATCTAGAAAACCACCCGCCGCCCCGGCATATTCGAAGTATTTTTTTCGAAGGAGGTCCAATATTTTTGGCTGTACAATGGATACTTTTGGATAATCTTGAAATACTTTGGCGATAGGCTCCAACCAACCTTCGGTAACTTGTACATCTGAGTTCAGCAAGCAAACGATATCGGCTTCTACATACTGTAGGGCATCATTGTACCCTTTTGCAAACCCACCGTTCTGGTCGTTCTGTATGATTTTTACTTGGGGATAGTTTTGCTTTATAAAAGTAACGGAGCCATCGGTAGATGCATTGTCGGCAATATAGATATCGTAGCCTTTAGAATGCCGGACAACAGAGGGTAGATAGCGCTCCAAAAGCACCTCTCCGTTCCAATTAAGTATGACGATGGCTATTTGCAAAACAGTGGCAAATTAACGGCTAAAATCAGGAATACCTTCTAAAAAGGTGTATTTTTCGTTTTCAAAATCCATTTTACAATAGAAATGTTCCAGGCCGTTACTAACCATTAGGTATTCTGCATTCAGTTTTAGGTTATAACTTGCAATTTGGTCGAAAGTGTTTTGGTCGATCAAAATATCGGGAGACTTGCATTCTACCAAGATACGAATGCTACCATCAGAATTGAACACAACCACATCGTAACGTTTTTTCATCGCGTTGACTTTTAACTGTTTCTCAACATTGATGTGACTTGCCGGATATTTTTTATCTTCAATGAGGTAGTTTACAACGTGTTGACGCACCCACTCTTCGGGAAGCATGACCACAAATTTTTTACGGATTACATCAAAAATATAGATCTTATTTTCTCTATTTTTGAATCGAAAGGTATAGGAAGGAAACTGCAAAGGTATCACATCACAAAATTGACAATTTTTTTTGAATGGATGAAGCTAAACAGATAGTAAAAGATATTCTTGAGGGTCACATTAAGCCGATTTATTTTCTGCACGGTGAAGAAGTATATTACATCGATAAAATAGCCAATTTCATTGCTGAGAACGTGCTTTCAGAAGCGGAACGTGGGTTTAACCAAGTCGTACTTTACGGTAAGGATGTTTCAATCGACGATATCATTTCAAATGCAAAGCGGTACCCTATGATGGCCGAGCGGCAAGTAATTATCGTAAAAGAGGCCCAGCATCTTTCACGGACCATTGAAAATTTGAATTCCTATGTCAAAAACCTTCAACCAACAACAGTTCTTGTTATATGTTACAAGTACAAAAAACTGGACAAGCGTAAGAAACTATACAAATCCGTTCAAAGTAAAGGTGTCATTTTCGAAGGAAAAAAACTCTATGAAAATCAAGTATCCGATTGGATCCGAAAGGTTTTAAAAGGCAAAGGGTATGGCATTTCACCCAAAGCCTCGGTTTTGTTGGTCGAGTATTTAGGTACGAATCTTAGTAAGATTGATAAGGAACTTGAAAAACTCGAATTGGTGCTACCTAAAAACACCGAAATTACGCCCAACGATATCGAAGAGCATATCGGAATCAGTAAAGACTACAACAATTTTGAGCTGAAAAAGGCAATCGGGGAGCGTAATGTTTTAAAGGCAACAAAAATTATCAACTATTTTGCCCAAAACCCGAAGGACAACCCTTTTGTGTTGACCATTACTTTGTTACATTCGTTTTTCACTCAATTATTGCAATACCATGGTCTCAACGACCATTCCTCTAAAAGCGTGGCGAGTGCCTTACGCATCAATCCTTATTTTGTCGGTGAGTTTCAGATTGCAGCTAAAAACTATCCCATGAAAAGGGTCAGTAAGATCATCTCTCATTTACGTGAAATGGATTTGAAAGGGAAAGGTGTAGGAGCGCAGGCCGCATCTCAATCGGATCTACTAAAAGAACTCTTGGTAAAAATTATTTAGATTATTTCTTATCAACACTAAATTTTCCTGGCCCCAAAAGAAAAATGGTGATGAAGGAAACCAAAAATAATAACGCCTTTTCTTTGGAGCCAAAAGGGTCTTCAGCGTGAACTATTGTAGCTGCTACCAACATCGTTATGGCAGGGGGTATTGCCACCCAGCGCGTTTTAAAACCAACGATAATCAAAATGGGGCAGATGAATTCTCCGATTACCGCTAAAAATAAGGAGGGGGTGGCACCGATACCAATGGGGTCACCAAATTCAAAGTTTCCCGAAATCAACTTTTGAAATTTAGGAAAACCATGGGTCAAAAGCATTATGGACATTGTTATTCTAAAGAAAGCCAGTCCGATGTCTCTTAAAACGGGGTTTTTCATATTGTGCCTTTTAGTGACGTAAAGCTATTAATTTTTTTGAGTTTCTTCAATATTTCGAACACGTGATATCTTGAAAAACAGATTGTTTCGGTTCACTAGATGCCCTATATTTACAAAAATCAAAAAATCATCGATCATGAAAAAATTAATATTTCTTTGCTTCGCTTTACTATTGGTTACAAAGACCGTTCATTCACAGAATTTCGAGTTCAAGGCCGACCAGATAGATATTCCATACGAACGTTTTGTATTGCCCAATGGTTTGGTGCTATTGGTACATGAAGACCACAAGGCCCCCATAGCTGCGGTCAATGTTTGGTATCACGTTGGTTCTAAAAATGAAAAACCAGGTAAAAGCGGATTTGCCCATTTATTCGAGCATTTAATGTTCAACGGAAGTGAAAATTTCAATGACGACTATTTTCAGGCGCTGGAACGGATAGGAGGAACCGATTTGAACGGAACCACCAATAGCGACCGAACGAACTATTTTCAAAATGTACCTGTCTCGGCCCTTGATCAAGTATTATTCTTGGAATCGGATAGAATGGGACACTTGTTGGGTGCCATAGATCAGGAAAAATTGGACGAGCAACGCGGTGTCGTTCAGAACGAAAAACGACAAGGAGACAACCAACCTTATGGAAAACAGTGGGATTACTTGACCTATGCGATGTACCCCAAAGGCCATCCGTATTCATGGACGGTCATCGGCGAAATGGAAGATTTGAACGCAGCTTCACTAGAAGACGTACAAGAATGGTTTAAATCATATTACGGAGCCGCAAATGCCGTGGTAGCGGTTGCCGGGGATATCGACCCACAAGAGGTCTATAAAAAAGTGCTAAAATACTTTGGAGATATTCCTTCGGGTCCAACAATTTCGCGACACGAAGTGAACATTCCGGTCCATAACGGTGATACATATCAAGTATATGAAGATAGGGTTCCCGAGGCTAGAATATTGTTCGCCTATAATACCCCTAAATTTGGCAACAGAGAAGATATACATTTCGATTTAATTTCTTCCGTTTTGACCAGTGGAAAAAACTCTAGGTTGTACAAGCGTTTAGTATATGAAGATCAAATCGCCAGTTCCGTAGTGTCGTTTCAGGCATCCAGTGAAATAGCCAGTAATTTTATTACCTGGGCCAATGTAAAGCCTGGAGAGGATGTTGAAAAGGTTCAGGCCATTATGGAAGAAGAAATTCAAAAACTCATTAATGAAGGCCCGACAGAAGAAGAATTAAAAAGAGTTAAGGCCGCTTATTTCTCAAGTTTTATTAAAGGGCAAGAGCGTATTGGTGGTTTTGGTGGTGTTTCCGATATACTGGCTTCAAACGAAACCTATTTTGGGGATGCTTCCTATTACAAGACGGTATTAAAATATGTCGAAGATGCAACGATAGCAGATGTACAAGCGACCGCAAAAAAATGGCTTACCCAAGGGAAACATATTTTGTTGTGCAAACCTTTCCCTGAGTACGATGTTGAGCAGAGTACAGTTGACCGTTCTAAACTACCTGAATTGGGTACTACAAAAACCTCTAAGTTTCCAGAACTGCAGCGTGCAAAATTGTCGAACGGTCTAAATGTGGTTTTGGCCCAACGAGCCGGTGTGCCTACCGTGGTAATGAACTTGATGTTCGATGCGGGTTATAAGACCGATCATTTGTCGAGCCCTGGTACGGCTCAGTTGGCGATGGATTTGTTGGATGAAGGTACCAAGGAAATGAATTCGTTGCAGATCAACGAACAACTTCAGCTGTTAGGTGCAAGTCTTTCTACCTTCTCAAGTCAAGACAACTCTAACGTATACCTAAATACTTTAAAACCTAGTTTGGATGCGAGCATTGATCTCTTTGCCGATGTGGTTTTGAATCCTGCATTTCCTGAAAAAGAATTTGAGCGCCTTAAGGATGAACAGGTCAATTCCATCAAACAGGAAAAAGCGCAGCCTATCGCAATGGCGCTTCGGGTCATGAACAAATATCTATATGGGGAAGGACATCCCTACAGTAATCCGTATACGGGTAGCGGTTATGAGGAAACAGTGGAAAAATTGAAGCGCGAGGATATGGAGAAATTCTATAAGACTTGGATCAGGCCGAATAATGCCACCTTGGTGGTAACGGGGGATATTGAAATGGGTGCACTCAAAAGCAAGTTAGAAAAAGCTTTTGGAAAGTGGAAGAAGGCCGATGTTCCGAAAATCACTTTTACGACACCAAAAGTCAATTCTAAGAACACTTTATATCTGATGGATAGGCCAGAGTCGGAACAATCCGTAATTCTAGCAGGGCATTTGACAAGCAAGTATGGAGACGTCAACCAAGTGGCTTTAGAGCAGATGGTAAGTATCTTGGGAGGTGATTTTACTTCAAGGATCAACATGAACTTGCGCGAGGATAAGCACTGGGCATACGGAGCAGGTGGTTTTGTTATGGGCGCAAAGGCCGAGCGTCCTTTTATAGTTTATGCACCCGTACAAACAGATAAATCTGCAGAATCCGTAACAGAATTACGAAAGGAAATTTCTGAATTCATTACTACAAGGCCTGTAACCCAAGAAGAACTGGACAAGGTAAAAACCAACCAAATATTAAGTTTGCCGGGCCAATGGGAAACGAACAGTGCGGTAAACAGTTCTATGGTCAATTTGATAAAATACGATCTTCCTGACGATTATTATCAAAATTATGACAGCAGTGTCCGCAACCTTTCCTTAAAAGATGTTCGAGAGGTCAGCAAGGCCGTTGTCAAACCCGATGCCGTGAATTGGTTCATGGTTGGGGACAGGGCCAAAATTGCCGATAAATTAGACGGACTAGGTTTCGATAATATCATTGAAATTGACGCTGACGGTAATCCCAAAGTTCCTGCAGTGAAAGAGACCAATACGGATATTAAAAACTAAAGTAAAGACATCCAGAAAAAGGTTCCCTATGACCGTCATAGGGAACCTTTTTGATTTTATAATCCTATTGTTTCCGTTTTCTTTCTCAGATTCTATCATCAATTTTAAAATTGCCAACTTGAATGAACCCAACATATAAACATTTAGGGTTCAAAATAATTGAATTTTGATTACTTGTGGAATTTGTCAGTTTTATCCTTAAATTCGGGAGTAGCTATAGCGGTTCCTAATTAATTTCTCTTCCGAATCGTCGTACTGTACTTTTTTCGTTACAATGATGTTCTTAGCTCCAAACTCATAAGTCTTATAAATGGTTGCTTGACGATTATCATCCTTGCCCTTAAACATTGTATGAATTGTCAGGGTATCATCCTTGTTTTTCCTTTTGCCAATTATTTCTTCATCACCAAAGTAAGTGCCACCTTTTTTAAGCCTTATTACGGACTTGGAATTGGTATCTGTTTCATCCGTGTATTGTGTTTCCATAATCACCTGATTTCCTTTAAGTTTCATTTGCATTGTAGTGCGTAGTTCAACCTCTTTGCCATCACTGTAATTAACATACATAAGTTTTCCTGTCCACGAACTGTCGTCCCAAGGCATTAATTCTGATATTTCTACAGTAGTTTGGGCCGTTATATTTACGATTGAGCTGATGAAGAGAAAGATTAAAATTGATTTCATAGTTTTCGATTTAAATGATTAAATAGTTTTTATGTTTTTCGCGATCAGGTAATCAAGGCCGAACCGGCCCGAACCGAGATATAGGTTATAGATGGATACCCAAAGAAAGCCCATGGCGGGAAGCATTCCCCACATACCTTGTCCCCATTTTTGAAAGAATATAGCACCTAGCATGGTACACATAATTAGAAAGGATGCTAGTCTTGTTTGTAACCCGAGTGCAAGAAAAAGGCCGCCAACTGCTTCGCTAAAGGCACCCATCCATGCGAAGAAAACTGGGGCTATGGCAAAAATGCCTCCAAAATTTGCTACATCTTCAGGGAACCAGGCGGCAACTTCGAATAGTTTTAAATTTTGACCCGTTGCTGTCCAAGGCATTCCGAACTTATCGGAACCAAAACTTAGTGTCAGCATCATCCCACATATAAATCTCGGAATGGCGAACAGAAAATCTGCGGACCAATGGTTTTGAAGAAAAGGAGTGGTGAGAATTTTAAAGAATTTTTTCATTTCGATTGATTTTTTGTTGAACATGTCAAAATTGCGAATCAATCTTTGGGTGCACGCTTCAAAACGTAAAGAGTCGTCCCAAATACGATTTGAGTCGTCTCAAATGGTAAAATCTATGGTTTATCGGATGCTTTTCAAGTATTCAGAGGGGGAGGTATCACTCAACTTTCTGAATACCCGATTAAAAGTCGCCTTACTGTTAAATCCACATTCATAGGCCATGCCGAGGAAAGAAAGTTGCTGTTGTTTATCGGCTTCCAACATTCTTTTGAAACTTTCTACACGATACTCATTGACGAAGTCATTAAAATTTTTCTTGAAACCTTGATTGATGATTTCCGACAATTGGGCACGCGTCATATTGGTACTGGAAGCCAAATCCTTAAGATTCAATTCTGGATTCAGATAGGGTTTCTCACGCTCCATGTAGGCCAATAAGGTTTTCCTTCTGGCCTCTATTTCAGGGTTGATTTCTAAATCTTCTGAATGGATTATTCTTCTATTTGAAGATACACTTGATTGTTCTTTTGAAACAGGATTAAATGCCAAACCTTTTAATATCGTTGTATCAGTAAAATAACCCATAATGCCTACATAAATAACAGCGAGCGCAGAAAAAAACTGGTACCACCATCGTTGTATCCAGCTTAATTCAAAAACAGTCAACTCGATAAACTGTTGTAAAGTAGCATATAGAAATAAAAAACTGTAGATAAATAAAAAATTCCTGATCCAGTTGAGCTCCAATCGATAGGTATTGGAGAAAAAATTCTTGATTTTATTTTTATAACTATAATATAGCTGAATTGTAAAAGCCAGATACAGTAACAGTTGAAAGGTATTGAGGGCATTAATGAAAGTACCCGTTGGCCCCATTTCAAGTTTATTCATTAAAATTCCATTCTGATTTGCATCGAAATCCGTTTGGTTTGCATCATAAACAAATAGCGTAATCTTATACATCACAAATAAAAGTGCAGGAAGAAAATGTTTGAAATCCTTTTTTCTAAACTTGAAATCAGATGTAGTAACCGATTTTACATAAAAATAGATAAGGGGACCAATGGCAAACCCTAAGTTTATGAGCCAATAATTGATTTTGGTATTCCTAAAAGTATCGTACCAATCCATAAAACCAATGGTATATGTGGTTCGATGATAACAGGTAATTAGTACCAAAAACGCTAGAAATATGTCAGAGGGTATTTTTTTATGTCGATATCTTATCAATAAAAGAAACCAAAAGATGATGCCTTGACTAACCAGTACCAATAAAGGTGTAGAGTAGATATTAAAATTTGGAAAGGTCAGAAACATTTTTCTTTTTATTCCTAAATATAAAGAATCTTAGACAGGGAAATCGATTACCGTAATTTGGGATAATCTCGAGGATTGGTTTCATGCATGATGGCATAGACTTTTTCGAAAATGTCTTCGGCATTCGGTTTTGAGAAATAATCACCATCCGTTCCATAGGCTGGTCTATGTGCTTTTGCGGTCAAGGTCTGGGGAGCACTGTCCAAAAACTTATAAGCGCCTTGATTTTCAAGAATCTCATGCATGAGGTACGCAGAACAGCCCCCGGGCACGTCTTCGTCAATGATTAGCAGACGATTTGTTTTTTGAACACTTTTTACTACTTCATGACGAATATCAAAAGGAAGCAAAGTCTGGGCATCGATAACTTCGACCTCAATACCAACTTCTCTTAGTTGTTTTGCAACTTTGAGAACAATTCTTAGCGTCGAACCGTACGAAAGCAAGGTGATATCAGAACCTTCCATTAGTTTCTCGACGACGCCTATCGGAGTACAAAAGCTTCCTAAATTATTAGGTTTACTTTCTTTAAGACGGTATCCGTTCAAACTTTCAATGATCAATGCGGGTTCGTCGCTCTTCAGAAGGGTATTATAAAACCCGGCTGCCTGGGTCATATTGCGCGGGGCGAGAATGTATATGCCACGTAGTAAATGAATCAAACCGCCCATTTGGGAGCCTGAATGCCATATGCCCTCCAATCGATGTCCGCGAGTACGGATGATAAGAGGTGCCTTTTGCTTACCACAGGTTCGATAGCGTAACGTTGCCAAATCATCCGTCAAGGTTGCCATGGCATAAAAAATATAGTCTAGATATTGTATTTCGGCAATAGGTCGTAAGCCGCGCATGGCGAGCCCTATGCCTTGGCCAATTATGGTAGCTTCACGGATACCTGTATCCGCGACTCGAATTTCTCCATACTTATTTTGTAATCCCTCTAAGCCTTGATTAACATCACCGATTTTTCCACTATCTTCACCAAAAATCATGAGTTCGGGATACTTTGCAAATAACCTGTCGAAGTTATCCCTGAGAATTATTCTACCATCTACCTTTTCAGGATTTGGGTCATACATCGGTTTTACAGGCTCTATATTCGTGGCCTTATCACTATCCTCACTATAAAGATGCGCGCTGAATTTCGGTTGAATCTTTTTATAAAAACTGTCTAGCCATTGTTTCAAAGCGTTCTTTTCAGGAGTGTCCTCCCCCAAAATATACCGTAGCGCCATACGGGCAGACTTTGCCAAATCTTTTTTGACAGGTTCTTCAATGGCAATGAGATCATTTTTTATCGTTGTAATGAAACTTTTGTTCGCGCTTTTTTGGGAAACATTGTCCAAAAGCTTCACCAAGATTTTTTTCATCTCAAGATGGCTTTCCAAAAATTCGGACCATGCCTCTTTCTTTGCGGTTCTGACTTCTTTTGATATTTTCTTTTCCAGTTCCGATAATTCCTCGTCGGTCGAAATGCCCGATTCTAGAATCCATTCCCTAAAACGTTTGTTGCAATCATTCTCACGCTCCCATTCCAATCTAACATCGGATTTGTAACGTTCATGAGACCCTGAAGTAGAATGCCCTTGTGGCTGGGTAAGCTCTGAAACATGAATGATTACGGGTACATGTTCTTCGCGAGCTATATCGGAAGCATTCTCGTAAACGTGCATCAACGCAGTATAATCCCAGCCTTTGACTTTTAAAAGTTCGTATCCTTTTTCGGTCTCGTTTCTTTGGAAGCCACTAAGTATTTTCGAAATATCCTCTTTGGTGGTATGATGTTCTGCGGGTACAGAAATACCATATGCGTCATCCCAAATGCTTATGACCATGGGTACTTGAAGAACTCCACCGGCATTAATGGTCTCCAAAAAAAGGCCTTCGCTCGTACTGGCATTACCAATGGTTCCCCAAGCGACTTCATTTCCGTTTTCAGAAAAGTTTGTAGCATCGATATCGGATAGTTTTCTATAGACTTTTGAAGCCTGGGCGAGCCCTAACAGTCGCGGCATTTGCCCAGCAGTACAAGATATATCGGCACTGCTATTTTTTTGTTCAGTCAGATTGCGCCAGCTGCCATCTTCGTTCAGGCTATTTGTCAAAAAATGACCCCCCATCTGTCTACCACCGCTCATGGGTTCTTTTTCCATATCGGTGGTCGCATACAAGCCATGAAAGAAGTTTTTTGGAGTTAGCAATCCCAAGGCCATCATAAAGGTTTGGTCTCTGTAATATCCGCTACGGAAATCTCCGTTTCTGAAAGAACGGGCCATGGCCAATTGCGGAAGCTCTTTACCATCTCCGAAAATACCGAATTTCGCCTTTCCTGTTAGTACTTCCTTCCTTCCAAGCAGACTACAAGTTCTACTCAACACGGCCACCTCGTAATCTTTTAGGATTTGCGCCCTAAAATCATCAAAAGAAATGTCGTTGCTTGTTTTGGAAGATATGTCCATTTAAATTGCTTGGTATTTGTGCAAAAGTACCGAATCAATCGGATTTTTACAACGGATAAATCGGCATATTTATTATATAATTGTTAAAAATATGACATTTTGAATGCGTATTTCATATTTATAACAAGAAAACCCTCATTTGTTTTAGGAATATGTCAATGAGTTAAAACCACTTTCGAGTAAACAGCCCGGTCAGGGTCTTAATATCGACGGTGACGATAAATCTTATTTTTTGACTATAGTCTGGCTGTGCAACTTCCCAACCATTGTTGGAGTAAAGTGGAAAATACAATTCAAAATAATCGGTCACCAAGTTGAGCCGAACCCCTGAATCATAAACGAATTTACCCTTTTGTCCCTTATTTTTTACGAAGCCGGCATCACCATACAGTTCAATCCAACGCCAGAGGTTGACACTGGTATTGACTGTACTCAGCCAATCATTTGAAAAACGATAGCGTTCGTCTAAAAACGATTTGAATCCGCCTTCGGCAATGATTATTTGTTGGCTATAAAGGCCTGAATCCTCAGACCTCCCCAAGTAATTATAATCAAATAGATAATCGGTAGGCCTGTCTAGGGCAAAACTGAAAAAGTTGCCCTCGGTCTTATTCCTAAGAAATTTACCGGCATAAAAGCGTAGATTAAACTGTCGGTTGTTTTCGAACAGTTTTCGGTATTCGAATTCAAATACGAGTTTAGTGAACTTGCTGGCTTGTTGAAAGTCGATCAGCCATGACCTATAATCGATGATGTGATTGTCGATGTCAAAATAGCGCGCATTAAAAACACTATAATCAGGACTTTCTGGTGCTTGCCCTGCCGCCCTTAGACTTTCATCAAGGTTTCGGAATATATTTATGTACCTAAAGGAAAGTGCCTGTCGTTTATTAGAGATAAGGTCGTCTGGGCGCCAACCGAAACTAACCGAAGGGGTAAAGGTAGAATATCGTGAATTTACGTCAAAATGTGACGTAGAGCCCCGAATTCCATAATTGGCCACATATAGACCGGTCTTGCTTAAATATTTTCTGTAAGTCAGTTTTCCAGAACCGACCAGCGTTTTTTCCCTAAAAGAATAGGTGGGGGCAATATCGAACACAAAAGGTCGCTCAAGAAAGGTTTTATTGTACAATCGCATTCCTGGTGTCCAACCATCATAAATATTGAAGTTAACTATAGGAACATAGAATATCTGATTGTAGTATGGGTTTTCGGAATCACGAAAAAAGGTAAAATTTAGTTTTTTATTGCTGGAAAGAAAACCACCCAAAGATTTCCAGTTATCCCTTTGATTGAATTCAGGTATCTTTTGGTCATAGTTCAGAACCAAACGATCTTCACCATTTCTTGGAATAGTAAAAGTTTTCTCGGTCTCTATATCCGAAAACCAATACTTTGAGATTACCGTATCATTTTTTAAACCGAACAACGAAATCGGAACAACGGTGCCCTCCTTATTTTTTAAGGTGATGGCTAAAGAGTCTTCCGTTTTATGGACTTTCTTGATTTTGTAGTCGATTTTCCTATCCGAAAAAACGTAATTGTTAAAGAACCAATCGATATTTTCGTTCGAGGACCTTTTTATAACCGATTCAAAGTCTAGAATTTTGACACGGCTCAGTTTATAGAATTCATAAAATGTCTTAATACCTTCATCAATTTTTTCCTTACCGATATAGCTTGCCAAATACGAAAGCCCAAGACCTGCCTTATATTTATTTGCAATTTTTTGGTTGAACCACACCAATGAGTCATTTGATTTAGTCAAAGGTTGATCAAGATTCTTTCTTGCCATTAACATGTAGAGAAATGGATATTGCTCATTAAAACCCATTTTGGCGAGGTTGAAACTTCGAACACCCCAGATTTTCGAAAGTTTACCCAAAAGTTTTTGGTCTGGATAGTACTTTTCGACATAGGCGATCATGAGATAGTTCGCTATGGCATCGCTTACCCACTGTTCTTTGCGCGGATCAAGAAAAATGGTCTCTTCAAGAATATTGATGAGGGCAGTTTTCAAAAACTTCATTTCGAACTGAAATTGTTCTTCGTATGGTCTTATAAATGAGGGAAGTTGGTTAATCCCATAAAGAGGGTTTTTGTTGTAGTCGAGTTCGCTGACCAAAAGTTGTTCATGGGGAAATTCCCCGAGATTTTCGGCAATGAATTGAGTAACTCGATTAATCGAAATATCTTGTGAAATCAAATCGTATTTCGGTGCCACAAGGTCCGTGACCACAGTCATGTCAGGCGTGACATGGGTCCTGAAATTTTGAACAGGTTTCAAAATTAATTCGCAGCTTTTTTGCTTGATACCTTCCAATAAAGCCTCTTGACCCGTTGTCAAAGAGGTTTTACTTAGTATTCTAAAGTTAGTGGCCATGGTAAGACCTCTTGGGTAGGTAATATCGATTGTGGTCGTCGTTACATCGGTATATAGATCCTCCAAATTTTTGTTGGAGTACAGATGCCACTTACCATCATATACGGCAGGTGTCAAGTACCAATCTTTTAGATAAAATTCGTTTCTATTACTGTAGCCGTATGGGGTAAATTTATTAGATGGAAGTTTTACGATATAAGTGATAAAAAACTTAACGGATCGATTAGGTAGCAATGGCTTGTTCAGCTCGATTTTTAAAATATCCTTGCCGGTGACTCTTATCCATTTAAGACCGCGATATTCATCATCGACGGCACTCAAGATTTCTGTATAACCACGTTCATTGTCTTTGGCCAGGTGAAGACTTTTTTTAAATTCCTGGGCAAAACGTTCTGCGAGTCCCGTGTTTTTGTCGGAGTAGGCGTGGGCCCAATCGTTAAAGTAAACCGTTTCTAAAATATCATCCGAACTGTTGACATACTCCAATTCCTGTTGAATACGAATTTCTTTCGTTTCACCGTCCAAGGTCGCCGTAAGAATATTAGTGTGCTGTGAACAACAGACCAATATGCCCAAAAAGAAGACAACAATTCCCGCAACATTCCTAGTAACCAACATCTTCATCAATAAGTCAATAGTTAAAAGTTTGGGCTTAGCGAGCGCCCTTTGTAGAAAGAATCGATGATTTCCAAAACTTCATCTTCGGTATCGACCAACTTTATCAAGTCTAGGTCATGAGGGCTGATATTACCAGCTTGCAACATGGTATCTTTGATCCACTCGAAAAGGCCTTTCCAAAAATCAGTTCCTACTAGTATGATCGGGAATTTTTCAATTTTATTGGTTTGTATCAATGTGATGGCCTCAAAAAGTTCATCTAATGTTCCAAATCCGCCAGGCATAACAACGAACCCCTGCGAATACTTGACGAACATAACCTTACGAACGAAGAAATAATCAAAATCGAGACTTTTATCCCCATCGATATAAGGATTGTCATGTTGTTCGAACGGTAAATCAATATTCAGGCCAACGGAAGTTCCGCCTGCCAAATGAGCTCCTCGATTTCCTGCTTCCATAATGCCCGGGCCACCTCCTGTAATAACTCCATAACCCGCTTCTGAAATAGTTTTGGCTATACTTACTGCCAACTGATAGTATTTCTCGGTCTCTTTAGTACGGGCAGAACCAAAAATAGAAACGCAAGGGCCAATTGCACTTAAACGTTCATAACCGTTCACGAACTCGCCCATAATCTTAAAGATGGCCCAAGAATCGTTGGTCTTTATTTCGTTCCAACCTTTATGTTGCTGTTCTTTTCTCATATATACATTTGTACTACTATTCGAGTATAACCCGTTTGTCGGCCGACAGGAATAGGAATATTACTTAATCTAATTATTTCGAGGCCATAGCCATACCTTTCTTCGGTTTCGAATTTTCTAATTCTTTTATCAAAAACGCCGCCGTATAACTTTTTTTATCTTTTGCAACCTCTTCGGGGGTGCCGGTAGCAACGATCATACCTCCACCACGACCTCCTTCATAGCCTATATCGATAATGTGGTCCGCCATTTTGATGACATCCATATTATGTTCTATGACCAGAACCGTGTTTCCTTTGTCTACCAAACGATTCAAAACTTCCATTAGTACGCGAATATCCTCAAAATGAAGACCTGTGGTGGGTTCGTCCAAGATATAAAAAGTATTGCCTGTATCGCGTTTCGATAATTCGGTCGCCAATTTGATGCGTTGTGCCTCACCACCCGAAAGGGTGGTAGATTGCTGACCTAGGGAAATATATCCCAAACCAACATCTTGTATTGTCTTTAACTTACGATGAATTTTAGGAATGAGTTCAAAAAAATCAACGGCTTCGTTGATCGTCATTTCCAGTACATCGGAAATGGACTTGCCCTTATATCTAATTTCAAGGGTTTCACGATTAAAACGCTTACCATTGCAAGTCTCACATTCGACATATACATCTGGAAGAAAGTTCATTTCTATCACCCGCAGCCCGCCTCCTTGACAGGTTTCACATCTTCCTCCCTTGACGTTAAAACTGAATCTTCCAGGTTTATAACCACGGATTGCCGCTTCGGGGGTTTTCGTGAATAACGAACGTATCTCACTAAAAACACCGGTGTATGTAGCAGGATTGGACCGAGGCGTACGACCTATCGGGGATTGATTGATATCGATGACCTTGTCGATATGCTCCAATCCCTTGATTTTTTTGTAAGGCATGGGTTTCTTGACGCCATTGAAGTAATGGGCATTCATTATCGGATACAAGGTTTCATTTATTACTGTGGATTTTCCACTTCCCGAAACCCCAGTGACTCCGATCATTTGGCCTAATGGAAAATCGACGGTAACATTTTTAAGGTTGTTTCCGGTACAGCCGGATAGGGTTATCCTTTTACCATTACCTTTCCGACGTTTTGAGGGAACCGGAATTTCTCTTTTTCCGGTAATATAGTCGGCCGTAAGCGTATCGTGATTTCTAAGTTCGGACGGAAGTCCTTCCGAGATGATTTCCCCGCCATGTCGTCCAGCTTTCGGGCCGATATCAATGACGTGGTCGGCACGTTCGATCATGTCGCGATCATGTTCAACGACGATGACCGAGTTTCCGATATCGCGCAGAGACTCCAAAGATTTTATCAATCGATTGTTGTCGCGTTGGTGTAATCCGATACTGGGTTCGTCCAAGATATAGAGTACACCGACTAATTGTGAACCGATTTGCGTAGCTAGTCTAATTCGTTGGGCTTCCCCACCGGAAAGTGATTTTGAACTTCGGTTTAAGGAAAGGTAATCTAGCCCAACATCAAGTAAAAATCGTATTCGAGTACTAATTTCTTTGATTATTTCTTCAGCAATTATTTTCTGGGTTCCTTCAAGGGCCTCGATAAGGCCACTAAAAAATTCTGCGAGTTCGGCGATATCAAGATGCGCCAGCTGGGCTATATTTTTTTCGTTGATCTTGAAGTTAAGGGACTCTTTTCGTAGTCGTGAACCTTCACAGGTCGGACATACGATTTTGTCCATGTACTCTTTGGCCCAACGTTTTATCGAAGTAGATCCAGCTTCTTCAAATTGGTTTTTGATAAAATGGGCGATGCCCTCATAATCGATTTTATAGTTGCGCTTGACACCGAGCGTTTTAGATTCGACTTCAAAGGTTTCCTTTCCACCGTTTAGCAAGACTTCGATGGCCTCATCGGGAATTTTTGAAATGGAATCGGTCAATTCGAACCCATAGCGTTGGGCAATGGTCTCAACCTGCTTGAAGGCCCATGATTTCTTATATTCCCCTAGAGGCGCAATACCTCCTGATTTAATGGATAATTTTTTATTCGGAAAGATTTTCTTCTCATTCACTTCATATACATGCCCTAAACCATTGCAATTGGGGCACATGCCTTTTGGGGAGTTGAATGAAAAAGTGTTCGGCTCAGGTTCGGGATATGAAATACCTGTGGTCGGGCACATCAGATCACGACTGAAATAGCGGGCTTCCGATTGCCCTTCTTCTAAAACCATAAGCACATTATTGCCGCTATACATCGCCGTGTTGATAGTTTCCGAAAGCCTTTTATCAATATCATCGGTATCCACAACTTTAAGCCTGTCGATTACGATTTCAATGTCGTGTGTCTTATAGCGGTCTACTTTCATGCCCTTGACGATATCCAACACTTCTCCATCTACCCGAACTTTGACGAAACCTTGCTTGGCTATCTGTTCGAAGAGTTCGCGATAATGGCCTTTTCGTGATTTAATGATTGGGGCGAGCACGTTGATTTTTTTCCCATCGTAATCAGTTTTTATTAAATCTTTAATTTGTGCGTCACTGTAACTGACCATTTTTTCGCCAGTGTTGTAACTGAAGGCATCCCCTGCACGGGCAAATAAGAGTCTTAGAAAATCATAGATTTCGGTAATGGTTCCTACAGTAGAACGAGGGGATTTGGAAGTCGTTTTTTGCTCGATAGCAATTACAGGGGAGAGACCATCGATTTTATCAACGTCGGGGCGTTCCAAACCGCCTAAAAACTGGCGTGCATAAGCGGAGAATGTTTCAATGTACCTACGCTGTCCTTCAGCATAAATGGTATCAAAAGCTAGAGAGGATTTTCCACTTCCCGAAAGGCCGGTGATCACGACTAGTTTTCCCCTGGGAATGGTAACATCAATATTTTTGAGATTATGGACACGTGCCCCTCGAACCTCAATATTTTCCTCGTAATTTATCATTTTCTATAGCAAGGATGCAAAAGTACGATTTTGATAAGAAAATAAGAACTAGAGGCGGCTTATATCTTTGTTAATTGAAATTGAATTTTTGGAATGGAAAGAACAGGTTTTTCTCGTTTATTTTGCAAAGCTACACGGAGAAAATACTTAGGTTCATATGGTTTTACTACCGACAGTAACTGTCTACCACTTATTCTCAAACCGCTTCCTTCTTCTCACTCAAGTACTTCCAATACCGTTTCGGAACGTGCTGTATATGCAATTTCATATTGATACGTGATTTAATATTCGTGTTTTTAAAATAGTTGTTCCAGAGATCTTGATAATCATATTCTTCGTCCGAGAACGTAACGCTTTTTCGAATACTGTTTGTATGGATTTCCTGTAAATCCAAAGAAATGATTTCTACACGGTTCAAGTCATAAAATAATCCATATTTGCGTTTGACGTCATAGATAATCCATTGTTGATCGGCATATCGCGAGCGGAAATGTTTCGAAATCAATGGTAATACATCGAAATCAGGTTCGATATTAGCAAAATATACTTCATCTTGAGTCAATTGAAAACGAACAAAGGCCTCCATACGATGTTTTTCTCGACCCACACTTTTGGCCAATTGGCTTATTTTCAAAACAATGCCATCTGAATAATCGGAATGGATGGATTTTTCGGAAGCGAACAACTTTCGAACATAGCGATAGAGTAGGAGTTCGATGCCCTTAGTCTCACTTAAATAAGCAAAATAGATATTTTTGATGGCCGAACTGCTTTTGCCCTGAATACCGTTCCATACACGTTTTGCCTTTTCGATATTGGTGAAAATCGTTTCGGTATCAGAGAAAAGTCCGTTTTGGCTTACAGAGTTTTTTTTAATGTCAGCTACGTGAGCCTTTTCCTCAAATGCGATAAAAACCGCGGTTAAAAATCCGTTAAAACTTCCGTCGTAGATAAATGTTTTTGAATCGTTCATAATCAAGCAAATAAACTAAGTTGTGTACTGTACTCTTTTCTAAACTTCCCGGAGGAATTCTGTAAAATCATTCCCTTTATCTTTTCCGCTTCGAGGTCACGATGTTCCCAAGGGTTCGAATCGCAAATGATAAAGTATTTGGCTCTATTAAGGGCAACCCCGATTTTCTTTAGGTGTTCCCAATTTAATTTTCGAAAGCGGCGTGCGCTGATGATTTTATGAACGGATTTTATTCCCAACCCCGGAATACGTGCCAACAACTGTTTATCGGCAGTATTGATGTCAATCGGGAAATAATCTAAATTCCGTAAAGCCCACCCCAACTTGGGGTCGATGTCGATATCCAAGTTCGGGTGTTGGGTATTGAGAATTTCCTGCACTTGAAATCCATAAAAGCGTAAAAGCCAATCCGTTTGGTATAAACGATTTTCACGCAACATCGGTACTTGCGAACCAATCGAAGGCAAACGCGAATCTTCGGCAACCGGCACATATCCCGAATAATACACCCGTTTCATATTATAGTTTTTGTAATAATGGGTTGCAGAATACATAATATCCTTATCCGATTCTCCTGTTGCCCCTATGATCATCTGGGTACTTTGTCCGGCCGGAGCGAATTTTGGAGTGCTTTTGATGATTTTCCGTTCCGATTTAAATTGGATGATTTCGTTCTTCACTTTTAACATCGGCTTTGTGAAGTCTTCATGTTTTTTATCGGGTGCCAATAATTTAAGGCCGGAGATTGTGGGGATTTCGATGTTTACCGATAATCTATCGGCATACAATCCGGCCTCGTACATTAATTCGTCGCTTGCCCCGGGAATCGATTTTAAATGGATGTACCCATTAAAGTTCTCTTCGGTACGCAATTTTTTGGCTACGGCGATCAAGCGCTCCATCGTATAATCGGGACTTTTAAAAATACCGGAACTCAAAAACAGCCCTTCGATATAATTGCGACGATAAAAATTGATGGTCAGGTCGACGACCTCCTGAATCTTAAAGGCTGCCCTTTTGATATCGTTGCTTTTTCGGGTCACACAGTAGGCACAATCGAAAATGCAATAATTGGTCATCAAGATTTTCAGTAAAGAAACACACCGACCATCTTCGGTATAACTATGGCAAATGCCCATGCCCGAACTGTCGCCCAAACCTTTATTGGTATTCGTGCGTTTGCTTCCACTACTGGAGCAGGAAACATCATATTTGGCGGCATCTGCCAAAATGTTCAACTTTTCTTTTATTCTTTCGAAGGACATAGCATTTATGTAATTAATCCAAAATTATGGAATAAATCCTAATTATGGAAATAATCCAAATATAATTTTGGATATATTCCATAATTTGTATATTTGAAAAAGAAAAGACTCCCGCCTTCGCGGAATGACAATTAAATTTTCTATTGATGGAAAACGAACTCACGCTAAAACGCTTTACAGACATCCGAAGAGAACTCGGCTACACCCAAGCCGATTTTGCCAAGTTGTTGGGTATTTCGAGTACCACGGCCGATATAGAGCGTGGCCGAACAAAATTATCGGGCAAGGTAGTAGCGGAGTTGCTGAAGCAGTTCAAGATAAATCCGTTATGGTTGTTTGGGGAGAGTGACCAACAATATCTCGAAACTTCCAATACGAGTGTCATTCCGAAAGTAGTGACCGTTGATTCTTCGGATCAGGACAATATGGTCTTGGTCAATGCGAAGGCCGCTGCGGGGTATCCACAGAACATTCAAGATGCGAGTTGGTATAAACAATTGCCCGCGTTCGATCTTCCGATCCCCGAATTCCGAAATGCTACCTATCGTGGTTTTCAGGTGGAGGGTGATAGTATGTTGCCGAATCTAAAACCGGGGGAGTGGGTGTTGGCGCGAGCCATAGAGCATATCGATGATGTGAGCCCTAATAAAATGTATGTGGTCGTTTTACAGGATGCCGTACTGGTCAAAAAAATCGAGAAACGCCCGAATTCCAACAATATTTCCTTGGTTTCATTGAACGAAGCCTATCCACCTTATGAAATAAAACCTTTTCAGATTCAGGAAATTTGGCAGGTCAGCAGTAAAATCACTTTCGGTGAGGATGCGACTACCGAAAAAGGATTGTTAAAACAGCTTCAAGAGTCTATGGAAGAATTAAAGAGCCAGTTTAATAAGCAGCAGGCAAGTTAATCCAAAATCAAACGGTACAATCCGCTATCCTTTAACTCAAAGCCTAAACTTTTATAAAGGCTGATGGCCGGTTTTCTATGATGGCCCGAAAAGAGTAATACTTCGCTCAATTTTCGGTCTTTGGCTTCTTCAAGTAGTTTTTTCATTAGTTTTCTACCGATTCCTTTTCCTCTATGGCCCGTATGAACGACCACATCTTCGATCATGCCTTTATGTCCCGAAATAACCTTGTACATCGCCATCATGGCAATGCCGATGACCGTTTTTTCTTCCCTACATAATACAACTGTAGTATTCGGATTGTTCTCCAGCACTTTTAAAATGGAAAGTTGTTCTATCGTAGAATTCAGTTGGTTGTACAGTTCCTCAATGTCCTCTTGGAGCGACTTTTCAATATCGTTTACCTTTAAAATCCCGATAGTCATAATTCTATTTTTTACTGGAGCCATAAAAGTATAGCTCCATACATCATTTTCCTACTAACTTTCAATTATTGTATATTTAGATTTTCCGAAAACACATAGTATATGAGGGTCTTGATTTCACTGCTGGTTTTGGTTTTTGCCTTTCAAACCAACTTGGCTCAGTCCGAAAATGATTCCGTCTTACTAGTGGGTTATACCACGGCACCCCCTTTTATTGTTAAAGAAGGAGAGTCATTGGAGGGCATCAATATATGGCTTTGGAAAAAAGTTGCGAACGATTTAGAACTCGAATTCGAACTGGTTCCCATGGGATTTTCAGAGATGTTGGATTCCCTGAAGTCGGGTGCCATCGATGTCAGCATCAACCCTTTGACCATTACGAGCGAGCGTAGTAAAGAAATGGAGTTTACCCATTCCTTTTTTGCATCCAATTCCACGATCGCCGTGGCAAAATCCTCATCCCTACAGAAATTGATGCAGTTTTTAAAGGGATTTTTTAACATGAATTTCCTTAGGGGACTTCTATTGCTCTTCGGGATCATTTTTCTCTTTGGTTTTGCAGGATGGTATTTCGAAAAACGTGCCAATCCTGAACATTTTCGCTCAGGTATCAAAGGCCTGTGGGACGGTCTCTGGTGGTCAGCGGTCACATTGACAACCGTGGGTTATGGCGACAAGGCACCAAAAAGTGGTTTTGGTAAGGTAGCGGCACTCTTGCTAATGTTTACGGGATTGCTGTTTATTTCTGGACTCACTGCGAGCATAGCTTCGAACCTGACCGTAAACGAGCTTAGCAATGATGTGGAAAGTTTTTCGGGGTTTAAAGCGCAGACCGTAGGATCCGTTAAGAATACAGGGACTACCGAGTTCTTAAAGTCTCATTTTTTTGACGACGTCCGATTGTACGATAATGTGCAGGAAGGCTTAAGCGCATTACGGAAGAAGGACATTAAAGCCTTTATGTACGACGAACCCATTTTGAAATATCGGATAAAACAAGATTCGTCGCTTACCAAGATAGAGGTTCTTCCCATCAAATTCGATGTGCAATTCTATGCTTTCGGAATCGCGAAGGACAAAACGGAACTTGAGCAGGCCATTTCACAACGCATTTTAGAAATAATGGAAACCCAAGAATGGCAGATAGTGCTCAATGAATTTGGGTTGACCGAACTTTGAACGTAATTCAATTATAAGCTTTTACTTGGCCCATATGCAAGGTCATTGGCCCAATGCTATGTGAGCCAGGTAAGAAAACCCCTGTATCCAATTCTTTCCAATCTTCCCATGTCGCTTCAATGCCTCCAATAGGAATAATCTTGACCCACATTTGGTAGCTCTTTGGAAAACCATTGGGTAGAAATTTCCATAAATAGGCATCGCCGGGAGTGGTGCCGCCTTCTGAGTAGGTTACCAAAAGACATCTTGAACCGTCTTCTAAAATGACCAGATCACGTTTGGTACCGGTATCAAAAACTTTGAACGGGGCGACAAGCCAAAAAGAATCATTGTTAAAATAGTTGGTGGCAGTTTCTATTAATTCTTTCTTGGAATTATCGACTACTTTCAAGTTGTCTTTGAAAGCTAAGCTTTTCGAAGCATTGCCAAGATTGAGGTTTACGGTGTAGTGGCTCCATTTTACTTCCACTTTTCCATTTTGTTTATCCCATTTATAATTATGGGAGCCCCCGGCGAAGGACCATTCCAGAAAGCGGGTTTTTTGATACGCCTCGTAGTCCAAACTCTTAAGCATGTTTGCTGCCAATGAATCTGCTTCTTCTCCAGATTTTCCCTCGGGAAGTTTTTGGTCGTACATTGCATATAGAATTCCAAATGCTAACAATACGAAAGCTACCAGCCCAACTGTAATTTTAAAAAGTACTTTTAGAAGTTTCTTCATTCCATTTAGAATCCCACCGCGGCATCATCCCCACGTTTATCGGCACCACCTTCTAGGCGACCGTCGGGCATTATCCGAATAGCGTCTACCTTACCAATAATCGGAGTACGGTCTTGATTGATGATATAGCCTTTCGTTTCCAGTTCTTTTTTAAGGGCGTCCGAAAAACCTTTGGGTTCGAAGATGACCATGTCCGGTAACCATTGATGATGAAAACGCGGAGCGTTTACCGCATCCTGCATACTCATATCAAATTCATAAGTGTTCAGAATCGTTTGAGCGACCGCCGTAATGATGGTGGAACCTCCAGGGGTACCCACCACCATATATAACTGTCCGTCTTTTTCAACGATTGTCGGGGTCATGCTGCTGAGCATCCTTTTTTCGGGTGCTATACTGTTCGCTTCGGCACCTATGAGTCCGAACATGTTGGGCACACCGGGCTTGGCACTGAAATCGTCCATTTCGTTGTTGAGAAAGAAGCCCAGTTCGTCGCAATAGAGTTTAGAGCCATAGGCCCCGTTCAAGGTTGTGGTTACAGAAACGGCGTTTCCATCGGCATCGACAATAGAGTAGTGTGTCGTTTCCATACTTTCTAAAATCTCGATTTCCCCATGACTGACATCGGCCGATTTGCTTGCCGAATCAAAGGAGAAATTTTCCATTCTTTCCTTTAAATAGGATGGACTCAAAAGTACATCCAACGGAATTTCAACAAAATCGGGGTCTCCCAAAAAATAATTTCGATCAGCATAGGCTCTACGAGAAGCTTCTGTGAACAATTGTATCGTTTTTGCTGAATTGTGTCCGAATTCCGATACCTCATAAGGCTCCATCATCTTGAAAATTTGATTTATTGTAACCCCGCCGCTACTGGGCGGACTCATGGAAATTATCCTTAAATCCTTATAATTGAAAATGATGGGCTGTCGCCATTTGGCTTCGTATTTTGCCAAATCTTCCTCGGCAATAAAACCACCTTTTTCCTGAACAAACTTGGACAGAATTTGGGCAGTCTCCCCTTTATAAAATCCGTCACGGCCCTCTTTTGAAATTCTTCTGAGCGTATTCGCTAAAACTGGATATTTTAGCGTGTCGCCAGCCCTGCATCCGATGGGGAAACTGGTTATTCCACCGTTGACTTCAAGAATTGATTCCCGATAATTATCGAAGCGCTTGGCCTGGTTTTCGGTTACCACGACTCCCTTTTCGGCCAAAGCGATCACCGGGGCGAGTAATTCTTTCATAGGAAGCGAACCGAATTTTTCATGTACCTCGAAGATTCCGGCAATAGTTCCAGGAACGCCGACCGAGGTAGCGCCTTTGGTACTCATGTCGGGAATCACATTTCCAAGGGAATCTAAATACATGTCCTTATGGGCCGATAAGGGTGCCTTTTCACGGTAATCGATTCCTCCGACATCGCCATTTGCCTTACGGTACACCATGAATCCTCCACCACCCAAGTTTCCTGCGAAAGGGTAGGTAACTGCTAAAGCCATTTCTGTGGCGACCATGGCATCGAAGGCATTACCGCCCTTGGCCAAAATCTCGGACCCTATTTGGGAAGCTTCTACGCGGGCCGAAACGACCATTGCATTTTCGGTGACCAACCCAGTCGGTGTGGCTGGCTGTTTTTTACAATTTATAAAGAGTATTAGGGGAAGTAGCAGGAATAAAATTTTCTTCATAGGGATATATATTTCTGGCGGGAAAAGATAATCAATTCTTCAAAAAATTCGATAAACTCGCTTTCGAAAGCCTCGTAGTGTTCCTCAAGGTCCAAGATGGCAAAGTTCATTTTGGATTTGTTTTTTGTTCTGCGGTTCATTCCGTTCAGCACGCGGCCGATACCTTCCATTTTGGAATAGTTATAGATCCAATTATCGGCTATCATATAAGGCATCATCCGTTTTACCCCATCGGGCAGTATTTCGTAGTTGCCCTCTAACAAATCATAGAAGTGCTCTACGAAAACATCCAAAGGTGTATCGGAATAGGAATTCCAGTTTTTGGCCAAAAAGTGGTCATAAAAAATATCAACGATTACCCGACTATAATGACTGTAGTTTTTATGTAGACGTTTACTGCTAATTTTAGGAATATGGTGAGCATCGGTATAGGTATCGATATCGCGATGCAAAACAATGCCTTGCTGAACCCTCGCCGGAAGATGCTTGAACCTGTTGCCGCGAATACTATCGGCAATAAAATTTCCAAGGGTAATTTCATCATCTCCGAAGGAGAGATAAATATGTGCCAAAAAATTCATTGGCATAATTTACAAAGAAGCGCAATAGGTTTATATCGCAACCGTTTATATTTGCAAAAACTTTTCAAGACTTATGACACTCATCAAATCGATTTCAGGAATACGTGGAACCATTGGAGGCAAACCGGGCGATAATCTGACCCCCATAGATGCGGTGAAATTTGCGGCGGCCTATGGTATTTGGTTGAAGGAGTATTCGAACAAAAATGATTTGAAAGTGGTCATCGGGCGTGATGCCCGCCTTTCTGGGGAAATGATTCAGAATCTAGTGGTCTCAACTTTAGTCGGATTGGGTATCGATGTTATCGATCTGGATCTTTCCACCACGCCAACCGTTGAAATCGCTGTCCCTTTGGAAAATGCTGATGGGGGCATCATTCTGACAGCAAGCCATAACCCCAAACAATGGAACGCGTTAAAACTCCTGAACGAAAAAGGAGAGTTTTTAGATGCCGCCCAAGGAGCCAAGATCTTGGAAATCGCCGAAAAAGAGGATTTTGATTTTTGTGAAGTCGATGATTTGGGCACCATTGTAAAGAATGATTCCTACATTGACATTCATATCGATGAAGTATTGAACCTTTCTTTAGTGGATGCGGACACTATTAAAAATGCCAAATTCAAGGTTGTTGTAGACGGTGTCAATTCTACTGGAGGTATCGCCATTCCAAAACTTTTAGATGCATTAGGTGTCGAAGTTGTAAAGTTGTATTGCGACCCAACAGGTCATTTTCCACATAATCCCGAACCTTTGAAAGAGCATCTGGGCGATATCTGCGAATTGGTCGTCAAAGAAAAAGCCGATTTCGGAATCGTGGTCGACCCCGATGTAGATCGCTTGGCCTTTATCAGTAACGATGGTGAAATGTTCGGTGAGGAATACACTTTGGTCGCCTGTGCGGATTACGTTCTCGGTAAATCAAAAGGAAACACAGTTTCAAACCTATCATCTTCGCGTGCTTTACGAGACATTACCGAAAAACATGGGGGTACATACGAATCCGCTGCTGTGGGCGAAGTCAATGTAGTAACAAAAATGAAGGCCAATAATGCCATTATCGGTGGTGAAGGCAATGGGGGCATCATCTATCCCGAAAGCCATTATGGTCGTGATTCATTTGTAGGAACAGCTTTATTTTTAATGCTGATGGCGGAAAAAGGCGGAACCGTAGCAGATCTTCGGGCCAGCTATCCTTCTTATTTTATGGGAAAGAAAAAAATCGAACTGACTCCAGGTCTGGATGTCGACGGCATTCTCAAAACTATGGCGGAAAAATACAAGGATGAGGATATTTCAACCATCGACGGCGTGAAAATAGATTTTCCGGAAAATTGGGTACACCTTCGAAAATCGAATACCGAGCCGATCATTCGTATCTATACGGAAGCGAAAAGTCAGCAGGAAGCTGATGCGCTCGGGGATCGGATTATTTCGGAAATCAAAGAGGTCGCGGGGATTTGAGTTGGCAGTTGCGGTAAGCAGTTTAAAAAATGTAAAACTTAGCTTAATGGTCATAAAACAAGCCGCTACCAATATCTTAAGGTGTGAGCCTTTTAAGATATTTTCCACGAACTAACTTGGCCGTCTGATGCTCGCCGTTATGGTGCCACCCGGGAGGCATAAATATGTATTTGATCTTATTTGTAAAACCGGGCGCTTTTGCAACATCTTTTGCCAAAGCCAAAATTTCCCCGAAATAGACATCGATAAAGTTTCCTGAATCCATTTTCCGGGTAATTCCGTATTCTATTTTGATTTCCTTTTGTTCTTCTTGATACGTTCCGAAAACGCGATCCCATATATTGAGCAGGTTGCAGAAATTAGTATCCATGTACAATGGATTTCTCGCATGGTGCACACGATGGTGCGAAGGGGTTAGGATAAATTTTCCTAAAATGCCAAACCTTCCGTCTTTGATGACGTTTTCGCCCAAATGAATCAATCCCCCATACGTACCGTCGATAAACATGATAATGAACAAAAGCTCGGGCTGCAGACCTGCTATAATACAGATGCTGGTGCGAATGGTATCGGCATACGGAGCTTCCAGGAAAAAATGGGCATACGTTACAGAAAGATTCATATTTTCAGGTGCATGGTGCGTAGAATGCAGGCACCAAAAAAGCCGTACTTTATGACCGAGGTAGTGATAAACGAAATGCGCAAACTCCCATATAATATAGCCATAAACGAACCAATACCATTTTAAACTGGTCTGAAAAGGAGCGTATGGTTGTAAAAGCCCGATTAGATAAGTGACCATGGCGATTGCAATGAACCTACCGATAAACCGATTGAATACATAGATCAAAAAATTGACCTTGTAAACCTTGGTGTCCGGCTTTTTGTAGATCAATCCCAAAATAAATTCCAAAATTAGAAGAAGAGGTACTATCGGATAAATAAGCGAGACCACGCCATCATAGGTTCTAAAAGCACTATAATCGCCTGATTTTAGAATTCCCCAAGCTTGGGAAATTCCCAAAAAACCAATAATCTCATTGTAGAGTGATTCCAATATTTCCATCGGTCGGTTTTTATTCGGAAAAATATCTTTATTGTACTAAGATAGTATTTTGAAATAATTCGTTTTTTATCGGCTTTGAACCTTAACCCGCTCTTTTCGAAATAGTAAACAACATCGGGGCATTTAATCTCGATTATCGAGTAAATACGTTTTTAACGGAAAGGTTTAAAGGGAAGTCTAAAGATTGCTTGGTTCTACTAAAAAAACCGGCTACAAAACCAAAGTCGGAACCCAGTATAAAATACCAATCCGATACTTTGGAATTTGGAATTTCAAGATTTGGAATTTGAGGCATACTCTTCCGGTACTTTATCGCGATGTTTCCAACGTTTATGGGTCCACAGATAATGTTCAGGGCGTTCTCTGATTTGTTCTTCGGTCAGTGCGATAAACTTTTTGGTAATTTCATTGGGTTTGGTTTTTTTGCCGGATACCGTAATCGGTATGAACTCTGCTTGGTAATATCCTCTTTTGACCTTTGATACCTTTAAGAAAACCACCGCCAAGTCCAGTTTTCTGGCCAAGGTTTCGGTACCATTATAAATGGGCACGGTAATGTCCATGAATTTGTCCCAATAATGCGCGTGCACAACCATGGGCGATTGGTCACTGACCATGCCGTAAATACTCGTGATGCCATTTTTTTCGTTCCGAATGACCGTTTTTACGGTTTCGTGTGTAGTAATGAGGGTAGTATTCCATCTTGAACGCAAATCTTTGACCATCTTGTCGAAATATTTGTTCGCCACCTTTTGGTATACTGCATAACCTTTGCTTTTTACGTAAAGGTTTAAACTAACGTTCCATTCCCAATTGGCATAGTGCGAGCAGGGCACCAAAATGCTCTTTTCCTTTTCAATTTTCTGAATCACCTCTACATTGGTAATGTGATATCTTTTTTTAATATCTTCTTTGGAGAGATTCATCGTCTTTACCATTTCAAGAAACATATCGCACATATGTTTGTAGAACTTCTTTTCAATTGATTTAAGTTCGGTCTCGGATTTATCGGGAAAAACAAGGTTCAAATTCTCCCTCACTACTTTTTTTCGATACCCGAACACCCGATAGATCAAAAAGTAAACAACATCGGAAAAACCATAAAAAAGGCGATAGGGTAAAATGGAAATAAGCCAAATGATGGGGTAGACCAGAATAAAGACGAGTAGTTGCATGCAATGACCTATCAATGTGCAAATATAGCTATATTTGACACCAAAGCTAAGTTTACCTCTATGTACGATTTACATATTGCTACCATTGCGATTATCGCGGCCAACGTACTGATTTCCTTGAAAGGATTTAACGATCAGTCTTTTTTCGAACGCTATAAATTCGGGATTGGCCCAATACGCGGTGGACAAAAAGAGCGTATGGTCACTTCTGGTTTTCTACATGTAGATTTTACCCACTTGCTCTTCAATATGGTAACCCTCTTTTTCTTTGCCGATAGGGTCATCAACTGGTTCGGGGCCGGTAAATTCTTGATTATATATTTTATCAGTTTGGTTGCGGGAAGTTTGTTGGCGCTGTTCTTTCATAAAGATGAACCATATTACAGTGCGGTAGGGGCGAGTGGTGCCGTAACCGGTGTTCTGTATGCTGCAATTTTATTGGAGCCGAGTATGAGCCTTTACCTAATGTTTATTCCCATACCGATTCCTGCCTATATTCTTGGTATTGGGTATTTATTATATTCTATTTATGGTATGAAAAGCCGATTGGGCAATATTGGCCATACGGCCCACTTTGGGGGCGCCATCGGTGGTTTTGCGACCACCTTACTTTTTAAACCGGACCTACTGTTTACTGAAACCTTGATGGTCATTTTATTGCTCGTACCTATCGCCATACTCTTCGTAATGCAGAAAATGGGTAAAATATAGAGGTTGATCTACTATCCATTACTCCTTAACCCTTCACAGCCTATTTCGGCATGAATTTGCTATGGTCAGAGGGTTCAAAATCTTTTTTAATGGATTCGCTCTTTTTCAGTTCTTCGATCATACTCTTAGAATCGAATATTTTTTCATTTTCCAGATTCTTTTGTTCCTTTTTTAACACCTTGCTTTTATCTAATTCCAAACTTGTTTTCTCCCCTTCTGTCGATGTAGGTCCAATTTTAGATTTTATGAACGATTTAATACGGTAAAAGCCGATTAGAAGTCCCACGACCAAAAGTCCAAGTCCGATATATAAGGTTGACGAACTTTTCTCGTACTCCTCCATTTTAGCAAGTTCTTCATTCGGATTTATAGCATTTACACTTGGGTCAGTTGACAGAAAGGTAACTTGCATTAGCGGTTCGCTAGGTGGACCACTTAACGATTTGGTTCCCGAATACGTTTGATTATTCGCGGAAAAGGTATATTCAACTTCATAAAGTTTGATAGGGAGTCCGGCTATTTTAATGGTCGTTTCCTTATACTTCGATGCTAACTTTGCGGTAGTCGTCTCTCCTTCCGATATTAGTTTTTCATATTTCTCTTTCGATTCTGCTCCGGTATCACCAAAGTAATCGCGGGTAAACTGTATTCCGATGACAATAAGTACTAGCGGTAATAGTAGGCCGATTATTCTTTTCATAAGAAGGGGGTTTCTTCGTTTGTGGTTATTCTTAAACGAGTGTGATAACTTTTTATTTAAAATTTTAGAGTTTTTTACAATGAAGGTCTCACGATTCAAAAAGATTTGCTCTATTTCCTTACGGTATTTCCACTTTTTTTGATGGTAAAGGCCCTTTTGCTACCGTTCATCGAAAATTATGAAGGAAAATATACCTTCTGCGTAAATTTGCCGTTACGTTAGAACCCAAATCTAATTGAAAAACCTACTTAATGATGAAAAGAGTATCCCTAGTGGCCATGGCCGCTTTAGTTTTTATCGCATCCTGTAGTGACGAAACTACTGTATACAGCGATCCTCAAGACGACATCCTTTTAGAAAACAGCGAAGCAGTCCTAGATAACAGTATTGCATTCGATAAATCTGGAGTACTTGATATTTACGAAGAAGACGGCTCGACAGGAAAGTTTTCCCTGACCGCCAAGAACGAACAGGCGGGAGATTACCCCTTGACCTTGGTGGCCCAAGTGAAACCACCATCTTTTAACGGAGGAGAAAACCTTACCGCATCACATGTCTATATTGAAGGTGATTATGCCTATGTATCTTATAACACGGTCGAAGATGGTTATGTCGGTGGCATCGACATCATCAATGTTAGTGATCCGAACAGACCGCGAGTTACTTCGCGGCTCTATTACGTCAATGCCGATATAAATTCTATTATATATGAAAATGGGTATGTTTACGCCGTAGGTGGTGTGAACGCAGAAAAATCTGTGCGAGCAACCTCGAACTCGTTTGTAGCACGTATTCCGGCTTCCAATGGAAGAATGAATATCGATGCGGGTATAACGTATGGCTTTCAAGAAGGGTTCAATGCAACCGATATTTCGCTCACATCTAATTCTATTATCGTTTCAAGCGGTAAAGATGGGTTTTTAACGGTGTATGATAAAGCAAGTTTAAAGACCCAGAACGAATTAGCTTTTCCAGATCTTCGTTCTGTTGTTTCCAATAATGGTACCATTGCGGTTTTAGATGCTTTAAAAGGAGTGAGCTTGTTGGACAAGAACCTGAATATTACCAAAGAGATTCCTATCGATTCTGATTTTGGTGATGCCTCAAAAAGAACATTGGACTTCTCCACTGACAATATTATCGTTTCGGAAGGATCAAAAGGTGCTGGGGTATACAGCGCAGCTACCGGATCACTTTTGGAATATATTCCGATATTGATAAACCCTGATGGAGTAGCATCGAGTGATATTGTTACCAACGCGGTAGTCCTCAACGAAAATGTTATGCTTATGGCCAACGGCGGTGCCGGTCTATGTTTGTCCGAAACTCAAGCCAATGGAACGGATCTCGTCGGCATCATTGAACTCGATGGTTCTATTAATTTTGTTGCATCCAAAGGTGATTATGCTTTCGCAGCTTCTGGAAAAGAAGGTTTGCAGATCATTAAATTGAACAAGCCGAGTGAAAGCTTGGTATCACGTTGTGCTTCACTTGAAGCCTACAAGGGAAGTGCTAATCTAACTGTTTCGCAGGGTGACACCAAAGAGTACCGTGGGTCCAAAAGATTCAACAACGTTAACGTAGAAGGCTCTTTGTTGCTCTGCGGGTCATGGACGACTAACAATAGTAATACCATTTCGGAAAATGGACTTTTTGAGATGAACGGAACTTTTGTAGTCGGTCGCAATAATAAGCGAAAAAATATTACCGTTGGAAAAAACGCGACCTTCAGAGTGGAAGGAAACCTATCCATTTATGGTGATTTAGTACTAGAAGACGGTGCCAAGGTCGAGTTCTTGGGTTCTTCCTCTGTGGTGAACATCTTTGGAAGTGTTAAAAAAACAGGAACTGTCGAAGTTACCGGAAACTTTGTTGATGTTCAGAACAAGTTCTAAAAACGTTTCATTTCCATTTACAAAATAAAGAGGCCCGATGTTAAAACATCGGGCCTTATTTTTTAGGATATGTTTTTATTAGTTCAGTAGCTCTGCAACTTTTTCCTCTAAAGCTTGGCCTCTCAAATTTTTACCAACAATGATTCCCTTATCATCGATTAAGAATGCTGCGGGTATGGCATCTACATTGTATAGTTTTGCAATCGGGTCGTTAAAATAGGCCAAGTTGGACACTTGATTCCAAGTCAACCCGTCATCTTCGATGGCTTTTTTCCAATCCTCGGCAGTTTTATCCAATGAAACCCCGATAATGTTAAGTCCCTTATCGTGATATTTTTCATATACTTTGACCACATTGGGGTTTTCCATACGGCAAGGTTTACACCATGCCGCCCAGAAGTCTATAAGCGTTACCTTGCCCATCGCATCGTTCAGGGCGAGGGTTTTTCCCTCAGGTGTTGGACCTGAAAACTGGGGAGCCTTTGCACCGACTTCGGTATTTTTTTCAGATTCGGTGCGTTGTTTCATTTGTTCAAGTTGCTCTACCAACTTTTTAGCTGCCGAAGTTTCCTTAATTTCCGGCGAAATTCCATCATACATGGCCTGTACCTCGTCATAAGGAAGTTGTCGCGAGGCAATAACCCTTTCCAGTAATAAAACGGAAATTAACGCGCCCGGATTTTCGTTGATATATGTTAGCTCATATGCCTGTGCTTGCTCCTGTAGATCGGCCATCTCCTCGTTCAACGCAGTCAATACGGCTTGGTCTTGGCTCATGGTAGCCTCTTGAATATCATTTTGAATGGATAAGGCTTGTTTTGACAGGGCCCTAGAATTGTCCATATATTTGGCAAAATAATCGTTTTGAGGAGCTCCCTTTGTTTCCGCACCCGAAAGACTGTCTTTGTGCGCAGTTACTTGAACTTCTCCGTTTTCAAGAATGACGGCAGTGTATCCTAACAATTTATCCACGAAGAGAAAATGCATTTCAGGGGCGTCAACAGATGCTCCGGAAAAAGCGAACTGACCATTTTCGATGGTTGTAGTATCAATATCGACAGGCTGCATATTGTCACCCATCTTTCGTAGAAATACTTGGGTGCCGTTTTCGATCTCTCCCGTCAGATTTCCTTTTATGGTATATCCCTCAGGTTTTTGATTGCAGGCCGTAATGGCAAATACAATCCCCAAAGACAATAGAATTTTTTTCATTTTTTTTCAATTTTAGAGTCGCAAAGGTAGGTATATAATAGGATATAAAAAAAGCCCTTGACTTCAACTGAGCAAGGGCCAAATAGCAAGTTCACATGTTTTCTTAGAATGTGTAACGCACACCTAAAGCAATATCAAAGTCAAAGCTATCATTAAAATCACTATATCCTAAAATCCCGATTTCAGGTCTAAAGTCAAGTGACAATAGCAAGGGAAAATCAAATTTATATTCGATACCGACATCTCCTGCGGCAAAAAGGAATAGTCCGCCGTCGGCTTGATAGGGGAGATTATTTTGCAGTGTAGGCTCAAAACTAACACTTCCCAAACCGCCACCTACTCCGTAATACCACTGGAATCCTCCATCAATACTGCGCACCCATTGGTAAAGGGCCGCGAGTTTAAAGGCATCATATCTTCTGCTGTCCCGCCAACCAAAATCTATTTCGGCTCGACTATATCGGCCGATCGATTTTTGATACGAGATTTCGGCTCCGAAGCCATCGCTATCACCAAGACGAAGGCCAAGAGCGTGATCGGCGATTTCCTGCGCTCCCATGGTACATGTGGCAAAAAAAATAAGTAATGAAACTAATTTTGTGATTTTCATATAGTCTAGAATTAAGTTTAAACTTTTAAAACATAGGGTTCAAGAGTAAAAACTTAATTTAGCACCTAAAATTGTCCGTCTTGATAGAAAAGTTGTTAAATGATTTGGGGAATGGTCTTGATGGGGATGTTCAACAAGGTGCTCTAGGGACCGCCTTATATTCTACGGATGCCTCTGTATATCGAAAGATACCGATGGCCGTGGCCTTCCCGAAGACGATTGCCGATATTCAAAAACTTATTCGATTTGCCCAACAAAACAAGATCGGTCTTATACCAAGAACCGCTGGAACATCGCTGGCCGGACAGTGTGTAGGAGATGGTATTGTGGTGGATGTTTCGAAATATTTTACGAACATCGTTTCTCTTGATAAGGAGAAAAAACAAGTAACAGTTCAGCCTGGTGTGATTCGTGACGAATTGAACCAATATTTAGAACCCTTTGGATTGTTTTTTGGCCCAAATACTTCTACATCGAACCGTTGTATGATAGGAGGGATGGTAGGTAATAACTCCTCTGGAACAACTTCCATTCAATATGGGGTTACCCGGGATAAGGTATTAGCCCTCAAAACCGTTCTTGCCGATGGTGATGAAGCTGAGTTCTCCACACTCACCGAGCCCGATTTTGACAAAAAACAATATGATAATACATTTGAAGCATCAATTTATAGAAAAATATATAAAGAACTTATAAATAAAAAGTTACAGAAAAATATTATCGACCAATTTCCTAAACCGGAAATTCATCGGAGAAATACTGGATATGCGATTGATTCCCTTCTGGGATTCAAACCGTTTGGAGGCTCGAACGGCCATATCAACCTCTGTCAACTGCTAAGTGGAAGCGAAGGCACATTGGCCTTTACCACTGAAATTACATTGCAACTTGACGAGCTGCCCCCTAAATTATCGGCGATGGTGGTCACCCATTACGAAAGGCTTGAAGATTGTTTGAACGATGTTGTTCCCGTAATGAATCATAATCTTCACACCTGTGAAATGATGGACAAGGTGATTCTCGATTGCACCAAAAATAATAGAGAACAACTTAAGAATCGCTTTTTTGTTGAAGGCGATCCCACGGCTTTGCTGATGCTCGAGGTTAAAGATCATACCGAGAAGGGCTTAAAACAGCAATTGGAAGAACTGTTAAATACCATAGAATCTTCAGGTTTGAGTTATGCAAGTCCGATATTGAAAGGGGTAGAAATCAATCAGGCTTTGGAGCTACGAAAGGCCGGATTGGGCCTTTTAGGCAATATAGTTGGCGACCGTAAGGCCGTTGCCTGCATAGAAGATACCGCGGTCGCACTGGAAGATTTAAAGGACTTTATCGGTGAATTCACCCAAATCATGAAAGATTATGGGCAAGATGCGGTCTATTACGCCCATGCAGGAGCGGGAGAACTTCATTTACGACCTATACTGAACCTCAAGAAATCGAACGATGTAACACTCTTTAGGAAGATTACCACTGATGTCGCCAAACTAACCAAAAAGTATAGGGGATCCTTTAGTGGCGAGCATGGTGACGGCATTGTTCGTGCGGAATTCATTCCCTTGATGATCGGGGAGGAAAACTATGAATTGCTAAAGCGAATAAAATCCTACTTTGACCCTAACAACATTTTCAATCCAGGGAAAATTGTAGATGCCTATCCTATGGACGAATCGTTGCGTTATGAAATCGACCGGGAAGAACCCGTAATCGAAACTATCATGGATTTTTCGGATAGCGAAGGTATCCTTAAAGCGGCCGAAAAGTGCAATGGAAGTGGTGATTGCAGAAAGACACATCATATGTCAGGTGCAATGTGTCCCAGCTACCACGCCACGAAAAATGAAAAAGATACTACCCGTGGTAGGGCGAATGCTTTACGGGAGTTTCTGACCCATTCTGAGCAGAAGAACAGATTCGACCAAAAAGAGCTGAAAGAGGTTTTTGACCTTTGTCTAAGTTGTAAGGCCTGTGGTAGCGAATGCCCCAGCAACGTCGATGTTGCCACCTTGAAGGCAGAATTTCAATACCAGTATCAAGAGACGAACGGCTATCCCTTGCGGGCCAAACTGTTTGCCCACAACACAAAATTGAACCGGTTCGCAAGCAGGTTTTCAGGACTTACCAACAAGATATACGCTTCAAGTTTCTTTGGCGGACTACTTAAAAAATCCGCTGGGGTTGCCAAGCAACGTACTTTGCCCAAAGTATATAGTTTTAATTTCGATAAATTATTACAATCATTTAAAAGTAAACATGCTGTATCAAAAAGAAATGTTATCTTGTATATCGATGAGTTCACAAATTTTTTAGACGTCGATTTGGGAAAAGACGCTATTGAAGTGTTAACCCGGTTGGGCTACGATCTAAGTCTTTTCTATGCTGAAAGTGGCCGAACCTATATCTCAAAAGGGTTTCTAAAACAGGCCAAAGCTTTGGCCTTAAAGAATGTTCCAAAACTAAAAGAGTTCGCGGATAGTCAAATTCCCCTGATTGGACTAGAACCTTCTGCAATCTTGACCTTTCGGGATGAATACAAACGCTTTTCCAGCGACTCCGAAACGACGAATGCTATAGCGAATAACAGTTTTCTGATAGAAGAATTTTTATCACAAGAGATACAGAAAGGTGAATTGACAACTGAGAATTTCACTTCAGAATCAAGAACCATTAAAATTCACGGGCATTGCCACCAAAAAGCCCTAAGCAATCAAAAGGTAACATTTGATATATTGAATCTTCCTAAAAACTATACCGTTTCAATTATCAGTTCAGGATGTTGTGGAATGGCCGGCTCTTTTGGTTATGAGAAGGAACATTACGATATCAGTATGCAGATAGGGGAGTTGAAACTTTTTCCGGCCATAAGAAAGTCTACTGCAAATGTTATTGTCGCTGCCAATGGCACAAGTTGTCGACATCAGATTTATGATGGCACCCAGAGAAAGGCGCTGCACCCAATATCAATACTGAAAGATGCGCTCATCGATTGATTTCCGTATCTATCTATTTAAAATTATCTTTGAAGTGTCTTAAAACCAACAAATATGGCCGGAAATTCCTTTGGAAACTTGTTTAAACTGACCACATTCGGAGAATCACATGGCGTTGCTATCGGCGGCATTTTAGACGGATGTCCCTCAGGCATCGAACTAGACCTCGATGCGATTCAAAATGAACTAAATCGAAGAAAACCAGGGCAGTCGACCATAGTGACACAACGTAAAGAACCGGATACGGTCGAATTCTTATCCGGAATTTTCGAAGGAAAAACCACAGGGACACCCATCGGCTTTCAAATTCGAAATACAAATCAAAAATCAAAAGACTACAGCCACATAAAGGACTCATATCGCCCGTCACATGCCGATTATGTCTATGACCAGAAATACGGGTTTCGTGATTATCGAGGAGGTGGCCGAAGTTCCGCTAGGGAAACGGCCAGTAGGGTAGTGGCAGGTGCCATTGCAAAGCAGTTTTTAAAGGACATAAAAATTAATGCCTTTGTATCTCAAGTTGGTGCGCTAAAACTGGAAAAAAGATACCAAGACCTTGACTTGTCACTGACCGAATCAAACCCAGTTCGTTGTCCGGATCCTGATACGGCACAGAGAATGGAAGAACATATCAAAGAAGTACGAAAAAAAGGCGATACCATAGGCGGGATAATTACATGTGTTGCACAAAACGTTCCTGTTGGACTTGGAGAACCGGTTTTTGACAAGTTACATTCCGAATTTGGCAAGGCCATGCTTTCTATCAATGCCGTCAAAGGCTTTGAATACGGTAGCGGTTTTGAAGGCGTTAAAATGAAGGGGTCGGAACATAACGATCAATTCAATTCTGACGGTACTACGAAAACAAACTATAGTGGTGGCATTCAAGGTGGTATAAGCAATGGAATGGATGTTTACTTTAATATTGCTTTCAAACCTGTGGCTACTATTATCCAGCCCTATGAGACCATTGACAAAGAGGGTAATAAGGTCCAGACTCAAGGTAAAGGACGTCACGATCCCTGTGTTGTACCAAGAGCAGTGCCTATAGTTGAAGCAATGACGGCATTGGTTCTCGCCGATTTCACTTTGTTGAATCGCACGATCAAACTATAAATTCTCTTTTTTGGTACATTACCTTGCAAAATGGTATCTTACCCGGCATAATCAAATTAAACTTTTATGAGGAAGCTCGAATTGCATTGGCAGATAATGATTGGAATGGTCCTGGGACTGCTTTTCGGTTTCGGAATGACCTATTTCGACTGGGGAAAAGAGTTTGTTACGAATTGGATCGCTCCTTTTGGCACCATCTTTATCAAATTACTTAAACTCATTGCCGTACCGTTGATTCTTGCGTCTTTGATAAAAGGCATCTCTGATTTAAAGGATATATCGAAATTTCGGAATATCGGATTGCGGACGATTGGTATTTACGTAGGTACTACAACGATCGCTATAATATTGGGCCTCGTTCTAGTAAACTTGATGGAGCCCGGGAATGGTATTTCTGAAGAAACTATCGAAAAACTAACATCGACTTATGCCAATGACGAAGGGGTAACTGCAAAACTTGAAGAAGCTTCGCGTCAAAAGGAAAGCGGACCTTTGAAGTTTTTAGAGGATATGGTTCCCGATAACGCGGTTAGCGCCCTAGGGAACAACCAATTGATGTTGCAGGTTATTTTCTTTACAATTTTCATGGGAATTTCAATGTTACTGATAGGGGAAGATAAGGCCAAACCTTTAAAGAATTTTTTCGACTCCCTTAATGATGTAGTTTTGAAAATGGTTGATTTGATAATGCTTTCAGCACCCTTTGCCGTTTTTGCGTTGTTGGCAAACGTTGTGGTTTCATCGAGCGATCCGGAAATTTTATTGGCCTTGCTCAAATACGCGGGGGTCGTTGTATTGGGCTTGTTCTTGATGATAGTTTTCTACTGTACCTTAGTTTCAGTATTTGCTAAAAAGAACCCATTTTGGTTTTTAAAGCAGCTAAGCCCCGCACAACTGTTGGCGTTTTCGACCAGTTCAAGTGCCGCAACTTTACCGGTAACCATGGAAAGGGTAGAAGAACATATCGGTGTCGATAAGGAGGTTTCAAGTTTCGTACTCCCTGTTGGTGCTACGGTTAATATGGATGGAACAAGCCTTTACCAGGGTATTGCAGCGGTTTTTATCGCACAAGCGCTTAGTTTCGACCTTCCTTTAAGTGCTCAGTTGACCATTGTTCTTACGGCCCTATTGGCCTCGATAGGTACCGCTGCCGTACCTGGAGCAGGAATGGTCATGTTGGTAATCGTTTTGGAATCTGTTGGATTTCCGCCTGATAAATACGCAATCGGCCTTGCTCTAATCTTTGCTGTAGATAGGCCTCTAGATATGTTACGAACTGTCGTGAATATTACAGGTGATGCTACCGTTGCTACGATTGTAGCTAAATCAGTCGGAAAATTGCATGATAATCCAAAAGCCCAAAATTGGGACGATCACTTAGATGAGGTAAGATAAATGAACTGGCTCCTGATAGCTTCGATTGGCCTAGCGGTATTTATTTTGCTGAATGTTGCCGCCTATTTTTTACAGGAGCGTCTTATTTTCAAACCTGAAAAACTTTCGGAAGACTTCGAATTCAAGTATGAAAATCAGATTTTTGACGAATACAACATCGAAGTTGCCGAAGGGGTCAACCTGAATGGGGTTCATTTCAAGGTGCGAAAGCCCAAGGGTATCGTCCTTTACCTAAAAGGAAATTCACGAAGCTTAAAGGGGTGGGGCAAGTTCGCCATCGATTTTACCCGTCATGGTTTCGATGTTTTGATGGTCGACTATCGAGGGTTCGGCAAAAGTACCGGCATCCGCACCGAGGACGGAATAAAAAAAGACCTACAGTATGTGTATGACGAACTCAAAAAGCAGGTCAAGGAAGAATACATCGTACTGTACGGAAGGTCTTTAGGCTCTGGTTTTGCGACTAAACTAGCATCAATCAACAACCCAAGAATGCTCGTATTGGATTCACCATACTATAGTATGGCCCATATGGCAAAGCGCTATATGCTGGTCATGCCATTGTCCATTATCATGCGGTTCCCAATAAAAACGTATAAATGGATTCAATATGTTCAATGTCCTATCAAGATAATTCATGGTACCAATGATAAACTGATTTCGTTCAAGACTAGCATCAAACTCTCCAAGATAAACGCCGAAAGGACACGCCTTTACCCCATAATCGATGGCGGGCACAATAACCTGCATACGTTTCCACAATACCACCGGTTTTTAGAAGAGATTTTACATGCCAAGCTTCCAAAAGAAATAGATCCAAATACCAGCAGTCTTAATTTTAGAAGAAAAAAGCGCTAGTATGAAGTGGGTAAAACGTTTTCTAAAGTTTCTAATACTATCCCTAATCATATTATTTACCATGTTGTATTTTTTTCAGGAAAAATTGATTTTTCACAGTAGTGAACTTCCCCAGGATTATGAATATCCATTCACCACAAGATTTGAAGAGCTATTCCTAAAAGCTTCGGACGGAGCGATTCTAAATGGACTTCATTTCAAACAAGAAAGTCCGAAGGGTGTTATTTTATATTGTCATGGTAACGCAGGTGCTCTGGATAATTGGGGTGCTTGGGCGCAAGAGCTCTCGAATCGGTACAACTACGATGTAGTCGTTTGGGATTATCGCGGTTATGGTAAAAGTTCTGGCAAAAGACGACAAGATTTAATGCTTAACGATGGTTTCCTGTTCTATGAATACTGTAAAATTCGATATTCAGAATCCAAAATCAGTGTTTACGGGAGGTCCTTAGGCGGTTTTTTTGCCACCCATATAACAAAGAATTCAAATCCGTCTCAGCTGATTTTGGAATCAACACCTACCGGTCTTTTGGATGTTGCTAGAAATCAATACCCCTATCTTCCCGCCGGACTTTTGTTGAAATACAAATTTCAAAATGTTCAAAACATAGAATTGATCCGCGTGCCAACTCATATTATCCACGGTACGGCTGACAATCTGATTCCGTTTGAACATGGCGAGAAGTTATTCGGGCTTTCGGCCGCCGAAACCAAAAAATTCTATCCTATCAGTGGTGGTGGACACAATGATCTAGTAAACTTTGAGAAAGCTTATTTTGAAGTTTTGAATGCCATTTTGACTAAGCTTTAAATTCAGAGAAATTTAGCCTTCAATTCAGGGGTAGGAACCATACATTGGTCCTTTTTACCGAACCATTTGTACCGATTCCTAGCGATTAAATCGTATACGATATTTCGAATAGCACTGGGAACGCATTGAAATACCCGGAAGACCGTCCATAGCCCTCCGATTTCCATGGCGATTTCGATTGCGGCATCCGATTTGACGTAGTAGGCGACACCGGGCTCGATAAGAATGATGGAATCGACTTTTGTGGTATCGATTTTACGTTCTGAAACGAGTTTTTGCCCAATCTCACTTTCTAGGGCGGAAAACCGGAAGACATCTTTTTTATCTCTTTTAATAATATATTGAACCGAACGATTGCAGAGGTTACAAACACCATCGAAAAGAACTATTTTTTTGTCGGTTTCCACAATGCAAAGATACGATAGGCAAAAAAGGTAATTGCTGATTTTATAGCGAATTTAAGAATGTGGTCAAATCGGTTTCTTTATCCAATTCCAATTTCTTTTTTAATCGATACTTTGATTTGAGGATGCTGTCCGGCAAAACATTTAAGGTAGCGGCAATCTCCTTAGTCGTTAAATTCATGCGTAAAAAAGCGGCCAGCCGAATTTCCTTTTCAGAAATATCGGAATACAAGGTCTTTAGTTTTTGGTCAAAATCATTGTGTACTTCAGCAAAATAAGTCTTGAAAACCTCCCAGTCTTTATCTGAGGCATTCTCTTTCTTTAAGAGCATTATGATGCGGCGGAACTCCATCTTGAATTTTTCCGGGGAGTTTTTGATGTTCTCCAAGTTCTCCATCAGCTCTTGGATAAAGGTGTTCTTTTGTACCAAATGCAGGGTCTGACTCGCAAGTTCTTTTTTCTTATGCTCAATTTCCTGTTTATAGATTTCCTCTTGTTTTTCTCTGGCAATTCGGTTTTTCTTCATTCGCTGACGGAAACCGAAGAATAAAAGTCCGGATACGGCAACAAAAGTGAACATACCTCCGGCATAAAGTCCTTTGGTTAATTTATCAACTTTGACTTTTTCATTCAAGGTTTTGATTTCTTCCTGTTGGAGCGTAATTTCCGATTCCTTCTTTTCAATCTCGTAAATGGTCTGTAGCTCATTGATTTGTTTTGATTTTTTGACCGAAAAAAGACTATCCCTAATGACCTGTGAACGCTTTAAATCAGCTAGGGCGTTTTTAAGTTGTCCGCTTCTTTCGTAGGCGAGGCCTCTGTACTTCAGGGCATTTTGTAGTTCATTACCAACTTTGATGGAATCGGCCAAAACAACTGATTGATTTAAGTATTGAATACCGTTTTCAAAATCGTTGTTCAAGGCATGTGTATAGCCCAGTTCGTATAGATAATTCGCGGTATTGATCTTAGAGGGGTCTTCTTTTCCAAGGTTAAGGGCTTTTTCGAAAGATTCAATTGCCGCGTTATATTTATTCATTTGTCTGTAAACACGGCCCAAATTACCGTTCGCAAGTTCCATTACCGTGGGGAAATCATATTTTTTGCCGATATCAATAGCTTGATTATAATGTTCAATGGCCTTCTCGTATTCTTTCTTTGATTCATATATGTTTCCGATATCAACAAGAGTAGTGGCTTGATATAGGTTGTCATCCGTTTCTTTGTAGACCTTCATGGCCAGGTTGTGAAATTCAATTGCCTGCTCATAGTTTTCTTGAATGCCGTGCAAGAGGCCGATATTGCTGAGTACATCCGCTTTATGGTAGGATTTGACTTCAATTGTGTCCATGGTTTTAAGGGCTGCATGATACATTTCCATCGCCTTTGGGTAATTGCCCATTTCAAAGTAATTCTTTCCTATTACGTTCTGGGCGGATCCATAGCGTATGAAGTCTCCCCATTCATATTGAATCGCAGCGGAGGAGTCCATTAGTCTAATAGCTTCAGGATAGTTGCCAATATGTGATTCGTATATTGACAAATTTTTCAATACAGTGGCCAAATAAGTGTCATCGTCATTCGTAATGGATCGTTCCAATGTTTTTCGGTAATATTCCGCCCCTTTGTCCATTTGGCCGAGCGTAGAGTAGTAGTGGCCTAACAGAAATTCCGCACGTAAGATACCGTGTTCGTAGTTTGCCGATTTTGAAATATCGAGCATTTTATCTAGAAATACCTTAGAGCTATCGGGTTTGGTATAGATGTAAATGTCACTTAGGTCCGATAATTTATATACTCTTTCCGAAATATCGTCCACATTATTGTAGCTATTTAAAAGACTATCCACCTTTTTTCGGTCTTGGGCTATCGAGGAAGTCGTGATTAATAGAAGAACGGTTAGTAGTGAGCCTATTGATTTCATAAAAAAGCTAGTTTGGTCTTTACTAAGTTAATTTATTAATAAATACGAAATCGAATGGTCCTGTTTTGAGAAAAACCCTGTGTCTATCGTTTGTCCATACAATTTTCCTGTAAAACAAAATTTAAATTTATTTTAACTATTTGATATGCAAATAGTTAAAAGTATTTTTCGATTTACTTCCACCTTTGATGTCCATTGCCATTTTAACTAAAACAAGAGGTGTTTGTCCATACTTTGTCCATAGACAATATTAGATACAGCTTTGATTGGCAACTAGTTTAGAGGTGTTGAATCCAAAAACATAGTATTATGAAAACAAGACCGATTGCCTTGAAACAAGTCATTACTTATTTTATTTTGGCCGTATTCCTATCCTGTGGTAAAGACAGTGGCGGGGATACCGATCCCATACCCAAAGAAGAGAACCTTGAAGCCGAATTTTCACGAGTCGTTACCGACGCCGGGGAATTCGAAGATCCCGAGACCTCGGAAGAACTTGTTGAAGAAACCGAAACGAACGAGGTGATAGATGGCGAGGTGTGGAATTGCACCACCAAGACCTATGATGCCCTACGGGGCGGGGGAACAGGAAGGGACGGATTTCCGCTTTTCAATCCCAATGCTTCCGTTATCTATCCTGGAAGTCTTTTACAGGGCAAGTCACTAAAAAAGGCAACCCCCGATGTTATCGCGGTCGAGCGGGCGGGGGGCACCATCTCATATAATTTGAACAATGGCAACTTGGCTTCGAGTTTTACGGTTGAGAAAGTCGCGAAAAGCTCTATTCAAGATGGTATGAACAATATTATAGCGAATTCACCTTCTGATCTCCCGGCCAATTTTTCTTTCAATTACAGTCAAGTACAGAGTAGGGAAGCCTTTGCACTCAATATGGGGGTGGATTTTGAAAATGCATTTGCCGAAGTCAGTGCGGATTTTGATTTCAGTACTGAAAAAGAGTACAATCGTATTTTAGTCGAGCTGAAACAGAATTTTTATACGATGTCTTTCGACATTCCAACGAGTTTGAAAGGACTTTTTGACGATTCCGTCTCGCCGGAAGATTTAGCCAAATACGTTCAAGCCGGTAACCCTGCAACCTATATCAGCGACGTATCCTATGGGCGGATCTATTATATGCTCATCGAGTCCACCTCTACCTACACAGAGATGAACGCGGCCGTGGAGGCAGAGTTTCAGGCGGTAGCGGGTAGTGCCGAAGTGGATATCGATGCTTCTTATCTTAACGATTTGAGTGAAATTAAGATCAAGGTTATGGCCTTTGGCGGAGAATCTGAGTCTACGATAAGAACGATTGGGGGTAATCTTTCGGAGTTGGTGAATCTATTGGCCGAAAGTAGTACGATTTCTACGGGATTGCCCTTGAGCTACGTAGTACGCAGCGTAAACACCAATCAAATTGTAGGAGTGCAATTGGCCACGCAGTACGATGTTACGGAATGTACGCCAGCTTCAGGACCTGGAGGTGAACCGATACATACTGCACATTGGAAAGGACAAGTCTTGTCAAGAATGGGAGCGGTAGGTGCGGCCTATTGTGTTCAAGGAACCGAGTTCGTATTGATCAGCGTCGATGGAAAGGAATTCATGCGAAGTTCGAATGCACAACTAGAAGGTCCTTTTCCAATCGAAGATCTTTACGAAGGAGAATACCCTTTTGGCAATGACGGTATTGGTGCCGCCTGTAATACTTCCTTGGGAAGCTCGACGGACAATACCATAATGTTTATGTCGCAGAGCGGACTTTTCTATAACTATGTCTTGGATGGGGAAACTTGGAGAAGCAGCCTTAATAATATAGAAAATTTGGCTGCTGGTGAGAATCCTTTTGCTGTCAACGGCATAGGAGCAATGGTTTTTCGAAGCTATAACGGCGGCCCTTCGGATCGCTACATGATCAATCGTGATGGCACGGAATATTCTAGATATTCGAACAACCCGAATCAGTTCAATGGAACGTACGATATCTCCGAATGGGGCAATGGGACGTTACCTTTCGAAACCGTAGGTGCCGGTATCGGGTTTTACCTTGGCAACAACCGACAATATCTCTTGTTCAATAAGGCGGGTACACAATATGTCATATCGAACGAAGAATTAGGTTGGGGCTTTATCGGACCGTTCGATCTGTAAACATGATGTAAGTTCTTTAAATAAAACTCGGGGGAATTTTATTTGAAGCTAGCACAGTCGGCACCTAAAGTTGCGATTCAACAACTTGGTGTCGGCTGTTGTTTTTGAAGCTTTTTGAATCCCTTGTTAGTCCCACTGCTTTGTGGGTGTGCTCAAACCTTGGTAGATACAGACCCCTTGCACAAGGTTTTCAAGCGTATTCGTGTCTTCGGCACCAAAGAAATGGGTGCCAAGTGCGTTCCCTTCTGTGTCATAAGAAACCCCGTTTTGGGAATAGACCGCTAAAAATCCACGACTGTTGGTGGTCGATTGCGGAGCTCCCTTTAAAACAAAATACCGTTGTCCTTGATTGTGCAAGGGCAATGCGTTGCCTAAATCCATATAACCTTCCGTTACCATCCCATTGGATACTTTAACCTTATTCCCACTTAGTCCATCAGTGCTTGCCAAATATTTAAAGGCGAATATAAAGCTGTTCTCGGGGATACTTGATAAATCATTGGAGACGGTAAAGTTCTCATACGTTTCAAACGCACTGGCATTCGTGCCTTGCTCATAAAGAATATCTGTAGTACCCGATTTGCTGATTCCGCTGATTCGTTGGGCCAATTGGTTATATTCATTTTCGGTAATGGGTACCCAATTGCCTGAATTTGCCGCTTCATAAACTTCTTTTGAATTGGTAAGCCAATAGGCTATATCATCGATATTCCTGATGGCGACTTCAAATGTCCATTCTTCGGTTTCAAGGCCATTCGATATCAAGACCTTGCCAGTTATTTTAGCTCTTGCCTCGTAATCAAAGGCTAGCGTATTAAAAACGGTCAAGGTACCCGTTACCTGGTTCAAGGCCAAAGCATCATTTATCGAAAGGCTATTCAGGCTATAGGTCAAATCACCTTTTAATTCTGTATTCACAGTGGCCACCACAGTACCAAACTCGGGGTATTCATTCACCTGTGCAGCAATACGCAGGTCATCTTGAAGAATGGTCGGGGTTTCATCGTCACCGCCGGTACAAGAGACTCCTACGAACCCTACCCATAATAAAAGTCTATGTATCATTTTCATTTCGACGCCATCTTACGTTCTACTAATTCTAACTGATCCACGCTTACATTTGTTGTAAACATACCATAATTGACCACTGCTTTCCCTTTTTCCAGTTTATCGACACTACCCACTGCCTTGCCATCGGTCATACGAACACGGTCGCCTAATTTAAAAATTGGTCGGGGTTTGTTTTTTTCTTTGATGATGGCTTTTTTCTTTTCCACCTTCTTTTTCTCACGGATGACCTTGACTTGTTTTTGTACGTCTTGAACTACCTGTGCCTTTTTAGCACGTTCCGCCTTGGCCTGATTGGCCGTTTTCTTTTTACGCTTGCTATTTTCGGTTTCGACGATGCGAATGAGTTCGGAGACCAGAATCCGTTTTTTATGGTCTTGGAAATATTTGCTTGCCGCTTTATCGATTTTGTTCCCCAATTGGATCATGCGCTGATCATGGTCGTAAAGTTCTTGGTAATTTTCCAGTTTTGATTTTACCTTTGCGTTTAGTTTTTCCAAGCGAGCGGCTTCCTCCCTCGCCTTGGACTCCTCTTCTTGCAATCTAGAGCCTGTTTTAGCCATTTTGCTGCGTTCTTTCTGCAGTTTGGCTATCGTGGCGTCAAAACGGACTTTACCTCGTTCCACCTTCTTTTTTGCCTTGTTTATCAAGTTGTAGGGAATGCCGTTCTTTTGAGC
>CAYGPR010000016.1:35034-74235 GCA_964351985.1 uncultured Maribacter sp. | reverse complement strand
TGTATCAATAAATTAACAAAATTTTAAGTTACTATGCAATTTATAGCCTATTTATTATGAAATTGATAGCCATGGCTTTTGGTTCAACTCCTAGTAACTCTTGTCAACACGCCAAGTTATTCATAACTTCCGCCGGATTAATTTGAATATCGCGCTACAATGAAAAAATTACTTACCGCCTTGTTATTAAGTCTTTCGACGCCTTGTTTGGCCCAGATTGTTTCGACATCAGAAGATAACGTACAACAAGCACTTCAACAGAAAAAGGAGATGGAGGAAGCATCTTTGGTAAAAAACATCTCTTTTGAGAATATTGGCCCATCGGTGATGAGCGGTCGGGTGGCCGATATCGATATCAATCCGAACGACCCTACCGAGTTCTATGTTGGGTATGCTGCCGGAGGGTTGTGGTACACGAACAATAACGGAACTTCCTTTGTCCCTATTATGGACAATGCGCCCACCCAAAATATAGGCGATATCGCAGTGGATTGGAAAAACGGTACCATTTGGGTCGGTACGGGCGAAAATATTTCTTCTCGTTCTTCCTATGCAGGCATCGGGATCCTAAAATCGACGGATAAGGGGGAGACTTGGCAAAATATGGGGTTGCGCGATGCTCACCATTTTGGAAGAATCGCGATCAACCCCAATAATCCCGAGGAATTGGTAGTTGGCGTAACCGGACATTTATACTCTCACAACGAAGAACGGGGCATTTATAAAACCACGAATGGTGGAACTTCTTGGAAACAAACCTTGTTCGTAAACGACAGTACCGGAATTATTGATTTGGCCCATGCACCGAACAACTTCAATATCATGTATGCGGCGGCTTGGGAAAAGGATCGGAAAGCTTGGAACTTTACCGGGAACGGCAATGCCTCGGGAATCTATAAAAGTACTGATGCCGGTACAAGCTGGACAAAGATTTCTACCCCTGAAAGCGGCTTCCCGACAGGCGAAGGTATCGGGCGAATCGGTTTTGCGGTCTATGACGAAAATATCGTTTATGCAGTTCACGACAACCAGTTTCGTAGAGAGAAATCCGAAGAATCGGAAGAAAAAGTTAACGGTCTTGAAAAAGATGAATTCAAGAGTATAACAAAAGAGTCCTTATTGAAATTGGACGAATCCAAACTTGATGATTTTCTTGAATCGAACCGATTTCCAAAAAAATATTCGGCCAGTACCATAAAGGAAATGGTAAAAAAAGGAGAGATCCAGCCATCGGATTTGGCCAACTATCTGGAAAACAAGAATTCGGTGACCTTTGATACCCCAGTCATCGGCGCAGAGGTATACCGTAGCGATGATGCTGGAAAGACTTGGAATAAACAAAATGAAGACTATATCGAAAATCTCTTTTACAGCTACGGTTATGTATTTGCACAGGTTCGGGTAGATGCTTCAAATCCCGATAAAATCTATCTTCTGGGCGTTCCCATTATTAAGTCAGACGATGCGGGGAAAACCTATAGCTCTATCAATGGCGATAACGTTCACGTCGACCATCATTCGCTTTGGGTCAACCCCAAAAGGCCCGGGCATTTGATCAACGGCAACGACGGCGGACTCAACATTTCATACGATGACGGTGAACATTGGACAAAGCTGAACTCCGAATCTCTGGGTACCTTCTTCGCCATCAATATCGACCATCAAGAACCGTACAATGTTTATGGCGGACTCCAAGACAACGGCGTTTGGATGGGTCCGCATAATGCCGAGAAAAATACCGAATGGCATCAAACCGGCCAATATCCTTGGAAATCGATTATGGGAGGCGATGGTATGCAAGTACAGATCGATAGTCGTAACCCGAATATTGTTTATACCGGATCTCAGTTCGGATTTTACTATCGTTTGGATTTAGAAAATGACAAGCGAAAATATATTCAACCAAAAAATGATATCGGCACTCCATCCTATCGTTTCAACTGGGAAACCCCTATTCTATTATCCTCACACAACCAAGACATACTCTATATGGGCACAAACCAATTACTGCGCTCGATGAACCAAGGCGAAGATTGGGAAGCGATCTCACCTGATCTTTCTAACGGCGGAAAAAAAGGGAATGTTTCCTATGGTACGCTTACCTCCATTTCTGAATCTCCATTTCAATTCGGACTTATCTATACGGGAAGTGATGATGGTTTGATTCAAGTAACCAAAAACGGAGGAGGAAGTTGGGAGGTTATTTCCAATTCTTTTCCAAAGGATATATGGATCGGTCAAGTCGTGGCATCCCAACATAAAAAAGAAAGGGTCTATGCCGCATTAAGCGGATATCGTTGGGATGATTTTACGACCTATTTGTACACCAGTGATGATTATGGAAAAACTTGGAAGGATATCGGGGAGGGAATTCCAGATTCCCCAGTCAACGTCATTATCGAAGACCCTAAAAATGAAAATCTTTTGTTCATGGGAACCGATAATGGATTATACGTCTCATTCAATCGCGGCGAATCTTGGGAAGTCTTTCAAAACGGATTGCCAAATGTCGCCATTCACGATTTGGTAATACAACCCGAAGCCAAACATCTTCTGGTGGGCAGTCATGGCCGAAGTATTTACAAGGCGGATATTTCAACCTTACAACAAATGACCCCAGAAATTATGGCAAAAGATTTGTTTGTTTTTAATTTGGAAAACATCAAACATTCAGAGCGTTGGGGAAATGCATGGAGCAGCTGGAGAGAACCTAATACGCCAGGGCTAGACGTTGTTTTTTATACTTCCGACCCCGATAGCTTTAAGACAACCATTAAAACTGTGGATGGTGTTTTGGTAAGCACTACTGAAATAGCAGCGGATAAGGGTTTCAATATATTGTCTTACGATGTTGCCTTTTCGAAATCGGGGAAATCCGCTTATTTGAAGAAGTACAAAAAGGAGCTGAAGGAGGCTAAAGATGGTAAGACTTATTTACCAAAAGGGAAATATTATGTAGAAATTGAGGGGGATAGGGCTAAGGAAAAGGTTGAATTTGAGATAAAATAACATGGAGCCCCGAATCGAAATACTTCCTAAAAAACATTTAATAGGCAAGTCCATCAGAATGTCATTGATCAACAATAAAACTGCCGAACTCTGGCAAAGCTTTATGGTTGATAGAACTACTATTATAAACAATATTGGCACTGACTTTTATTCTGTTCAAGTTTATGACAAATTAGAATATTTTGAAAAATTCAAGGAAGAAAAAGAGTTCACAAAGTGGGCAGCAATCGAGGTAAGTTCTACCAATTTTATACCGAATGGTTTCAGCCTGTTGACAATAGAGAGGGGTCTTTATGCGGTTTTTGTCCATAAAGGTCCAGCGAGTGAATTTCAACGAACATTTCAATTCATTTTTGGTCAATGGCTTCCTAATTCTGTATATGCAATCGATGATAGGCCGCATTTTGAAATTTTGGGCGAAAAGTATAAAAACGATGTCCCTGATTCCGAAGAAGAGGTTTGGATTCCAATAAAAAAGAAATATCAGTAATAAAAAATGGATTTAAACCTCACCATCCCAGCATTACTTTTCCCGGCAATCTCTTTGACCATGCTGGCCTACAACGCGCGATATCTAGCTATTGCCGCGCTAATACGACAACTACACCAAAAATATCAAGAAACAGGTTCAGCCGAGGTCGAACTTCAGGTCAAAAAACTCCGAAAGCGATTGACCATCATAAAAAATATGCAAGCGACAGCAATTGTGAGTTTCTTATTGGCGGTTATTACGATGTCACTTATCTATCTTGAACTTCCTTTTTGGGCAAATCTCGTTTTTGGTATCAGCCTTTTTGCGCTAATGGTCTCTCTAGTACTTTCCTTGATTGAGGTACAGCTTTCAACCAAAGCCCTTTCCATACAATTAAAGGATATGGAGTAATTATCAAGTCTAAAAAAGGTGATGCCAAAAAGAATTTGACACTGAAAAGGCGAAAATTTTAAACGGTTAAGAAAATCTTTCTTTCAAAAGAAGTAGAAATCATAGAACCGACCTCAGGGTCGGTTTTTTGTTGCGGCAAACATAGAGATGTTCTACAACCTTCGATTAGAAACGGTAAAAAATCGCTCAACTTCCTTTTTTGAAGGACCTCATCGACAAAATTCAAGAGAACGGACCTATCGGTCGGAAAATAGCTGCCCTTTCATTGCATATCCAATCGATATGCATTCGCTTTTAGCACACAGTACCACAAAAAAGCAGCCCAAAGCCATAGAACAATTATATAAATGACGCGAAGTATCGCAACGGAAGAAATCGATTTGCTAAGGTAATGCCATGAGATTCCACCAAGCACAAATCCGACAGACCATAACATGCCGACAACGATGATTACCGGCCAGACCCAATCGCCATGCCAATCGTCAATATTCGGATACGAAGGAAATAGAAACGAAACGAGATAGTAGAGTCCCAAACCCAAAAAACCCATGCTTAGAAGACCTAATGCAGCGGTTATAATAAAGGTGATTGTTGAGAATTTAGTGGTGTAAGTGAGTGATTTCCAGAATTCGATCATGCAAGTTACTGTCCTAGTCTATGGATAACGAAAAGTTCGACCTCAAAGTATTCTGAATAATCAATAACCTTTTTCAAAAGGAATTTCAATTGTGGTAATTACGCCTTTGGAAGCTTTCAAATTCTTAACTGAAAAAAAGAAATCACTTTTATATAAAGTTTCTAACCGATCCCGAATATTCTGAATTCCAGTACCCTCGACAATTCCCGTGTCGGGCAAAGCTGCTCCGTTGTTTTCAACTTCTATCCTTATTTTTTCATTCATCTTGTGGACCGAAAGTGCTATTTTAAGATTTGTTTTTTCATAAGAATACCCATATTTAAGGGAGTTTTCCACTATCGGCTGCAAAATCATTGTTGGAACCAAAGCTTTTCCCAAGTCTTCGTCCATTTGAATTCCAATAGACAAATCATCGGAAAACCGCACTTGCATTATTTCAAGGTATTTGTTCAAAATAAGAAGTTCTTTTTTTAAGGGAATCAAATTCTCATGGCGTACCACCAAAACTTCGCGTAATAAATCACCAAGATTGCCTATCATGTGTTGTGCTTTGTGCCCATTTTCTTTGATAAGTGCCGAAATACTGTTGAGCGTATTAAATAAGAAATGAGGGTTCAGCTGCGATTTTAAAGCTTCCATTCTTGCAATCTGCAATTGTTCCGCCAATTGAGCCTTTTGAGTCTCCGCGTTCCCGGTTTTCGCTATATAGTAATATGAATATATAATACTTACAAAACCCACATATCCTAAAAAATTCAACGTTGAGCCGTACAAAATATTCACTAGGGCGACCCTACTAAATAGTTCAAGTGGATCACCATAGACAAAATAATTATAGATGGTATTTAAGAAGATCACCAAAAAAACATATAGTAGCGAAAAGCTGAAATGTAAACACAGACTACTGAACCAGCTTAATCTTTGTTGAATCATCCATTTCGTTGCCAAAAGAATTAAGATGATTATCGGGGGGATAATAAGAAAGTTGCATAAAATTGGTCCGAATACGATACCCGACCAACTGGTATCGACATACCCGGGTTCATTCATGAATTTCAAAATCACCCTTCTTGAGATATATACCACATGATAAGCAGCCATATAGCCCAACAAGAGTAAAAACAACTTTTTGTCTATGCGATTCTTCATGACCTGACACCTACTTTTCTTAAAAATTCTCTTCGGTACCCCTTACTGACCCTTAGTAGTTCACCATCTTTCATTTTGACATCGACCTCACCATAATCCGAATTGACCAGTTCAGTGATATGTCCTAAATTGACAATACTTGATCGATGGATTCTAATAAAATTTTGGGAGTCTAAATCTTCGAGAATCTGGTACATCGATTCCCTTAGCAAATATTTTGTTCTCTGGGTATAAATTTCTATGTAATAATTTGAGGCCTTTATGTAAAGTATATCTTCTGTCGGTACAAAAAGTGTTTTTTTCTTATTAGGTACAGGAATTCGAGTTTTGAACAACCTTTTCGGCTCTTGTGATCCGGAATCCAAATAGCCCAGTAGGTTGTTTATCGTTTTTTTCAAATTTGTATTCGGAGTCTTTTTATATGCCAAAATAGCCTTGTGTACCGACTTGTAAAAACGTTCTTCCGTATAGGGCTTCAAAAGGTAATCGAAGGCAAATACATCGAATGCCTTTATGGCATAAGAATCAAAAGCAGTGGCAAAAATTACGATAGGGGGTGTATTGGAAATAACTTCCAATACTTGGAACCCGGTCATATCCTTGAGTTGCACGTCTAAAAAAACAATATCGGGCCGCAAAGTATCAATTGCATGTATCGCTTCTCTCCCAGTACCGAAAACACCCTTTATCTCTATTTCGGCCACATCGCACAATAGGTTTTCGATACGTTTTCGGGCCAAAGGTTCGTCATCGACAATAAGGGCCGAAATTGTAGTTCGCTTCATTATTTCGATTTCTTTGAGAAAATGACATTCGGTAGATTACAATGTATAGAAAAAAGTTGTTCTTTTCCTTTTATCGACTATATCATGGCCTGTTGAAACCCATTCACATCAAGAATATGGCCGTTCACTTCAAAAAAAAGGGCTTTCGGTTTATTTTTCAAAATAAAAACGATTCTGAATATACCTTTAGCAAAAACAAATCGAATAGGTTATGAAGAACAAGTTACTTCTCTGTTTAGCAATGTTATTCTTATTTCTATCAAGTTGTGATAGTGATGACCCGGCTCCTCAAATAATTCCGAAAGACGATGGGAAAAACAACTCCGAAGACGCTTGCGCCATTGAATTGGTCGAGATAAACAGAATTACAGAAGACGACGATATCGAAGGAACCGAATTTGGTGATTATTTGATTTCCATCAAAAGCCTCAAAACCGAAAAAGAGGATATTTCTATTGAAGTACTTTATGTGAAGAATGGTGTAGCCGTTGAAACCGTTGAGGTTTCGTCCGATAGCGCAGTGGGCATAGATGAAACCGTAATACTCAAAGTCACTTCACAAAATATAAATGATGAAGATGATTTTAATTGTATCGAGTTTTTTATAAAGATAACGCCAGTAGGTGATGACTTGCCTTGCACTTTGGCGGCCACTACGGACTGTTGATTATTCGATAACTTAAATTACTAGATATTTCGATGATTTGATACGGATACCCTAGTTTGAGAGTTTTGAATCCGTACGCTATTATATACTGGATAAGGAAACGAAAAAATCAACCTTTATGACTTCCAATGTGAAATAAAGCATCTCCTTGGTTGACTACCGCTTGATGGTTGACACAAATGACATAGCCATCCGAGGCAGCTTTGATGGTTTTGGTCTGTTTGGCATAGGTATCTGAAATAATGCCCAGAACCTGCCCTTTTTTGATTTCGCTTCCATTCGTAATTTTCGGGATGAACATACCCGCAGTCGAGGCACGTATCCATTTTCTGTTGGTCAGCGGAATGGTCTTAAACCGCTCCACATAGTGCGGTTCTATTTTCGAAATCAATTGAAAATGCTTCATCACGTTTAAGATGCCCTGCATACCTTCTAAAATGGAATAATCGTCAAAACGCATGCTTTCCCCAGCCTCAAAAACGATTGTCGGTTTGCCCATTTTAAGAGCCGCATTTCGAAAGGAACCTTTTATTAATCGGGAAGGAAACGAAAAGGGCGCTTGAAAGACCTCGGCAAGCTTTTTACTATTCTCGTCTTGATCGGTATATCGAATTTGCGGAAAGTTATGCCGTTGCCCTCCGCCTGTGTGCAGATCTATGCCAAAATCGATTTGTGGAAGAATCGCCGAAGTGTAATGATAGGCAATCCGACTGGCCATAGAACCTGATTTGGTTCCAGGGAAACTTCGATTGACATCTTTACCATCGGGCACGTCCCGAGAAAAATGGATGAATCCGAAGATATTGAGAATCGGAACAGCGATTACCGCCCCTTTTTCGATATCGAACCGTTTTTCGGCCAACATGCGCCGAACGATTTCAATACCGTTGACCTCATCGCCATGCAGCCCGGCCTGAACCAAAAGGGTCGGTCCTGGTTTTTTTGAATTGAAAACATAGACGGGAATATCTATAAGTGTTCCTGTTGGAAGCCGGTCGATACTGATTTTCAATAGCTTTGACTCGCCGGGTTTTACGGTCTCGCCGCCGATTTCTATGGTTTTGCTTCCTTCCATTTTTTTGGAAAAAGTTTCGTTTTTTACTGTTTTTGAAGAAGTAATCGGCCATTTGCGTTCCCAAGAACATCCCCCTTGCCCTCTTCGAAGGGTGAATCCATTTTTTCAACTTGGCATTTCGTACCTCAAATGGCTAACTTTTTCATTTTCTCTTTCTTTTCCTGCCGTTCCGTTCAACGAACAAAATGATTTCACGTGCTATATTGACTCCTGTGGCATTCTCTATACCTTGCAAACCTGGAGAGGCATTGACCTCGATCAACAACGGTCCTTTTTTGGAACGTATCAAATCGACCCCAGCTACTCCAAGTCCGATGTGTTTGGTTGCGTTCAGGGCAATAAATTGTTCTTTTGTGGAAAGCTTTACTTCTTCGGTACTCCCGCCGCGGTGTACGTTGCTGCGGAATTCATCCAACCCACTTTTACGCTTCATACTGGCAATGATCTTGTTGCCCACCACGAAAATACGGATGTCTTCGCCATTGCTCTCCTCGATGAACTTTTGGATAAGAATACTGGTATCCATTTTATAAAATGTGTCTATAATGGATTTTGCCGATTTTTGGGTCTCGGCCAAAATAACCCCGAGACCTTGGGTACCCTCCTGAAGTTTGATAATTACAGGTGTACCTCCCAAAATCTTGATCTGTTCTTCGATATTATCGGGATTAATGGAAAACAACGTCTCTGGAATCGGGATGCCCTTTCGCGCCATAATCTGCAATGTGCGCACTTTGTTACGTGCCCTTGTAATGCTTAACGAACGTGCTGTACTAAAAACTCCGTTCATCTCGAATTGTTTTACAATGGCTGCCCCGTGGCGCGTAACTTTAGACCCGATTCTGGGCACAATAGCGTCGAATTCATGGGTAATGTCTTCGTCGCGCAAATAGATACGCGGTTTATCGGTACCCAATTTGACCGAACATTTGGTGTGGTCGATCAGTTCGATATAATGCCCGAGCTTTTCCGCTTCCTCGGCTATTCTACGGGTCGAATAGACGTTCATACTAACGGAAAGAAGGCCGATGTCCATTATAAAGCTTGGTTAGGGTTTAGTTTCGGATATGAATATCGGTTAAAAAAAGGAATAAGCGTAAAACCGGCCATCGATTTTATATTCAGAACCCATATTAATCGGACAGAAGCTCGGAGAAGGCATGATTTTATATTAGGTATTGATTATCTTTACTTTTGCCGATTCTTTTTTGAAAAACGAATTTTTTGAAAGTTTCCCCGCTCGCAAAAATTTCCGTGCAATGACCAACTCTTCATTACATAGGTACACTTTTGGAAGAAAGGCAACGCACTATACCCGGTTTAAGGCAACTATTCTCGATCATTGTATATACTATGGGCGATTTTTCATCGCTTTATGTTTTTACACAACGAATATTTCGGCCCAGGACCAGATAACCTTTCGACAACTTTCAGTAAAAGAAGGCCTTTCTCAAAATAGTGCTATTTCCATTGCTCAAGATAGTATAGGATATTTATGGATCGCTACTCAAGATGGCCTTAACAAGTACGATGGCAGAAAATTCACAGCCTACCCCTATACCTTCGTCGATATTACAAAACCCAATTACAGTAATCTCGGTAAAGTATATATGGACAGACAAGGCGGGCTATGGATTATTCCGATGGATAGAATACCACGGAAACTAAATCGGATTACCGATACTTTCGAACCACTTTCGAGTAGCACAGATGCCAGCACTATCTATCAGGATACCGACCAATACATTTGGATCGGCACCTATTCCCAAGGGCTTCATGTTTTAAAACCGGAGTCCGAAGTTTCAGTTCAGATAATAGCACCTTCTGAAATAAGCGGAACTGTCTTCGATATCGCGCAAAATTTAACAGGAGAAATTTTCTTTACTACTGAAAAGGAAATCATTACGTACGACAAAAAACGCAAAACCACGGCACGTTTTAAACCCAAGAATACAGCTGGGAATATCATCAATGAGAATTTCAGTGCCTTGGTCTTTGATGCAAGTAACACTTTGTGGTTGGGCACTTACGGCAACGGTCTTTATTTTAAGAATCACGATGATTCCGTTTTTCATCGTCTATCCGAACTTGCCTTGGCCGGTAATCTGCCTAAAAATCTCAACATTATAGATTTACATATCGACTCCAAGGGAAGGCTTTGGGTGGCATCTTATGGTGATGGGCTTTATTTGGTCGATTTTGACCGAAGAAGAATAATACACTTTACAGCGGAAAAATACAATCCAAAGGCGCTGCATTATAATGATATCCTCAGTATTTACGAAGATTATTCCGGCACTCTATGGTTCGGCACCGATGGGGCGGGAATCAGTTATTACGATGAATATCTTGAAAAATTCAATTCGTTGACCAATTCCCAAACTCCCGATGGCATAAGTATAGATGTAGTACGGGCCATAACGGTCGATGCCGAAAATAGGGTCTGGATCGGAACTTCCGGCAAAGGCCTTACCCGTTACGAACCCGAAACGGAAAATTGGCAAACCTTTAGGGTCGACCCCTCTAAAAATTCCATTTCATCCGACCGCATTATGAGTCTTTTGGCCGCTTCCGACAATCAAATTTGGATCGGTACGCAAGGTGGTGGATTGAGCATTTTAAACGAAGATGGGGGCTTCACGAATTTTTCGCCGGTTTCGGATCCACCGCTATCGGCAAACACAATTTGGTGTATTCATAAAGATTCAAAAAATAGAATCTGGCTGGGCACTCGTGAACAGGGCGTTATCCAATTTGATAGCGATAAGGGGGAAATACTTCATTATAAGGCAATTAAAGATGGATTACCCAGTAACAATATCAGGGTAATCGCTGAAGATAATGATGATAATCTATGGATCGGCACGGAGACAAATGGTATTTCTTTTTTCGATATGAAAAAAGGAAAGTTCAAGAATTATGGCCAAACGACAGATGGGAATTCGTTATCCAGCAACAATATAAAATCCCTTTATTATTCCCCAAATGGTATACTATGGATTGGTACCAACGGCGGTGGTCTGAACGCTCTTGATATTGAAAACGAACGGTTTTATGGGTTTACGGTAAAAGACGGACTTGCCAACAACGTTATCTATTCCATCTTGCCAGACGAAGCAGGAAATCTTTGGTTAAGCTCCAATAAAGGGATTACCAAGTTCAAACCGAGCACCTCTTTGACCTCAAAACCCGAAATTACCAATTATACCAATTACGCAGGTCTGGCGACCGAATTCAATACCGGGGCGTATCATAAAGATGGTAATGGGAATCTTTATTTTGGAGGGTTGGATGGATTTTATTGGTTCAGACCAAATGAAATAAAGGAAAACAAGATACTTCCAAAAACTACGATTACGGGTTTTGAGGTATTTGATGAAGCATACCCAATGCTAAACAATACCCGATTGGCCTATGACGAGAACACCTTGTCGTTTACTTTTTCGAGTTTACAATATTCACTTCCCGAAAAAAATCAGTATCAATATCGGTTGGTCAATTATGATGACGATTGGGTGCGCGCGGGCAATACCAATTTTGCCAGGTATACCCAATTGCCTCCAGGAGATTATACGTTTCAAGTAAAATCAAGTAATTACGATGGGGTCTGGAACGATTTGCCCGAAAGTTTCGATTTTACCATTGCTCCCCCGTGGTATCTTACAACCTATGCAAAAATAATTTACGGACTATTGCTTTTGGCCACTATTCTAGGCGTGTATGGGTATCTAAAATGGCGTTGGCAAATGCAATTAAACTTAAAAATTAAAGAAGAGGAAGCACGGCGTTTGCAAAAATTAAACGATTTCAAATCGAATCTATACACTGATATCGCGCATGAATTCAAAACACCATTAACATTGATTTCTGGGCCGATAGACCAAAAACTTTCACAAGGCAACTTGTCCGATTTCGACCATGCCAATTTTTCAATCGTCAAACGCAATACACACCGCTTGACCTCTTTGGTAGATCAGTTGTTGGAACTGTCCAAATTGGAAGATGGCAAGCTCAAACTGCAATTGCAAAATGGAGATTTAGCCCTCTTTCTACATACGATATCGCAATCTTTCGAATATCAGGCCCATCTAAAAGACATTGAATATTCCGTTGAAATCGACGATTTAGGAAAAGTCTGGTACGATGAGGATATCTTGGAAAAGATATCGACCAATTTGCTTTCCAACGCCTTCAAATACACCCCAAAGAAGGGAATCTGTCATTTTTCTACAAAAAGCAATGGACAATTTGCACGTATCAGTGTGAAAAATACCGCTCTTAATGCCTCAAAGTTGGAGCTTGAAAAATTGTTTACCCGGTTTTACCAACATGATGAATATTCCGAAGGTATGGGTGTTGGGCTCTCTTTGGTACAAGAGCTCGTAAAGTTCTATGGAGGAACCATAGAAGCCCGAATGGAGGAAAATGATGTCATCCATTTTGAGCTAAAACTTCCTATTCAACGTTCCGCTTTTCCAGAAGACGCTTTCGTAAAGGAAACGAAAAATACAAATGAATTATTCACTCAATCTGATGTTATTGATGTGGATTACAGTTTTGCCGGTGGTTCAAAGGAAGAACTTCCTATAGTATTGATTGTGGAGGATCATCAAGAAGTTCGTACGTTCATCAAATTGGCCCTTCAAAAAAAATACCGAATACTGGAGGCCGAAAATGGCAAAACCGGTATGGAGATCGCCCTTTCTCAAATACCCGATATCGTTTTGTCGGACATTCGTATGCCAATCAAAAATGGTATCGAGTTGTGCAATACCTTAAAAATCGATGAACGCACCAGTCACATTCCTATTATCCTTTTAACTGCAAGCGTAGGGGAAGAAGATGAGCTTAAGGGGCTTACTTCCGGAGCCGACGATTTTGTTCGAAAACCATTTAAAATAAATATTCTCGAACAACGTATCGCCAATCTCGTGGCTATTCGCTGCTCGTTGCGCGACCGGTATAGCCAAGAGCTGATCTTAAAACCCAAGGATATTTCGATTACGCCCGGCGACGAGATCTTTCTCGATAAAATACAGCGCATCTTGGACGAACATCTTACCGATCCGGAATTCAGTGCGGAATCATTCAGCAAAAAAGCCAAGATGAGCCGTATGCAGTTGCATCGAAAACTCTTGGCGTATACAGGCCTTTCTACTTCGGCCTTTATCCGTTCGCAACGCCTGAAACAAGCACTCCAAATTCTCAAAACATCGAATCTTACTATTAACGAAGTAGCGTACACCGTAGGGTTCAACACCCCCACTTATTTTATGAAATGTTTTAAGGAAACCTTCAAAAAAACGCCCTCAGAGTATCTTCAATCTACTGATAATCAATAATTTATTTTTTCAGTTACATACGGTCAGTACTTTGTTACATATGACCATTCTCTTCTTTTCGTTCTCCGATACATTTGAATCATTAATCAATTTCAAGTGGTATGAAAACAGTAGCGAAGAGTTCAAAGCGATTTTTTAACGTTCTTTTTATCGCAAGTCTGATATTGGGTTGCTCAAAAGAAGAAACACCGATAGACCAAACTCCACAAGGAACGTTTCTGACATTCACAACGGTGTCAAATGGAAAACAAAATAATACCGTGCTTTATTCGAAGTGGATTCCTTCACAATTTCCGAACAGTAGTCAAAACAGTTCTGAAGTCTTCAGCTTGCCACTTATCAATAGTAAATTTCTAAATCTAGAAAAAGACGTGATACTGGTCTATGGTAAGCGAAACAACATTTTTTCGTTGCCCGTAACAATGCCTCAAGATGCTGAAAGCTATATTGTCGAGCTCATTAAAGTTGCTAACGGAACCTCGACACGTCTACGGGTAACCTCATTACTTCTAGATCCATTACAGGACATTTTTTTCAGGCCTTCGGCAAATGCTGAATTCAGGGTGGTCATTGTGCCTGGCGAAAAACTATTTGGTCTTAGTTCAAAAGGGCCTTCGGATCTCGGAAAAATGACTTACCGAGAAATTGTCGAACATTTTAGTATTCCGCAATAGACCATTTATGAATTTTTAGTGAAGTGACCCACATTCTTTGGCTTTAAACGAAAAGCAATTACAGCGGGCAAAAGCCCAATAAAATTAAAAATAATCTCTAAAATTTAAGTGTTATGAAAACAAGTATGAGAATTAGTAAACAAATTTTTAGTGTTCTTATTATCGCCGGGATAGTACTGGCCTGCTCAAAAGATGGCAATGATGGCGCTGTCGGGCCACAAGGGGCGCAGGGTGAACAAGGGCCAGCAGGCGCGCAAGGTCAAAACGGGGTGGACGGAGCTAATGGTACGGATGGTACGGATGGCGCAGATGGAGAAACAGGGACTGCAAATGTGATTTTTTCTGATTGGATATTAGCAGACTATCTAAATCCGAATTCAGTACCACAAAACATAATGGGATTGGCAACACTCTCTGCAAATGAATTTAACATAGCAACCGACCTTATCATAGTATATGCAGGAAACAATGTTTTAGGAGATAACGCTGAGATCTTCCAATTGCCGTACACCCATGATCAAAACCTTGTTTTTGGTTTCGGATTGTTCGGCAATGGCAATGGAAGCACGCTATTGCGAATTCAGGTCAATACTATTGACGGTTCAAATAGCACCTTCAGTTACATAGATCGCTATCGCTATATCATAATTCCTGGCGGAGTTTCGGTCAGCGGCAAGTCGTCATCTTCATTAGATTATTCCAAAATGGCCTATGAAGAAGTTTTGGCACACTTCAATATTCCGGAGTAAAACGTTTTGGTATACTAATAAGAGTTCCCTATTAGCCTTATAAGACAATACGATGAAAACGGATGTGAAATTTATACAGTGGTGTTTAGGCCTCCTTTTGATGTCCTGCCTAATATTGGCCTGCTCAAAGGATGGCGAACAGGGCCCAATCGGTACTCAGGGTCCTCAAGGTGAACAAGGTTTACCAGGTGTAGATGGTCAAAATGGCGAAGATGGTACCGATGGAGCGCAAGGCGAACCGGGAGAACTTGGCACGGCTAATGTTATTTATTCGGAGTGGTTCCCTTCAGAGTTTCCTGATGATATTGCCCTAGCCAGAGACAGTTTTTCTGTAGGCGCTCCTGAATTGACGGACGATAATATTGAAAATGGGCTATTATTGGTTTTTGGGCGAACTTTCAATGTCATTGATGATACTTTGATTGAACAGCTACCACGTACTTTTTTTGTTAGAGATCAGTATTACTACCATAGATACATAACCAATCCTGCAACCACTAATCCTCAACAGTTCGAAATTATAGTCGAATCAATAGATGGGGGGTTCATAGGAACACCTTTTTTTGAGGAGTACAGATATTTTATTATCCCAGGGGGTATCCCCACAAGCGGTAAATCAGCAGTGAATTATACCAAAATGACCTACGAGGAAATCTCAACACATTTTAACATTCCAAAATAAAAAATAACATGAAAACATTACTGAACATATCGATTTTGACCCTGCTGTTATTGATATTTTCCTGTGAAAAGTCAACGATAGAAGATCCTGATTTCGAGGCAACCGGACTAAAGTCTAGTTTTATTAACAAAAAAAAGGCATTAAAAGCAAAATTGGTTACTAAAGAGGCCTCTTTCGAAAAAAGGACCCATCATACCGCAACACGTTTCAAAGATAAATTATGGGTCATTGGCGGCAGGGCATTGATCCCCAATGAGGGCTCGAAGGCAAAAAATGACATATGGCAAAGTAAGGACGGAGCCAACTGGATAGAAGTGAAGGCCGCGGGTCACTTTGCACCACGAATGGAACATAGCACTACGGTGTTCGACAACAAACTATGGGTCATTGGTGGGCGTGCCATTGGCGATGATGGTTTTTTTAATCCCTATAACGATATCTGGCAGAGCAGCGATGGCAAAAACTGGAAAAAAGTTGAGGTCAAGACTCCCTTTCCTGCGCGTCATAGCCATTCAACCCTGGTCTACAATAATGCCCTATGGGTCATAGGAGGAATTGGCGACGGTACTTCCAAAACCGATGTTTGGTACAGTAAAAATGGTATCGATTGGGTAGAAGTTACCCCCAGCACTCCAGCTTTGTACCAAACCCTTCAAACCGCATTGGTATACAATGGGTATATGTGGCTCGTTTCGGGCTACACTTCGTTGACAAGCAACAAAGTCTGGTACAGTAAAAACGGTATTGATTGGACGCTAGCTACCGAAAATCCTGCTTTTGGGAAAGTTCAGGGCCACACTTCTTTGGTCTTTGACGATAAAATGTGGGTACTAGGTGGTTACGACTCGAGCTATAATGCCCTCAACACAGTTTGGTGCAGCAAAGATGGCAAAGATTGGAAAACCGTAAACCATGATGGCGAATTTCAAAGGTGGGCACATGCCTCCGCTGTTCATGACAAAGCGATGTGGGTCATTGCCGGTGTCGGCAGTCAAACCTTTAATGATGTCTGGGCTTTTGAACAATAAAAAATAAACTTCAAAAAAAGTTATGAAAACCAAACATATAATCTTGGCGATATGTGGAATGGCATTGGTGGGCTGCAATAAAAACGACGATTCCGTTTCGCCTGAAACCGAATTGCAAAACGAACCGCCTCTAAGTTTCAATTTGGTCGATGTACCCGATGGCGCCACAGATGTAGACTTATTACCGACCTTAAGTTGGGAATCGGCCAAAAACCCAAAAGGCGGCGAGGTCACCTATGATTTGTATTTGGGCAAGGAGATGAATCCCACAAATCTGTATCAAAGTGGCATTTCCGGGACTTCCTTCCAAATCGAGGAGCGTTTAAATTTGATTTCAGATCATTATTGGAAAGTGGTCGCCAAAGATGTCAACGAACAGAGCTCGAAAAGCGACATTCAGAAGTTTACCACCCGAAATCTGGCTATGCCCGAAGAGCCGTTGATACCCGAGGCTGAATTTAAACCAAGAACAGGCCATACTTCAGTTGTATTCAACAACAAACTCTGGGTAATCGGAGGATATTCCAACGAGGCGCTACGCATGAATGACGTTTGGTACAGCGCCGATGGTGCAAATTGGACTTCTGCCAACCTTTCGGCTGCATTTTCAAAGAGATTAGGTCATGCTTCTGTAGTCTTCGACGACAAGCTTTGGGTAATAGGTGGTCTGACCGAAGAGGGGTACAAAAACGATATCTGGTACAGTAGTGATGGCATTAACTGGGAGATGGCTACTTCAGAGGCCGGATTTTCAAAAAGGAACAATCATGAAATTGCCGTGTTGGATGGTAAGTTATGGGTTGTGGGCGGCTATGGTGGGTCAACTGATGGACTAAAGAACGATGTATGGTATAGTGATGACGGTACTACTTGGATGGAAGCCACGCCTGCAGCTGCATTTTCAAAGAGATCAGGCCATGCCCTCGAAGTCTTCAACGATAAACTATGGCTTATTGGTGGTTATGACGACGAAAGGAAGAACGATGTTTGGTTTAGTGATGATGGGGCGAATTGGTCTATGGCGACTTCAGCTGCAGCATTTTCTGGAAGGGCAAGCCACGCGGTAACAAAATACGATAACAAATTATGGTTAATCGGAGGGAGGGAAATCAATAACAAACTTAAGAATGACATTTGGTATAGCCTTGACGGAATGGTTTGGAAAGAAGCAACGGCCTCTGCTACATTTTCACACAGGGCGTCTCATACCGTTGAGGTTTTCAAGAACAAACTGTTGGTGATCGCAGGTGGTTACGCAAGTGGAGAAAGAAACGATGTTTGGGCCTTTGACTGACAAAAGTTTTAAAAAAGTTGATTATGAAAACCAATTATGTATTTATAAGCATGGTCATTGTATTGACCCTTGGCTGCAACAAAAACGACGATTCCAATCCACTGGAAATCGAATTGCAGAACGAACCGCCCTTAAGTTTCAACTTGGTCAATGTGCCAGATGGGGCCACTGAGGTCGATGTGCTACCAACTTTAAGCTGGGAGTCGGCCAAAAACCCAAAAGGCAGCGAGGTCACCTACGACCTCTATTTGGGCAAAGAGACGAATCCCACAAATCTGTATCAAAGTGCCATTTCGGGGACTTCCTTCCAGATCGATGAGCGATTGAGCCTTGTCAGCGATTATTATTGGAAAGTGGTCGCCACCGATGGCCAAGGGCAAACTTCGCAAAGTGCGATCCAAAAGTTTACGACGCGGAATCTTATCGCTAAAAAAAGGGAAATATTCACTCCTTCCGATCTACTAATGCGCCAGAGACATACTTCGGTAGTCTTTGGCGAAAAACTATGGTTTTTTGGGGGTTATGACGGGGAGTATAGAAGTGATATTTGGCATAGCGAAGATGGTTCTAATTGGACAAAGGCCGCTCCCGGCACCTCTATCTTTCCCAGATCGGGCCATACAACCGTAACATTCAATGATAAACTACAGCTTATTGGTGGCTTTACAGATCAACAACCGCATATTCTCGATGACGTATGGCAAAGTGCCGATGGCCTGGTATGGGAAGAAATCACAACGGATGACAAATTTTTTGAAAGGGGTAATCATACTTCTGTAGTCTTCGATGATAAGATTTGGGTAATCGGGGGCTCTACTTTTAAAAATTACACCTACGATGATGTATGGTCAAGCACTGACGGTGAAACCTGGATAAAAAAAGAAGCTGTAGGACCGTATTTCATGAAGAGATCAGGTCATGCCTCGGTGGTTTTCAAAAACAAAATATGGGTTATTGGAGGCAATGATCAAAACAGTTTAAAAAATGATGTTTGGTCATCCTCCGATGGTGTCCATTGGGAACTGGTCACACCTATCGCCGATTTTTCCAATAGACAACATCATACGGTAACGATTTATGATGATAAGATGTGGCTAGTAGGAGGTAGCGACGGCCAAGAAACAAAAAATGATGTTTGGTACAGTTCGGATGGTTCTAGTTGGACGGAACTTTCGGTTCCAGAAAACTTCCCGACAAGGAGACACCATACCGCCGTTGTATTCAATGATAAAATTTGGATAATAGGAGGACTATTTAGTGAAGAAAATAATATATACGCTGCAACTGCCTGGGTACTAGAATAAACAAAGATCATGAAACGAGAAATAGTGAAAAGCTGATATAACCGAAATGTTGGTTTGCGAACTACCCCTGTCAGCCGGCAAGCCGGTCTGGTCTGACCGTTAAAAACCTATAAATCTCAACAGATGAAAACAATAAAATTATATGTATTTACATCCTTACTTATTATGTTGGGCTGCAACAAAAACGACGATTCGGTTCCACCGGAAATCGAGCTACAGAACGAACCTCCGCTAAGCTTCAACCTGATGGAAGTCCCTGATGGGGCAACTGATGTGGATGTGCTGCCTACACTGAGTTGGGAGTCCGCCAAAAACTCCAAAGGGGGCGAAGTCACCTACGACCTGTACTTGGGCAAGGAGACGAATCCCACAAATCTGGATCAAAGTGGCATTTCGGGGACTTCCTTCCAGATCGATGAACGGTTGAACCTTATCAGCGATTATTATTGGAAAGTGGTCGCCACCGATGCCGATGGGCAGGTCTCACAAAGTCCGATACATAAATTCACGACCCGTGACCTCGAGGTGCCTAGAAATCCATTTATCGAATCTGCCGGTTTTCCGGCGCGATGGGGGCATACTTCAGTAACATTCGATGGAAAGCTATGGGTAATCGGTGGGTCAAATGGAGGGTTTTCGAATGATATCTGGCAGAGTGCTGACGGCGTAAATTGGGAAGAGGTTGTGGCCGAAGGCCATTTTTCAGGCAGAAGAAGACATGCATCTGCAGTATTCGATGGCAAACTTTGGGTGGTTGGTGGTCAGACAGATTTTGATCCAGCAATATCAAAAAAATCGTCTTATCTGTCTAACGAGGTTTGGTTCACTGAAAATGGAGTGGATTGGATATTGGCTACAGATGAAGCCCCGTTTTCGGAGAGGAGAAGTCACAGCTTGACAGTTTACAATAATGCGCTCTGGCTTATTGGTGGAAGTGGAATTGTTGGAAACAAAAATGATATCTGGAAAAGTACAGATGGTATCAATTGGACAGAGGTCATCTCCAGTGCCCCATTTTCAAATAGATCACGCCACAGCACCATAGTTTTTGACAATAAAATCTGGCTTATCGGTGGAAACGACTCGTCCGCTGAAGATACTTTTTGGTTCAGTGATGATGGTGAAATTTGGAAAAAAGCACCGTATCCATTAGAACTTAATGCAATACGAAGTCACACAACCTGTGTTTTCGATGATCGGCTATGGATTTTTGGAGGTTATTCAGGTCTTGACAATAGTATTGAAGAGGCATGGTACACCAGAGACGGGGTGCTTTGGAACAAACTTGACAAGGCCATTGAATTTTTGCCCAGAGGCGGGCATACGACAACCGTTTTCGACAATAAAATATTTACTGTTACGAGAGATGAAGCAACAATGATGCCTACAAGTGAAATTTGGATTATCGAATAAAGTCAAGCAAGATGAAGACAATTTACATATACCTATTTTTTGGTTATTTACTTCTGATAGGCTGCAACAAAAACGACGACTCCGTACCGCCGGAAATCGAGTTGCAGAACGAACCGCCATTGAGCTTTGACCTAGTCGATGTGCCCAATGGCACCACAAACGTGGAGGTTTTACCAACTTTGAGTTGGGAATCTGCGAAAAATCTCGAAGGCACTGAGGTTACCTATGACCTGTATTTGGGTGAAGAGAGAAATCCATCCGAAATGGTACAGAGCGGAATTTCTGAAACCACTTTTAAAATTCAAGAGCGATTAAATTTAATCACGGACTACTACTGGAAAGTCGTTGCCAAGGATGCCAATGGTCAAACCTCTCAAAGCAAAATATTCAAATTCACGACGCGTTATTATGCTTTTCCAAAAAATCCAGTAGTTGCTTCCACAAATTTTTCACCACGTATTGACCATGGTTCAACAGTTTTTGATAATAAATTATGGGTCATTGGAGGAGTGGAAGATAATCCAACGGCAGTAAAAAATGATGCTTGGTATAGCAACAATGGATTGGACTGGAACGAAGCTACACTAACCTATGGGTTTACCGAGGTCTGGGGCCATGAACTTCTCGTTTTTGACAATAAAATGTGGATTATTGCCGGTTCTAAATTTTTTGTGTTTTCTAATGAAAGTAAAAGTGAAGTTTGGTACACCAGTGACGGCGCAAACTGGTTACCAGCTACACTCGATGTTGAATTTAAAGCACGTGTAAATCATGCCGCGGTCGTCTTTGATAATAAAATGTGGCTCATTGGTGGAAGCGCTTTAGGAAAATTCAATGACGTTTGGTACAGCACTAATGGTGCTGTTTGGACAGAAGCTACATCTTCTGCCGGGTTTTCAAAGCGTTGGGGCCATTCCGCAGTAGTATTCGAAGAAAAAATATGGGTTATAGGTGGTCAAACAGCTTTTGACGAAGTACTAAATGATGTATGGTCTAGTGATGATGGAGTGCACTGGGCGCAGGTAACAGCAGCTGCGCCTTTCGGCCAAAGATCTCATCATACCACAATGGTATTCGATAATAGGATCTGGGTAATAGGCGGGTGGGATGCCTCCAACAGTGAATTGAAAAACGACGTGTGGTACAGTAGTGACGGTGTAAATTGGACGGAAGCCACTACAGAATCTTTTTCTCGAAGACAGGGTCATTCTTCCGCTGTTTTTCAAGATAAATTATGGGTCATAGGAGGTGGAGAACATGAAGCTCCTAAAAATGACATTTGGGCAATAGATTAAAACTACCTTCAAAAAAATTGATGTGAAAAATAATGTTTTGTTTTTTAGTGTTTTCTTGTTGGTCTTTTTTATAGGCTGCAACAAAAACGACGAACCCAATTCCCCAGAAAGCGAGTTACAGAACGGCCCTCCATCAAGCTTTGATTTGATCGATGTGCCAGACGGGGCCACCAATGTGGATGTGTTGCCAACGTTGAGTTGGGAATCTGCCGAAAATCCCGAGGGAACCAAAGTTACCTATGACCTGTACTTGGCCAATGAAAGCAATCCCACGACAGTATACCAATCCAATGTTTCTGAAACATCTTTTCAAATAACTGAAAGACTTGATTTATTTACTGATTATTATTGGAAAGTTGTCGCTACCGATGCCTATGGGCAAAAATCACAGAGTGCCATTCATAAATTCAGTACCCGAAATCTCAATTTTCCAGCAGAGCCAATAACTGGTACAGCAGAATTTTCGATAAGAGATCGGCATTTATCTGTGGTGTTCGATAACAAAATGTGGATTATCGGAGGTTTTTTTAATGGGGAAACTTATAATGATGTATGGTACAGTGAAGATGGAGAAACTTGGATCATGGCAACAGCGTCTGCACAATTTTCAGCTAGAACTTCTAGCAGCGCTGTAGTATTTGATAACAAAATCTGGATCATCGGAGGCTTCGACGGTGATTATAATAATGATGTATGGTACAGTTCTGATGGAGTGGATTGGAACTTGGCTACCGCAACAGCGGACTTTCCTCCCAGGGCAAGTCATAAAAGTGTGGTGTTTGATGGTAAAATATGGCTAATTGGTGGTTCAGTGGGTGAACTTCAGTTCAGCGATGACATCTGGAATAGCAGCGATGGTATCACCTGGACACAGGCTACCGACGACATGGGGTTCTCAAGAAGATCAGGGCATACGGCAACTGTGTTTGATGACAAAATTTGGGTCGTTGGCGGCGGTTTGCCTTATGAGAATAGATTCAATGATATCTGGTTCAGTAATGACGGTATTAACTGGAGTGAAGCATTGCCAACAGAAGTGTTCTCCGGTCGATTATCACATCGGGCAACCGTCTTTGCCAATAAGCTTTGGGTGATTGGTGGACAAGATGATGTCGAGAGAAAAAATGACCTATGGTATACCGGTGATGGCGTTAATTGGATACAAGCCACTTCCGATGCACCATTTTCAAAACGACGCAATCACAGTGCACTTTCTTTTAAGGACAAACTATGGGTAATCGCAGGGGCATCTGTAAACGGATTCGAGAATGATGTCTGGGCAATGGATTAAAAAATTGAAAGTTATGAAAACATATAACATATACATGGCGATACTCGTATGCATTGCATACGGTTGTAACAAAAATGATGATTCCGTTTCGCCTGAAATCGCCCTGCAGAATGAACCACCCCTAAGTTTTAATCTGATCGACGTTGCCGACAATACGACCAATGTTGATGTAATGCCGACCCTAACTTGGGAATCTGCCAAAAATCCTGATGGCAGTGATGTGACCTATGATATATATTTAGGCAAAGAGATTAACCCTACCAATCTTCACCAAAGTAGTATTACCGAAACTTTTTTTGAAATTTCAGAGCGATTAAATCTTATTACCGATTACTATTGGAAAGTAGTCGCCTCTGATACCCAAGGCAAGACTTCGCAAAGTGCCATACATAAGTTTACTACCAGAAATCTCAAGATACCGTCAGCGCCATTAACCGAAGACACAGGTTTTGCAGCAAGAAACAGGCACTCTTCAACCGTATTTGATGATAAAGTGTGGGTAATAGCCGGTTCTTCAGGGGCTGGTGCAAATAATTTGCGTAGCGATGTTTGGTTCAGTAGCAATGGTCTTGAATGGAAAGAGGCAACAGCAGAAGCCGAATTCCCGAAAAGAAATGTGCATTCAGCAGTGGCATTCGACAACAAACTTTGGATTATTGGGGGCTATGATGGTGATTTTGCCAACGATGTTTGGTACAGTGACGATGGCATCAACTGGACTGAGGCAGTTGCCAATGCACCATTTTCTCCAAGATATTCACATACCGCCACAGTTTTTGACAACAAAATCTGGGTCATCGGCGGCAATTCAGAATCAGGTCTCAAGAACGATATCTGGTACAGCGAAAATGGCGCTGATTGGGTACAGGCAACCAATAGTGCCCCATTTGAAAAAAGGTCCGGGCATGGCGTAGTAGTGTTCAGAGATAAACTTTGGCTTGCTGGTGGCAGTTTTGATGAGTTTTTTGGGTTTGCTGAGGATGTTTGGCTAAGTGAAGACGGTATTAATTGGATCGAGGTCACGACCACTTCCCCGCCACCTGGTTTCACTGGCAGGAATCTACTAGTATTCGACGATGCGCTATGGATTTTGGGGGGAGTATTTTCGGGGTATAGAGGCCAAGCTTGGTACAGTAGGAATGGTCAAGAATGGATACAGGCATACCCGCAAGAACCGCTATTAAACCGGAGCCGTTTTTCAATTAGCATATTTAATAACAAAATTTGGTTGATAGCGGGTCAAGATAACGCCGTACATCAAAACGATGTCTGGATTTTAGAATAAAGAAAAATAAAATACCATGAAAAATAGAAAGAACATGATTGGATTTTTGCTAGTTTGTCTTCTATGGGCATGTTCCAAATCAGACGACAATCCAATTGCCTCCCCACAAGTAAGTTATGTTCAAGACATTTCAGCAACATTTTTTACAGAAGGACAAAGCGAAGCACCCCAGGTCGATTGGAACGGCGATGTGGGTAAATTTGAACTTCAACAAACCACCAAAAAGGCCTTTCTATAGATGAAAATACCGGCATGCTCTCATGGAGCAAGGTATTGCCGCTGGGCACCCATACAGTCAATGTAGCTGTCTTTAACAATGTAGGAACTGAAGTGGTACCGTTTGTTTTGGCAACTTTCTTGCAGGTAGATTTTCGGGTGACCTCTATCAGGAGTTATTGAAGGAGAAAGTACGGATTTTATTTTACAGTTTGATTTTAATCAAGACGGCACTCTTGCAGATTTTACACAACATGAGAACAATGAGGGCTGTATTGAAGGGACTTTTGAATTTTTTGGAAAATGAACCATTGAGGGAGATATAATACACGGAAAATTCATTGAGGATTCTATTACCGATTTTATCAATTATACTGATTAATAATGTGTATATCAAAAGTGCCACTTTGATTAGACAGCTTCAAGAGGGCGTAAAAACAAACAGGTGCCAAAAAACATTGCACCATTGGGGTTATCATAGTGTATTCGAAAGAGGCACATTTTAGGTTCGGCACTAGCCATCAAAGGATTCAAGCATTGGACTGATAACGGGTAGAACTGTTCAAGAATAAAATAAGTTTAATACTCACAGTTTTTGTATACAGCTCATATATTTAATATTAATTTCATAAAAAAGAAACTATTATGGCACGATCTGACTTTAACTGGATACCATTCACTCACGAATTTACCGCAAACAGCCCTTCATTCACTATGGAGTTCCCAATTGAAGGGAATCTCAATCCGATCGATGACGCCTACCTGATCATCACTGCGCATAATGTTTCGTCCCAAGGTCACCAGATCTTCATCAACAATGAAGAACTGCCTGGGTGGGACATTCCGATAAATAACCCTGGTTGGCAGACGTGGATGGATCATATTCAACCCGGACTACTCCGCACGGGAACGAACACCATTACGGTTGTGCGGACAGGGAGTGACGACTTCACGACCAAGGACATCGTGGTACACTGGCGAGAGTAGGCTGGCCGTTGCTGCCTTTAAATCCTTACCATTGAAAAATAGTATAATGACACTTTTCGTTGAGCAAGTTGTTGCCGCGAGGCAACCAACGCCATTGCCATCATCGTCTATAATAATGGAGGCACTGCCACGATATCCCTTACAATAGAAGACTCTTGGTCAATACGCGAAACAAATATTCTCAAGGTATGTCGGTCAGGCTCTTCCTTTTTTTGGTAGTTGTACCATGAATGGCAACGAGGTTAATGTGGAGTTTCAATATGAAGAGGTGGCAGGCCCAGAACCCTTTTGCAGGGTCGATCGACCAAACTGAACAAAGAGTAGTACTTTCGGGTAAATAGTATTCCGTTTTTATTTGTGAAACTGAAAGGTGTATTGGCGGCCTTATTTTTCAAATGGAGTTTGTAATGGAATAATAAGACCATCTAATCATACTAGCCTTAATAAAAGCTTCAATGTATTACGAGCTTTTTGTTCAACTTCCCTTTCTGAAAACCTCTGTTTTTCCTCTTAAAGTCAAACAATTTATTCACTACTTTAAAATCCTTCCAAATAAACTAGGAAACCTTTATAAAGTTTGTTAAAGACGCGCCTATCGAGTAATTTTGTAGACAGTCTTTACAATAACTCCAACTTTATATAAATGAGTGCATTAATAAAATCGTCACTGGCCCGAAAAGTGGTTATGGCCCTATCTGGCCTTTTCTTGGTTTTCTTTTTAGGACAACATTTCGTCATCAACGTCACTTCGGTCATTGCACCCGATACGTTTAATTCTTGGTCGCACTTTATGGGGTATAACCCTTTGGTACAATATGTGCTGCAACCTATATTGATTGCAGGGGTCATTATTCACTTTGTGATGGGTTTTGTGTTGGAATTACAAAACCGTACGGCGAGGGGCAGTGTAGGGTACGCTAGTTATAAAGGAAGTGCCAATGCTTCTTGGCTCTCACGAAACATGATTATCACCGGGCTAGTGGTTTTGGCCTTTTTAGGACTACATATGTATGATTTTTGGGTTCACGAAATGGCATACAAGTACATTGAAGCCAACCCCGAAGACCCTACAAGATATTATGAGGAAACCGTTCATAAATTCGAACCTATTTGGAGAACCGTATTATATATTATTTCTTTTGTATTGTTGGCGTTGCACCTTTTGCACGGTTTTGCTTCCTCTTTTCAGACCATGGGAGTAAACAACAAGTATTCCTCAGGCATAACGACTTTTACAAAAATTTATGCAATCGCGATTCCCGCGGGATTTATTTTTATCGCATTGTATCATCATCTTAACCCAATAACACATTAAGTATGGGCATATTGGATTCAAAAGTTCCAAAAGGGCCATTGGCCGATAAATGGACAAACCATAAAAATCACATTGAGCTGGTCAACCCCGCAAATAAGCGTAATATCGATATTATTGTCGTAGGCACGGGTCTTGCAGGTGGTTCGGCGGCAGCTACCTTGGCCGAACTGGGGTATAATGTAAAAACCTTTTGTTATCAAGACTCTCCGCGCCGTGCACATTCGATTGCAGCGCAAGGTGGAGTCAACGCGGCCAAAAACTATCAAGGCGACGGGGACAGTGTTTATAGGCTCTTTTATGATACGGTAAAAGGGGGCGACTACCGTTCGCGTGAAGCGAACGTATATCGTTTGGCACAAGTATCTACCAATATTATTGATCAATGTGTGGCACAAGGCGTGCCTTTTGCAAGAGAATATGGTGGATTGTTGGACAACCGTTCTTTCGGCGGAGTTTTGGTCTCCAGAACATTTTATGCAAAGGGACAAACGGGGCAACAATTGCTTTTAGGAGCTTACGCCGCAATGAACCGTCAGATTCAACGAGGAAAAATAAAGTCGTATACCCGTCATGAAATGCTTGATTTAGTATTGGTTGACGGTAAAGCACGTGGTATTATCGCACGTGATTTGGTAACGGGAGAAATTGAAAGACATTCTGCGCATGCCGTGGTATTGGCCACAGGAGGGTATGGAAACCTTTTCTTTCTTTCTACCTACTGTATGGGAGCCAACGTGATGGCGGCCTGGCGAGCGCACCGAAGGGGTGCTTTTATGGCCAATCCCTGTTTTACACAGATCCACCCAACCTGTATTCCGGTTTCTGGAGAGCACCAATCGAAACTGACCTTGATGTCGGAGTCGTTGCGTAACGATGGCCGCATCTGGGTTCCGAAAAGGTTGGAAGATGCGAAAGCCATTCGTGAAGGAAAATTGAAGCCAACACAACTTGGTGAAGGTGAAAGAGATTATTATTTAGAAAGAAGATATCCTGCTTTTGGAAACTTAGTGCCACGCGATGTAGCCTCCAGAGCTGCCAAAGAACGTTGTGATGCCGGTTTCGGAGTGAACAAAACGGGAGAAGCCGTTTACTTGGATTTCGACGCTGCGATTATGCGCTACGGAAAAGAAAAAGCCCTGACTTCTGGCATGAAGGACGTTGACGACACAACAGTCCGTGAACTAGGCGAACAAGTTGTAGAGGCCAAATATGGAAATCTTTTTGATATGTACGAAAAAATCGTAGATCAGAATCCGTACAAGACACCGATGATGATCTATCCCGCGGTCCATTACACCATGGGCGGACTCTGGGTCGATTACAATTTACAAACTACGATTCCTGGTTGTTACGCAGCGGGAGAGGCGAATTTTAGCGACCACGGTGCCAACCGTCTGGGCGCCTCAGCCCTAATGCAAGGTTTGGCAGATGGCTATTTTGTATTGCCGTATACCATAGGCGATTACCTATCGGATGATATTCGAACGGGAGCTATCCCAACCGATTCTCCTGAATTCGATGCCGCCGAAGCGGATACCCGGGCAAGAATAGAAAAATTGATGTCTGGCAAGGGGACACACTCCGTAGATTATTACCATAAGAAGTTGGGCAAAATCATGTGGAACAAATGTGGAATGAGCAGAAATGCAAAAGAATTACAGGAGGCTATCGACGAAATCGCCGAACTACGAGCCGATTTCTGGGAAAACGTTCGTGTCCCCGGAACCGCGGATAACATGAACCAAGAATTGGAAAAAGCAGGTCGCGTTGCCGATTTCTTGGAACTAGGTGAGTTGTTCGCAAAAGATGCACTGACGAGAAACGAATCTTGTGGAGGACATTTCCGTGAAGAATATCAAACACCAGAGGGCGAGGCCTTACGCGATGATGAGAATTTCAAGTTCGTTTCGGCATGGGAATACAAAGGAGAACCAAAAGACGCTGTGTTGCACAAGGAAGATTTGAAATACGAGAATATTGAGTTGAAAACAAGAAGTTACAAGTAATTCTTCAATTGCAATGTGGCAATCGATCAATCGTTACATTTTTAAATTGATGAATTTTCAAATTATACTGCTATGAAATTACTATTGAAAATTTGGCGTCAAAAAAATGCCAACTCCAAAGGAAAAATGGAGGAATACCCTTTAAGCGGAATCGAGGAGGATATGTCATTTTTAGAAATGTTGGACGTTCTTAACGAGCAGCTAAATGATAAGGGGGAAGAGCCCATAGAATTCGATCATGATTGTCGTGAAGGCATCTGTGGCACCTGTTCATTGATGATCAACGGTCGCGCACATGGTCCAGATACACGCATTACCGCCTGTCAACTGCACATGCGCAGCTTTAAGGATGGAGACACCATTACTATTGAACCATGGCGTGCAAAGGCATTTCCTGTAATCAAAGATTTGATCGTAGACCGCAGCGCTTTTGACAGAATTCAGCAGGCAGGCGGGTACATCTCGGTGAACACCTCCGGAAATCCCGTAGATGCGAATGCTATTCCTATTGAAAAACATAATGCCGATATGGCTTTCAACGCCGCCACTTGCATTGGATGTGGTGCCTGTGTCGCCGCCTGTAAAAATGCAAGTGCCATGCTCTTTACTTCGGCCAAGGTCTCTCAGTTCGCCTTGTTGCCACAAGGTCAAGTAGAAGCTGCGGATCGTGTTCAAAACATGGTACGCCAAATGGATCTCGAAGGTTTTGGAAACTGTACCAATACCGGTGCCTGTGAAGTCGAATGCCCAAAGGGGATTTCACTGGAGAATATAGCCCGAATGAACCGCGAGTATTTGAGTGCCACGGTAAAAGGATAAGAACTCAAAATTTCAATACAAGAAATCGATCCTAAATTCCAATATATGGAACTTGGGATTTTTCTTGGTCTAAGAAATGAGTTTTAGCGCCTCTCTTCTGCTCAATGGGGCAAGTGATGTTCTGTCTACAAAATCAATCACCCAATCTGGGTTCCTTCTACTGTATTGCCTTAAAATCCATCCAATTGCCTTATTGATGAAAAACTCTTTCGATCCGAGTAGTGAATTGATTACAATCGTCAAGATTTGAGTGTCCAATTTCTCCTTATACATGAGTTGAAACAAGATGGCCGATCGCTGTAGCCAGATATTTTCCGAGTCGATCCATTTTCGCACATATCGTTCTCTTTGTTCCGGGTAGATTTTAAAATATTCCCCTATTAGCTTTGTGGCAATAACATCGACCGTGTCCCACCAAGATTTATTGATTACCATAAATTCGAAAAGTTCAATATCACTTTTTTCAAACTGTTTGATATATCGTTGCGCCAACTCTTGTGAAAAATACTGATATTCCCTTTCAGGTTTTAACCAAAGTTGTTTAATGATCTGCTTGGCTTCCTCTTTTGGCGGCAAAAAACCTTTTATCAAAAATGGTTTTTGAATGACCCTTCTTGCTTCGGTTTTCATTCCAAAGAACTCAAACTGATTTTTCAGGTATGCCTTTTGTTCAGAAGCTACCTTTGAATCTGCATTCTTTGAAAATTCGGATTCTAATGTTCTTATGAATTCGTCCACTGAATTGCTTTAATTAATCCCTTCAATTCCTTTACATATCTGATGCTACGCCAAGACAGGTTCTTTACCGAAATTCAAAAATATCCCAAACTGTAATAAATCATAGTTTGGGGTTTTTTTATTTCTACTTAATAGGAATGCAAATATCTACAAACCATAAATTTTCAGGATGCTGTTCGGCATCATTGTGGTAAACTTCGTAATGGTGCCCGTTTCGAAGTTCAAAGTTGTTCTCCGGAATCCATAAGGACATGCTGTTCCATGCCTTTTCAAACTCGTCGACCTTTATTTTAAAACTCCCCATTGCAAATTTTCCCTTCGGGATGGTAATTTTAGACACTTCACCTGAGACTTCAACATCCTCCATAATCGTAATACACGCACTAGATTGCATTTTCGATACATCAGTAACCCGTGGACTATCATAATAGATCCCGACCATTTTTGTTTCGGGAAAATTCAACAGGTTTCTAGGCCCCGCCCATTGTATCAATTTAGCAAAAGCACCTCCGATTTCAGAATAGGCACCTTGGTGTCTTACTTGGGCCAGTTTCAGTTCTGGCATTTCTTTTACTTCTACATTTGTTTTCATTTGTAACCAATTTTTAAGATTATCCATGGTGTAAAAGTATTTCTCGAAGGCAACCTTGTTTTCTCCTTTCTTGCTTTCAATTTTGCCAATCTTGCTAAATTCGCTTTGTCCTCTTTTTTGAAATTCAGAAGCGCTTATGCCGTAAAAGTTTTTAAAGGTTCTTGAGAACGAATGAATGCTCTTAAAACCGTATTGAAGTGCCAAATCGGTCAACGAATCAGTGCCGGCACTTAAAAGGAGTCGACCAGCTATTTTTTCAATTCTTCTTCTTATGATAAAGTTATTAGGCGTTTCATCTAACAATGCCGAAAAAATACGATGAAAGTGAAACGGTGAAAAACATGCTATTTCAGACAATTTCTCAAGAGATAGTTCGGCATCTAGATTATTATCGATATGGTCTACGACTTTGTTGATCCTATTGATATACAGTAACTGTTGTTGATTTTTGTTGCTCATTCGAGAAATAAAGATTGTTTAAAAATAGTCGATTATTCGAAGGCAGACCACCCATCAGAAAATGTAGCAAGATTTGTTAAATGAGATAAAACTCGACTCTAACGAACTTTGAAAACCTTATGGGTCTTCGTAATTTTAAAAATGCCCGATGATTATTCAGAAGAACGTATTAAGGTGCCCCGTTTTAACGAGGAGTCGGGTTTTTATACCACTCCCCAGCGTTCCAAGATAATGAGTAAGATCCGGGGTAAGAACACCAAGCCCGAATTAGCATTCAGAAAAGCATTATACGCTGCGGGGTATCGGTACCGAGTCGATTACAAAAAGCTCATCGGCAAACCTGATATCGTCCTTAAAAAATACAAAACGGTAATTTTTATTGATGGGGAATACTGGCATGGACGCAATTGGGAAGAGCGCAAACCAAAGATCAAGACCAATCGTGAATTCTGGGTCGCAAAATTCGAGCGTAACATCCAGCGCGACAAAGAAGTCAACGCAGCGTTGAATCGTTTGCACTATAAGGTCTTCCGCTTTTGGGAAACGGAGGTCAAAAAAGAGCTAGAGCGTTGTCTTGCAGAAGTTGTTTCTCATTTAGAAAGCCAATCCGACTAAAAACAATACGGTTTTACTACTTTTATAATTCTAGTTAACAGCAACCCCGTGTTTGAAAATACATATCCTTCAAAACTACCCAACGTAAAAACTACCATCTTTACTACGGTGGGTAATTTGGCCAGAAAGCATAACGCCATTGATTTGTCACAAGGCTTCCCGAATTTCGAAGCAGATCACAAACTGATAGATCTGGTATCTCGAGCCATGCGGCAAGGGCATAATCAATACGCCACTATGCAAGGGTATTATGGGCTTCGGGAAATCATTTCAAAAAAAATTGAAAAACTGCACGGCAAATATTACAATCCGGAAAATGAGATTACGGTTACCGTAGGTGCGACCCAAGCTATCTTCACTGCAGTTACGGCCTTCGTAAATGCTGGGGATGAAGTCATCGTGCTAAAACCTTGTTATGATTGTTATGAACCCGCCATCGAAGTCAACAGGGGCATTGTTGTGCCAATTCAACTAAGGGCCGAGGATTACAAAGTTGATTGGGATGAGTTCAAGGAGAAGATCACCCCCAAGACTCGGATGGTCATCATCAATACCCCACATAATCCCAGTGGAAGAATCTTTACCGAAGATGATATGCTTCGACTTCAGGAAATTCTGCGACCGACCAACATCATTTTGGTCAGTGATGAGGTTTATGAACATATCATATTTGATGGAGCCGAACATCAAAGTGCCTCACGTTTCAATGATTTGGCTTCTCGCAGTTTTGTCTGTGCCTCCTTCGGAAAGACCTTTCACGTCACTGGTTGGAAGATGGGCTATTGCGCGGCACCGGCCGAGCTTATGAAAGAGTTTATAAATGTGCATCAGTTTGCAGTGTTCTGTGTTGACCACCCTGTGCAAAGAGCATTGACGGAATACCTTAAAAATGAAGAACACTACTTGGGGCTCAATAATTTCTATCAAGAAAAACGCGATTTCTTTTTGTCACGTCTTGAGAATTCAAGATTTAAGTTTACACCATCGCAAGGCACCTATTTTCAGCTTGTTGATTATACCGAAATCACTAACGAGCCAGATGAAGTTTTAGCGGAAAGACTTATTGTTGATTACAAACTGGCATGTATTCCTATTTCTTCCTTCAATGTTGATGGTCGAGACGACAAGGTGCTTCGTTTCTGTTTTGCAAAGAAAAAAGAGACATTGGAGGAAGCCACGGACATACTTAACGGACTTTAATCTACAGGTAGTACAGGCAAATTGCTATGGTTTGGAACGTATTCGCCTCCTGTAATAATCGTCCTCATGTCCTTCTCCAAAGATTCGACCGGTGATTCCACGATTCGGTTCACGGCCTTTCCATCCTTAGAGAAAATAAAAGTAGGCACCTTGATGATGTTCAAACCTTTTTCCTCACCGCCCGGACTCTTCTTATACTGGTCTTTTTCGTGGTCAACGGCCACAACCTTTAATTGGTCCATGGGATAATCGGCCGCTTCAAGAATTTTATAGAATCGCGGGACTTCCCGCTTGCTATCCCCACACCAAGTTGCCATAAAAACCGTGATTTTATAGTTGCCAAGTTCGTTTTTGATTGATTTGATGAGTTCTGTATCGGCCTTATAACCTTCATGTTCTTTATTGAACCAAGAGGCATAGTTGCTTTGGGTGAGTCCGGTCTTGTCGATTTTGCCCAAAAGCATTTCGCGGCCTCTGGTATCGGTTTTCGTTTGGTTGAGAGTTTGGGCATTCGTGATTTGAAGAAAGCAAAACCCTATGGCTATCAAAGAGAAAACTTGTTTTAGCATAGTATTCGAATTATTGTTTCCTCAAACCTAAACCATCATCAGAGCACAACTAAATAAAATGTGCCATCAACCCAGAAGAAGATATAAACTACTGCCTATTTGATATGATGGGCCTTGACCCCGATTATTGTCGTTTGTATAGCCTAAATTCCCTTTCGTACACATATTTTGACCACCTTGTACATTATTGGTACTTTTCAACTTTCATTTGACCCAATGAACTTTCTAAGCCATCGTGTTTCCAAAATTCTGATCCATCTACTTTTTTGGACACTCTTTGTATTTATCTCCCTTTTTGTTTTTCCGGAATATCATTGGAAGGAAAATCCATTTCTGCAATATTTCTTCATCCTTTTGGCGATTGTATATATCAATGATTTTGTACTACTTCCATTTTTCGTGAGGCGGAAATTGTATTTGCTTTACGTATTGCTCATCGGTGGCATCGCCTTTTTGGCCACCCAATTGTACTGTAATTATTTCGCACAATGCGGATGCTCAATTATGAAATGCCTCTCGGATTACCTCTGGCAGACCCTAGTACCACTAGTTTTCTTTTCGTTCATTTGGATGTTGTTCCGTTTTTTGGAAAAACAAGATGAGGTGGATGCCATTAAAAAAGAACATACTGAAATGGAGCTACAGATGTTGAAAGCACAGATCAATCCGCATGTGTTGTTCAACAATCTCAATACCGTGTATTCCTATGCCTTGGAAAAGCCTAAAGAGGCGCCGGAATTGATTTTGATGTTATCCGACAATCTGAAACATGTTCTCCATGAAAGCAATGCCCCCAAAGTGCCACTGGAAAAAGAATTGGAGTACATCGATAATTATATTGCCTTTCAAAAAATACGAACCGAGAACCTGAAAGAAGTCATCTATAAGAAGAATGTTGACAATCTCGAATATGAAATTGCCCCATTATTGCTCATTACATTAATCGAAAACGCGTTCAAACATAGTGCTCCGAAAAGTAAGGTCGAAATCGATATCAAAGTTGAAAAATCAACCTTGCACTGTATTTGTAGAAATGAAATCAAAACATCCGATTCAGAATCCGACAACCCAAAAATAGGAATGCAAAACCTCAAAAAACGCCTATCACTTTTGTACAAGCACAAGTATGATTTGCATATCGAGGAGAATGAATATTTTCAAGTATGTTTAAAACTGGAACTATCATGACATGCATAATTATTGAAGATGAAATTCCGGCACAACGTATTTTGGAGAATTATATCTCCAAAATCCCCGATTTGAAATTGGTCGGCAAGTTCCAAACCGCCCTGGAAGCCAATTCCAATCTAAGAAACATCGGCGTGGATGTAGTTTTTTTGGATATCAACCTGCCCGATATTTCAGGAATTCAATATATAAAAACACTTGCACACCCTCCGGCCGTAATTATGACCACGGCCTACCATGAACATGCCGTTGCCAGCTTCGAACTCGACACAATTTGTGATTATCTCGTAAAGCCCTTTTCATTAGAAAGGTTTCTGAAAGCAGTCAATAAACTAAAAAAAGCCGAAAGGCAATCATCCGAAGTTGCAATTACTGAGGAAAGGTCTTTCGAGTCAATATTTCTGAACATTGACAAGACACTGCACAAAATCAATGTTCATGATATTCTATATGTAGAATCGGATAAAAATTATGTGACCGTAGCAACCAAAAACGGAAAGTTTACTTATTTGGATTCTTTAAAAAATTGGATTAAGAAACTACCCGAAAGCAGTTTTATTCAAGTGCATAAATCGTACATCATTAATTTTTCCGAAATCGAAAAAATTAACGGAAACCTTGTCTTTATCCGTGGAGAAAAAATACGCCTTGGCCGTGTTTATAAATCGATGCTCTTGAAAAAACTAAAGCTCAACTGATTTCTATTTCAAAGCCGCATTTACTTTGGTCATAAATTCACCAATTTTATTAGGTTCCAACCAACGGGTAACGACAACCAAATCATTTTCTATGTCAATAACGATAAAATTGCCCCCGAAACCTGCGGCGTAGTAGATATTCTCTGAAAGCCCTTCCCAATGACGATCGCCTTTTTTGTTCAACCACCACATATAACCGTAATTGAAGTTGGGTTTAGACGGTTCAATAGCTTTTTGAATCCATGATTCACTAATCAATTGCTCTTCTTTCCATTTACCATTGTTAAGAAAAAGTAGTCCGAATCGTGCCATATCTTCAGCGCTGATAAAGAGTCCTGCTCCAGAATGTCCTCCTCCGGTAACCGATTTCATTTTAATACCATCGATTTCTGTCCAAGCATGGTCGTATCCATGCCATCGCCATGTGGTCGATGCGCCGATTTTATCCATAATATTTTCTTTTAAAACTAAAGGCATCGGTTTACGCCAAACATGGGTCAAAGCGTAGGCCAGTACGTTAACACGAACATCATTGTATTCCATAATCGTACCTGGTGCTACCGGTTTTTCAAATTTCCAATTGTCGATGCCTCCCTTACTAGGTGGTCGGTCAGCCCAGTCTTTACCTCCCCAAAGTTCACCGGACCACGCCGAATTCTGTTGTAGCAAATGTTCCCAAGTAATCTTTGAATTATGGGCGCCGTCAAAAGTACCGTCCCAAATATAGTCGCCGACCTTATCATTGATATCCGCGATAAGTCCGTTATCCTCGGCGAGACCTGCCATGGTACTCAAGAAACTTTTTGTCACGCTAAAGGTCATATCAACACGTTTTGTATTACCCCATTGGGCAATGACATAACCATTTTTTAAAATCATTCCAGCTGGCCCGCCACGTTTTTTGGTCGGCCCAAGAATCTCATGAAAGGGTTCGCGTTCAAAACCTTTAAGAATGGCAATGCGCAAGTCGCGCGAGCCTGAGTACTCATTTGCTTCGGCAAATTCTACGGCCGTCTGAAGTTCTTCCAAGCTAATCTTAAAATCTTTGGGTTGTTTCCGTTCCCATTCCACATTTCTTTCAGGGAAAAAATATTCTTGTCCCTCAGCAAGATGAACTACCACTAATAATATAATGGTGAATAATTGTTTTTTCATTTTCGTTTTTTTAAGTGGATGAAGTTAGCAAAATCGAATGGAACCCAAGAATTCTATCCATGCATGGAATCTTCATGAATAAAACCCCATAAACTCTACCATGATTAGTTATTTGTAAGATTTAGTCTTGTTTTTTGTAGAAAAACCAGTAAAAATTGTGCATTTCGTCGATCATCGGATTTTTTTAACACTTCATCGACGTCTAAGATGTTGATTTTCACCGTAGCTAAAAAGCTGTATTCATTCAAACGAATCTGCTAAACCCCACAAATACCCCACATATGAGTAGAATTTTTACCCCAATCGTGGTATTGGCTATGTTTGCCGTGCTACAAACCCAAGCACAGAAAACAGTAAGTCAGTGGAAAGCGAATTACGACGCGCAGTATGCAAGCGGTAAGGGTAGCAGTAGTCAATCCCATGCGCGAAGCCTATCCACTTCAGGTTTTTACGACCAGCAACAATATTTTCTCAGTTATTATATTCATGGTGCCGTGAAAATGTGGCAGGCCACTGGTGATATCAAATACTTTAACGAGGCCCGCCTTCTTATCGATAACTCGATCGCCACTTCTGTCACCTTAAGCAACGGAAGAAAAGGTTGGCCCGCCCGTGGATCTAATGTCGGCTATGCGTTATGGGATAGTTTTTGGGCAAGGGAAGTAACCTATCTACTTCGTGTTCTTGATGAAAGTCCAGATTTTAGGCAAAATACCGGTGGTGTACAGAATTGGTTCAATACCACATTAAGTTGGGTTCAAGAAAACATTTGGAACCGTTACTATCAAGCAGGTCTTGGCCATATAGAAAGAGTTAATGCACACATGGCATCCCATTGGGCCAGAATTGGATTACATCTTTGGAAAATAACAGGTCAGACCGCACAATATAAAGAGGTCTATGAAAATTTTAGTTATAAGGGAATGTCAACTCAGGGAGGTGCCAGTTTTCGTGGCAACCTTCGTCTCAATCCGAACAATAATTCAGCTTATGTTTGGAATACGGATTGGAACAACTCTTATATTCAAGACACCTCGCATGGAAATGTAGTAATTCAAACGGTTATCGATGGATTTGAGGAGAATGAATATTGGAATCAAACCGATATCAATCGATTTTTATCGACCTTGAAAAATGTGATATGGAGGTCGGAAGATGTTCAAAAAAATAGAGAGTTCGTTGATGGTTCAGGGGGTTATTTTCTGCAGGGAAGAATGCATGCCTGGCTCACTTTGGGTCAATACGATGCCTCTGTTCAGAACAGGATAGAATCAAACTATTTTAAAGTTGGAATCAGTTATGACAACTCTGCGTTCTATGGGAACGAGGCCTACGGTATTGCGGCATACAACGCCGCCGTACTATACGAAAACGGACCAAAATTCCCTGAGGCGGATGTAGATGACAAACCAGATCCACCAATCGACGACGAGGCCTGCGACAACGGGCTCGAAAACGAGGACGCCTCGGTAGACCTCTCAACGGGCAGTATACTCGGCGGAATGGATACGGCGGAGACCACAACCGACGCAAACGGCTCGCCATGTGCCCTGAGGCTCGTCAACAACGACGGCGGACAGCCATGGGCCAAGTACCAGATATCCGTCGACCTGGACGCAAACGACATATCGCCAGGCGACCAGCTCGAGTTCAGCATCGACGGGAACGGATCCGGAGGAAGGGCACGTATCGAGGTCGTCGAGAACGCAAGGCCCAACACTTGGGAGATAGGACACGACTTCGGGAACGGATGGTCGACACACACACAGACCGTCACCGTGCCCTCCGGCATCGCCACGCTCGACATATGGATATACTCCAACTTCAACAGCAACTCCGCAGGCTCAGCACGATACGACAACCTCAGCGTCAGGAAGACCGGGGAGGGAACCGGAGGGGACGACGATGACGATGACGACGAACCCACCGACGACCAGGCCTGCGACGACGGGCTCGAAAACGAGGACGCGTCGGTCGACCTGAACGCGGGGATCCTCGCCACGGGGCTCGACGACGCCCAGACCACCACCGACGCAAACGGCTCGCCATGTGCCCTGAGGCTCGTCAACAACGACGGCGGAC
>CAYGPR010000016.1:0-34934 GCA_964351985.1 uncultured Maribacter sp. | reverse complement strand
ACTTCAACAGCAACTCCGCAGGCTCAGCACGATACGACAACCTCAGCGTCAGGAAAATAGTAAACGGAACTTCTTTGAAGACCTCATTGGACCTTTCAGGTATTACACAAAAGGAGGAATTGGATACTATTAGCGTATTTCCGAATCCAAGTACTACCGAAATTACAGTGACCCTTCCTTCAGAATCTGAATTGACAGCCTATGCCATTTACAGTATCAACGGCATGCTTATCAAGAATGGCACTATTGATAATAATCAAAGGACATTACCCATAAGGGTTTCAGATATGGTAAACGGACATTATGTTCTTAACTTATCGAATGATCAGGGTAAAAATGAATTCCTAAAGATTGTGAAAGAGTAGGGATCTCCAAAGACTTATAAAAAAAGGCCTTCTCAAAATGAGAAGGTCTTTTTTTATGGATATCGCTAAGGAAATTGTAGATAAAATCCGGAATCGGGGAGAACCGATACATTACAGATCATATCGCATCAACCAATCCATTTGCTTATCTTTTCCTATATAGTAGGGATGCATTCCGAATTTCGAGAAGCCGTTTCTTTCATAAAAGGCTATGGCTTTTTCATTCTTTTCCCATACTCCTAGCCACAAAAATTCTTTTTTTCTTTCGAATGCCATTCTTTTGACTTCTTCGAGCATCCATTTTCCTATTTTTCGTCCTTGAAAATTCTCGAGCATATATATGCGTTCCAGTTCCAAGGATTCTGACAGTTTGATATCGGTCTGGGCACTATTTTGATTTAGCTTAAGGTATCCCGCTAAAGCATCGTCGCAATACACTTTATAAAATTCCGTATGCTTGTTCATAAGCTCGGCAAACAGTTTTTCTCTATTGAAGGCTGTATTTATATAGGTCTCAAAATCTTCTGGATCATTATCTTTTTCAAAGGCATCAACAAAGGTCTTTTTAGAGATTTCAACAAGCCCATCCAAGTCGTCCACAGAAAATTCTTGTAATCGTAGTTGCATATTATATGTCAATATGCTCTAAAATAGGAAAAAGAAAAAAGCCACGCTTTGGGGAACGTGGCTTTCTTAAAATTCTTGCTTGGCAACTATAGCATAAATAGTTTTCGCGTTAGCATTACAATACCGCTAAAGAAATCGTTTTTATAAACTTGTATTTCTTTTTGTGCAGGCGTTTGGTTCATTTGGGCTTCCATAACTGTAGGTTTTTTCGGTTAGACTTGGGGACTAACCTTCAATTACTTTATAAATGTACTTTAAACTTCTCCGAGAACTAAATTATTGTTGTGAAGCATGCGCATAATGTTGTGAAAAATATGAACGGTAAATTTCTTCGATAAAGTGCATCGATAAATGGTATTAAGTTCAAACTCAGACACAAGTTCAAGCCTACCGGCAGGTTCAAAAAAAGTCAAGAAGATTATAAAAGTAATTTGGTCAAGCGCGAGATCGCCGATTCATTAATTGCTCTCCAGATGAAGAACTTGGACCTTTAAATTGCCATTTCAGGAATATCACCTTTCACTATGAGGTTACCTTCTGTGGCTTTCTTAATTTCCTCGATACTGATACCGGGTGCTCGTTCTAAAAGTTGAAAACCGTCGGGAGTGACTTCAAGCACTGCAAGGTTGGTCACAATTTTTTTTACACATCCTACCCCTGTCAATGGTAAAGTGCATTTCTTCAGCAATTTGGATTCCCCCGCACGATTCGTATGCATCATGGCAACTATTATGTTTTCCGCAGATGCTACAAGATCCATGGCGCCCCCCATACCCTTGACCATTTTTCCGGGAATTTTCCAGTTGGCTATGTCGCCATTCTCAGAAACTTCCATGGCACCTAGAATGGTCAGGTCGACATGTTGGCCCCTAATCATACCAAAGCTGGTTACGGAGTCAAAAAAGGAAGCTCCTGGCAAGGTCGTTATGGTCTGTTTTCCAGCATTGATAATATCCGCATCTTCTTCTCCTTCATAAGGGAAAGGCCCCATTCCCAAAACCCCATTTTCACTTTGAAATTCCACACTTATATCTTCTCGCACAAAATTGGCGACCAAGGTTGGAATACCAATACCCAGATTGACATAATAACCGTCTTTAACTTCTTTTGCAATACGTTTTGCGATTCCGTTTTTGTCGAGCATAGTTACTTCCTTCGAATCATATATTTATTAAAACTATTTGCAGCATTGCTTTCGTAAACTCCGATTAAAATAGGAACAACAGCGGTTACAACACCAATTGCGCCAAACGATAACCAAAGAATAATCGCTGAAACCAACCCCAAAATTCCTCCTACAATAAGCATTCTTTTATCAGCAACGGCCGTAATCTTATTGATGTGTTTTTTCTGCATTTCTTTACAGAATTCACATTTGACCTCGACTTCATCGCCCATTTTCATTTGTAAATCTCCTCGGGTCGCAACGACGGGGCGAAAATAATTCGTGTTTCTACAAGAAGTGCAATTGTACTGTAATCTCATCGCTTCTTATATTTTTTGTCTTACCGTTCGCTGCTCTATTCGCTTCTCGTAATTTTTTCCTTGAAAAATACGCTGTACAAATATTCCCGGAATATGTATTTCATTTGGATTCAATTCTCCGGCCGGAACAAGTTCTTCGACCTCCGCGACGGTGATTTTAGCTGCCCCACACATACATGGGTTGAAATTACGGGCCGTGCCTTTAAAAATCAGATTGCCCGCTTCGTCTCCTTTCCAGGCCTTTACAAAAGCATAATCAGCTTTGAAAGCATGTTCAAGAACGTACATTTTTCCATGGAACTCGCGGGTTTCTTTTCCTTCGGCTACCTCGGTTCCGTACCCAGCAGGTGTGTAGAAGGCCGGAAAACCTGCCTGGGCGGCCCGACATTTCTCCGCCAAAGTTCCTTGGGGCGTGAGTTCTACCTCTAATTCACCACTCAACATTTGCCGCTCAAACTCATCGTTTTCGCCCACATAAGATGAAATCATTTTCTTGACCTGATGCTTCTGAAGCAAAAGTCCAAGCCCAAAATCATCGACTCCGGCATTGTTTGAAATACAAGTAATATTCTTTACCTCTAAACGTACCAGTTCGGCAATAGCATTTTCAGGAATTCCGCAAAGACCGAAGCCGCCCAACATAAAAGTCATTCCATCTTCAACTCCATGTAAAGCCTCGCTTACGTCATCGACTGTCTTTTGAATCATATCTCTCCCTTAGCATATTAATACTCTACTAATTTACGGTTTTATAAAGAAAAATGCCACGGCTTTCATAACCACGGCATTTTATTTTTTCACTATGCGGTATCATTATTAGAAGTCCAGATCTTCTAGATCATCATCGGAATTCACTTTTTTGGCTGCTTCTTCCGCAATTTTATCACAATCTACCTGTATGGATAGATTATCAGGTTTTGGAAACGCGCCATCGGAAATACCTAGTTCTTCGTTCTCGTAGTTCTTCTTCATATAAATGCCCCATATCGGGAGTGCCATGGAAGCACCTTGACCATAGTATATCGACCTAAAATGAGTTGCCCGTTCTTCACCGCCTACCCAGACACCCGTTACTAAATTGGGAACCATTCCCATAAACCAGCCATCACTATTATTCTGTGTTGTACCGGTCTTACCCGCAATAGGATTTTTAAATTCATAAGGGTACCCAGTTACGATTTCCTTATAAACCGTTTGATTCTTTGCGGAGCTACCTCTTAACCTCGTACCTGATCCTCCTTGTGTTACGCCCTCCATTAAATTCACCATGGCATAGGCCACATCTTTGCTCAAAACGTCCTTTGTCTCTGGAACGTATTCGAATAATACAGTTCCATTTTTATCCTCGATCCGCGTAACCATAACAGGTTTCACATAAACCCCTTGGTTTACGAAGGTGCCATAAGCACCTACCATTTCATAGACACTGAAATCGTGGGTACCCAAAGCGATAGAAGGTACCTCGGGTATTTCTCCGGTCAAGCCCAAGTTATTGACAATATTAACGACCGATTTGGGACCAACACGATCTATCAGTTGAGCGGTTATCGTATTTTTCGAATTTGCCAAGGCATCTTTCAGTGTATAGCTCCTACCTGAATACCTACCTTCGGAGTTTTTAGGGCACCATGGCTCTGGGTTTCCGTGCTTTCCGGCTTCGATGCAGTATTGTGTGTCCGGCAAAGTATCACAGGGCGATAGTCGCAATTGATCGATGGCCGCTGCATATACAAAAGGCTTGAAAGTCGAGCCGGCCTGTCTAGCCCCTTGATACACATGGTCATATTGAAAATGTTTATAGTCCACACCACCTACCCATGCCTTTACATGCCCAGTCTGGGGCTCCATCGACATCATGGCCGAACGTAAAAACGATTTGTAATACCGGATCGAATCCATAGGGGTTAGAATGGTATCTTTCTCCCTGGTTTCACTTTTCCAGTCGAAAACGGTCATTTCCGTTTTCTTGGTAAACGAATCCCGAATTTCTTTTTCCGATATTCCCCCATCTTTCATTTTTCGCCATCTTTCCGAGGTCTTGATAGCCCGCTCCATGATTCGATCCGTTTCCTCCGGGGTCAAATCGAGAAAGGGCGCGGTCTTATTTCTTTCCGGGGTGTTCTGTACAAAGAATTCGGCTTGTAGTCGTTGCATATGTTCCGATACCGCATCCTCGGCATTCTGTTGCATACGGGAATCAATAGTTGTGTAGATGCGGAGTCCGTCCAAATAAAGATTCCATTTATCACGCTCTCCCTCAAGGGCCGGTTTTGGGTTCTTTTTTATCCAATCGTTCATAAAACCCTGAAGGTACATGCGAAAGTAGGTAGCAATACCATCACGGTGTGATTCTGGATTGTAATTGAGGTTCATTTCCAAAGCTCGCAAAGAATCTCTTTCGGCTTCGTCGATATATTCATATTTTTCTAGCTGACCTAAAACAATATTCCTCTTTTTCAATGTCAATTCTTCTCGCCGAAGCGGATTGTAGAGTGATGAGTTCTGTAGCATTCCAACCAACATGGCCGATTCTTCGACTTTCAGATTTTTAGGTTCTTTTCCAAAATAAATTCTTGAGGCAGAGCGAATGCCATCGGCATTATTACCAAAGTCATAAATGTTCAAATACATTTTTATGATTTCTTCTTTGGTATATCTTCTTTCCAATTGTGTGGCAATAACCCATTCTTTGGCCTTTTGCTTTATTGTCTCAAATACGCTTCTTGATCTCGGACCTACGTAAATCTGCCGCGCTAACTGTTGTGTAATGGTGCTTGCCCCACCTCTTTTTCCTAAAAAAGCGACTGCCCGTAAGGTTCCGTACCAATCTATGCCAGAGTGGTCATAAAAACGCACATCTTCACTGGCAATCAGTGCGTTCACCAAGTTTTCGGGTAAATCATCGTAGGTAACGTCAGTTCGGTTATCATCCAAATAAAACTTGCCCAATAAACTGCCATCGGAAGAGATAATCTGAGAGGCCAGATTGGTCTGCGGATTTTCCAAACTTTCATACGTGGGTAATGGGCCCAAAAAACCCCAGGAAGCCATCAAAAAAAGCAATGCCACCGAGAGTATTCCGGTAGCGAATAAGATCCAGAACCATTTGATGTATTTGAAAAAGTATTTGTCTCCCTTTTTCTTTGCGGCCTTTTTTGCCATTGGTCTACTTGTTACGTTTTACAATTTCATATCCCACATCTGTAATGCCCTCCAAACTCACCACGCCGTCGACATTGCCGTTCTTTCGCATAGCATGGGATAATCTTAGGGTATATACGCCAGAATCTGGGAAAACGATGTTTTCTTTGTACCAAAGCTTATTCTCTTTGACGCTTCCGTAGCCCTTGCCCAACCATTGGCCGTCGGGCAATGCCATCTGATATTCCAAGGTATCGGTTACTACGTCACCTGATGGAAAATTGAGTTCTGCAATCAAAAAAAGATTATTGTACGGAAAACTTTCATCATTTCGAAGATTAATGAACATGTCGTGTTTCTGAAGGGTGTCCAAATCAGAAAAGGCAAATTCAATGATGCTATCTTTATTCCATGAACCATCGTCAGTAGCCCTGAATTCAGACTTTACCATGGCTGTGTCACATGAAATCAAAATCATCAGTAACACTATTACAATACAACTCTTAGGCATTGTTCTGACGTTTTTTTCTGGGATTCCTTCTTTTTTTATTGTTGTTCTTGTTATTCGTAGTTTTCGTAGCACTATTCGCTCCCCTACTTCCTTTATTGCGATTTCGATTTCGGTTATTATTTCTGCCTCTTGATTTTTTTGGCCTGTCGAATCGTGTTAAGCTATCTTGTCCGACAACATTTTCAAAGACCACTTTTTCTTCAACGAGATTTTCAACGGCATATTCTTCTAAACTGGTAATTTTTTCCTTCTTCTTGTTTTTCTCCAGAATCTCATTGACCTGTTCTTTGGAAAGTGCGTGCCAATTGGACGGGTCCTCTTTATAGGAAAACCATAAAGTCGACTTGAAAATATCGGACTTTTGGCAGAAGGCTACTCCTTTTTCCGTTTGAAGTTTTGTGTCGGGAGACGGGAAGTCTTTTAAAGCATCAAGATATACATCCAATTCATAGTTCAGACAACATTTCAATTTGCCACATTGGCCGGCCAATTTTTGAGGATTTAACGATAGCTGTTGGTAACGGGCCGCTGAAGTACTTACCGACCTGAAATCGGTAAGCCACGTAGAGCAACAAAGTTCTCGGCCGCAAGAACCGATACCACCCAAGCGCTGTGCTTCTTGGCGGTAACCGATCTGGCGCATTTCGATGCGGATACCGAAAGCTTTCGCCATGTCTTTGATCAATTGCCTAAAGTCAACACGCTCTTCGGCCGTATAATAAAAAGTGGCCTTCGAGCCATCGCCTTGAAACTCTACATCCGAGATTTTCATCTGAAGTTTGAGGATGATCGCTATTTCACGTGCTCGTTTTTTTATCTCCTCTTCCCTATCACGACATTTTTGCCAAATGTCGATATCCTTTTGCGTTGCTTTTCTATATACTTTGGGAAGTTCGGGATTTTTGGTATCTACTTTTTTACGCTTCATCTGCACCTTCACTAGTTCACCGACAAGGGTAACCATGCCCACATCGTGACCTGACTGTGCTTGTGTCGCCACAATATCTCCAATCGAAAGTGAGAGGTTCTCTGTATTTCTGAAGAATTCTTTTCGACTATTCTTAAATCGGACTTCCACACAGTCAAAAGGTTTTTCCCCATTGGGGAGCGACATGTTGGAAAGCCAATCGAAAACAGTTAATTTATTACAACCATCGGTACCACAAGTTCCGTTGTTCTTGCATCCACGTGGTTGTCCGTCCTTACCGGTCGAACAACTGCTACAGCCCATATTTTATATCTTGGTTTGGCCTAAATCCGTTCGATATATGCCAAATAGGGTTCATATTAAACTCAATTGTAAAGGTAGTGAAATTTTAATGTGATGTGAAGAAAGTTGGCAGTGTACAGTCACAGTAGGCAGTATTTTTTCGGTGTTCGATACTCGATGACCTACTATTTTTAAGAGCGGTCCGGCGAGCGTTGAAATATAAACCTATCACCTCACGGGCCCAAAGTTTTTTCCGCCGACTGCCACTGCCAACTGAATACTTATTTCTTGAATTTCAACACCTCTGACCTTCCCTTTTTGAAAATCTTATTGCTAGCCCCTTTGCCCTTTCTTAATTTTTTCTGTTCTTCATAGGGCAGCGCATGAACCCCTTTACAATGGTCGGAGCAACATTCGTCCATTTTGTCGGCGCACTCCCGGCATTGAATAAAAAGTAAGTGGCAGGCTTCGTTAGCACAATTTACATGAGTGTCATATGGTTTTCCACATTGATGGCATTGGGCGATAATAACGTCCGTTATGCGTTCGCCGCGCCGATGGTCAAAAACGAAATTCTTTCCCAAAAACTTATTTTCCAATTTTTTCTTTTCGACCTGGCGGGCATAATCAATGATTCCGCCTTCAAGTTGATAAACTTGTTTGAACCCTTTGTGCTTATAATAGGCACTGGCCTTTTCACAACGAATGCCGCCGGTGCAATACATAACCAGTTTTTTATCTTCTTTAAAGTCGGACAAATCACGTTCAATGATATCCAAAGAATCGCGAAACGTATCTACATCAGGGGTTACAGCATTTTTAAAATGGCCGATTTCACTTTCGTAGTGATTTCGCATATCGACCAAAATAGTATCAGGGTCTTCGATGAGTTCATTGAACTGTTCGGCTCCTACATGAATGCCTTTATTGGTTACATCGAACGTTGAATCGTTCAGGCCATCGGCTACAATTTTTTTACGCACTTTAACCTTTAATTTGAGAAACGATTTATTGTCTTGCTCAATCGCAATGTTCAGGCGTACGTTTTCCAAAAAAGAAATACTGTCCAAATGTTTTTTAAAGGCTTCGAAGTTTTCGGCCGGAACGGACAACTGTGCATTGATGCCCTCGTTGGCGACATAAATACGGCCAAGCACATCAAGCTCGTTCCAATGGATGAATAAGTGGTTTCTGAAAATCGACGTATTGCCGATATGTGCATATGTATAGAAAGAGATGGTCAGGCGTTCTTGCCCGGCTTCTTCGATAAGGGCCGCTCTTTCTTTTGCACTCAAGGTATTGTACAGTTGCATGCTATACTAATATTTTAAGTTGAAAAAGAATGTTTTTATATGGGTGCAAGATAGCAAAAGTAGAATTTATGCTAGCCATTCAAATCCAACATATCCCGACGTAAAGTCAAGGTTAATTCAACCCTACGTTTCGTCAGCGCATTGCATATTTGTCAAAATGGAGTTTCGCTAATAAAAAAGAGTCCTAACGCTCGGTCAAGACTCTTTATCGGCCATCCCATTTTTTCTTTTTCACAGCATTCTTTGAAATGCAAAAAGGGAAGTGGCCACCGTTGCCCCCTAACACTAAAAAAGGGGATTATACATTGAGTTAGTATGTATTCCTTTTTTAGTAGATGCGACTTTTCCAAAAAGGTTGCGTCGCGGTTGTTATATGCAAAAAGAAACACTAATTTAGCGACCCTAAAGTACATGCCCTACGAGCATAAAATCCCAAAAAAATCAAATTCCAAATTCCAAAGGACAGGTAGTTGTGCTTGTGGAACAAAAACCTAAGAAACTAAAAAAATGAGTTCGGAAAAAGACGCGAAATTAAAGGCCTTAAAGTTGACCCTAGACAAATTGGACAAGACCTACGGTAAAGGTGCTGTCATGAAAATGGGCGATAGTGTTGTAGAAGATGTTGAGGTAATTCCGTCAGGTTCTTTGGGCTTGGATATTGCATTGGGTGTCGGAGGGTATCCCCGTGGAAGAGTCATCGAAATTTACGGTCCTGAATCTTCCGGAAAAACTACATTGACCTTACACGCCATAGCTGAGGCCCAAAAAAATGGGGGTATTGCGGCCTTTATCGACGCCGAGCATGCCTTTGATCGTTTTTATGCCGAAAAGCTTGGGGTAGATATTGATAATCTAATTATTTCGCAGCCAGATAACGGCGAACAAGGTCTTGAAATCGCCGATAATCTGATCCGTTCCGGTGCTATCGATATCGTGGTCATCGATTCTGTTGCGGCCTTGACTCCCAAGAGTGAGATCGAAGGCGAAATGGGCGATTCTAAAATGGGGCTCCATGCAAGATTGATGTCACAGGCCCTTCGTAAATTGACAGGATCGATCAGCAAGACGCATTGTACGGTCATCTTCATTAACCAATTGCGAGAGAAAATCGGGGTCATGTTCGGAAACCCTGAAACTACTACCGGTGGTAACGCACTGAAATTCTATGCATCAGTTAGACTGGATATCCGTAGGTCTACGCAGATTAAAAATACCGATGGAGCGGTACAGGGAAACAAAACCCGGGTCAAAGTCGTAAAGAACAAAGTAGCCCCACCTTTCAAGATGGCCGAATTTGACATCATGTATGGCGAAGGTATTTCTAGGGTCGGTGAAATCATCGATCTTGGCGTGGAATACGAGATTATCAAGAAAAGTGGATCTTGGTTCGCCTATGGTGATACCAAACTAGGCCAAGGTCGAGATGCCGTGAAATCATTGCTCAATGACAACCCAGAACTTTTCGAAGAACTTGATGGAAAAATTAGAGAGGCCATCAATGCGCTCAAATAGTTTCCGTCCGTTATTGTATCAATTTAACCGATTTTAACGCAACCTTCACGCATTCCTCACATCTTAGGGAAAAATTGTTTTATTATGAGACGGTTATTTTTAACTTTCTTAGCTGTAACCCTATTCTTTTTGGTCAGTTCTTGTAGTTTGGACGATGATGGAGTAAATTTTCATTACGAACCTTTACAGATTACAACCGTAGAAGTGCCCGAGTCTTTTGACCAGTATCAGATTTACACGATAAAAGTTAATATGATTCGGCCGAACGATTGTACATTGATCGAGGGATTTGATGTCACCAGTTCTGACGTTACCGTAAGAAACGTGATAGCTGTCGGAGCCATTCTTGAGAAACCGGACTGTCAGCCCGTCGATCAAGAAGTTCAGGACACTTTTCAATTTGAAGTGCTATACGATGAACCTTATATTTTCCGGTTTTATACTGGAAAGGACGAGGCCGGTGAAGCGCAGTTTTTAGAGGTAGAGGTTCCCGTAAATTAGAACAATAGCGAGGGTATTGAATACTAAAAAGTGTTCAAGACCTTCACAAAATACCTAACCGACAATTTGAGTCTAGAAGAACTCATAAACAAGTGCAAAAAAGGAGATAGACAGGCGCAAGAGCAATTATATAGGCAATATTCCCATATACTGTTCGGTATCTGTCTTAAATACTCGCACAATAAAATGGAGGCGGAAGATAACCTTCACGATAGTTTTATGACCATTTTTGACAAGATCGGACAATTTGGGGCAAAAGGTTCTTTCGAGGGTTGGATGAAACGGATCACGGTAAATACCATACTTCAAAAATTTAGAAAAGAGGAGTATTTAGACGTAGTATCCGAAAATACGGAAAGTGAAGTTGAAATCGAGACCGATAACGGAATCGAACTTCACACCTTACTAAATTTCATTCAAGAACTTCCCAATAAATATCGCACAACCTTTAATATGTATGTTTTGGATGGATATTCCCATAAGGAAATCGCAGATCGCTTGGGAACTTCGGCCGGTACATCAAAGTCAAACCTTGCCCGGGCAAGGCATATTTTAAAAGAAAAAATTGAAACCAAAATTACCAGATCCATCATCGGAATACTGATTATCGTATTTGGTAGCATACTATGACCCTTACATTCATGGTAAGCAAACACAAAGTCATTGTAAAATGAGCAAAAAGAACTTAGACAAATTATTTCAAGAGAAATTCAAGGATTTCTCTGAGATTCCCGATGAAAAAGTTTGGGAAAACATATCGGACTCCTTGGATAAGAAAAACAGACGTAGGGTCATTCCGATTTGGTGGAAACTTGGTGGAATAGCTGCTACATTGGCCATATTGATTTATGCCATTAATCCGTTCGCAGATACGACTGAAGACAATCCTAGTGTCACCGATGTGGAAAAACCACAAGATGTAGATCCGGGCACTTCGAAGGACGAAGTAGAAAAAATCTTGGAAATTCAGGGGACAGAAGAGTCGGTTGCTGCATCCGATTCGAAAGATGAATTGGAAAGCGACGAGTCATCGAACGACGACATCGAAGAAAACCAGATTCCCATTAAAGTTAGAAAAAAGAAAAATGACGAAGGGAAAGGCCTAAGCCCTAAAAAACAAGAGATCCGTCTTGTTCAAAACCCATCGAAGAAGAATATTCCTGAAAATGAAGCCGTGGTCGAAAATAATACGATTAAGGAAGTTCCACAAAATGAGCAAGAAGCAGTAGCAGTTTTAGAAAAAAACGAAACACGTGGCGAGACTCAAGAAAAAAACGAGGCCATTGTAAAGACGGCTTCAAGAAAATCTTTGGGAGAAGCTCTTGAAAAAGAAGAAAATGAGGGAATAGCACAAACTGAAGAAGAAATTCCAAAAAATCTGGAAGAAAGTACTGAAAAGAAATCCATTTTCGATGTAATAGAAAATCAAGAAGAAGCTGAAATTGCGGAAAATAAAAATGGGCGGTGGTCAGTCGGGGCAAATGTCGCTCCGGTTTATTTCAATTCGTTCGGCGAAGGTTCACCGATACATTCCGCTTTTGTACCCAATTCAAAATCGGGAGATATAAATATGAGTTATGGGCTTTCGGTCGGGTATGCGCTGAGCAAAAAGTTGAGTATCCGTTCTGGTATCAATAAAGTGGATTATGGATACGACACCAATGAAATAGAGTTCACCTCGGCTTTGACCGCCTCTAATGCCTTGACGGACAGGTCTACTGGGCAAATCGATAATATCAGTTATACCGCCCAATCGCAAAACCTTGTGGTAACGAGTAAGGTCGGGGCAGCGGCCCTTCCGCAAAAACAGGGTTTTTCAAGTGATGTGGCTGGGAAAAGCACCGCCCGTGACGGAGTTATGGCCCAACAGTTCGGATACGTAGAAGTGCCCGTAGAGTTGGATTATGCCTTGGTGAACAAACGCTTCGGCATCAATCTCATTGGTGGTGTAAGCTCATTGTTCTTGGTAGATAATTCGGTATCGTTAAGCTCGGGAGACCTTACTACGGAAATGGGAGAGGCAAACAATCTAAATTCAGTAAACTTTAGCGGTAACATCGGGCTCGGGGTCAACTATAAATTTACGCCCAAGGTACGGCTCAACATTGAACCTGTCTTTAAATATCAATTGAATACGTTTTCGAATACCCAAGGTACGTTTCAGCCTTTTTCAGTAGGGGTATATAGTGGGTTAAGTTTTCGGTTTTAAGAAGTTGGTTAGGTAGGTCATCCTCTAAAAGATGACGCCTTAAGTGCCCCGACATTTGTCGGGGCACTTTTATTTTTCGGCATGGGTCAAATCCGCCAAAATGACCGCTCTCACTTCTTCCCTTAGGTTCAATTTATCTTGTTCCACCAAGAGTTTGGTTTCAAAAAAATGATGCACTTTGACTCTGGTTACTCCCGGTCCACCGCTAAAATAAGTAAAGGGGAATCTTTTTTTGTTGTCATAAAAGGTCATCGCTACCACAGGAATATCATGGGCAATAGCCATTTTGAAGGCTCCATCCTTAAACTCGTCTAAAACGATATCTTCTTCAGGTACGCCACCTTCCGGAAAAATACAAATACTCAACCCTTGGTTCAGTCTTCGTTGTGCCCTACGGTATACTCCCGTCCGGCTTTTTGTATCCTCCCTATCGACCATTATACAGACACGTTTGTAAAAAAATCCGAAAAGGGGAATCTTGACCAATTCTTTCTTCCCCACGAAAACAAAGGGGTTTCTACTCACAAAGAGCATCAACATGATATCCAACATACTGGTATGGTTCGCAACCAACATGTAGCTTTTACCCTTTTGCATTTTCTGCTCCCATTTAATTTTGGGCGGGCAGCCCATACCATATAGAATAGGGGCAGCCCATAAATTACGGGCCATCCAAAAAAATTGGGGATACCATTTTTCAGAAAGCGTGAACAATAATAGCATGGGAAAGAAAACGATTATGGGTACGGCGACCCATAGGTAGAACCAAATTCGGTACAGTATGTGGCCCATATTTCTTATCAATCGAAGCATTGGCCTAAAAGTACTAGGATTTTTGCGATTTGTTTTACCTTTGTCGCTCTTTGAAATTATTTGGATGGCACGGATATTAACAGGAATACAAAGTACAGGAACTCCACATTTGGGAAATATTTTGGGTGCCATCATTCCCGCTATTGAAATGGCCTCGGATCCTAAAAACGAATCTTTTTTGTTTATTGCCGATATGCATTCGTTGACCCAAATCAAAAATGGGGAAGAATTACGAAACAACACCTACGCCACCGCAGCAGCTTGGCTGGCCTTTGGGCTCGATATTGAAAAGACCGTTTTTTACAGACAAAGCGATGTGCCCCAAGTTTCCGAGCTTGCCTGGTATCTCTGTTGTTTCTTCCCATATCAACGTCTGACTTTAGCACATTCTTTTAAGGATAAAGCCAATCGATTGGAAGATGTCAATGCAGGAATCTTTACCTACCCGATGTTGATGGCGGCAGATATTCTGCTTTACGACGCGAACGTTGTTCCCGTAGGGAAAGATCAACTGCAACATCTTGAAATGACGCGTGATGTAGCCTCAAGGTTCCATGCCCAATTGGGAGAGACTTTTGTACTACCGGAGGCAAAAGTTCAAGAAGAGACCATGTATATTCCCGGTACGGATGGTGAAAAAATGAGCAAAAGCAAAGGCAACCTCATCAATATCTTTCAGCCGCATAAACAGCTGCGCAAGCAGATTATGGGCATTCAAACCGACTCTACTCCGATGGAAGATCCCAAAAACCCAGATACCGACAACGTTTTTGCGCTATATAAGATTTTGGCCTCATCCGAACAGATTGCCGAAATGCGTCAAAATTATTTGGGCGGAAATTATGGATATGGTCATGCCAAACAAGCATTGTTCGAAGTTGTTATCGAAAAATTCGGTCATGCCCAAGAACGGTTCGACTATTACATGACCCACTTGGATGAAATCGACCACGCACTGGCACTTGGTGCCGATAAAGCCAAAAAAGTTGCAGATGGGGTTTTAGAGCGGGTTCGCACTAAAGTTGGATATTAAGATTCTTATATTCGACCTTCTTTCATTTTTGAGTTTTACTTCGTACATTCTTGCTTCAACCATAAGCAAGATGAAGCATTTTGTTGGCAAACTTTTATTGTTTCTTGTTTTTATAAATGCGTTCACCCCATCTATTCATGAGCAAGAAAAAATCTATGGCAAAGTCATTGATGGAAAAAACGGTGAAATCATTCCCTATTGCAATATTTCCGTGGAATCTTCCCTGATGGGTACGCTAAGCAACGAACTGGGGGAGTTCATAGTCGAGGTAGATTCTTTGCCTTCAACACTGGTTTTCTCACATATCAGCTATGGGGAAAAAGTTTTTGAGATTTCCCAAAACTCCGATAACGTCGTTGAACTCCAACCGTTCACCAACAATCTGGATGAGATTACCGTACTTGGCGATAAAAAAGACTTCTATGCCTTGGAACTTGCACAAAAAGCCTTTCAAATAGCAAAAGAGAAATCCAACGCAAATAACTACGGCAAGGCATTTTACCGTCAAAAGTCGAAAAATGGAAATAGCTACTCTGAATTTTCCGAAATTTTCTATGATATCAGATATAGCGCAGAAGGCATTAAGGACTGGAGCATCCTCGAAGGTCGCTATGCGCTTAAGGAAAGTGCTGTTTTCAATCGGAACTTTACCGTTTTGTCCAGAATACTGACACCCTTACAGCCTGATACCGATGAACTTATATTTCCATTACGCGATAATATAGAATCATTTTACAATGTCTCCATAAACAAGTTTGTTCAATCGGACGAAAAGAAAATTGCCATTGTCCATTTCAACCCCTTGCAGTCCGATGCAACGCCTACTTTTGAAGGAGAAATCTATATTGATACTGAAAATTATAATATTCTAAAAATAAAGGGGAACCTTTCGAGGGATGACCTGAAGCTTACCCGACTTACCACCGAGAACGGCTCTTGGAAAGATTATAGAATTGCCTATGAAATCACCTATAAAAAAGATGGTGCCTTAATTTTAGATTATATCAAAGTAGATCAAGAATTTGACTACTATAAAAACGACAGTCTGCAATATTACACCGCAACAACTTCATCTTTGGTTTTCTTTGAACATTACAACCCGACTTCACGTAAAAAGTTGGGCAGCAGACTCAAAAGGAACCAAAGCGATTGGGATAAACTGGACGACATTGGATACAATCAAGAATTTTGGGCCGACAACCCAATCGTCAAAAGAACCCCTATTGAAGAAGAAATCATATCCTCTTTTGAACAGAATAAGGCCTTCAATTCGGTTTTTTTGAATAGTGCCGAAAACATCGGGGTCATGGACGCGGATATTTCCCAGGATATGTTTATTCAGGAATTATCGGAAAAAATGAACCGCTACACCCAACATAACATTCTTGAAAAAGTATACCTACATACTGACCGGGATATTTTCACCGAAGGGGAAGAACTCTGGTATAGCGCCTACTCAACCCTAGGAAGTTTTTTGGAATATAATCTCGCCAGCAAAGTACTTTATATCGATTTAATCGGGCCGAATAATACCATATTAGTATCACAGTCACATGAATTAGCCAGTGGAAGGGCGTCAGGATCATTAAAAATTCCAAAATACATCCCTAAAGGCAATTATCAATTGAGAGCCTATACCGATTGGATGCGAAATTTTGACCCAGATTTTTTCTACACGAAAACAATCAAAATCACCGGAGATTCAGAGAAACAAACTGGGCTTGAGGCCAAAGATGGTACGGACCTACAGTTTTTCCCCGAAGGAGGATATGCCGTAGCGAACCTTCCCATAAAGATGGCTTTCAGAGCGGTTGGCAGCAACGGTCTGGGAAAAGATATAAAAGGACAGGTTGTGGACTCCGAAGGGAAAATATCGGCTCAACTGAATACTTTGGAAAACGGGGCCGGATTTTTTCAATTAGTTCCAAAAAAGGGGGAACGTTATAAGGCCATTCTTGACAGTGGCCGGCAATTCCCATTGCCAAAGATTCTAAACGAGGGATATTCACTTTCCATAAATAATTCTAGCGAAAAAAGTATTCGGGTTACTGTTTCCGCCAGCGAAAGTATAAGAAACAAGGCATTTTATATTATTGGAAGTCTCCGCAATAAAAAATTTTATCAAGGAAAATTTAAATTCGGTTTTCGGCCGACCCTTTCATTTGACATTCCCAAAACTAAAATTCCGAGTGGTGTTTTGACCCTTACCCTTTTTGACGAAGAAAGAAAACCATGGTGCGAACGCGCACTTTTCGTCAATAATCAAGATGAGTTGGTGATTCGCGCCAACATTACACCATCAAAACCTGGGAAAAGGGATAAAATAACGCTTAACGTTAATGTCACCGATACCGATGGCCGACCGATTTCGACCGAAATATCGGTAGCCGTTACCGATACCGAACAATCCTTAAAAAGTTCGACTTCTTCGAACATTTTGACCCATCTTTTATTGGAATCCGAAGTAAAGGGACAAATCGAAAACCCGGGATTCCTATTTAAGGACCAAACGAGAAGTACTGTGAATCGATTGGACCTTGTGATGATGACCCACGGTTGGCGCAAGTTCGATTGGCCAGAGCTTTGGCAAGAAGATATGGTCCAAAAAAAAATTTCATTTTCACAAGGGCTAAAAATCTCAGGTACTGCCTATAAGGTAAAGAATCGACCTTTAATCAATAGTGTTCTTTCCGTTTTTGCCAAATCGAGCGAAGAAACGAAGCTTTATACAACGACAACTGATGAAAAAGGAAAGTTCCTTATTGAGAATCTAAACCAAAAGGATAGTGTTAAGCTTGTATTCAATGCTCAAAATGAAAAAGAGAAGCCCATAGAAATCGTTGTTGAATTGGACGAAGGAACATATAAAGCCCCAAAACCCGAATTCAAAACCCTAATGCCTTTTGAAAACCAGGAAGACGATACTTTTTTAGAGTTCGCTACAGCACGCTCGAAAATGGATTCACTATTCTCATTTGATAATACCACAATGTTAGATGAGGTAACAGTAGCAGCCGATAGAATCGATATGGTCACGGCGGCATTGCCTTCGGTTGCCGGCATCCTACCTGACGTCACAATATACTCTGACGACAAAGAACCTTTAAATGATATTTTCCAACTTTTAAGTGGGATTGCGGGAATTCGCGTCTCCGGCACTGGCATGGATAGGAGAATCAGTATAAGGAACGGAGGTAATCCATTGTGGCTAATAGACGGAGTACAACAATTTGAGGCCACATCGGCCCAAATGCCCACGTCGGTCCCAACGCTACAAAGCGGGGGATTGGGAGAACAACCTCGAAGTGGGCTTAGCGGTTCAGGTATAGCAACAGCAGAATCACCGATACCAGGTTCTGTTCTTAGCTTGGATGTTCGGTCGATCGAGAGAATCGAAGTATTGAAAGGGGGTACGGCTGCCATGATCTCTGCGCTACAAGGTCAGGGCGGCATAATCTTGATTTATACAAAACAAGGGTATTACTCCTTGCCTGACGAAAGCAACTTGCCAAAAGCAACTGTTTTTGGCCATGCAGCGGGAAAAACATTTTACTCCCCGAAATATGATATGAAATTAGACCGCCATGAAGCACCCGACTATCGAGCCACCTTGTATTGGACTCCATCTGTTTTGACTGATATGAATGGAAATGCCAAGATAGAATTTTTCAATTCAGATTCGGCAAAAGAAATACAAGTATCCATTGAGAGCCTCTCGAAAAACGGCACCCCAGGAACGTATTTGGAGACTTTTGGCACTAAAAGTGGGCCAATACGATAATTTGCCCTCCTTTAATGAAAAAGACCGCTCGGTCTGTTTGCTTTTTTTTTACTGCTGTTTCAGAAAGAGAATATTGCCTTTAATTGAAACGTTTTATCGATGAACTACCATTCGAACGGCTTTTAGAAGAACTATTCTTTGATTACCGACCCAATAGTTTGGAAGAAACTATATGGCCTCGAACAATTTCCCCGGTAACGGCCGAATTACTCCCTTCATTTCCATATTCAGAAGGGTAGATGAAACCCTAAAAATAGGTATTTTGCATTCTAGGGCGATACTGTCCAACAACTGTTTCCCATCTTTTTGTAAATAGGAATAGATCGATTGTTCGGTGTCGTCCAATTCTACAAAAAGTTGCTTCTGCACTGTTTTGGATTCCGCTTTCTCGACTTCCCATCCTAAAAGATAGACCAAATCGGCCGCCGAGGTCAGCATCTGGGCTTTTTGTTGTTTGATAAGGTTATTGCAGCCAGAACTGAATTTGTCTTGTGCCCTACCCGGAACTGCAAACACATCGCGGTTATAGCTATTGGCAATGTCAGCAGTAACCAAACTTCCTCCTCTTTCAGCCGATTCTACGACCACCGTCGCTTCGGCCATACCCGCTATGATCCGATTGCGCTTCAGAAAATTTTCACGATCGGGATTGCTCGTACTCCAGAATTCGGTGAAGAATCCTCCATTTTTCTCCACATCGGACATATACTTGGAGTGCACTTTTGGATAGATCTGATTTAATCCATGGGCAAGACATCCTATAGTTTGAAGACCATGCTTTATAGCAGCTCTTTGAGCGCAGATATCGATTCCATAGGCAAAACCGCTCACAATGATAGGGTCTAAGGGGGCTATTTCCTCAATAAACCGCTCACAAAATGCAGTACCATAACTAGTAATATTACGTGTTCCCACAATACTGATAATCCTACGGCCCGTTAAATCGATATTACCTCTTTTGAAAAGTAAGATAGGGCCATCGATACAATGCTTTAAGAGCATTGGGTAGTCTTCCCCCATAAAATAGGAATAGCCTAGGTTATTCCTCTTAATGTACTCATACTCCTGTTGAGCGGCCTCTAGATGCTCGGTATCGTAAAGCCCTTGAAGCGTGTAAGTACCTATACCATCAATTTTCAGCAGTTGCTGCCGTCTATCCTTAAAAACAGCCATCGGTCCACCGCAGTGTGAAATCAATTTTTTGGCAATCACATCACCAATATTCGGAATGTTCTGCAGTCGCAAAAGGGCAATCAATTCTTCTTCAGAGAGTTGTGAATCGCTCATAGTTATTCACAAAATACATAAAATTTAATGTTAATAAAAAGTTACGTTCGGGGTTTTGAACCGTCCGATTTTTTCCAATATTTGTCGATATGGCCTTAGAACACTATATAGCCGAATTATTATATCGTTACAACTGTGTGGTCGTCCCCGACTTTGGTGCTTTTTTGACGCAAACAAAGTCTGCGGTCATCGATACCAATGCCAATACTTTTTATCCTCCATCAAAATCGCTTTCATTCAACGCTCAATTGACCTCGAACGACGGCTTATTGGTGTCTTATATGGCGGAGGCAGAGAAAGTATCTTATGAGGAGATGTTGGCCAAACTGACCGACTTGGTCAAGATCTGGAAAGGGAAGTTGATTCAAGGCGAGCATTTGACGCTTACCAATGTCGGGAAGCTTTTTTTGAACAGTGATGCTAAAATCGTATTTCAACCTTCGGACAAGGTGAACTATTTGACCTCTTCGTTCGGGCTATCGTCATTTGCATCCGCCCCTGTGATCCGCGAAGTACTAAAAGAGGAGGTGGCCGAACTAGAAGAGCGTATTCCGTTCATCATAACTCCTGAACAAAAAAGGCATTCTGAATTCACACTTCGGCCCTATCTAAAATATGCGGCTATTTTTCTTTTGGCCGTTTCTACAGGATTAACAGGGCTACGCTTTTACAACGAAACCGTAAATGCCCAACAACTGGCTCAAGAGGAGGCACAGCAAAAAGTCTCGGAGCATATTCAGGAAGCAACCTTTTTTGATGCAAAACCCATAGAACTACCTACCGTTAATTTGGATGTCATCACCAAAAAGAAGCATGTCGCAACCCACCACATCGTGGCAGGCGCATTTCGCTTCAGGAAAAATGCCGATAAGAAAATCGGTCAATTAAAGCGACGTGGCTTTGAAGCCGAATATTTGGGTACCAATGATCATGGTCTTCATGTAGTTACCTATAGCCGTTATACCGATGCCCAAGAAGCGCTGCGAGAACTACGTAAGATCAAGAGTACGCAGTCGAAAGATGCTTGGCTGCTTTCAAAAAAATAAAAGCACATCCGGCTTTTCTCCTTATATATTGCTCGTATCTTTGCCGAAAATTTGTGATATGGAAGTCAAAAATCCCAAAGATTCACGAACTGTAATGACCGATATGGTACTCCCGAGCGAGACCAACCCTTTGAACAATCTTTTCGGAGGAGAACTTTTGGCACGAATGGATCGCGCGGCCAGCATTGCGGCGCGCCGACATAGCCGACGCATTACGGTTACCGCATCGGTTAACCATGTTGCCTTCAATCAAGCAGTTCCGTTGGGCAGTGTAGTTACCGTAGAAGCAGCAGTTTCAAGAGCCTTCAATACTTCAATGGAAGTATATATCGATGTTTGGATGGAAGATCGCTATAATGGCAAACGCACCAAGGCCAATGAAGCCATCTATACTTTCGTAGCCGTTGACGAAACTGGAAAACCTACCGAAGTACCATCACTTCAGCCCGAGACCGAAATTGAAAAAGAACGCTTTGATGGTGCTTTGAGGAGGAAACAGTTAAGTCTTGTACTTGCCGGGAAAATGAAACCAAACGAAGCTACGGAACTACGAGCTTTATTTATGGGCTAGATTTTCAAAATTCAAAGTTGTTGGGGTCAGGCCCAATACGTTCCCCTCTATCAAAACTATCGAGATAGGCTACCTCGTCATTCGATAGTTCAAAATCAAAGATATCGGCGTTAGAACTTATTCTATTGGCTTTGGTAGACTTAGGTATCGTTACTACCCCCTTTTGCAAATTCCAACGTAGTATTATTTGTGCGGGTGTTTTGCCATATTTCTTTGCTAGCCTATCACAAATATCCAATTTGAAAAGTTTTCCTTGCATAAAAGGCGACCAGGCTTCGTATTGTATGTTCTTACTTTTGCAAAAATCAATAAGGTTTTGTTGCACAACATAAGGGTGAAATTCCATTTGGTTGACCATAGGAACAATTTCTGCACCCTCAAGAACATCTTCAAGGTGATGCCTCATGAAATTGCTGACCCCAATGGCACGAATACGTTTTTCATGATATAATTTTTCAAGAGCACGCCATGTATCCTTGTATTTTCCGGGTACCGGCCAATGAACAAGGTACAGATCCAAATAGTCCGTATTTAATCGTTTTAGGCTTGCTTCAAATGCCTTCAACGTGCTTTCATAGCCTTGATCATCATTCCACACCTTACTAACCAAAAAAATAGCCTCACGAGCTACATTACTTTCTCTGATTCCTTTTCCCACACCTTCTTCATTGCCATATATCGAAGCTGTATCAATATGGCGATATCCGATTTCCAAAGCATATGTAACGGCATCGATGACTTCTTGATCATTATCGGATTGATAGGTCCCAAGGCCCAAATAGGGCATGTTGGTTCCATTGTGAAGTGTAAACGTGCCTTTGATATTTAAAATCTTGTCCATAGTATTCCTTATAATTGATAGACCCATTCCTCAGGGTTCAGCTTATCGGTATTCTGATGAAGGTAAAATTTTAGCCGTGTCTGGCCGTTAGACCGATTGGTATAAATATCGCCCAATTCGGTTTTGGCCTCCACGATATCTCCCTTTTTGACGTAGATATTCGATAAGTTATAATAGGTGCTAATAAAGTTTCCATGCTTTATTTGTACCGCTTTATTACCCCCCGGAACGGAAATTATGGCCAGCACCTCGCCCTTAAAAATCGCCCTTGCCTTTGCGCCTTCATCCGTAGCAATGATAACTCCGTTACTTTCATGTTTTATTCCAGGATATACCGCATCCCTATAAATCCCAAAACCTTGACTTTTGATGCCTTTTTCCACAGGCCAGATCAGCTTGCCCTTATTTGCCGAAAAGTTATTGGCAACAATGGTCGCTTCGGGAGTCAAAAAGAATCTAGATGTATCACTCGTATTCGTTTTATCCGATTCTTTGTTCGCGGCAGCTATAGCCTCTCGAATCAATTTTTCAAGCTGTTTGTCAATTTCTTTGGCCTCGCGTTCCTTATTTTCAATGGCGGACGCATAATCGCTTTCGTTTTTTCTAATGGTCGCCAATAAGTCTTTCTGGCTCTTGATTTCCTCCATCAGCTCTGCCTTGGCTTTCTTGTTCTGTGCTATCAAAACTTCCTTGACCTTGCGCTCTTCGGTCAGGTCTTTGTTCAATCGGGCCAGATCATCGGTTTTTTCCATAATCTGTTCCCCTTGTTTTTTTCTGAACTCGGTGTACTGCTTCATATACTGAAGCCTTTTAAAGGCTTGGTAAAAATTTTCTGAAGAGAGCAGGAACATCAACCGGCTCTGCTTCGACTTGTTCTGATATGACTTTTGAATCATGTCGCCATATTCTTTCTTCAAGGTTTCCAAATCTTCACGCAGTTTGGAAATATTGCGAATGTTGGCATTGATTTGCCGATTTAAAAGATTCGATTGTTGGTTGGTGACGCGAATCAACTGTTGGCGTACGTTTATTTTTTGATCAAGGGCTTCCATTTGATCCAAAACATTGCCTTTTTCTTTTTCCTGTGCGAAAAGCAATCTATTGATGTCCCGTATTTCTGATTGTAGTCGTTCTCGTTTTGCTTCGAGTGCCTTTTGTTCATCAGTCTGGGCAAAAACCGATTGAGCCATAAATATGACTAAAATCAACAGCCAACGGTACTGATATGTTTTCTTAAATATCATTCTTGGTCAAAACGATTTCTTCATATCCCTTAGGAATCTTATAGGGGAAGTTGACCGGTTCGTCAAACTGCATATTTCGATACTCTAAGTTGATTGTATTTCTGTTCGTTCCTTCGGTCGCCAAAATAGATATCTCGTTCGGCAGGACCCACTTGTAGATTTTCTGGTAGTTTTTATAATTGATATTCAACAATCTCTTTTGAGATGGCTGTGACAACTGTTGAGAGGCCATTTTAAAGTTCTTAGGTTCGATTTCGAAAAGTATCTTGAAAAGTTCAATAGGTTCTTTTGGCTTCAAAAGATAGGTTTCACCTGTTGAGGTAACCGAATATTTTGCCTTGCGCAAATCGAATAGTGCCTCACCTAACAATAAATTCTGTACTTTCTTGAAATCGAGTTCGGTGCCCAAGAGTTGGGTTAGGTATGCAAAATCACCATCGAAATAGGTGTTCTCGAGTTTGTTGTAAAAGGATACCCTATCAGGAGTAATATAGGCTTTGAAAATGCCCAAGGGAGCGCTCATCCAAATGGCTTGGTCCTTTTTAATGCGAAGACTGATCCCTACGGACTGTGCATCATCTCCATCGGAGTACTCAATTTTAATTTTACCACTTATGGTCTTGAAGTCAAGTTGATTTTGATAGTGGGTTTTGATCAGGTTCTTGGCCGAGATATTGGCATCGAGCGTGCCATCGGAAATAATTTTTTTCGATTTACATGAAGAGGCCAAAAACAAAAAAGCACCGAGAACCAGAAAGCGCAGTGCAAATCGAGGTACTTTTATCATAGCTAAAATCCGGGTTTGACCTTACGAAGATACATATTTGCCTTCGAAGTGTTATTTGTTGCCGTATAGGCATCAGCAAGTTGTTGATAGATTTTATTGGCCAGTGAAGGGTCGTCCAATAAATAATCTAGAGCAGCTTCGAGAACTTCAATGGCCTCTTTATGCTTTTTCTTTTTATTCAAAGCATAACCCCGTGCGTAATAGAAAAAAGGCTGCGAGGGATAAATCTCCAAAGCTTCAGCGGACAGCTGATCTAAAATGCCCAGATTATTGCCCCTAATGAAACCCTCGATTCTCACTTTGTAATCATCGAATGGATCCGAAGTGCCTTCATTCGTAACGGAGAAACTGACCGATCTGCTTTCTTCTACTTGTTCTTCATTTTTTGTGGAGTCATTGATCTTTGAGGAAAGTTCTTTCGTAAATGAGGAGCCTTTTATTCCTTTCAATACTGTCAAAGCCTCCTGATAATTACCTTTCCTAAAATATATCACTGCAAGATTTTCTTGAAGCTTGATATTATCCAAAGGGATTTTTGATTTCACGTCTTCCATAGAACTGCCTTGATTTTGTAAAACGTTCACCAAAGTGTTCAAATACCAAAAGTTCGCCGGCTCAGATAGTACGGCTTCAACGGCATACCCTTGAGCCGAAATAAACTGATTATCCTCAAAATAGGCTTTGGCAAGTTCATGGTCGACCACATTGTTTGCGTCATCTAACTGCTTGCATTCCAACAACAAATTAATGGCTTTGTCGTGGTTTTCAATCCCTTTTTGTTTCAAGGCTTCAAAAAACTTCTCTTGAAATTCATCGGAATAGTCTTCTAGAAAAACCTCGGCACTTGGTTCTAGACTGATTTCGGGTTGTTCTTCTTGGGCATAGAACGGGTAAGGAATTATGAGTAATCCTAATATTAAAACTAAAATGTGGCTTTTTTTAATCATCCAACAGTTCTCCTTCAAATAGTTCTTTTTCCAGACGGAGTTTCATATAATCGCTTTGCAGCACTTGAATACTGTAAATCGCCGAATAATTGGCATGGTCTTGATTTTCGGAAGATTCAAAATATATGTCGTTTCGCAACTTTTTGTTTTCAAAATCCAATGTCCAAATTTCTTCGCCCAAAATATCCCTTTCTCCAAACGTTCCGCACCATGATTCCCTATTTATCATTTTTTTTTGAAATATTATTGAATCCATTCCGATTGTAAAGTCATACACGGAGCTAACGTCTTTTCGGTTGAGAAAGTGTTCGCTTTTTGGGTTTCTAACTATGGCAATATCATCGGAAGACTCAGGAAACGAAATAGCCCATTGGTTAAATAAGAAATTTAAATCGAAATCTTGGGCATGTGCTTGCATTGGAACACAACACAGTTCCAAAAACAGTAGCAAACTAAGAAATCTCACTTTTTTCATTCCGCTTCTTAATTCCCCCATCGGGCGTTAAGGGCCTTTTTATTTTACCCCCGTACTTCCAAAACCACCTTCGCCCCTAGATGTTTCCGACAACTCTTCTACCTCCTCCCATTCAGCCCTTTCGTGTTTTGCGATGACCAGTTGAGCCACACGCTCACCATTTTCAACGGTAAACACTTCATTAGATAAGTTCACAAGAATCACGCCGATTTCGCCGCGATAATCTGCATCTATGGTTCCCGGGGCATTGAGCACCGTAATTCCCTTTTTTGCCGCAAGACCACTTCGAGGTCGCACTTGAGCCTCAAAACCCACTGGAAGCTCAATGAAAAGTCCGGTTTTAATAATCGCCCGCTCTAAAGGTTGTAACGTGACCGCTTCAGAAATATTGGCTCTCAAATCCATTCCTGCAGAGGCACCAGTCTCATAGTGCGGTAGCGAGTGTGACGATCTGTTAATGATTTTAATGTTCATTGTTTTTGCTTTTTGGCCGGGCACGGGCTATAGGAAGACTTCCTACATCCCATACCCCGCTTCCGTCTTAATTTAACCTTTTCGTCTTAAAAATATCCTTTTCAGCATTTCGTTCTCAAGTTTATAGACGAGGCCGAAGAACAATAAAAGTAATACGATCCCGATAATTAAATTCCTATCAAAAACATAAAATGACAATGCCGAGAATAAAATGGATATGGAGAGATAAAAAACAATCTTCCTGAAATTATAGGGCACAGGATAGCGTGACTTTCCCAAATAATACGATAAAACCATCATACTGCCGTATGCCAAAACTGTGGCAATGGCAGATGCCATATATCCAATGAATGGTATGAAAAAATAATTTATACCAATTGTTATAATAGCTCCGATGACCGAGATGAAGGCTCCGTAACGCGTTCTATCGGTTACTTTGTACCAGACTGAAAGGTTGTGGTAGATGCCCAGAAAAAAGCTGGCCAGAACGATTAGCGGAACAATATCCATAGCCTCCCAATACGCTTCGTCGCGCACAAAAAGTACTTTGAGAACATCAGCAAAGACTACAACGGCCAACAGAATGATACTGCCCAAAACTACAAAGTAATTCGTGATTTGCGCATAGGCTTTCTGTGGGTTTTCAGTACCCGCGTGACTAAAAAAGAAGGGTTCGATACCCATACGGAAGGCCGTTGCAAAAAGGGTCATGAAAAGCCCCAATTTGTAACAGGCCGAATATTTTCCGACCTCGCTCTCGGCAATCGCCTCAGGAAGTAGATTTTCCAACAAAATACGATCGAAGACTTCGTTGATCGTAAATGCAATACCGGCCACCAGTACGGGCCAGCCATATTTCATCATCCGCTTCCAAAGGGTTTTGTCAAAAACGTAATGGGTGCGGAGATATAATTTCAGCATCAGCAACAACGTAATGGCACTGGCAAGCAGGTTCGAAATAAAAATATAGGAGATTTCAAAATCGGGGCGGTACATCCATCCAAAGAAAGAAACAGGATTCTCACTGACCATTTTAGGCAATAGTAAAAGAAAAAAGAGATTTAACCCTAGATTCATCATTACGTTCAGAATCTTGACCACTGCATATTTCATAGGCTTTTCAGTGGCCCGAAGCCATGCAAATGGGATGATTACAAGGGCATCCAAAGCTAAAATGTAAACGACAAAGCGAATATATCTTGCTTCGATGTCCGTAACGGAAGCTATTGAATTTTGAAATAATAGTGCAAGAAAAGCAAAACCAATAGAAGTTGCCAAAATCGATATTAAAGACGTCGAAACCACTTTTTCCTTGTCGTCAGTACCGTTGTAAAAACGAAAAAAAGCGGTTTCCATTCCATAGGCAAGAATGACATTGAAGATAGCGAACCAAGCAAAGATGATGCTGACCTCACCATACAGCCCAGGTGCCATAACGGCCGTATAGATCGGGACTAACAGAAATGACAGCATCCTTGGCAGCACCGTTGCCAGCCCATAAATGGCCGTTTGTTTGAAGAGTTTCTTGAGCGGATTCAATAATGCTGAGGTTAGGGGCTAAAATTAGACATTTATACCCTTGCAACAAAGTTTAGTTGCACTCGCAATCTTATCGATGACCTAATCTTTCAGTTCTCGAAGTAACGAAAGTTCTTTACGTATTTGCTTTATGATGAAAAGTCCCAAAACCAGCAATAAAACCATTGAGGAAACAACGATATAGGTATAAAAACCAGCGGACAAACTGACTTTAAACGATGGCAAAAGCATTACAAAGCCGATGCAATATGCTAAAATCACAAGAGGCGTAACCCAAAAATGGACTTTCTGACGCTGCTTATAATAGGAAAGCAACCGTTGTCTAAAAACAACGGCGTCTTCGGTAACATCCATTCTTTTAATATTCCGGATGCTTATCGCCTCCAAGACTATTCGAACAGTCAATGCCCCGACCATCAATAGCAGCCCCATGGTTACCGTACGGTAATTGTAGGCCGCTACATAAAAGAAAAATCCGATAAGTACGAGTGCCGTTATCGATAGAATGATATTTGTAATCCGTTGGCCTTTTTTTATGAACGTCATTTTTTCAATAATCCTATTTGGCCCATCTTTAGGGACTTCAGGTTGGGATTGGCCTTGCCAATCTTTCTTTAAATCATCGAATGTTTTCATGCTGTACACATTTGGTTAAACTTTGTTTTATACGATGCACGCGAATGCGAACGGCTTCATGGGAAATTCCTATAACCTTCGCTATTTCTTTTTGCGCAAGGCCCTCAAGCTCCAATAGAATAATACTTCTGCTTTCTTTCGGAAGTTTGTTAATGCAATTGTGCATACGCTGTAATTGATTCTCCTTGGTTAATGAACGCTCTACTTCGGCTTCGGCGATTTGTTCCAATTGCGCGGATACTTTCGTGTACTTTTTTTTTCGTAATTCGAGCAGACAAGTGTTGACCGTTATACGATAGACCCATGTTGAAATACTCGATTCATTTCGAAACGTATGCAAATGCTCCCAGACCTTTATGAACACCTCTTGAGTCAAATCATTGGCAAGTGCCTCGTCACCATTGACATAGCCCTTACAGACACGAACTACCTTTTGATAATTTGCCTGGTAAATCGTTTCAAAATTCGAGGCCTTTTCGGTCATTTGCCTACTCTAAATTTTCGTTTATCTTTTCTAAGAACCATTCGGGTCTATCGTACATGATGAAATGGGCGGAGCCATCTGCGAATTCCAAATTGTAGTCTTTCAGGTTTTTATATTGTTCATCATACGTTTTTTGCGCCATTTCTTTTCCATAGGGGTGGGTCGCCGCCAAAATCACCACCGGAATTTCTATTTTCGATAAGTCTTCCCTCAAGTCCAATTTCAACAAGTCGGTGTACCCGTAAACATAGGTCTCACGATCGGACTGAATCATCCAATCCTTTAGTTGAGTTTGTTTTTCTTTTTTCAAAGTCATTCCCGCTGCCATTTGGGAAGCCATTTGGTCGAATGAATCTTCATCCATTTCCAACAATTGTTTGTTACATGGATTGTCATAGACGATATTTTCACTTTTGAAATTGGGCATCATCAAAGCTCCGGTCGAAGGTAGTGCGTCAACGATAATCAATTTTTGGTAGGGATTCTTATCTTCGGAAGCCAACCATAGTGCCAGCGCTCCGCCCAAGCTATGGCCAATAATTATAGGATTTTCTAGGTTTAAGCCTTCTACGTAAGCCTTAACACCCTCCTTTATTTTTGGAAGCCAAGGCTTTTCTATAGGCGGAACCTCACCGAAACCGGCAAAAGTAAATACATGGCATTCATAGTTTTTAGAAAGATCGTTTACCGTTTCATTCCAGACATCGGCTGTACAAGTAAATCCCGCGAAAAGAAGAATGGGTTGCCCCTCACCTTGAACAATCACTTCAAAATGTCGGTTTTGGGCCTGTATTCCAATTGCCGTTACAAGCATCAGGCTGATAATTACTTTTTTTAATGTATTCATAAGGATTGCTTTATACTATTTTCCTTTTAGATACATTTCATTAAAAATGTTACATACGATGGCAGAATTTTTTCCAATAAAGTGGCTAGACCTTAAAAACAGTAGATTCGGCTTAGGTCAATTTCATTTTTTTCATCGCCAACATAGCAAAAATAAAGGCCGTAAGCAGAAAGATAGCCGCTAAGGTATACGGTGCACCGGGATAGTAGATTGCTCCCTCGGGCCGAATGAAATAATAAAATACGGGAGAGAAAATCAATTGTCCCAGAATTGCGGTAACGCTCACCAGACCAGTAATCGCCCCTTGCAGATTGCCCTGTTCTTTTTCAGATACTTCATTCGAAATGACCCCTTGTACCGTAGGCCCTGCAATTCCTCCTAGCGCATACGGAATCAAAAAGGCGTACAACATCCAAGGTTCTGTCGCTATGGAAAATAAGAACATGCCAACCGTCCATAAAAGGAAACCGATAATAATTACGTTTCTTCGTCCAAATTTCCTTGTGAACAGACCTACTAAAAATCCTTGTACGATGGCGACCAGTAAGCCTACCACCATAAGTGAAATTCCGATTTCCTTCGGACTCCAATCATAGCGCTCGATGCCATAATAGGACCAGGTGGAAGGCAATGCCTGGCCCGCCAGGTTCGCCAAAAAGAAAGCGAAAATCAACAATAGGACTCCCTTATAATTCCGCAGGCTGACCAAAGAAACCCCGGGAATCATTTTCAAAAAATTAATCGGTCTGCGATTTTCTGGCACTAATGATTCCGGAACGAAAAATAATCCAAAAAGAAAATTGGCAAAGGTTAATCCCGCTGCAATATAAAAGGGAAGTCGAATATCGATTTCACCAAAAAATCCTCCGATTGCTGGTCCAATGATAAACCCTAACCCAAAGGCGGCCCCGATCAAACCAAAATTCTTTGCCTTGTTCTCTTTTGTGCTTATATCAGCAATATATGCCGAGGCGACGGTAAAACTGGCACCAGTAATACCTGCAAGAAACCTACCAACGAACAACCAGGTTATCGTTGGGGCCCAAGCATGGATAAGATAATCAACACTTAATCCGAGCAAGGCTATCAACAAAATGGGGCGACGGCCATATTGATCTGAAATCTCTCCTAAAACAGGCGAAAACAAAAACTGCATGCCTGCAAAAGCGGTTGTCAACCACATACCGTATATGACCGCCATATCAATGCCTTCACCCGTCAGTTCCATGATCAAATCCGGAATAATGGGAAGTATGATCCCGATGCCGATGACATCGACAAGAATCGTAATAAAGATGAAAAGTAAGGCCGTCTTATTGGATTGCATAGGAGCGGCAAAAATCGGTTAAAAAAGACATATTTTACTTCTAAAGAAGAATAAAATAGCAATCTGATAAAAATGAGAAAACCTCACGGAGATGTGAGGTTTAATCTTTAGGGTATTTTTGTTGTGGACGGTCTTCGCGATTAAGAAATCGCTTCGCGTTGCTCGCAATGACGCTTAATTGTTTAGGGGTTCCGCAGTTTTTAAATTTGGCTCCGTTATCACTACACCTAATTGTTCAACGCTTCCGCTCCACCAACAATTTCAAGTATCTCATTGGTAATTGCCGCCTGTCGTGCTTTGTTGTACGTCAATTTCAATTGATCTCGTAATTCGGTGGCATTATCGGTTGCTTTATGCATCGCCGTCATACGCGCACCATGCTCACTGGCAAAAGAATCACGAATTCCCTTATATAATTGTGTCTTTAAAGACTTGGGAATCAATTGCTCGACGATTTCAACTTTTGAAGGCTCAAAGATGTAGTCTGCAGCGGAATTCTCGCTTCCTTCCATAGGAACGATGGGCAAGAATTGTTCGGTCATTACGATTTGGGTTGCGGCGTTCTTGAACTTGTTGTAAACAATATCGATACGATCGTAATTTCCAGAGGTGAACTGCTCCATCAAATCCTCAGCGATAGCGGCGACATTGTCAAATGTCAAATCCTCGTACAAGCTGCTATGATTGGCGATTACCGTCGATTTCCTTTTGAAATAATCGTTCGCCTTTTTACCTATTGCAATGAAATCTACTTGTTTACCAGCATAGGTTTCGTTCAAAAGTATCGTACACTGCTTTAGAATATTGGAGTTGAACGCCCCGGCAAGTCCCCTATTTGAGGTAATCGCAACAATGAGTACCTTGTTTACCTCACGATCATCCGAATACTTGCTACCGGAGTCAGAATCCAAACTAGCGCTCAAACTTTGTAACAACTCAGTCAGCTTATCCGCATAAGGCCGCATAGCGGTAATGGCATCTTGCGCCTTTTTCAACTTGGCAGCCGATACCATTTTCATGGCACTGGTTATCTGCATAGTCGAAGATACCGATGCTATTCTGTTTCGTATTTCCTTAAGATTCGCCATTTCTCTTTATTAGGCTGATTATGCTCTATACTTTCCTGAAAGATCCTTAGCAACTGAGGTCAATGTGTCGATTACCTCATCAGTCAGTTTACCGGATTTCAAAGTATCCAATACATCTCTATGCTTTGCATTCAAGAATTCCAAATAGTCACGTTCGAATTCTTTTACCTTTTCGACAGGAACATCCCTAAGAAGGTTTTTAGAACCTGCATATATGATTGCTACTTGGTCTTCTACCGTAAAAGGGTCGTTCTGGGCTTGTTTCAGGATTTCAACATTACGACGTCCTTTTTCGATAACATTTAACGTGGCAGCATCCAAATCGGAACCGAATTTGGCGAAAGCTTCTAGCTCGCGGAACTGTGCTTGGTCCAATTTCAAGGTTCCCGCCACTTTTTTCATAGACTTGATTTGTGCGTTACCCCCAACACGCGATACCGAAATACCCACGTTGATTGCAGGCCGAACCCCTTGGTTGAACAAATCTTGTTCCAAGAAAATCTGTCCATCTGTAATCGAGATTACGTTGGTCGGAATATATGCGGAAACGTCACCCGCCTGTGTTTCGATAATGGGTAGTGCAGTCAAAGATCCGCCACCTCTTACCATCGGTTTCAATACTTCTGGCAAATCGTTCATGTTCTTTGCAATTTCATCATCATTAATGACTTTTGCCGCGCGCTCCAACAAACGGGAGTGCAAATAGAAAACATCACCGGGGTATGCCTCACGTCCTGGTGGTCTTCTCAAAAGAAGGGAAACCTCACGATAGGCCACAGCCTGTTTCGATAAATCATCATAAATAATCAAGGCCGGACGACCGGTATCGCGGAAATACTCACCGATAGACGCACCCGCGAATGGCGCGTATACCTGCATGGGTGCAGGATCTGATGCATTTGCAGCAACAATAGTTGTATATGCCAGTGCTCCTCTATCTTCCAAAACTTGTGCAATTCCGGCAACAGTAGACGCTTTTTGGCCAATAGCCACATAAATGCAATATACCGGTTCCCCGGCATCATAAAATTCTTTTTGATTTAGGATGGTATCGATACAAACCGTAGTCTTACCCGTCTGACGGTCGCCGATAACCAACTCCCTTTGACCACGTCCAACAGGAATCATTGCATCGATAGCCTTGATACCGGATTGCAAAGGTTCAGTAACGGGCTCACGGAAGATTACCCCAGGTGCCTTACGTTCCAATGGCATTTCATAGGTCTTGCCGGCAATAGGGCCTTTACCATCGATGGGGTTTCCTAAGGTATCTACCACACGACCGACAATACCCTCGCCCACATTTATGGAAGCGATTCGCTGAGTACGTTTAACGGTATCTCCTTCACCTACTTGCCTAGATGGCCCCAATAATACGACCCCTACGTTATCTTCTTCAAGGTTTAAAACGATCCCTTCCAATCCGCCTTCGAATTCCACCAATTCGCCGTACTGGACATTCTCAAGGCCGTAGACCCTTGCAATACCATCACCTACCTGCAACACGGTTCCTACTTCGTCTAAAGTAGCGGTTGCATCGAATCCTGATAACTGTTTCTTTAAAATTGCTGATACCTCAGCGGCTTTTACTCCTGCCATTTGATTTTAGATATACGATTTTCGATTTTAGAAGTTGCTTTCTATCTCAAAAATGGATTTATAAACTCGTTGCGAATTCTCGCTTTAAATTGTTCAGTTTGTTCGCGATGCTGGCATCATATTGCAAATCGCCTACACGTAGAACGAATCCGCCGATGATGCTCTCATCGATTTTATTTTCAATTGTCACTTTATTTTCGGTAACCTGGCCGATTTGTTTTAGCACCTTCTTTTCCAATTCAGGCGTCAAGGGGACGGCCGTAGTCACAAATGCAACGTCTTGACCCTTTAGTTTTTCGTTCAAGATAAGATACTTAAAAGCCACCTCGTTTAGCATACCGACCCGTTTGTTGTCAACTAACATCGAAATGAGTCCCTCTGTAATCGAATGGCCATCCTTGAATATCTCTTTCAAAGCCTTCTTCTTACTAGCTCCTGAAACAACAGGACTTGCCAACATATCACGAAGTTCCTTGCTTTCGGAAACGGTACTTGATATTGACCGCATATCTTTTTCCAAATCATCGGTCGCCTTATTCTCAACGGCAAGGTCAAGTATAGCTTTCGCATATCGTATGGCAGCTCTAGAATCGCTCATTCTTCTATCTTAATTTAATTTTATATCGCCCAACATATTCTCGACCAACTTCAGTTGTTTGTCTTTGTTGGAGAGCTGTTCCTTAATGACCTTTTCAGCAATTTCGACGGAAAGGTTCGCAACTTGACTCTTGATTTCGGCTACTGCGGCTTTCTTTTCGCTTTCAATGGTAGCCTGGGCCTGTTTTATCATTTTGTCGCCTTCAGTCTTGGCCTGTTCTTTTGAATCGGCAATCATCTTTTCCTTGATTTCCCGTGCTTCTTTTAACATGGCTTCGCGTTCTGCACGTGCCTCTTTCAATAGCTTTTCACTATCTGCGGTCACGTTCTGCATTTCCTTTTTTGCTTCCTCTGCCGCTGCAAGGGCATTCTTAATGCCATCTTCCCGCTCGTTTACGGCATTAAGAATTGGCTTCCATGCGAACTTTCGCAAAAGCAAGAGTAATAAAATGAACAATATGGTCTGCCAAAAAAACAGTCCGATCGAAAATTCATTAATCAATTTTTCCATAATCCAAAGGTTGAAAAATTCTTAATTTTTAAATAAACATTGACCGCAACCAACCGTTGCGGTCAATGAGTTTTGATTCTGAATTATACCGCGAACAAGGCAGCAAATCCAATACCTTCAATAAGCGCCGCTG